>NZ_JBIRVJ010000005.1:0-647972 GCF_044386705.1 Streptomyces sp. NPDC020422 | reverse complement strand
CCTGTTGGTGGGCGCCGGGCCCGCCTACGCCCCGGTACTGCGAGTGCCCCGCCCCCCCCCTCTTAGCGCCGCCGCGCCGCTTTTCCCGCCGCCCGCCGCCCCCCCCCCCCCCCCGCCCCCCCCCCCCCGGGGGGCGCCGCTTCGGTTCGACGCCCGGCAGCAGGGTCAGGACGTACGCCAGGAGCAGGAAGTCGGCGACGACCGCCACGAGCAGGGCGGCGGCCTGGAGCAGGGCCCCGCCGGCGCCCGCGTGGGAGATGCCGAGCCGGTCGGCGCTCCAGCCGACGGCGGTGGAGCCGAGCCAGGACGCGGCGAGCGAGCAGAGCCCGACCCCGCCGAGGCCGAGCAGGACGAGGGTGTCCTTGCCCTTGCGCAGGAACGGGTTGTCCTCGTCGACGCCGTCGAGGCCCCAGACCGCGCGCAGGCACTCGCGCATCGAGCCGACCCAGCCGATGCCCATGAAGAGCAGGACGGCGCCGGCGACGAGCCCGACGGTGCCGGCGTTGTCGACGAGGCCGCCGATGTCGAGCTGGTCGGAGATGCCGGGGACCTGGTCGGCGATCTTGCTCTCGATCTTGTCGAGCTGTTCGGAGCTGAGCAGCGCGGCGCCGATCGCGGCGGCGACCGTGATCAGCGGGAAGAGGGCGAGGAAGCTGAGGAAGGTGATGGCGGCGGCGAGCCGGCTCCAGCGGACCTCGTCGAGGAGCTCGTACGCGTGCCAGGCGTGGGTCTTCATCAGCCGGACGACCCAGGGGCCGACGACGGGGAGCTTGGTCAGCCAGTCCATGTCGTGCGTGCCTCTCCCTCGGTGGACGGGACCCGGAACACCAGCGTCCGGGTTCCCCAGAATCGCAGACAGGTGGCGAGTGCCATGCCGATGCCGAGTCCTGACACCGTGTCGGCGCGGGCGGAGGTGAGTCCGAGGCCGTAGTGGGAGACGGCGAGGCACAGGAGTTGGACGGCGGCACCCGCGAGGTTCACGCCGAAGAAGACGGCGTACTCGCGGGCGGTGACCGCCCGGCGGCGGTAGGTGCCGAGCGCGTTGCCGAGGTAGGCGACGGTGCAGGCGGCGAGGAAGGAGAGCGACTTGGCGGCGACCGGGCCGAGGGGTCCGAGCAGTCCGAGGAAGACGACGAGGTCGGTGGCGTAGGCGGCGGCCCCGGAGAGGGCGAAGCCGAGCAGCTCGCGGCGCCGGACGCGGCTCCCGGTGGTTCCGACGCTCCCGGTGGCGCCGCCGCTCCCCGTGGCGCCGCGTCGCCCGGTGGCGCCGCCGCTCACAGGTCCGCGACCGCCATCCCGTACATCGCCGCCCAGACCAGGCCGATGACGGCGAGCGGCCGGTCGCGCAGGACGACGTCCTCGGGCTCCCCGGCCGTGCCGCGGTCGGCGAAGACGGCGTAGCGCAGGACGGCCAGGATGAAGGCGACGACGGAGAGCTGGCGCCAGGGCAGCAGTGAGCCGTTGGCGACGCCGCCGCTCTCCAGCGCCCACAGGCAGTAGCCGAGGACGGCGACCCCGGCCGCGAGCTGCCAGACGAAGCGCAGGTAGCCGGTCGTGTACTGGGTGAGCAGCGCCCGGGTGGCCCCCTGGGCGTCCTGCATCTGCACGGCCTCCGAGTAGCGCTTGGCGGCGACCATGAAGAGCGCGCCGAAGCCGGTGGTGATGAGGAACCAGCGGGAGAGCGGGATGCCGAGGGCGATGCCGCCGATCATCGCCCGCATCAGGAAGCCGGTGGCGACGACGGCGAGGTCGACGACGAGGACGTGCTTGAGACGTACGCAGTAGGCGAGTTGCATCGCGAGGTACCCGGTCAGGAGCAGCGCCGTCATGGCATTGCACAGCAGGGCGCTCGCGAGGGCCGCGCCGAGGCCGAGCAGGGCGCCGGCCGTGTAGGCGAGGGGTACGGGGACGAGGCCGGCGGCGACGGGGCGGTGCCGTTTCACGGGGTGGGCGCGGTCGGCGGCGGCGTCGCGGGCGTCGTTGACCAGGTAGACGGCGGAGGCGGCGGCGGTGAACAGGGCGAAGACCAGGGCGAGCCGCCCGGCGGTGTCCCAGGCGACGAGCTGCCCGGCGGCGACGGGCGCGGCGAGGACGAGCGCGTTCTTGACCCACTGGCGGGGCCGCGCGGTGCGGATGAGGCCGCGGACGACGGCGAGGGTGCCGGGGCGCGGCCGGGTCCGGGGCGCGGCGGTGGGCGGGGCGAGGACGGCCGTGCCGGTGCCGGATTCAGTCACGGGGGCCTCCGGGGGCGCGCAGCCAGCCGCGTCCGGCCGTGGCCGTGGCCGCCCCGAGCAGGGCGCCTGCGGCGATGTCGGTCGGGTAGTGGACGCCGGCGACGAGCCGGGAGAGGCACATCGCGGCCGCGGCGGGCACGGCGAGGGACCGGGTGGGCGGGTGCAGGACGGCGAAGGCGACGGCGGCCGCGGCGGCCGAGGCGGCGTGGGAGCTGGGGAAGGAGTGCCGTCCGGCGGTGCGGACGAGCGGCGGGTACTGCTCGGGGCGTGGCCGGGGGCGCCGTACGAGACGTTTGACGCCCATGCTGGCGAGGTGGGCGGCGCCGATCAGGGCCGTGCCGCGCAGCCAGCCGGTGCGGTGCGGGCGGTCCAGGGCGGCGGCGGTGAGTCCGGCGGCGATCCAGAGCGCGCCGTGCTCGCCGCCGAGGGAGAGCGCGCGGGTCGCCGCGGCCACGGCGGGGCGGCGCCCGTGGGCGTGCACGGCGGCCAGGAGCCGGTGGTCGGCTTCGGCCCAGTCCCCGTATCGCATGCGTCTCGCCCGCCTCCCCGGTCCGCTGTCGGCACCGTCAGCCCGGTCGGCACCGTCGGCACCCTCGACGCCGTCGGCACCGTCGGCACCGTCGGCACCCTCGGCACCGTCGGCTCCGTCCGCCAGGGGCGACTCTGGCGCGCGAAGGTGACGTACGGGGCGGGAGGCTTTCCTGACACTCGTTTAATCACCCATTTCGACGAACCGCCCATCAATCCCGGCATAAGCGACACTAGCGGCGATACGGTCACCTCCATGGCAGCCGAGACCGACTTCGAGCAGGGCGTCGAGCAGGGCGTCGCGACGCACGTCCCCACCGACGTCGACACCCTCACCGGGTGGGGCCGCACCGCCCCCACCCTCGCGCGCGTGATCCGCCCGCGGACCTACGAGGAGGCCGCCGCCGCCGTGCGCGCCGGCGGCGCCCGGGGATCCATCGCCCGCGGGCTCGGCCGGGCCTACGGCGACGCCGCCCAGAACGCCGGGGGCTCCGTCCTCGACATGACCGGGCTCGCCAGGATCCGCGCGATCGACGCCGAGGCGGGGCTCGCCGTCTGCGACGCGGGCGTCAGCCTGCACCACCTGATGGAGGTGCTGCTGCCGCTCGGCTGGTTCGTGCCGGTGACCCCCGGCACCCGGTATGTGACGGTCGGCGGGGCCGTCGGCGCCGACATCCACGGCAAGAACCACCATGTCTCCGGCTCCTTCTCCCGCCATGTCGTCTCGCTCGACCTGCTCACCGCCGACGGCCGGGTGCACACCCTCGCCCCCGGCGAGCCCCTCTTCGACGCGACCGCCGGCGGCATGGGCCTGACCGGTGTGATCCTCTCCGTCACGCTGCGGCTGCTGCCCGTCGAGACCTCGATGATGACCGTCGACACGGAACGCGCCACGGACCTCGACGACCTGATGGCCCGGCTCACCGCCACCGACCACCTGTACCGCTACTCCGTCGCCTGGATCGACCTGCTCGCCCGGGGCGCCGCCACGGGCCGCGCCGTCCTCACCCGCGGCGACCACGCCCCGTACGACGCGCTGCCCGTCCGGGCCCGCCGGAGTCCGCTCGCCTTCCGCCCCGGACGGCTGCCGGGCGCGCCCGCGTACGTCCCCGAGGGGCTGCTCGGCCGGCACACCGTCGGCGTCTTCAACGAGCTCTGGTACCGCAAGGCGCCCCGCCGCTCCATCGGCCGGCTCCAGCGGCTGCCCTCCTTCTTCCACCCCCTCGACGGGGTCCCGCACTGGAACCGGGTGTACGGGCGCGGCGGCTTCGTGCAGTACCAGTTCGTCGTCGGGTACGGGCGGGAGGAGACCCTGCGCCGGGTCGTCCAGCGGATCGCCAGCCGCCGCTGCCCGTCCTTCCTCGCCGTGCTGAAGCGCTTCGGCGACGCGGACCCCGGCTGGCTGTCGTTCCCGGTGCCCGGCTGGACCCTCGCGCTCGACATCCCGGCCGGGCTCTCCGGGCTCGGCGCCTTCCTCGACGAGCTGGACGAGGAGGTCGTCACGGCGGGCGGGCGGGTCTACCTCGCGAAGGACTCCCGGCTGCGGCCCGAGCTGCTCGACGCCATGTACCCGCGGCTCGCCGACTTCCGCGAGCTGCGCGCCCGGCTGGATCCGACGGGTGTGTTCACCTCGGACCTGTCGCGCCGCCTCGCCCTGTGACCGCCTCCACCCCCTTCGCATCCCGAGGAGCGTGAACGCCATGAAGGACGCCTTCGGCGCCCCCCAGTCCCTGCTCGTTCTCGGCGGCACCTCCGAGATCGGCCTGGCCACCGCCCGCCGGCTCATCGCCCGCCGCACCCGTACCGTCTGGCTGGCCGGGCGCCCCTCCCCCGCGCTCACCGCCGCCGCGGACTCGCTGCGCGCGCTCGGCGCGGACGTGCACACCGTGCCCTTCGACGCGCTGGACACCGAGTCGCACGAGGAGCGGCTCGGCAAGCTCTTCACCGAGGGCGACATCGACATGGTGCTGCTCGCCTTCGGCGTCCTCGGCGACCAGGCGCGCGACGAGTCCGACCCGCTCGCCGCGGTCCGGGTCGCCCAGACCAACTACACCGGCGCCGTCTCGGCCGGCCTGGTCTGCGCCCAGGCGCTGCAGGCGCAGGGGCACGGCTCGCTGGTGGTGCTCTCGTCGGTGGCCGGGGAGCGGGCCCGGCGGGCCAACTTCATCTACGGCTCGTCGAAGGCGGGGCTCGACGCGTTCGCGCAGGGCCTGGGGGACGCGATGCACGGCACGGGGGTGCAGGTGATGATCGTCCGGCCCGGTTTCGTACGCACGAAGATGACCCGCGGCCTGGCGGAGGCTCCGCTGGCCACCACGCCCGAGGCGGTCGCGACGGCGATCGAGCTGGGGCTCCGGCGCCGCTCGGAGACGGTGTGGGTGCCGGGCAGCCTGCGGGTGGTGATGTCGGCCCTGCGGCACGTACCCCGGACGCTGTTCCGACGGCTGCCGGTGTGAACCGCTGCGGGCCCGGGCCGCGCCCGCCGTCACGGCGACAGCGGGCCTGGAGGGCAGCCGTTCCGGTCGGCTGCCGGCGTGACCCCCGGCCGGCCCGCGCGGCGGCCGGCCTGGGTGACGGCCGGTCCGCCCGACGGCAGGTCCGCGCGACAGCCGGCCCGCCCGACGGCCGGTCCGCGCGGTCGCCCGTGGGCTCACACCGCCGGGGTCCTGGCCGGCTGGTCGAGGGGGCTGCCGCCCTGGGCCGGGACCGCGGAGACCGTGCGGCCGCTGCCGAACTCGTAGTCGCACAGCTTGCGCCACACGCCGTCCGGGCCCTGCTCGTACAGAGCGAAGGAGCGGCAGGTCCAGTCCGCCGCGTAGCCCGACAGCTCCGTGAAGGCGCGGTCCATGGCCTCCTCGGAGATGCCGTGGGCGACGGTCACGTGCGGGTGGTACGGGAACTGCAGCTCGCGCGGGACCGGGCCGGACTCGTCGCGGACCAGCTTCTGGAGCCGGTCGCAGGCGGGCGTGCCCTCGACCAGCTGGACGAAGACGACCGGGGAGAGCGGACGGAACGTGCCGGTGCCCTCCAGGCGCATCGTGAAGGGCTCGGTGCCGGCGGCGATGCGGGCGAGGTGCGCCTCGATCTCCGGCAGCCGCTCCTCGGCCACCGCCGTCGGCGGGAGCAGGGTGACGTGGGTCGGGATGCCGTGCGCGGCGGGATCCCCGAAGCCCGCGCGCCGCTCCTGGAGCAGGCTGCCGTGAGGCTCCGGGACCGCGATCGAAACGCCGAGCGTTACGGTCCCCACGTCGTTCTCCTCCGTCATCCGTCGGGAAATGTGCTGAAGCGGTGCAGGTCGCCAGTGTGCGGCCTGCACCACCCTTGTGGCCAGGGTCCTTGGACTCAGTGCTTCGCGGGCAGGAAGCCCATCCGGTCGTAGGCCTGCGCCAGCGTCTCCGCGGCGACGGCCCGGGCCTTCTCCGCACCCTTGGCCAGGAGCGAGTCCAGCGTCTCCGGGTCGTCCAGGTATTCCTGCGTCCGGGTCCGGAACGGCGTGACGAACTCCACCATGACCTCGGCCAGGTCGGTCTTCAGGGCGCCGTACATCTTGCCCTCGTAGCTCTTCTCCAGGTCGGCGATCGACGTGTCGGTGAGCACGGACATGATGCCGAGCAGGTTGGAGACGCCGGCCTTGTTCTCCGGGTCGAAGCGGATCACCGTGTCGGTGTCCGTGACGGCGCTCTTGACCTTCTTCGCCGTCGTCTTCGGGTCGTCGAGCAGGTTGATCAGGCCCTTGGGGGTCGACGCCGACTTGCTCATCTTGATCGCCGGGTCCTGCAGGTCGTAGATCTTCGCCGTCTCCTTGAGGATGTACGGCGAGGGGATCGTGAACGTGTCGCCGAAGCGCCCGTTGAAGCGCTCCGCGAGGTCGCGGGTGAGCTCGATGTGCTGGCGCTGGTCCTCGCCGACGGGGACCTGGTCGGCCTGGTAGAGCAGGATGTCCGCGACCTGGAGGATCGGGTACGTGAAGAGGCCGACGCTCGCGTTGCCCGCGCCCTGCTTGGCGGACTTGTCCTTGAACTGCGTCATGCGGGAGGCCTCGCCGAAGCCGGTGAGGCAGTTCATCAGCCAGGCGAGCTGGGCGTGCTCGGGCACGTGGCTCTGCACGAAGAGGGTGCAGCGCTCCGGGTCGAGGCCCGCGGCGAGCAGCTGGGCGACGGCGAGCCGGGTGTTGGCGCGCAGCGCGGCGGGGTCCTGCGGGACCGTGATCGCGTGCAGGTCCACGACCATGTAGAAGGCGTCGTGGGACTCCTGGAGCGCGACCCACTGGCGCACGGCGCCGAGGTAGTTGCCGAGGTGGAACGAGCCTGCGGTGGGCTGGATTCCGGAGAGCACACGCGGGCGAGACTGCATGGCGGAGCCATTCCCCTGAGGGTGGTGGTGGGCGACGGGCGGGCGGTCAGAGGCCATGCCCATCATTCTCTCAGGTGTGGGAAGCGATCCCCGCCTGCCCGTGCGTCAAAAGTGCCGCCGATGAGACGAGGACCACACCGCGCCCGGCGGGCGGGCCGCCCGCCGGGCGCCGGGGGGTCAGACCGGCAGGCCCGGCGCCGGGTGGGCGCCCATCAGCTCGGCGACCTCGGCGCGGACGGCGGCGAGGGCGTCCTCGTCGCCCTTGCCCGCGGCGGCGACCCCGCGGTCGATCCACTCGGCGACCTGGGGCATGTGCGTGACGTCCAGGCCACGGGAGGTGAGGGACGGGGTGCCGATGCGGATGCCGGAGGGGTCGAAGGGCTTCCGGGGGTCGTAGGGGACGGTGTTGTGGTTGACGACGATCCCGGCCCGGTCGAGCGCCTTGGCGGCGACCTTGCCGGGGACCTCCTTGGGGGTGAGGTCCATCAGGATCAGGTGGTTGTCGGTGCCGCCGGAGACCAGGTCGAAGCCGCGGTCGAGCAGGGCCTCGGCGAGGGCCTTGGCATTGGCGACGACCGCGTGGGCGTAGGCGCGGAAGGAGGGCAGCGCCGCCTCGCGCAGGGCGACGGCGATGGCGGCGGTGGTCTGGTTGTGCGGGCCGCCCTGGAGGCCGGGGAAGACCGCCTTGTCGATCGCCTTCGCGTGCTCCTCGCGGCACATCAGCATGGCGCCGCGCGGGCCGCGCAGGGTCTTGTGGGTGGTCGTGGAGACCACGTCCACGTGCGGGACGGGCGAGGGGTGGGCGCCGCCCGCGATGAGCCCGGCGATGTGGGCGACGTCGGCGACCAGCACCGCGCCGGCCTCGCGGGCGATCTCCCCGAAGGCGGCGAAGTCGATCGTGCGGGGCAGCGCGGTGCCGCCGCAGAAGATCACCTTGGGGCGCTCCTTGAGGGCGAGCTCGCGCACCTGGTCGAAGTCGATCCGCCCGTCCTCGCGGCGCACGCCGTACTGGACGCCCCGGAACCAGGTGCCCGTGGCGGAGACGCCCCAGCCGTGGGTGAGATGGCCGCCCATGGGCAGGGCCATGCCCATCACGGTGTCGCCCGGCCGCGCGAAGGCGAGGTGGACGGCGAGGTTGGCCGGGGAGCCGGAGTAGGGCTGCACATTGGCGTGGTCGACGCCGAACAGCGCCTTGGCGCGCTCGATCGCCAGGGTCTCGACCGGGTCGATGTTCTGCTGGCCCTCGTAGTAGCGGCGGCCGGGGTAGCCCTCGCTGTACTTGTTCTGCAGCACGGTGCCGGAGGCCTCGAGGACGGCGGCGGAGACGTAGTTCTCGCTGGGGATGAGGCGGAGGGTCTCGGCCTGGAGCCGCTCCTCGGCGCCGACGAGGGCGGCGAGCTCGGGATCGGCGGCGGTGAGGGCGGGGTGCTGTGCGCGACCGCGGTCGGTCGTGGCGGCGGGCGCGGTGCCGGACGGGGCGTCAGGCGTGGCGGCGGTCGTGGCGTGGGTCATGGCGTCGCTCCGGGTGTTCGGCATGACGGCCCCGGGGCGCCGCGGCTCGCGCGGCACCACACGGGACCCGGTGGGTTCCCGTGATGCCCAGGCGGGCGGCACCTCGTGTGGTCTGCCGCGCGCGGCTCCCCCGGGGTCGCTTCCCCGTGCGCCAGTCGCCGCGCGTGTTCCCAGGTTAGCGGGCGCGCCGTCACGACAGGTTTCCCCGTCCGGCATACGAGCGACGATAAGAAAAGGGAGCCACATCCGCCCCTGCCGCAGGACGAACGGAGATCCCGTGTCGAGTACGTCGAGGACGCAAGACGAGATCGCTGCCGCGGACGCGCACAGCGCCCACAACTACCACCCCCTGCCCGTGGTCGTCGCCTCCGCCGAGGGGGCGTGGATGACCGACGTCGAGGGGCGCCGCTACCTGGACATGCTCGCCGGCTATTCGGCGCTCAACTTCGGGCACGGCAACCGGCGTCTGATCGACGCCGCGCGGGCGCAGCTGGAGCGCGTGACGCTCACCTCGCGCGCCTTCCACCACGACCGCTTCGCGGAGTTCTGTACGCGCCTGGCCGAGCTGTGCGGCAAGGAGGCGGTGCTGCCGATGAACACCGGTGCCGAGGCGGTGGAGACGGCGGTGAAGACGGCCCGGAAGTGGGGGTACGAGGTGAAGGGCGTGCCGGACGGGCACGCGAAGATCGTGGTGGCGGCGAACAACTTCCACGGCCGGACCACGACGATCGTCAGCTTCTCCACGGACCACGAGGCCCGCGACCACTTCGGCCCGTACACGCCGGGGTTCGAGATCGTGCCGTACGGGGATCCGACGGCGCTGGAGGCGGCGGTCACCGAGAACACGGTGGCGGTGCTGATCGAGCCGATCCAGGGCGAGGCGGGGGTGCTCGTGCCGCCGGCCGGCTATCTGGCGGGGGTGCGGGAGCTGACGCGGCGGCGGAACGTGCTGTTCATGGCGGACGAGATCCAGTCGGGACTGGGCCGTACGGGACGGACCTTCGCGTGCGAGCACGAGGGCGTGGTGCCGGACGTGTACATCCTGGGCAAGGCGCTCGGCGGCGGCGTGGTGCCGGTCTCGGCGGTGGTCGCGGACCGGGACGTGCTCGGGGTGTTCCGGCCGGGTGAGCACGGCTCGACCTTCGGCGGCAATCCGCTGGCGTGCGCGGTGGGCCTCGAGGTGATCGCGATGCTGCGGACCGGCGAGTACCAGCAGCGGGCGACGGAGCTGGGCGAGCACCTGCACGCGGAGCTGGGACTGCTGGTGGGCGGCGGTGCGGTGGAGGCGGTGCGCGGCCGGGGTCTGTGGGCGGGCGTGGACATCGCGCCGGCGAAGGGAACGGGCCGGGAGATCTCGGAGAAGCTGATGGAGCGGGGCGTCCTGGTGAAGGACACCCACGGCTCGACGATCCGGATCGCTCCGCCGCTGGTGATCTCGAAGGAGGACCTCGACTGGGGCCTGGAGCAGCTGCGCACGGTGCTCGCGGCGGACTGACGAGGTCCGCTTGCCGGGGCCGCCCGGCGGACAACTCCGGTCATTGACAAGGCAGTTGGTCTAGGCCAATGATGACGGCCATGCCGAGACCCCGTCTGCGCCGCGCCCTGCGCGGTGCGCTCGCCGCACTCGTCCCCGTCGCGCTCCTCGGTGCGCTGGGGGGCTCCGCCCAGGCCGCCCCGCTCGCGGCCTGGCCGGAGCCCGTCCCGGTCGTCTCCCATGTGGACACCGCCGACCCGGTCGTCTTCGTCACCATCGACGACGGCTGGAACCACGATCCCGCCGCCGCGAAGCTCCTGCTCGACCGGCGCGTGCCGGCCTCGCTCTTCCTGCTGCCGGGCGCCTACGCGTACGACGACGCCTACTTCCACACCCTGCTCGACCAGGGCCGCTCCCGCGTCGAGAACCACACGGTGAACCACCCGGACCTCACCACCCTCGACGCCGCCGGGCAGCGGGCGGAGGCGTGCGGGGCGCGCGACGCGCACCTCGCCGAGTTCGGCGACGGGCCCCGGCTGCTGCGCCCGCCGTACGGCGCGTACGACCGGACGACCCGCACCACCGCCCGCGCCTGCGGCGCGAAGGCCCTGGTGACCTGGACGTACGACATGACGACCTGGGGCCAGTGGACCCCGCCGACACCGCGGCTGAAGGCCGGGGACATCATCCTGCTGCACTTCAACGAGACGGTCGAGCAGGACCTGCGCCGGGCCCTGGAGGCGGCCGACGCGGCGGGCCTGAAGCCGGCGCCGCTGCGGGACTACGTCACAGAATGACGTGCGGGAGGAAGCGGGCGTACTCGTCCGTGACCAGGCCCGCCGACTCCCGGATGCCGAGGCCCGCCGACTCGTCGCCGACGGTCCACGCGCCGAGCACGACCCGGTTGCCGTCGAAGTCGGGCAGCGGGGCGAGCTGCTGGTAGCAGCAGGGCTCGTCGTCGCGGAGGACGACCGGGGCGCCCGCCTCGTGCAGGGTGACGCCGGCGCCCTCGCGGCCGAGCAGCGGCTTGGCCACCCAGCCCGTGGTCGCGGCGAGTTCGCGCGGGCCGTCGAGGTAGGCGGGCAGCAGGTTGGGGTGGCCCGGGTGGAGCTCCCAGAGGATCGCGAGGAGCGCCTTGTTGGAGAGCAGCATCTTCCACGCGGGCTCGATCCAGCAGGTGGTGCCGGTGCCGCCGCCGTTGTCGAGGGTGTCGAGGACGTGCGGGCCGAACCGGTCCGTGGTCAGCCACTCCCACGGGTAGAGCTTGAAACAGGCGCGGATGAACCGGAGCCGGTCGTCGACGAAACGGCCCGAGATCCGGTCCCAGCCGATCCGCTCGACCGAGAGCGCCTCGGTGTCGAGGCCGGCCTGCTGGGCGGTCTCGCGCAGATACGCGACCGTCATCAGGTCCTCGCCCAGCTCGTCGCCCTCGCTGTGGACGAAGTGCACGGGGCTGCCGGGCGGCAGCAGGTGCGCCTGCCGACGCCAGGCGTCGACGAGGCGCTCGTGGAGGGAGTTCCACTGGTCGGCGCCGGGGAAGCGCTCCTCCATCCAGAACCACTGCGGGCTCGCCGCCTCCACCAGGGAGGTGGGGGTGTCGGCGTTGTACTCCAGCATCTTGGCCGGCCCGGTGCCGTCGTAACGCAGATCGAACCGCCCGTAGAGGGTGGGCAGCTCGGCACGCCGGTGCCAGGCCTCGGCGACCCGGGCGCGGATCCGGGGGTCGGTGATGCCGAGCTCGGCGAACCGGTCCTTGTCGACGATGTGCGCCGCCGCCGCCAGGCACATGGCGTGCAGCTCCTCGACGACCTCCTCCAGGGCCTCCACCTCGGGCAGGGAGAAGGAGTAGTAGGCGCTCTCGTCCCAGTACGGGCGCAGGGAGTCGTCCGGGTAGCGGGTCAGCGGGTAGATCAGACCCTGCTCCTCGACGGTCCGCTGCCAGCCGGGGCGGGGCTCGATGGTGTGGCGCTGCATGGTCCGGGGATCAGCCGCCGGAGGAGGAGTGGTGGCCGCCGAAGCCGCCGCTGTCGACGGCCGACTTGTCGAAGCTGCCGCCGCTGACGCGGCCGCTGCTGACCGAGCCGCCGTAGTAGTAGCGGCCGCTGGACGAGCTGCCGTCGCTGCTGCCGCCGCCCGACTCGCACTTGTAGTCCGGCAGCTCCTTGTACGTCACCGGGTCGATGCAGCGGCGGTCGGGCTCCGAGCCGCACGCGGTCAGCGTCGCCGCCAGCACGCCCACTCCGCCGAGAATGACCGTGCCGGACCTCAGCCTGCGCATAGCCCGCCCTCCCCTGTCCGCCGCCTGTTGCGATCGCACAGTGTAGGCCCGGCCTGGGCGGCCCCCGGATCCCACTCGCACTAGAGTCCCTTTCGTGCTACTTGGGATGGTGTGTGCGCTCGGCTCCGCGCTCTGTTTCGGGGCCGCGTCGGTGCTGCAGGCGCTCGGCGCGCGGGCCGCCGAGCCGGGTACGGGCGGCGGGGTCGACGTGGCGCTGCTGTGGCGGGCGCTGCGGCAGTGGCGGTACGTGGCCGGGCTCGGCCTGGACGGGCTCGGCTTCGTCCTCCAGATCGTGGCCCTGCGGACGCTGCCGATCTACGCGGTGGGCGCCTCGCTCGCGGCCAGTCTCGCGGTGACGGCGGTGATCGCCTCGCGGGTGCTGGAGGTGCGGCTGAGCCGGGTCGAGTGGGGGGCGGTGGGCGTGGTCTGCCTCGGCCTCGCGATGCTGGCGCTCGCGGCCGGCCGGGAGGGGCACGAGGGGACCGGCTCGGCGGCGCTGCAGTGGGGGCTGCTCCTCGCGGCCTTCGCCGTCCTGCTGGTCGGTGTGGCGGCGGGCCGGCTGCCGGAGCGGCCCCGGGCCCTGACCCTCGGCCTCGCGGCCGGCTTCGGCTTCGGGGTGGTGGAGGTCGCGGTCCGGCTGATCGACTCGGTCGACCTGGCCAACCCGGCGGTGTACGCGTTGCTGGTGGGGGGCGGGGCGGCCTTCCTGCTGCTGACCTCGGCGCTGCACCGGGGCTCGGTGACGACGGCGACGGCGGGCCTCGTTCTGGGCGAGACGATCGGGCCCGCGGTGGTGGGGGTGGCCTGGCTGGGCGACCGGACCCGCGAGGGGCTGGGCTGGCTGGCCCTCCTCGGCTTCGCCGTCGCGATCGCCGGCTCCCTCACCCTGGCCCGCTTCGGCGAGGCCCCCACAACCCCGGAACCGGCCCACTGACCCCCACAACCCCCGCACGGACCGCCGCGCCCCCGCCCATGCGGGCCGCCTCCGCCTCGCCCACCCCCGTGTGGGCCGCTGCACCCCCGCCCGTCCGGTCCGCCTCCGCCTCGCCCACCCCCGTGCGAGCCGCCGCGCCCCCCTGCCTGTGCGGGCCGCCTCCGCCTCGCCCACCCCCGTGTGGGCAATCGTCCCGCAGGGCGGGACGGGTGGGCACACGGGACGGCGCCCTTAGCGGCGCCTCCGCTCCCCGTGCCTGAGCCCCCGCCCCGACTGCGCCGCACCCGTGGTGCGGGTTCAGGCGCGGAGGCCTAGGCCCGGCAAGGGGCGCCGTCCGTTGTGCCCACCCGTTCCGCCCCAGCGGAACGAATGCCCACAACGGCGGGCCGCAGGCCCACAACGGGCGCAGGCGCGGCCGGGAGGGTGGGCACCGCCCCCAGCGGAGCGGGGGACCCGCGGCGGGGCCGGGCGCAGGCCGGGGAGGGCGGGCACCGCCCCCAGCGGAGCGGGTGACCCGCGGCGGGGCCGGCCGCAGGCCGGGGAGGGTGGGCACCGCCCCAGCGGAGCGGGGGGACCCGCGGCGGGGTCGGGCGCAGGCCGGGGAGGGCGGGGGCTGCTTCAGCGGAACGGATGCCCGCGACGGCGAGGGCGCCGTCTGGGGGTCGGGGTTACGGAAGGGCTCGGCACAGGGCTTCCAGGGTGGTGGGCCAGCTGCTGTCCGACGGGGTGCCGTAACCGACGATCAGGGCGTCCGAGGCCGCCGCCGTGGACGGATGCCGAAAGCGGTCGATGCCCTGCAGGGCCAGCCCCTGGAAGGCGGCCGCGCGGGTCACCGCGGACTCCGTACCCGGCGGGAGTTCGAGGACCGCGTGGAGCCCCGCCGCGATGCCGCTCACCCGAGTCCCGGGCGAGCGCGCCCCGACCGCGGCCACGAGCTGGTCGCGCCGCCGCCGGTACCGCAGCCGCATCGCACGCACATGCCGGTCGTAGGCCCCCGACGCCAGGAACTCCGCGAAGGTCAGCTGGTCCGTCGCGCTCGACACCCAGTCCACCGCCCCCTTCGCCTCGGTCACCTCCCCCACCAGGTGCTCCGGCAGCACCATCCAGGCCAGCCGCAGCCCCGGTGCCAGCGACTTGCTCGCCGTGCCCAGGTAGACGACACGGTCCGGGTCCAACCCCTGCAACGCACCCACCGGCTGCCTGTCGTACCTGAACTCGCCGTCGTAGTCGTCCTCCAGGATCACCCCGCCCGACGCCCGCGCCCAGTCCACCGCCGCCGCCCGCCGGTCCGGCTGGAGCGCGCCGCCCATCGGGAACTGGTGGGCGGGGGTGAGCAGGACCGCGCCGACCCCGCCCATCTCCCCCAGCTCCTCCGCGCGCGTGCCGCGTGCGTCGAACGGCAGGGCCGGGGTGCGCAGGCCCACCCGGGCCAGGATCTCCCAGTGGGCGTCGAGCCCGTACGACTCGACCGCCACCTCCCGCACCCGGCGCGCCTTCAGCACGTGCGCCATGAGCATCAGGCCGTGCACGAACCCGGAGCAGACCACGATCCGTTCCGGCCGCGCGTGCACGCCCCGCGCCCGGGCGAGGTACTCGGCGAGCACGGTGCGCAGTTCGATCCGGCCGCGCGGGTCCCCGTATCCGAAGGCCTCGTCGGGCGCCGCCATGAGCGCCTTGCGGGAGGCCTTGAGCCAGTCCGCGCGGGGGAAGGAGGACAGGTCAGGGGTGCCGGGGCGCAGGTTGTAGGTGGGTTTGCCGGCCGGGGACGGGGAGGGGGCGCCGCCCGTCCTGGCGGGCGGGCGGCGCGGGGCCGCGCGGCGGGCCACCCGCGTGCCCGAGCCCTGCCGGGCCGTCAGCCAGCCCTCGGCGACGAGCTCCGCGTACGCGTCGGCGACGGTGTTGCGGGCCACCCCCAGGTCGGCGGCGAGCGAGCGGGAGGACGGCAGCCGCACCCCCGCCTCCAGGCGCCCGCTGCGCACCGCCTCGCGCAGCGCGTCCATCAGGCCGCTGCGCAGGCCCCGCCCGCTGAGCTCCAGGTGCAGGTCGGCGCCGAAAGTGGACCAGTCGTTTGCCATGGAAATGGACCATACCCGGGCGCCATCCGCGTCGTACGGTCGTCACCATGACGACCACGAGCACCACCGCCTCCGCCGCCCCCTACGCCCACGAGCACGCGCCCCGCCTCGCCTTCGCCGAGCGCCACCCCGAGTTCTACAAGGCCATGATCGGCCTGGAGATCGCCGCGTCGAAGCACGTCGACCCGACCCTGTACGAGCTGATCAAGATCCGCGCCTCGCAGATCAACAACTGCGGCTTCTGCCTGGACATGCACACCAAGGACGCCCTCGCCGCCGGCGAGACCGTGCAGCGGATCGTCCAGCTCTCCGCCTGGCGCGAGTCCCGGCACTTCTACACCGAGCGCGAGCTGGCCGCCCTCGGTCTGACGGAGGCGGTCACCGTCCTGACCGACGGCTTCGTGCCCGACGAGGTGTACGCGCAGGCCGCCGAGCACTTCGACGAGACCGAGCTCGCGCACCTCATCGGCGCCATCACGGTCATCAACTCCTGGAACCGGATCGGCGTCAGCACCCGGATGGCGCCGGGGCACTACACCCCCGGGATGTACAAGCGGTGAGCAGCGAACCCGTGGGGCGCGCACCCGTGAGTGGCCGCCCCGTAAGTCCCGTGCCCGCGAGCCCCGTCGAGCGGCTGCGCGCCCTGCACCTCGGCGTGGCGCCCGGTGCCCGGCCCCTGGTGCTGCCGGGGCCGTGGGACGCCGCCTCCGCGCGGGCCTTCGAGAAGGCCGGGTTCCCGGCCCTGGCCACCCCGAGCGCGGGGATCGCCGCCGCGCTCGGCCACGAGGACGGGAAGACCCCGGCGGAGGAGATGTTCGCGGCCGTGGCCCGGATCGTCCGGGCGGTCTCCGTCCCCGTCACCGCCGATGTCGAGGGCGGGTACGGCCTCTCCCCCGAGGAGCTGGTCGCCCGGGTCCTTCGGACCGGCGCGGTCGGCCTGAACCTGGAGGACTCCGACCGTACGGGCGGACTGCGCGACCCGCGGGAGCAGGCGGAGCGGCTGGCCGCGGTGCGGGCGGCGGCGGGCCCCCGCCTCTTCGTCAACGCCCGGGTGGACTCGTACCTCCGCGGCGGGACGCTCGACGACGCCGCCGAGCGCGCCCGCCGCTACACGGCCGCGGGCGCGGACTGCGTCTTCCCGATCCTCGCCCCCGCCGACGATCTGCCCCGGCTGCGCGCGGCCGGGGTCACCGGGCCGCTCAACTTCCTGGCCAGGCCCGGCGATCCGGACTTCGCCGAGCTCGGCCGGCTCGGCGCCACCCGGATCACCTTCGGGCACGGGCTGCTGCTGCGCACCCTCGCCGGGGTCGAGGAGCTCGCGGACGAGCTGCTCAGGGCCTGAAGAACTCCAGGACCGTGGTCAGCGTCTCCCGCTGCTTGGGCCAGTCGCTCTCCGGTCCCGCGACGAGGATCGCGTGCTGGCTGCCGTCGGTCCCGGTGAACGCCCGGTCGACGACCTTGCGGCGCCCTTCCGTGCGGTCGTAGGCGTACACCAGCTCGGCTGCGTCGCCCTCGCCGGTCCGCTCCAGGCCGATCTGCTCGTAGCCCGGCTTGGCGGTGAGGTTCTGCGACGTGCGCTGCAGCGACTCGTACGGCGTGCTGTCCGGCTCGGCGAGGGTGAAGATCTGGATCAGGCTCTTCCCGTCGGGCGAGTTGTAGAAGACGCCCTCCGCCGACGAGGTGCGGTTCCAGTTCTCGGGGACGGCGACGGTGAAGCCGGCCGGGTCGTCGACCGCGTGGAAGCCGGGCGGCGGCATGTCGTCCATGGGCGCCGAACTGTCCGACGGGGAAGCCGAGTCGGAGGGCCCGCCGGAGTCCGACGGCCCGTCGGACGGGGAGTCGGAGCCGGACGGGGAGTCGGTCGCCGACACCGAGGTGCTCGGCGGTCCCGCCGTGCCCTTCCCGTCGTCGCCCCGCCCAAAGGTCAGCCAGCCGCCGACGGCCCCGGCGGCCAGCACCGCCGCCACCACCCCGGCGACGACCGCGGTCCGCGGCCGCCCGGGCCCCGTGCCGGGGCCCGGCATCGGTCCCGGGACCGGACCAGGCTGCGGGCCGGGTATCGGCCCGACCGTCGGGTCGTACGACGGAGGCGGCGGCAGCAGCGGGGCCGGACCGGAGCCCGGGGTGGCGGCGGGCCCCTGCTCCCAGCTCTGGGTCTCGTCGTTCCAGCGCGCCTCGCCCCCGTACCCGCTCATCTCACCCTCCGAGCAGGGCCGCGAGGGCCTGTCCGACGGCGACCCCCGAGGCGAGGATGCCGGTCACGGCGCCGGCGTCGGCCAGGGCCTGGCGCAGCCGGGTCAGCCGGCCGGGTCCGGCGGCGCCGGTGCCCTCGATCTCGTCCTCGGCGTCGGAGAGTTCGGCGTCGAGGGCGGCCGTCTGCTCGGACGGGACGACCCCGCCGAGGTCGGCCCGGAGCTTGCGGATGGCCTGCAGCAGCTCCTCCTGCTGGGGATCGCGGCCGGGCTGCGCCCCCTGCACCGTGTACGAGACCGTGTTGTGGTCGCCGACGGTGACGTTGCCCTGGGTGTTGCTGATGCTGATGCCGCCCGCCGCGGGCTTGGCCTGGTCAGCCACGGTCGCCTCCGGTCTTGGTGGTGTGGAAGGTCTTGCTGGTGACGGTGTTGTGGTCGCCGATGGTGACGTTCCCCTTGGTGTTCTCGATGAACGTGCCGCCCTCGGCGACGTGGACGATCTTCTGCTCGAACTCGGCGGTCTCGTAACCGGCCTGGCGCAGGGCGACGGTGACCCCGTTCGCGACCCGGTCCTGGATGCTCTTGAGGTAGCGGCTGACGTCCATCTCCTGGAAGAGGGAGGCGTCGGCGTCGGAGCCGAGCTCGCGGACGGCGTTCAGCGGTCCCTCGGGCAGGGCGCCGGCGTGTCCGCCGGTGGTCTGCCGCCACAGGTGGGCGAGGGCCCGGCAGAGCGTGACGAGGGCCTGCCCAGCGGAGCGGGGCACCTGGCCGAGCGCCCAGACGGCCTTGCCGAAGTGGTGGTTGTGCCGGTAGCGGTGGGCGATCCGGTCGGCGTAGCGGTAGAGCGGGAGGACCGGGCGCAGGACGTGCGGCGCGACCTCCAGCATCAGCATGCCGCCCTGGGTGTGGACCCGGACGAAGACGGTCGTGACGATCTCCTCGCCCCAGCCGCCGACCCTGATCCGCAGGAAGTGCCGGCGGGCCTCGCCGCCCTCCTCGATCGCGCCGGAGCGGTGCCGCTCGAAGCCCTCGGGGCTGTACGGGGCGGCGGCGCGGGCCTGCAGCCCGTCGACGGGCAGGAAGACGACCTCGTCGATCTCCAGCTCGCGCAGCCGGTCGCGGACGGAGGCGGCGATCTCCGGGGAGCCGTGCGGGGAGGGCACCCGCAGGGCCTCCACGAGCGGGACGATGTGCCGCATGATCGCGCTGTTGTCGAGCGGTTCGGGCTCGCGCCCCTCGAGGTTCTTGCGGGGGCGCAGCTCGACGGAGAGCGACCAGGGCTCGTAGGGTTCGCCCGCGCCGCAGAACGGGTTTTCGGAGCGGTACATCACGAGCCTGGCGTGCTGTTCGATCCTGATCCGCTCGCGCAGGCGCCGGAAGCGGACGCCCTGGAACTGCTCCGCCGGGTCCGTCTGGACGTGGGCGAAGCGCTCCTTCGCCAGCTCGCCGGTGAGCGCCTTGGCGAACTGGCCGCGCTGCGTGGCCACCGCCCAGGCGAGCAGCAGCGGCACGGCGAGGGTGAGCCAGACCTCCAGGCGGCCGATGCCCCACATCTCCTGGGCGGCGCCGCTGAGGGCGAGGCCGAGGAGCTCGCCCCACTCGCCGAGGTCGCCGAGCAGCTCCCAGCGGGTCTCCTCGCCGGCGAGGGCCAGGACGAGGAGGAGCAGGACGCTCTGGACCAGGGTGAGTCGCCCGTACCAGCGCAGGACGAGCGCGGGGACGGTCCGGTAGAGGGGCGGGCGGGCGGCTCGGCCGCGGATCCAGCGGGCGACGGCGAGCAGCACGAAGGGCAGGGCGAAGAGCATGGCCAGGCCCTTGGTCACCGGGAAGGCGACGATCCACAGGGCCAGGATCCCGGCGGACCAGCCGAGTTCGATGCGGCGGGCGCGCAGGGCGTGGGCGAGGACGCGGGCGGCGTCGATGCCGAGGGAGGGCGCGGCGACGCGTTCCTCGTGGACGTAGAGCTCGTCGATGACGGCGTCGCGGAAGCGGTCGTCGAGGTAGGTGCCGGCGCAGAGCAGCCGGGTGGCCTCGCTGGCGGCCGGTGCCCGGCGAGGGTCGGCGGCCGCGGAGGGCGGGCCGGGCGGTGGGCCGGGTTGGTGAGGTACGAACGACTGCGCCATGACTCCCCCGGTGGTGGCGAACTGTGCTTGTTCACTGCCGAATTGACGCCCGATCACAGGGGCGTCAGGTGAGGGGACAGCATAGAACGCACGACGCCCCCGGCCGAACGGGCCGGGGGCGTCGTGGGTGAGGAGCGGGGTGGGGCTCAGATCAGGCCGAGCTCGCGCACCGCGTCGCGCTCCTCCGACAGCTCCTTGACGGAGGCGTCGATGCGCTTGCGGGAGAACTCGTTGATCTCCAGGCCCTGGACGATCTCGTACTTGCCGTCCTTGCAGGTGACGGGGAAGGAGGAGATCAGGCCCTCCGGGACGCCGTAGGAGCCGTCGGACGGGACGCCCATGGAGGTCCAGTCGCCCTCGGCGGTGCCGTTGACCCAGGTGTGGACGTGGTCGATGGCGGCGTTGGCGGCGGAGGCCGCGGAGGACGCGCCACGGGCGTCGATGATCGCGGCGCCGCGCTTGGCGACGGTCGGGATGAAGGTGTCGGCCAGCCACGCCTCGTCGTTGACGACCTCGGCGGCGTTCTTGCCGGCGATCTCCGCGTGGAAGATGTCCGGGTACTGGGTCGCGGAGTGGTTGCCCCAGATGGTGAGGCGCTTGATGTCCGTGACCGAGGAGCCGGTCTTCTGGGCCAGCTGCGTCAGGGCGCGGTTGTGGTCCAGGCGGGTCATGGCGGTGAAGCGCTCGGCCGGGACGCCCTTGGCGGCGGACTGGGCGATCAGGGCGTTGGTGTTGGCGGGGTTGCCGACGACCAGGACCTTGATGTCGTCCGCGGCGTGGGCGGCGATGGCCTCGCCCTGCGGCTTGAAGATGCCGCCGTTGGCGGCGAGCAGGTCGCCGCGCTCCATGCCCGGGCCGCGCGGACGGGCGCCGACGAGCAGGCCGATGTTGGCGCCCTCGAAGCCCGCGTTGGGGTTGTCGAAGATGTCGATGCCCTTGAGGAGCGGGAAGGCGCAGTCGTCGAGCTCCATGGCGGTGCCCTCGGCGGCCTTGACGCCCTGCGGGATCTCCAGCAGGCGGAGCTTGACCGGCACGTCCGCGCCGAGCAGGTGGCCGGAGGCGATGCGGAAGAGCAGCGCGTAGCCGATCTGGCCGGCCGCGCCGGTCACGGTGACATTCACGGGAGTGCGGGTCATGGCGATCTCCGTAAGACAGCTGGCGGTGGGGGTCCCTGCCCCTGGTGCGGGATACCCCTCTTGATCGATCCTTGTCTCGACGTGAAGAGATATCCGTCGGTCAGGCTATCCGACCCGGGCCCTGCCGAACCCCCACCCCCTTGTGTGACGGCTCACTGCCACCCAGGTACCGGAACGGTCACCTCCGTGCCACAAGCCCCCGGGAGCCCTTGAAGAGCCGTTGGCACGTACATGACCCTTGATCACGGCGGCGCCCGTCCTCCCTCGGGGGAGAGGACGGGCGCCCGCTCATGTCACCGTGAGGTGGAGGACGTCCTCCAGGAACGGGATCTTCAGCCAGGGCTCCGGCTGCACCATGAGCGCCAGCAGCACGATCACGGCGCCCATCACCCCGTACGTGATCATGTCGGTGAAGCGCGAGCGGACCGCCAGCATGCCCACCGACGGCAGGGTCCGCCGCAGCACCGCGCCGGTCAGGAGCGCGGCACCGACCAGGAGCGCACCGACCCGGAACGCCTGCGGGAACAGGTCGGTGCCCACGATCAGCAGACCCAGCGCGGTCATGCCGAGCACGGTGAGCAGCGGCCACTGGCGCGCGGGCGCCGACGCGTCCCCGGGCGCCGCACGGCCGCCGCCCTCGGGGCGCACGGTCCCGGTGGTCAGCTTCGCCCGGGGGTGGCGGCGCGGGGCCTCGGCCGGCGCGGCGTCCGCCGCGGCCGGGGCGACGGCCTCCGCGGCGGCCCCGGTCGGCTCCTCCGAGGTGCCGGAGGACGACACGGTCAGAGCACCCCGGCCGCGCGCTCGGCGGCCTCGACGACGTTGACCAGGAGCTGGGCGCGGGTCATCGGGCCGACGCCGCCCGGGTTGGGCGAGATCCAGCCGGCGACCTCGGCGACACCGGGGTCGACGTCGCCGAGGATCTTGCCCTCGCCGTTGCGCGAGACGCCGACGTCGAGGACGGCCGCGCCCGGCTTCACGTCCTCCGGCTTGATCAGGTGCGGCACACCGGCCGCGGCGACGATGATGTCGGCCCGGCGCAGGTGCGCGGAGAGGTCGCGGGTGCCGGTGTGGCACTGGGTGACCGTCGCGTTCTCGGAGCGGCGGGTCAGCAGCAGCGGCATCGGGCGCCCGATGGTGACGCCGCGGCCGACGACCACGACCTCCGCGCCGTTGATCTCCACGCCGTGCTCGCGCAGCAGCCGGACGATGCCGTACGGGGTGCAGGGCAGCGGGGCGGGCTCGTTCAGGACCAGCCGGCCGAGGTTGGTCGGGTGCAGACCGTCGGCGTCCTTGGCCGGGTCCATGAGCTCCAGGATGCGGTTCTCGTCGATGCCCTTGGGGAGCGGCAGCTGCACGATGTAACCGGTGCAGGCCGGGTCCTCGTTGAGCTCCCGGACGACCGCCTCGATCTCCTCCTGGGTGGCGGTGGCGGGCAGTTCGCGCTGGATGGAGGCGATGCCCACCTGCGCGCAGTCGCGGTGCTTGCCCGCGACGTACTTCTGGCTGCCCGGGTCGTCGCCGACCAGGACGGTGCCGAGACCGGGCGTGACGCCCCGCTCCTTGAGGGCCGCCACACGGGCGGTCAGTTCGGACTTGATCGCGGCCGCGGTGGCCTTGCCATCGAGAATCTGGGCGCTCATGCGGCCATCCTCCCGGATGACCCCCGCCCGTTTCCAATTCGGAACCGAACGTTGCACTTGCACAACTGCGCTGCGTATCGACTGGACAAGGAGTCGTCGTATTGACCACGATGATCCGCGCAGTGCCGCGGGCAGTGCCGGGGGGCAAAACCGCTCATACGTCGTGAAACACGTGGTCAAAATTCCTCCGCGCGGACCGCGCAGTCCCCGCACAGAAATCCACGGAGGAACCTCGATGAGCTTCGGCGAACCGAACAACCCCTACGGCCAGCAGCAGCCCCAGGGCCAGCAGCCCGGCTACGGCTACCCGCAGCAGACCCCGCAGGGCGTCCCGCCGCAGCAGGGCTACGGCTACCCGGCCGCCCCGCCGGTCAACCAGTACGGCGGCTACCCGGCCGGTCCGACGGAGATGCCGGGCGGGGTGAAGGCGGCCCGCGTGATGCTGTGGATCATCGGCGGCCTGAACCTCATCGGCGGCCTCGTCGCCATCGCCATGGGCTTCGCCTTCGACAGCAACCTGGAGGACTCCGGCGTCTCCTCCGCCGACGCGGAGACCTTCGCCAGCTTCGGCAAGGGCCTGATGATCTTCGCGGGCATCTTCTCGCTGATCTTCGCCGTCCTCGCCATGGTCCTGGCCGCCAAGTTCAAGTCCGGCGGCAACGGCGTGCGCATCTGCTCCATCGTGTACGCGTCGTTCATCGTGCTGTTCAGCATCTTCTCGCTGCCGCTCGGTGTCGTCAGCATGGCGCTGGGCGTCATCATCATCGTCTTCTGCGCGAAGGCGGACGGCTCGGCCTGGTTCAACCGGCCGCGCCAGCAGTACTGATCCACGTACGCGAAGGGGCCCGGTTCCGTCTCGGAACCGGGCCCCTTCGGCGTGCGCAGGGCGTCTAGCCGCGCTTCAGCACCACGAACTGCCCCGCCTGCGCCGCGACCGCGTAGCGCGCCTCGGGGTGCAGCTGGGAGGCGAGGCCGACCGGGTCGGTGATCGGCTGGGACCAGCCCGAGGCGAGGTCGAGGGCGAGGTAGTCGGGGCTGACACCGGTCGCCCCGCCGACCCAGTAGACCGTGTGGTCCGCGGTCAGGTGGGCCATCAGCGTCACGTTGGTCTCCACGCTGGCCCCCTCCGGCACCGCCGCCACCGCGCGCCGCGCGTCCAGGGTGCGGGCGTCCGTGCGGTAGGTCTCGGAGCGCAGCAGCTCGCGCAGGGGCAGGTCCATGGCGTGGACGAGCGCGATCGCGGTGACGACGGGGACGACGACCCTCCCGTACGCCACGAGCCAGGGGCGCGGCGAGGTCCGCACCGCGCGGACCGCGTCGACCAGGGCGAGGAAGACGACGGGCATCAGGATGGCGCTGTAGTGCCAGATCATGCCCCAGTGGTTGGGGTCCTGGGAGAGGAAGCGCCAGGCCAGCGTGGGCAGGACGAGCAGCATCAGCGGCGAGCGCAGCGCGAGGAAGCCGGTGATGCCGACGAGGAAGAAGACCATCTCCCACTTGTCGCCGGGGCCGAAGGCGCCGACGACCGAGTCGAGCAGCGAGACGTCCGCCCCCTCGCCGGTCTTCTCGATCTTGGCCCAGTAGTCGTACTGGCCGACCTTGCTCGCGGCCGGGATGAGGACGAGGACGGTGAGGGCGAAGAACGCCACCCCGAAGCCGGCCAGGGCCGCGCCGAGCCGCTTCCGGCCCTTCAGGAAGAGGACCGCGCCCACCATGGCGACGGTGAGCCCCATGTCCTCCTTCACGAGGACGAGCGGCACGGCCCACGCGACGGCGGCGGTCCAGCGCCCGAGGAGCAGGGCCCGGCAGGTAAGGGCCAGCAGCGGGACGGCGAAGGCGATCTCGTGGAAGTCGGACTTGACCGCCTCCTGGAGGCCCCAGGAGAGCCCGTAGGCGACGGTGATGCCGATGCCGGCGGCCCGGCTGCCGAGCACCTGCTGGGCGGTGCGGCCGACGACGGCCGCGGAGGCGGCGAAGAGCGCCGCCTGGGCGAAGAGGAGGGCGAGGGGGGAGGACCAGACCCAGTAGAGCGGCGCGAGGAGCGCGGTCACCGGGCTGAAGTGGTCCCCGAGTATGAGGAAGCCGGGTCCCTTGATGTCGACGATCGGGGCGCGCAGCTCGGCGTAGGACCGCACCGACTGCTCGAAGATCCCCAGGTCCCAGGACGGGTTGCGGAACTGCGTGTACTGGACCCAGGAGTACAGGAAGTACAGGGCGCACAGCACGCCGGCGATGACCGCGTACGGGCGCAGCGGAGCCGGGGAGAGCCCGTCCGGCGGTCCGCCGCCCGCCTCGGGGGCGGAGGGCTCCGCCGTGGATCCGTTCTGCATATCCAGCACCGCGCCCCCATGGACCAGCCGCCGACAAAAGAGCAACCCATTAGACCAGAGTCGCCTAAGAAGCGGCCCGATGTGACTCGGATCACATTGACCGGCTGGAATTGCCGCGAGTACGGACCGGAGGCTCGGGAACCGCACAAGGAATACGCGTCAGCGGATGGCCGCATTTCAGGAACGTCGGACCGAAACGGCCTTTCGGAACAAGCGGTTCCGAACGACGGAATCTTCTGTGTGCCGCGCGCCCCAGCGGGAGGGAGGCATCTCGCCGCCCGACCGTCATCCCCGCACCACAGGTCCGCAGGGCCGCTCCGCAGGGCCCCGCAAGGCCGGTTCCGGCGGGATGAAGCCGGGACGCGAAGCCGTCAAGAAGGCCGAGGAACACGACGTGCGGAAGGGGCGGCGCAGAGAATTCCCACGCCGTCGCCGTCGAATCCGAGAGGGAAGAATCGCCCCGGCGAAAGACGACGCGCAGGGCGCCGACACCGCGAGGTACGGCACGCTCCGGCGCGCCGCCTGTCAGAAATCCTTGACCGCTCTCTGCGTGAAGAAAGGGGCCCGGGAAATGCCGGGGCCCCGCGATGACAGGTGCGCCGCCCGCCGTCGCCGGCGGGCCCCGGCCGGGCAGGGAGGAGCGCTGCCGTGCCGCTGTGCACGAGGGCCCGCCGGCGCATGCGCACCGGCGGGCCCTCGTCGGCCCACTCAGTGGAAGAAGTGACGCGTCCCGGTGAAGTACATCGTCACGCCGGCCTTCGCGGCCGCCTCGATCACCAGCTCGTCGCGCACCGATCCGCCCGGCTGGACGACCGCCTTGACGCCCGCGGCCGTCAGGATCTCCAGGCCGTCGGGGAAGGGGAAGAAGGCGTCGGAAGCAGCGTACGAGCCGCGCGCCCGCTCCTCGCCGGCCCGCTCGACGGCCAGCTTCGCCGAGTCGACGCGGTTGACCTGGCCCATGCCGACGCCGACCGAGGCGCCGTCCTTGGCGAGCAGGATCGCGTTGGACTTGACCGCCCGGCAGGCCTTCCAGGCGAAGGCGAGCTCGGCGAGCTCGTCCGCGGAGAGGGCCTCGCCGGTGGCGAGGGTCCAGTTGGCCGGGTCGTCGCCCGCGGCCTGGAGGCGGTCGGTGACCTGGAGGAGGGCGCCGCCGTCGACGGGCTTGACCTCGACCGGGTTGCTCGGGGCGCCCTCGGCCCTGAGCACGCGGATGTTCTTCTTCTTCGCCAGGACCTCGACCGCGCCGTCCTCGTACGCCGGGGCGACGATGACCTCGGTGAAGATCTCGGCGACCTGCTCGGCCATCTCGACCGACACGGGGCGGTTGACGGCGATGACGCCGCCGAACGCGGAGAGCGGGTCGCAGGCGTGCGCCTTGCGGTGCGCCTCGGCGACGTCGGCGCCGATCGCGATGCCGCACGGGTTGGCGTGCTTGATGATCGCGACGCAGGGCTCGTCGTGGTCGTACGCGGCCCGGCGCGCGGCGTCGGTGTCCGTGTAGTTGTTGTAGGACATCTCCTTGCCGTGCAGCTGCTCGGCCTCGGCGAGGCCGCCCGTGCCGTCGACGTAGAGCGCGGCGCCCTGGTGCGGGTTCTCGCCGTAGCGCAGCACGTTCTTGCGCGCGTAGGTGGCGCCCAGGAAGTCGGGGAAGCCGGAGTCGTCCGCGGCGGCGTAGTCGTCGGCGAACCAGGAGGCCACGGCCACGTCGTACGCGGCGGTGTGCTGGAAGGCCTGGGCGGCGAAGCGCTTGCGCTGGGCCAGCGTGAAGCCGCCCTCCTTGACCGCGTCGAGGACCGCGCCGTAAGCGCCGGGGTCGGTGACGATGGCCACGGACGGGTGGTTCTTGGCGGCGGCGCGCACCATGGAGGGGCCGCCGATGTCGATCTGCTCGACGCACTCGTCGGCGCTCGCGCCGGACGCGACGGTCTCGCGGAACGGGTAGAGGTTCACGACGACCAGGTCGAAGGGCTCGACGCCCAGCTCGGCCAGCTGCTCGCGGTGGGAGTCGAGGCGCAGGTCGGCGAGGATGCCGGCGTGCACCCGCGGGTGGAGCGTCTTGACGCGCCCGTCGAGGCACTCGGGGAAGCCGGTGAGCTCCTCGACCTTGGTGACCGGGACGCCGGCCGCGGCGATCCGCGACGCGGTGGAGCCGGTGGAGACGAGCTCGACCCCGGCCTCGTTCAGTCCACGGGCGAGCTCCTCGAGGCCCGTCTTGTCGTAGACGCTGACCAGCGCGCGGCGGATGGGCTTAACGGTGTCGTTCACCGACATGAACCTTTCGTCCCTCAATGCTGTAGCCGTTGCGGGCGAGTCGCCCCACGACCTCGACGAGCAGCGAGCGCTCGACGTCCTTGATGCGCTCGTGGAGCGCGGCCTCATCGTCCTCGTCCCGCACCTCGACCACGCCCTGGGCGATGATCGGGCCGGTGTCGACGCCGTCGTCGACGAAGTGGACGGTGCATCCGGTGACCTTCGCCCCGTAGGCGAGGGCGTCGCGCACCCCGTGGGCACCGGGAAAACTGGGGAGCAGGGCCGGGTGGGTGTTCACGACCCGGCCGCCGAAGCGGGCGAGGAACTCCTTGCCGACGATCTTCATGAAGCCGGCCGAGACGACGAGGTCCGGCTCGTGGGCGGCGGTGGCCTCGGTGAGGGCGCGGTCCCACTCCTCGCGGCTGCCGTGGTCCTTGACCCGGCAGACGAAGGTGGGGATCCCGGCCCGCTCGGCCCGCTCCAGGCCCGCGATCCCGTCGCGGTCGGCGCCCACGGCGACGACCTCGGCGCCGTACCCCTCGGGGTCGGCGGCGATGGCGTCGAGCAGGGCCTGGAGGTTCGTGCCGGACCCGGAGACCAGGACGACGAGGCGGGCGGCAGCCACTGGGTCACTCTTTCCGTGGTGTTTGTGCGGTCCTACGAAAGAATCGCAGCCCGCGATACGGGGAACCCTACGAAGGGGTCGGCCGTCAGCAACGATACCGGCACTCCGGACGGCCCCCACGGGACGGGGGCGGGGCAGGGGGGTAGCGTCAGGGTCCGACGACGTGCCACAGCAGGCCACACCCGCGCACTACAGACAGAGGGAAGACGTCCAGCACATGCCGGATCGCCAGTCCACGAACGACAACAACCCGTTCGCGCCGCCGCCGGAGGGGCAGCCCGAGCAGCCGTGGCAGCCGCGGCGCCCAGAGGGCTCCGAGGACGGTTCCGCGGGCCCGGGGTGGAGCAGCAGCCAGCCGGGACGTTCCTCCGACGGCTTCGGCCGCCGCCCCGAGCAGCCCTCGGGCGGGCAGGGCGGTCCGGGCGGCGGGCAGGGCGGTCCCGAGGGCGGTCAGGGTCCGGGCCTGCGCTGGGATCCGACCGACCCGGCCCAGCGCCGGGCGCGGTACGCGGTGCTCTCGGGCATGTGGGCGTTCTTCTTCGCGATCTTCGACATCCCCCAGCTGGCCCTGCTGCTCGGCGCGCTCGGCCTGTACTGGGCGATCAGCGCGCTGCGCACCCGGCTGAAGGCCCCGGAGGCGACCGAGGGTCCGCTGACGCCGGTGCAGGTCGCGGCGGCGGCCGGGGCGGCCCGGTCGAAGCGGACGGCGGCGATCAGCGGTCTGGTCGCCTCCTCGGTGGCCCTGATGATCGTCGCCAGCGGTTTCGCGATGCACCTCGTCTACCGGGACTTCTACGAGTGCCGGGACGACGCCCTGACCAAGCAGGCCGAGCTGGCCTGCAACGACCTGCTGCCGAAGCCGCTGCAGGACACCTTCGGGGTGCGCGAGTAGGTCACGCTTGGCCGGGTGGTTCGGGGGCCGGGCCGGGGGCCGGTCCGGCGGCCGGTTCCGGGGCCCGGGCGGGGGGCGGTTCCGGGAACGGCCGCGGAGGCGCGGGCGCGGGCGAAGGAGCCGACGGGGGCGCGAGCGGCTCCGCCGCGGGCTCCCAGGCAGCCGGCAGGAAGCCGTACCCCTCGCCGCCCGCACCGTCGTCCATGCCGCCCAGGCCGCCCATGTCGTCCAGGCCGCCCAGGCCATCCCTGGCATCCATGGCGTCCATGACGGCCAGGGCGCCCAGATGGGGCGGCGCGTCGGGGGCCACGTCGGCGGCCGGCTCCCGGGGCTCCGGCGCCGGGGACACGTTCGCCCGTCCGTTGGCCGGTCCGCTGGCCGGTCCGTTCGCAGCTCCGTTGGCCGGTCCGTCGGCCGGTACGGGCGTGGCCGCCGGCACGGCAGCCGTCGTCGGCCGGGGAGCGCGGCGCCCCCAGGCCCGTACCGCGAGCGCCGTCGGCACGCCCACGACCGAGCCCCACAGCACCGCCGCGGCCCCCGCCTCCCACCACACCGGACCGAAGGCCGCGAGCCGCCCCGCACCGAGCGGGCCGCCGGACAGCGCGGCGAGCAGGGCCACGGCCGCCCCACACGCCCAGGAGGCACCGAGCGCGGCCTGGACCGCCTCCCGGAGCTCCCAGCCGCGGGCCGCGCGCCCCACCCGGTGCCCGAGCAGCAGCACGGCGACGGCCGGGACGGCGACGGCCGTCCAGTGCAGCCACGTGCCGCGGCCCTCCGCCGGCAGGGCGGCGAGCAGCGGGAAGTCGGGCACGGCGAGGGTGCCGGCGAAGCCCAGCGGGGTGACCAGGGCACCCGTACCGACCGAGAAGCCGGGGCCGAGGCCGTAGGAGGCGCCCCAGACGACGGCGTTCGGCAGCAGCGCGACGGCGAGCAGCACGACGGCGGCCCGCCCCGACCACTCGCCCGCGAGGCCGTCGAGGGAGGCCTGGGCGTCGCCGGCGTGCCAGACCATCGAGGCCGCCGCGACGGCGGCGCCGCCGGCGCACAGGACGCCCAGCGCGAGCCCGGCGGCGCGCAGGGCGGCGGCCGTCTGCTCCCGGCCCGGCAACGGCCTGCCGTGCGCGGTCCAGGCGCCCGCGGCGGCCGCGGCGAGGACGCAGAGGGGCGTCCACACCCCGGCGGTGACCAGGTCGGCGGGCAGCTCCCCGCTCTCGGTGTAGACCACGACCACGGCCGCGACCAGCAGGTATCCGCCCGTCACGGCCGCGATGGCGCCGCTCGTCGAGGGGGCCGGCTGCCCGTCGTCGGGGTCGAGGGTGTCCCGGGCGGCGCGGTGCGCGAGCCACAGCGGCAGGGCGCTGAGCAGCAGCGGGGTGACACCGAGGGGCGCGGGGACCCTGGTCAGGGTGTCGGTGCGGATCAGGTCGGCGCCGTGGGCGAGCAGCCAGAGTCCCGCGGCGGTGTGCAGGGCCCCGCCGGGGCCGCTGTCGGGGAACGGGGAGGCGATCCAGGCCGCCGTCACGAGCACGGCCAGCGCCCCGAGCCCGAGGCCCGCCGCGACGCCGCCGCGCACGAACGCGGTGGCCAGGGCGGCGGAGCGGGCCCCCTGGGACGGGACCTCGGGTGACAACGGCAGGGGGTGCTCGGTCACTTGCGTCACGGGGCCATGCTGCCAGCGACACGCGGTTTGCCCTCGTAACAGGCGAATGGCCGTTGTGTCGCTCAAGATACGTTTATGTACTTTTCGGCCCAGAGTCGCACCGGCTGCACCGCGGGAGGTCGTCACCGATGAGTCCGACGAGTCAGGCCGTCTCGCTGCCCTCCCCCAAGGAGCGGCGGCGCCTGCGCGAGGCCCTCTCGCTGAGCGAGGAGCAGGTCGCGGAGGCCATGGGTGTCACGCGTGCCACCGTCCGGTCCTGGGAGACCGGCCGCAGCGCCCCGAGGGGCCGCAAGCGGGAGGCGTACGCGAAGCTGCTCGGCGTGTACGAGGAGCCCACGGCGCCCCGCACGGAGAAGCCCGCCCGGCCGGCCCCGGCCGCCACCCGGCCCCGTGCCGCCGCCAAGGGCTCGGCGCGCCCGCCCAAGGCCCCCTCGACCCCGATGAACCCGACGAACCCGATGAGCCCGACGGGCACCCCCTCGCCCCCCGCGTCCCACCAGGAACGCCTGAAACCGGCCACGGAGCGGACTCCCGCGAGGGCCGGGGCGAGCGCGGGGGCGAAGGCCGGGACCACGGCGGGGACCACGGCCGGGACGACGGCCGAGGCGGCGACCCTCACCGGCGGCGCGAAGGGCAGCGCCGGACCGGCCGCCGACACGAGGGGCGGCACGCCCGCAGAGCCCCCCGGGAGTGCTGAGGCCGCCGGGACTGCTGAGACCGCTGGAGCCGCGGCGGCCGCGAAAACCCCCGAGGCGTCCGGGCCCGTCGAGCCGGTCGAGGCCGGGCTCACGCCCGAGGAGGCGTTCGACGCGCTGTACGCGTACGCCGCCCCCGGTCTCGTCCACCAGACCTATCTGCTCACCGGGCGCCGCAGCCTCTCCCGCGAGTCCGTCGAGCACGCGTTCCACCACGCCTGGCAGCACTGGCCCGAGGTCGCCGTCGACCGCGACCCGGTCGGCTGGGTGCGCGCCGCGGCGTACGAGTACGCCCTCTCCCCGTGGCACCGTTTCCGGCGGCGCCACCGGCACCCCGACGCGGCGCCCACCGAGGCCTCCCGGCGCGCCCTCCTCGGGGCACTCCTGGAGCTGCCGCCCCCGTACCGGCGCACCGTGCTGCTGTACGACGGACTCGGCCTCGACCTGCCGGAGACGGCGGCGGAGACCGAGGCGAGCACCCCGGCGGCCGGGAACCGGCTGCTGCACGCCCGCACCGTCATCGGCCAGCGGGTCCCCGGGCTCGCCGATCCCGAGGCGCTGCAACGGCGACTGAGCGCCCTGGTCGCGGAGGCGCCGACGGCGACCCTCCCCGCGGCGCGCAGCGTGCGCACGGGCAGCGAGCGGCGCAGCCGACTGCTGACCCGGGCCGTCTTCGGGGTGACCGCGGCGCTCATCGGCGTCACGGCCTTCACGGTGTCCACGGCGCCGACCCGCTACATCCCCGTGAACGCGCCCGGCGAGGTCGTCGAGGGCGTCCCGGTCCGCGGCGGGCCGCAGAAGCTGGGCCCGGAGGACGAGGAGCTCCGCGACATGCTGCGCTCCCGGCCGAACCCCGGCCCGGAGCGGCTGATCCCCCGGGCGGAGTAACGGCGGGCGGGCGGCGCCGGGCCAGGACGAAGGGGCCCCGCCCCACCCGGGCGACCGGGTGGGGCGGGGCCCCTTCACGTACGGCGGGAGCAGCCGCGGACGGCTACGCCTGGAGTCAGCCCGCGAGGATCGCGCGCGCCAGCTTGGCCGTCTCGGTCGGCGTCTTGCCGACCTTGACGCCGGCGGCCTCCAGGGCCTCCTTCTTCGCCTGGGCGGTGCCGGAGGAGCCGGAGACGATGGCGCCGGCGTGGCCCATGGTCTTGCCCTCGGGCGCGGTGAAGCCCGCGACGTAGCCGACGACCGGCTTGGTGACGTTGGCCTTGATGAAGTCGGCCGCACGCTCCTCGGCGTCGCCGCCGATCTCGCCGATCATGACGATCAGGTCGGTGTCCGGGTCGGCCTCGAAGGCCGCCAGGGCGTCGATGTGCGTGGTGCCGATGACCGGGTCGCCACCGATGCCGACGGCGGAGGAGAAGCCGATGTCACGGAGCTCGTACATCATCTGGTACGTCAGCGTGCCGGACTTCGAGACCAGGCCGATGCGGCCCGGCTTCGTGATGTCGCCCGGGATGATGCCGGCGTTGGACTGGCCCGGGGTGATGAGACCGGGGCAGTTCGGGCCGATGAGGCGGGTCTTGCCGCCCTTCTCCACGGCGTACGCGTAGAACGCGGCGGAGTCGTGGACGGCGATGCCCTCGGTGATGACGACGGCGAGGGGGATCTCGGCGTCGATCGCCTCGACGACGGCGGCCTTGGCGAAGGCCGGCGGGACGAAGAGGACCGAGACGTTGGCGCCGGTCTCCTTCATCGCCTCGGCGACGGTGCCGAAGACCGGGATCTCGGTGCCGTCGAAGTCGACGGTCGTGCCGGCCTTGCGCGGGTTCACGCCACCGACGATGTTGGTGCCGTCACCCAGCATGAGCTTGGTGTGCTTCATGCCCGTGGCACCGGTCATGCCCTGGACGATGACCTTGCTGTCCTTGTTGAGGAAGATAGCCATGGCTGTGTGTCCTCGTCCCTTACTTCGCAGCCGCGAGCTCGGCGGCCTTGTCGGCCGCGCCGTCCATGGTGTCCACGCGCTGAACCAGCGGGTGGTTGGCGTCCGACAGGATCTTGCGACCCAGCTCCGCGTTGTTGCCGTCGAGGCGCACGACCAGCGGCTTGGTGACCTCTTCGCCCTTCGAGGCGAGGAGCTCCAGGGCCTGGACGATGCCGTTGGCGACCTCGTCACAGGCGGTGATGCCGCCGAAGACGTTGACGAACACGGACTTGACGTCCGCGTCGCCCAGGATGATCTCCAGGCCGTTCGCCATGACCTCGGCGGAGGCGCCGCCGCCGATGTCGAGGAAGTTGGCCGGCTTCACGCCGCCGTGGTTCTCACCGGCGTACGCGACGACGTCCAGGGTCGACATGACCAGGCCGGCGCCGTTGCCGATGATGCCGACCTCGCCGTCGAGCTTCACGTAGTTGAGGCCCTTGGCCTTGGCAGCAGCCTCGAGCGGGTTGGCTGCGGCCTTGTCCTCGAGCGCCTCGTGCTCGGGCTGACGGAAGTCGGCGTTCTCGTCGAGCGAGACCTTGCCGTCGAGGGCCAGGATGCGGCCGTCCTTGGTCTTGACCAGGGGGTTGACCTCGACGAGGAGGGCGTCCTCGGCGACGAAGGTGTCCCACAGGGTGACCAGGACCTCGGCGACGCCCTCGGCGACCTCGGCCGGGAACTTCGCCTGGGCGACGATCTCGCGGGCCTTCTCGATGTCCACGCCGTGGTTGGCGTCGACCGGGACCTTGGCGAGGGCCTCGGGGGTCTTCTCCGCGACCTCCTCGATGTCCATGCCGCCCTGCACCGAGGCCATGGCCAGGAAGGTGCGGTTGGTGCGGTCGAGCAGGTACGAGACGTAGTACTCGGCCTCGATCTCCGGGGACAGCTCGGCGATCATCACCTTGTGGACCGTGTGGCCCTTGATGTCCATGCCCAGGATGTCCGTGGCGCGGGCGACGGCCTCGTCCGCGTTGGCGGCCAGCTTGACGCCGCCGGCCTTGCCGCGGCCGCCGACCTTCACCTGCGCCTTGACGACCGACTTGCCGCCAAGCCGCTCGGTGGCCTCGCGCGCCGCCTCAGGCGTGTCGATGACTTCACCGGCCAGCACCGGTACACCGTGCTTGGCGAAGAGGTCCCTCGCCTGGTACTCGAACAGGTCCACGCGCGTCCCTTTTCTAGATGATCGCGGTTCGTTGTCTGCGTGGGCGTGCCGCGGAGGGCAACGTGACTGCGCTGTCACTAGGGAGGCGTACACGGTGTCCGTGGACGCGGCATGTCCGTCTCGCAGGTTATCCCCGTGGGACGTGGGTCCCTAAATCGCAGATCACAACGGAGCGGTGATACGGGTCACAGAACGTAGGGGTGGCGGGGCGTTCCGTGGAGGGGGCGGCCGGCTCCCCCGGCACCCTTGTGGCAGGCGGGGGGCGGGCGTTGCGCCCCTCACGGCGCGCCGGGCGGCGGGGTGAGGGGCGCGGGGACGCGATTGTGATATGAGCCTCAGTCGGGCTCCACGCACCCGTCCGGGTGGCCCGCCGGCGACGGATTCCGCAGCGGGCGGCGGAACACGCTCTCGGGGCGGGGCTCGTTCCAGAGCTCGGGCGCGGCCTCGGATCAAGGCTCGGGTATCGGCAGGGGGCGCTTCTCCAGTGCGGCGGCCATGATCTCCGGGAACAGGTCGGGGGTGCAGGCGAAGGCGGGGGCGCCGAGGGCGGCGAGCGCGGCGGCGTGCTCCCGGTCGTAGGCGGGCGCCCCCTCGTCGGAGAGCGCGAGCAGACAGACGAACTGCACTCCGGAGGCCTTCATCGCGGCGACCCGCTTCAGCATCTCGTCGCGGATGCCGCCCTCGTAGAGATCACTGATGAGGACGACGACGGTGTCGGCGGGACGGGTGATCCGCGACTGGCAGTAGGCCAGCGCCCGGTTGATGTCCGTGCCGCCGCCGAGCTGGGTGCCGAAGAGGACGTCGACGGGGTCGTCGAGCTGGTCGGTGAGGTCGACGACCGCGGTGTCGAAGACGACGAGGCGGGTGTCGAGGGCACGCATGGAGGCGAGGACGGCCCCGAAGACGGAGGAGTAGACGACGGAGGCGGCCATGGAGCCGGACTGGTCGACGCAGAGGACCACCTCCTTCTTGACCGACTGGGCGGCCCGGCCGTAGCCGACGAGCCGTTCGGGCACGACCGTGCGGTACTCCGGGAGGTAGTTCTTGAGGTTGGCGCGGATGGTGCGGTCCCAGTCGATGTCCCGGTGGCGGGGGCGGCTGATCCGGGCCGACCGGTCCAGCGCGCCGGTGAGGGTGGCGCGGGTGCGGGTGGCCAGCCGCCGCTCCAGGTCGTCGACGACCTTGCGCACGACGGCCCGCGCGGTGTCCTTGGTGGTCTCCGGCATGGCCTTGCCGAGGGAGAGCAGGGTGCCGACGAGGTGCACGTCCGGCTCCACGGCCGCCAGCATCTCGGGCTCCAGGAGCAGCGTGGCGAGCCCGAGCCGGTCGATCGCGTCGCGCTGCATGACCTGGACGACGGAGCTGGGGAAGTACGTACGGATGTCGCCGAGCCAGCGGGCGACGGAGGGCGCGGAGCCGCCGAGCCCGGCGGACCGGTCGCGGCCTGCGGAGCGGTCCTCGCGCTTCTCGTAGAGGGCCCCGAGGGCGCCGTCCATGGCGGCGTCGACGCCGGTGAGGGTGTGGCCGGTGCCGTCGGCGGCGCCGCCGCCGAGGACGAGCCGCCAGCGGCGCAGTCGCTCGTCGTCCGTGAGGCTCATGCGGGGACCTCCGTGCCGAGGATGAGGTGCAGCAGGGGCAGGACGCCGTCGGCGCGCTCCTGGTCGGGTGCGGTGGCGAAGCCCGGTATCGCCGCGGCGGGCCGGGCCGGCCCCGCCGCGGGGCCGCGGGCGACGAGCTCGCCGAGGGTGCGGCGCACCCCGGGCTCGTACGCCGAGAACGTGCGCCGCAGCAGCGGCAGCACATCGGTGAAGGCCTCGTCCGGTACGGCGCGGAGCCATCCGTCGACGAGCCCGAGCAGCCGCTCGTCGTGCACGAGCAGCAGCCCGCCGCCGGAGGCCCCGCCGACGAAGCCCTCGATCCAGGCGGCGGCGTCGGCCGGTGGCGTCCCGGGCGACAGCGCGAGCCCCATCAGCCGGGCGGCGTCGTCCTCGTCGAGCCGCCCCTCGTCGAGGAGGAGCCGGGCGGCCCGCCCCCGCAGCACGCCGGGCACCCGCTCCCGCCCGACGAGCCGGCGGAGCACCGCGGCCCAGCGGTCGACGAGGGTGGCGGCGCCCGGGGTCGCGGGGGCCGCGCCCGGGGTCGCGGGGGCCGGGTCGTCGCCGTCGCCGGCGGGCCCGGCGGTGGCGTCGTGGAGCAGCCCGACGGCGGTGTGGACGCCGTCGAGGTGGCCGCGCATCTCGGTGGCGGCGTCGGTGTCGAGGCCGGTGCAGGCGGGCGGGAGGCCGACGCAGACGCGTTCGGCGAGTCCCGCGGCGACCTCGCCGAGCGCGGTGGTGTCGGTGGCGCGCACGTCGCCGTAGCGCAGGGAACGGGCGAGGGCGGGCAGGGCCTGGGCGAGGTGGGCCACGTCGGCGTCCAGCGCGGCGCGGTCGGCGAGCGCCCCGAGGACGGCGGGCAGGGCCTCGGAGAGCCCGGCCAGGAGGCACTGCTCGGCGAGGGCCGTGAGTGCGGCGAGGTCCTGCGCGGCGGCGGCCCTGGCCTCGGCGCGCGCGGTGGCGGCGGCCTCGACGGTGGTGCCCCACACCCCCGCCTCGGCGACCTGCACATGGAGCTCGGGCTCCCAGCGCAGCCGCCAGCTCTCCCGGAAGGTGCCGGTGGAGGCGCGTCCCGTGGCGGGGGCGCCCCAGTCGACGCCGAGCAGCCGGAGCCGGTGGAGCAGCCGGCTGCGGGCCGCGTCGTTGTCCTTGCGGAGGTCGAGCTCCAGCTCGCGCTGCTCGGCCTCGGGCTTGAGGCGCAGGGAGCGCTGGAGCCGGGAGAGGTCGCGCTGGAGGGGGACGGCGGGGGCTCCGTCGGGGACGGTGCCGAGGACGTCCCCGACGACGAGCCGGTCGCGGACGAGGTCGAGGGGGACGTCGGAGCCGTCGCACATCACGGCCCGCACCGCGTCGCCGGTCTCGGCGAGCCCTGCGCCCGGGCGGCCGCGCATCGCGGCGAGGGTGTCGGCGAGCCGGACGGCCTCGATGACGTGCGCGGAGGAGACGGCGAGGTCCTCGGCCCGCAGGAGCCCGGCGACCTTGGTCATCCACCGCTCCAGGGGCCGGTCGGGGACGGTGAACAGGTGCGCGTACCAGCCGGGTGCCTCGATGCCGGCGCCGTAGCCGGAGCGGCGGGCGAGCCTGCGGTGCGTCCAGGGCACCCAGGTGAGCTCGGTCCTGACCTTGGGCAGGCCCTTGAGCAGGGCCCGGTCGGCGGTGACGGTGCTCGCCCGGCGCAGCGCGGGCACGTGCCAGGCGCCGCAGACGACGGCGACGTCGTCGCCGAACTCCTTCCGCGCGGCGCGCAGCTGCAGCCGCATGTACGCCTCGCGCACCAGGTCGCGCGGGTGTCCGCCGTGCCCGTACGCCTCGCGCAGGGCGCCCATCGCCTCGGCGAGGGCGTCGAAGGGCGCGAACGGGTCGGCGGAGCCGCGCAGTTCGATCACGTCCTCCCACCAGCGCTCGGCGTCCTCGTACCCGGCGGCGGCGGCGAGCTCGGCCACGGGGTCGACGCGCAGGCCCCGGCCGCGGGCGGCGTCCTGGGGGCCCTCGCCGTCCGCGCCGGGCCCGTCGGACGTGCCGTCCGTGCCGTCCGCGTCGCCCGGGTGCCCCTCCGGGAGCGGTTCGGTGACGGCGAGGGTGTGGGCGGCGGGCAGGTCGATGAAGCGGACCTCCGCGCCGTGTCCCAGCGCCCAGCGGATCGCGACCCACTCGGGAGAGAACTCGGCCATCGGCCAGAACGCGGCGCGCCCCGGGTCGTCCACGGCGTGCGCGAGCAGCGCGACGGGCGGGCGCATCCCCTCCTGCGCGGCGAGCCCGACCAGGCCGTCCGCCTCGGGCGGCCCCTCGATCAGCAGCGCCTTGGGCCGCCCCGCCTCCAGCGCGGCGCGCACGGCCCGCGCGGAGCCGGGCCCGTGGTGCCGCACGCCGAGCAGCAGCGGACCGGCGGCGCTCCGGGTCACGCCGTCACCTCGCGGCAGGCGCGGTAGAAGTCCTTCCAGCCGTCTCTCTCCCGCACCACCGTCTCCAGGTACTCCTGCCAGATGACGCGGTCCGCGGCCGGGTCGCGGACGACCGCGCCGAGGATGCCCGCGGCGACGTCGGCGGAGCGCAGCACGCCGTCGCCGAAGTGGGCGGCGAGGGCGAGGCCGCCGGTGACGACGGAGATCGCCTCGGCCGTGGACAGCGTCCCCGAGGGGGACTTGAGCTTGGTGCGCCCGTCCGTCGTGATCCCGTCGCGCAGCTCGCGGAAGACGGTGACGACGCGGCGGATCTCCTCGACGCCCTCCGGCACGGCCGGCAGCTCCAACGAGCGCCCGATCTGGTCGACGCGCCGCGCCACGATGTCGACCTCGGCGTCCGGGGTGGCGGGCAGCGGCAGCACGACGGTGTTGAAGCGGCGGCGCAGGGCGCTGGAGAGCTCGTTGACGCCCCGGTCGCGGTCGTTGGCGGTGGCGATGAGGTTGAAGCCGCCGACGGCCTGGACCTCCTCGCCGAGCTCGGGGATCGGCAGCGTCTTCTCGGAGAGCACGGTGATGAGCGTGTCCTGCACGTCCGCGGGGATGCGGGTCAGCTCCTCGACCCGGGCGGTCATGCCCCGCGCCATGGCCCGCATGACGGGGCTGGGCACGAGCGCGCTCCGGCTGGGGCCGTGGGCGAGCAGCTGCGCGTAGTTCCAGCCGTAGCGGATCGCCTCCTCGGGCGTGCCGGCGGTGCCCTGGACCAGCAGGGTCGAGTCGCCGCTGACGGCGGCGGCCAGGTGCTCGGAGACCCAGGTCTTGGCGGTGCCGGGGACGCCGAGCAGGAGCAGGGCGCGGTCGGTGGCGAGAGTGGTGACGGCGACCTCGACGATCCGGCGCGGTCCCACGTACTTGGGTGTGATCACCGTGCCGTCGGGCAGCGTCCCGCCGAGCAGATAGGTGGCGACGGCCCAGGGCGAGAGCCGCCAGCGGGCGGGGCGCGGCCGGTCGTCCGCGGCGGCGAGCGCGGCGAGTTCATGGGCGAAGGCGTCCTCGGCGTGCGGCCGCAGGGCCTGGCCGCCGGTGGTGGGCGCGTCCGTGGTGGTTTCGGGCAGGGTCATGGGTCCCCCTCCAGATCGTTCGACCTGCTGTGCGATCCACGGTGCACCATCCCACTGACAATCGGCCCCGGTCGCCTGCCGGCCGGGGGAAACCGCAGGTGGTGGCCGTTGTCAGTGAAGGGTCGTACGGTCGGTCACATGAACGAACAGGGGGCGCTCTGGACGGTGGATCAGGTGCTGGCACTGGCTCCTGACGACGCCTCACGCAGAGCGGGAAGCAAGCTGGGCTCGGCCGGACCCTGGTCGGGCGCGGGGAGCGCCGGGGGTGCCGTGTGGGGCCTGTGCAAGGGCAGCGGGCGGACGCCGTACCGCACGGTGGTGGACACCACGGGCCCGGCGTACAGGTGCAGTTGCCCGAGCCGGAAGTTCCCGTGCAAGCACGCGCTGGGGTTGCTGCTGCTGTGGGCCGGCGGCGGCGCCCCGGCCGCGGGCGTCCCCGACTGGGCGGAGGAGTGGCTCGCGGCCCGGCGCGAGCGGACACCGGCCGCCGGGGCCGCGGCGGAGGCGGGCCCCGCCGACCCGGAGGCGGCGCGCCGCCGTGCGGAGCGCCGGGCGGCCCGGGTGACCGCGGGTGCGCAGGAGTTGGAGCAGCGCCTGGCCGACCTGCTGCGGGGCGGACTCGCCGCGGCGGAGCAGTCGGGGTACGGGCTGTGGGAGGAGACGGCGGCCCGCATGGTCGACGCGCAGGCGCCGGGGCTCGCGGGCCGGGTGCGGGAGCTGGGGGCGATATCGGGCTCGGGTCCCGGCTGGCCGGTGCGGCTCCTGGAGGAGTGCGCGCTGACCCATCTCCTCGACCGGGCCTGGCTGTCGGCGGACCGGCTGCCCGCCCCGCTGGCGGCGACGGTGCGGACCCGGGTGGGGCTCACGGCCCCGCCGGAGGGCCCGGTGCTGCGGGACCGCTGGCTGGTCCTCGCGCAGCACGACTCCGCCGACGGCAAGCTGACGATGCGTCGCATATGGCTGCACGGCGAGTCCGGCGGGCGCACGGCGCTGCTGCTCTCCTTCGGTGCGGGGGGCCGGGCCCCCCAGCACGCCTTCCCGGTGGGGGCGGTGCTCGACGCGGCGCTGCGGCCGTACGAGGGCGGGGGCGGGCTCCGCGCGGAGCTGGTCGAGCAGTTCGGCGTGGCCGCGCCCGCCGGTGCCCCGCCCGCCGGCGGCACGGTCGGCGCCGCGCTCACGGCGTACGGGCGCGCGCTGCGCGACGATCCGTGGCTGGACGCCTGGCCGGTGACCCTGACCGAGGTCGCCCCGGCCCGCGCGGAGTACGGCTGGCAGCTCGCGGACGCCGGGTGCGCCGGGGGCGACGAGCGGGAGGCCGTGCCCCTCACCCGCGCGGCGCAGGCCCGGCCGGGCCTGTGGCGTCTGGTGGCCCTGTCGGGCGGCGGCCCGCTCACGGTCTTCGGCGAGTGCGGCCATCAGGGCTTCACCCCGCTCGCCGCCTGGTCGCCGGAGGCCCCGGGCGAGACGGTGCCGCTGGTCTGACGCCCCGTCCGCACGCCCCCGACCCGTCTCGGAACGACCCTGACCCACACTTCTGGAGGAGGCCATGGCGGCCATGGACGCCTGGGAAGAGCTCGTCACCTCGGCACTGCTGGGCACCGACCGCAGACCGCACCCGGGCGCCTCCGGGGACGCGGCGCCGGTCGCCCTGCTCGACGCCGCCGCCGTGCACACCGTGCGGCGCAGGGCGGGGCTGCGGCCCGGGCCCGCCGCGCCGCCGCTGGAGGCAGCCCCGGAGGACGGCCGCCGACCGCTGCCGGCGGCGGCCAGACGCCGGCTGGCCCGGCTGCTCGCGGGCCGGGCCGCGCCCGCGCCGTCCGGGGGGCGGCGCGGGGCGGCGCCCGATCTGACGGAGCTGCTGCCCCAGTGGCTGGCCGCCGCCCACGAGCGGGGCTACCGCGCACCGGCGGCCGCACTGCCCGCGCTCCTCGACGCCGCCCGTGCCAGGACCGATCTGCGGCCCCAGGCGCTGGCCTTCGCCGGGCCGCGGGGGCTGTGGCTGGCCCGGCTGAACGCGGAGTGGAAGTTCGCGCTGCGCGGCTCCGGCGGGGGCGGCGCGCTGCCCGCCCCCGGCGACGCCGAGGCCGTCGCGGCCCTGTGGGAGGAGGGCCTGTTCGCGGAGCGGGTGGCGCTGCTCGCGGCCGTGCGGGCCGATGACCCCGCCGAGGGGCGCCGGCTGCTCGCCTCGACGTGGGGCACGGAGCGCGCGGAGGACCGGCTGATGTTCCTGGACTCGCTGCGCGCGGGTCTGTCCGCGGCGGACGAGGAGTTCCTGGAGGCGGCGCTGTCGGACCGCAGCCGCAACGTCCGGGCGACGGCCGCCGAGCTGCTCTCGGCGCTGCCGGGCTCGGCGCTGGCCGCGCGGATGGCGGAGCGGGCCGTGTCGTGCGTCTCCCTGGACCGTACGGAGGGTGCGGAGGCGATCGTCGTCGAGGCACCGCACGAGTGCGACGCGGGCATGCAGCACGACGGGGTGACGGCCACGCCGCCCACCGGCCGGGGCGAGCGGTCCTGGTGGCTCGGCCAGCTCGTCGAGGCCGCGCCGCTGGACTGCTGGCGGGCCCGGTTCGCGGGGCGCGCGCCCGAGGAGATCGTGGCCCTGCCGGTCGCCGACGACTGGCAGGGCGAGCTGCACGCGGCCTGGTGCCGGGCGGCGGTGCGGCAGCGCGACGCGGACTGGTCGCGGGCCCTGCTGGGCTCCCCCGCGGCCCCCCAGGCCGGCGGCCCCGGCACGTCCTCGCTCGCGGAGCGGGCCAAGCTGCTGTCGACGCTCCCGGAGGAGGAGCGGGCGCACTGGGTGGCCTCGTTCATCGCGGCGCACGGCCTGTCGGAGGCGTTCCAGCTGCTCGGGGTGTGCGCGGTGCCGTGGGCGGAGCCGCTCGGCCGGGCGGTGGTCGACGCGCTGGACATCGCGCGGGACGCGGGCAGCTACCCCTGGAGCTTCAGCGGGGTGATGGGGCTCGCCGAGCGCTGCCTCTCCCCGGACGCCGCTCCCCAGCTGGCCGCCCTGACCACGCTCCCGGACGAAACGGAGGACGCCTCCCCGGGTGCCGGCGGCTACTGGTCCGAGGCCTTCCAGCGGCTCGTGGCGACGCTGGAGCTCCGCGCGACGATGCACGCGGAGCTGGCGGCGGAATCGGGGGAAGCCGAGGACTCCGCGGAATCGGGAGAAGCCGGGGAATCGGGAGAAGCCGGGGAATCGGCGGAAGCTGAGGAACCAGGGGAGTCAGTGGAATCCGGGGAACCGGGGGAATCCGAGCAATCCGGGGAATCGGGGCGCTGACGGAGCGGGCGGCGCGCACCGCGCACCGCCCGTCCCCATGAGCCCCTACGCGTCACGCCGCGACGCGGACGTTCGCGTTGACCCACTCCACGATGGAGGCGGTCGTCGCGCCCGGGGTGAAGATCTCGGCCACGCCCTTCTCCTTCAGCGGCGCGATGTCCGCCTCGGGGATGATGCCGCCGCCGAAGACCTTGATGTCCTCCGCGTCGCGCTCCTTCAGGAGCTCCAGCACCTTCGCGAACAGCGTGTTGTGCGCGCCCGAGAGGATCGAGAGGCCGATCGCGTCGGCGTCCTCCTGGATCGCGGTGTCCACGATCTGCTCGGGCGTCTGGTGGAGCCCGGTGTAGATGACCTCCATGCCGGCGTCGCGCAGCGCCCGCGCGATCACCTTGGCCCCGCGATCGTGGCCGTCGAGGCCCGGCTTGGCCACCACCACTCGGATCGGACCGGTCACACCCATTCAGTGCCTCCACATGCGACCCCCGCGCCTGGCCGCGGGAAAGTGAACGAACGTTATCGCCAGCATCCCGCAAGCGACCGTTTCACGGTGGACAGCGAGGGGGAAATCACACGTGGGACATTGTTCGCTCCGCGGAGCCCCCTCCGCGAAGGAGCCGCCACGGGGTCGCCGTACCACCGCGCCGCCAGCCGCACGGCACGGAGGTGCGGCGCACCGCCGTACCGGGACGGAGGCCGGCGATGCAGCTCTTTCCCGGCGCTGTCGCCGATCGGATGAAGGCCGCGGCCCTCGAGCTGGCGGTCCTCACCGGTCGTCTGGTGCTCTACCCCTCCGGCCTCGTTGCCGAACGGCGCCCGTCGCGCCCCGCCGGCGACGTCGGCAGCAGCACCCGCCCGGTCGTGCTGCTGCACGGCTTCGTCGACAACCACTCGGTCTTCCTGCTGCTGCGCCGCGCGCTGGCCCGGCACGGCCGCGACTGCGTCGAGTCGCTCGACTACTCCCCGCTCACCTGCGACCTGCGGACCGCCGCCGAGCTGCTCGGCCGGCGGGTGGCGGAGCTCCAGGCCCGCACGGGACACGCGGAGGTCGACCTGGTGGGCCACAGTCTGGGCGGCCTGATCGCCCGCTACTACGTGCAGCGCCTCGGCGGTGACGCCCGGGTGCGCACCCTGGTCATGCTGGGCACCCCGCACTCCGGCACCAGGTTCGTGCCGCTGGCCGACGCGCATCCCCTGGTGCGCCAGATGCGGCCGGGCTCGGAGGTGCTGCGCGAGCTCGCGGGGCCCGCGCCGGGCATCCGGACGCGCTTCGTGAGCTTCTGGAGCGATCTGGACCAGGTGATGGTGCCGGCGGAGACCGCCCGCCTCGACCACCCGGATCTGCTGGTCCACAACGTGCGGGTGAGCGGTATCGGCCATCTCGCCCTGCCGGTGCACCCGACGGTCGCCGCCGGGATCCTCGACGCGCTGGACGGGGACCCGGCCGCCGGGGCGCCGGGCGCGGCGTCCGGCGCGAGCTCGGTGGCCTGACGGCTCGTCGGGGGCCCGCCCGCAGCGCCGTCCACAACCCGGCCCACACCCCCGGCCCGCCCACCCACACCCCGGCCCGCAGCCCGCCGACCGGCACCTGTTCTTCGAACGTTCCTCGAACACAGAGCCAAAGCTCTCTCCGCTACCCGCCGAAAGACGGCCGATTGCCCGTTTCCTGGCGGCTCGAAACCCCCGGAAGATTGTCGGGCGCGCATACCGCCGGGTACAGTCACGGCCACCGCTTGGCCCCCTGCTCCCGAGGCGAGAGAGAAGTTGGTGAACGACCAGCACCCCCACGCCGGGTACGTCTCGGACGGCACCCAGACCACCGGGAGTTTCACCGTCGACCCGCTCTTCGGCACGTACGACGCCGGTTACGCAGCAGGTCACGACGCAGGTCAGAGCATGTACGGCGGATACGCCGACCCCCACGCCCACGGCACCTACGCCGGGCACGCCGACTACAGCGGCCAGTGGAACACGGGCGCCTACGACGCCTCGTACACCGCCACCGGCCAGTGGGACGCCACCGCCTGGACCGAGGCCCAGCAGACCGAGGCCGCGGCCTTCGCCTCCTACGACACCACCGGCCAGTGGACGACGCCCGGCTTCGAGACCGGGACGTACGACATGACCGCCGCGACCGCCTGGAACCAGGCCGCGACGCCCGAGCCGGTCGTCCCGCAGCAGTACACGCCCACCGGCCCCGAGCACACCGCCGAGTTCGAGTTCGACGCCGACGCGTACACCCCGGAAGGCGCGTACGCCCCGGAAGGCGCGTACACCCCGGAAGGCGCGTACGCCCCGGGCGCCGAGCACGCCGAGTACCTCGACTACTCCGAGACCACGCAGGTCCCCGCGTACGAGCCGGAGGCGGAGCCCGAGCCGCACGCCTTCCACGACGCCGAGACCATGATCGGACTCGCGCTCGACCAGGAACTCGCCCCGGCGCCCGGCGCCGAGGAGCTGTCGCCCGTGGCCGCCCGCCCCGTGCGGCGCTCCTCCGGCGGCAGCCGCGGCCGGCGCCGTACGCCCGCCAAGCGGTCCGCGCTCCTGACCGTCGCCGTCCCGTCCGCCTGCGTCATGGGCGTCGCCGGCATCGCCGCCGCCTCGGTCGGCGGACTCACCGACTCCGGCGCGGACACCAAGGACGACACGACCACGCTCGCCGCGGCCGACCCGGCCTCCGTGAAGCAGGTCGCCGCCAACAGCAAGCTGGACACCCAGCTCGCCGCGCTCAGCGCCGACGCCCGCGACTTCGGCGACCGCGCCAGCCGCACCCAGGAGCGCATCGACCTGCGCCTTCGTCAGGAGGCGGAGAAGAAGAAGCGCGAGGAGGAGGCGGCCCGCAAGGAGGCCCTGCGGCCCAAGTTCCTGCTCCCGGTGAAGCTGCACCAGCTCAGCGCCCGATTCGGCCAGTCCGGCGTCAACTGGATGTCCGTGCACACCGGCATCGACTTCCCCGTGCAGTACGGCACGAAGGTCATGTCCGCCACCGACGGCACCATCCGCACCCAGTGGAACAGCGCCTACGGCAACATGGCGATCGTGACCGCCGCGGACGGCACCGAGACCTGGTACTGCCACCTCAGCAGCACCAAGATCCGCTCCGGCCAGGTCAAGGCCGGCGACGTCATCGCGTACTCCGGCAACTCCGGCAACTCCACCGGCCCGCACCTGCACTTCGAGGTCCGGCCGAACGGCGGGCAGGCGATCGACCCGCTGCCCTGGCTGCTCAGCCACGGTCTCGACCCGACCAGCTGACGCCACGCGCGTACGAGAAAGGGGCCCCGCCGCCATTCGGCCGGGGCCCCTTCCCGTGGGCGGGCGCGGCGGGCCGCTACAGCTTCTCGACCGGCGCGTACCGCAGCAGCAGACGCTTGGGCTTCTCGTCGCCGAAGTCGATCGTCGCCTGCGCGTCCGCGCCCGCGCCCTGCACCGCCATGACCGTGCCCAGACCGAACTGGTCGTGGGTGACCCGGTCGCCGACCTGGAGCGAGATCACCGGCTTGTCGCTGGTGCGCCGGGTGGCGAAGCCCGAGGGGCCGGAGCGGGCGCGCGAGGAGGACAGCGAGGAGGTGATCCCCGAGGTAGGCCCGGCGGGCTTGGCCATGGCGCCGGTCCGCTTCCACTCCAGATACGCGGCCGGGATCTCCTCCAGGAAGCGCGAGGCCGGGTTGTACGAGGGCTGGCCCCAGGCGCTGCGCATCGAGGAACGCGTCAGATAGAGCCGCTCGCGGGCGCGCGTGATGCCCACGTAGGCGAGGCGGCGCTCCTCCTCCAGCTCCTTGGTCTGGCCGAGCGCCCGCATGTGCGGGAAGACGCCGTCCTCCATGCCCGTGAGGAAGACGACCGGGAACTCCAGGCCCTTGGCGGTGTGCAGGGTCATCAGGGTGATGACCCCGGAGCCCTCCTCGTCCTCGTCGGGGATCTGGTCGGAGTCGGCGACGAGGGCGACCTTCTCCAGGAACTCGGCCAGGGTGGCGGGCTCTTCGCCGCGCTCCTGCTCGAACTCCAGGGCCACCGCCGCGAGTTCCTGGAGGTTCTCGATGCGGGTCTCGTCCTGCGGGTCGGTGGAGGCCTGCAGCTCGGCCAGATAGCCGGTCCGTTCGAGCACGGCCTCCAGGACCACGGCCGGTCCGGCGCCCGACTCGGCGATGGTCCGCAGCTCCTCCATGAGCGTGTTGAAGCGCTTGACGGCGTTGGCCGAGCGGGCCGCCATCCCGTACGCCTCGTCGACCCGCTTGAGCGCCTGCGGGAAGGTGATCTTCTCGCGCAGGGAGAGGGCGTCGATCATCGCCTCGGCGCGCTCGCCGATGCCCCGCTTGGGCACGTTGAGGATGCGGCGCAGCGGCACGGTGTCCTCGGGGTTGGCGAGGACGCGCAGATAGGCGAGGACGTCGCGGACCTCCTTGCGCTCGTAGAAGCGCACGCCGCCGACGACCTTGTAGGGCAGTCCGACCCGGATGAAGATCTCTTCGAAGACACGGGACTGCGCGTTGGTGCGGTAGAAGACGGCGACGTCGCCGGCCTTCGCCTCGCCGGTGTCGGTGAGCCGGTCGATCTCGTCGGCGACGAACTGCGCCTCGTCGTGCTCGGTGTCCGCGACGTAGCCGGTGATCTGCGCGCCCGCGCCCGCGTTGGTCCACAGGTTCTTGGGGCGGCGGGACTCGTTGCGCTCGATGACCGCGTTGGCGGCCGAGAGGATCGTCTGGGTGGAGCGGTAGTTCTGCTCCAGGAGGATCGTGGTCGCGTCCGGGTAGTCCTCCTCGAACTGGAGGATGTTGCGGATGGTCGCGCCGCGGAAGGCGTAGATCGACTGGTCGGCGTCGCCCACCACGCACAGCTCGGCCGGGCCGAGGTCCTCGTATCCCGTGCCGACGAGCTCGCGGACCAGGGTGTACTGGGCGTGGTTGGTGTCCTGGTACTCGTCGACGAGGACGTGGCGGAAGCGGCGGCGGTAGTGCTCGGCGACGTCCGGGAACGCCTGGAGCAGGTGGACCGTCGTCATGATGATGTCGTCGAAGTCCAGCGCGTTGGCCTCGCGCAGCCGGGCCTGGTACATCCGGTAGGCCTCGGCGAGGGTCTTCTCGAAGCCGTCGGCGGCCTGGTCGGCGAAGGTCTCCTCGTCGATCAGCTCGTTCTTCAGGTTGGAGATCTTGGCGCTGAAGGACTTCGGCGGGAACTTCTTCGGGTCGAGGTCCAGGTCGCGGCAGACCAGCGCCATCAGGCGCTTGGAGTCGGCGGCGTCGTAGATCGAGAAGGACGAGGTGAAGCCGAGCTTCTTCGACTCGCGGCGCAGGATGCGGACGCACGCGCTGTGGAAGGTCATGACCCACATGGCGTTGGCGCGCGGGCCGACGAGCTGCTCGACGCGCTCCTTCATCTCGCCGGCGGCCTTGTTGGTGAAGGTGATCGCCAGTATCTGGCCCGGGTGGACGTGCCGGGTGCCCAGGAGGTGGGCGATGCGGTGGGTGAGCACGCGCGTCTTGCCCGAGCCGGCGCCGGCGACGATGAGCAGCGGGGTGTCCGTGTGCACGACGGCGGCGCGCTGCTGCTCGTTCAGCCCCTCCAGGAGCGCGGCGGCGTCCACGACGGGCCGGGGGGCTCCGTCGCGGTAGTACGCTCCCCCGCTCTGGGCCGGGGGCGTGTCCCAGTGCTCCCCGAAGAGGTCGTGCGGAACCTCCTCCGCGGCCGGGGCACCGGGCTCGTGGTCCTCGGGCGGGGGCGGAGGCTCCTCCGAGTGGTTCTGGAGGCTCGCCAGGAAGCTGTCGTCAAAGAGGCTGTTGCTCATCGCCTATCGAGTCTAGGGCGCGGCACCGACAGTCGGTCCCCGTCCCCGGAAGTGACGGTGAACTCACGGACGGCGACCGTCCGGTTCGGGTCACGGATACGTATCGGACATACGGCGCACCGGCCTTCCCAGGCGTCCCGGGGGTCGCTAGCGTGCTCGCCCAAGCGGCCCGTCCCCTACCCCTCGCTTGGCGTCGGCGAACCACGCCGATCGGGCGGCCCACGCCGAACCCCCGCCCGTACCGGTCGGCGTCCACGGAAGGAGATGCCGGCCTTGGCGTCCCACCGCAAGCCGCGCAGCACCCGCTCCCACTCCACCGCCGTCGGCGTCACGACGGCCGCGCTCGCCTCCGTCACGCTGCTGCCCGCCCAGGGCGCACTGGCCGCGCCCGCCGCGCCGAAGCCGACGGTCGAAGAGGTCGGGAAGAAGGTCGACCAGCTGTACCGGGAGGCCGGCACGGCCACTCAGCAGTACGACCGCGCCAAGGAGGCCACCGACCGGCAGCGGGGCGAGGTCGGCCGGCTCCTCGACGACGTGGCCCGCCGCACGGAGGCGATCAACGTCTCGCGCCGCTCCCTCGGCGCGTACGCGGCGGCCCAGTACCGCGCGGGCTCCGTCGGCCCCACCGCGACCCTGATCTTCGCGGACAGCCCGCAGGACTACTTCGACCAGTCGCACCTCATGGACCGGCTCTCGGAGCGGCAGCGGACGCAGATCGCCGCGTACGAGTCCCAGCGCGCCGCCACGGCGAGGAAGCGGACGGAGGCGACGGAGAAGCTGGCGGAGCTGACCGCCTCGCAGACGGCGCTGCGGACCAGCAAGCGGACCGTGCAGGAGAAGCTGGCCGAGGCGCGGACGCTGCTCGCGCGGCTCACGGCCGAGGAGAAGGCGCACCTCGCGGAGCTGGAGCGCAAGCGGGAGGCCGAGGCCCGCCGCAAGGCGCGGGAGCGTGCCGATGCGGAGGCGGCGGCAGCGGCCGAGCGGCTGCGTCAGGAGCGGGCGGAGCCGAGCCCGACGCCGACCACGACGACGCCCCCGGCGTCGACCGCCCCGCCCCCTTCGGGCTCGACGTACGCGGCCAAGGCCGGGCTCGCGCTCTCCTTCGCCCGCGCCCAGATCGGCAAGCCGTACGTGTGGGGGGCGACGGGCCCGAGCTCGTACGACTGCTCGGGGCTGACCCAGGCGGCGTGGCGCGCGGCGGGCGTCGACCTGCCCCGCACGACCTGGGACCAGGTGAAGGTCGGCACCCGGGTGGCCACGGCGGATCTGCTCCCCGGCGACCTCGTCTTCTTCTACGACGACATCAGCCACGTCGGGATCTACCTCGGCGACGGGATGATGATCCACGCGCCGAAGCCCGGCGCGTACGTGCGCGAGGAGTCGATCTACTACATGCCGATCTACGGCGGGGTGCGCCCGGTCTGAACCGTCAGACCCAGAGGGTCGCGATGAAGATGTTCGCCATGGTGAGGCCGCCGACGGCGCCGAAGAGGGCCTTGTCGACCTTCTCCTCGTCGCGCTTGACGTAGACCAGGCCGAGGATCACCACGAGGATCAGCAGCTTGATGCCGACCTTGAGGTTGTTGACCGTGTGGTCGTCGGCCTGGTTGAGGCCGACCAGGGCGACACCGGTGACGAGCATCGTCAGGGCGCCGTGCAGCATCGCCGGGACGAAGCGGGCGGTGCCCGCGCCCATCGCCTTCATCTGGGTGAGGAAGCCGCCGAGCAGGCTGGCGATTCCGATGATGTGCAGCGCGACGAAGACATTGATGAGGACGTCCATGGGCGGAGCCTAACCGGGGCCGTAGCACCGCCCTCCGGGCGGGTCCACCTCCTCCCGTGCATCGGTCAGGCGGCTGCCGCAAGCACCGCCCGAGCGTCACCAGGGCGAACGGGTTCGGTCGTGGAGCGTCAACTGGCGCCAATAGCGGTCATCTCCCCGCAGCCGCCCGGCGGCCAGGTTTAGCGTCCTGCCCCAGGTGACCGGCTCCCCACCACCGCCGACCCGGCGGTTGTCGGTCACCCCCGCCGAGAAAGACCGGCGGCGGCCCGTCTCCCCTGTGCGGACCGTCGCCGGCCCCGGCGGGCAGCGTCCCCCACAGGGAGAGGATGTGACCCGCCCTCGTGGCAGCGCACCGCAAGCCCAAGCTTTCCCCCCTCGGCGGCCAGGCGGCCCGCACCGCCGCCACCCTGGCCCTCGCCTCCGCGGCCACCGCGACCGTCTTCGAGGGCTCCGGGCACGCCGCGCCGCGGCCGACGCCCGCCCAGGTCAAGACGGAGGTCGACCGGCTCTACGAGCAGGCCGAGGTCGCCACCGAGAAGTACAACGGGGCGAAGGAGAAGGCGGACCGGGCACGCGCGGCCTTCGACCGGCTGCGCGACGAGGCGGCCCGCAGGACCGAGCGGCTGAACCGGTCCCGCGACGCGCTGGGCATGATCGCCGCCGCGCAGTACCGCTCCGGTGGTCTCGACCCCGCCCTCCAGCTCGCCCTCACCTCCGACCCGGACCAGTATCTGGAGCGGGCCGCGATCGCCGAGAAGGCCGGGGACCGGCAGGCCGCGGCCGTCGCCGCCGTACGGCGTGAGCTGGCGGCCGTACGGCAGCTGCGCGGCGAGTCCGAGGGGCGGCTGCGGGAGCTGCGGGCGCAGGAGGCGGAGCTGCGGCGGCAGAAGGCGGCCGTGCAGGGCAAGCTGAACGCGGCACGGTCCCTGCTCGCCCGGCTCACCGCCGAGGAGAGGGCCCGGTACGAGGCGACCGTGGCCGCCGGCGGCCACGGCGGGGCCGAACGGGCCTCCGGCACCTCCGGGGCGGGGGCCAGGGCCGACCGCTCCTCGGCCTTCCGCGGCCCCGTCACGGCGCCCGGCACCCGCGCCGCCGAGGCCGTCGCCTTCGCCCAGGCCCAGCTCGGCAAGCCCTACGTCTGGGGCGCGACCGGCCCCTCCGCCTACGACTGCTCGGGGCTCACCCAGGCGGCCTGGCGGGCGGCCGGGGTCTCGCTGCCGCGCACCACCTACACCCAGATCAACGCCGGCCGCCGGGTCTCGCGCGCCGAGCTGGCCCCGGGCGACCTGGTGTTCTTCTACTCCGGGATCAGCCATGTCGGCCTCTACATCGGCGGCGGCCAGATGATCCACGCCCCCCGGCCGGGTGCCCCGGTGCGGATCGCACCCATCGACGAGATGCCGTTCGCGGGCGCGACCCGGGTGGGGTGAACGGGCCCCGCCTCACGGCCGGGCCCCGGACGGGTCTCAGACCAGGCGGCGGGCGGCCGCCCAGCGGGTCAGCTCGTGCCGGTTGGAGAGCTGGAGCTTGCGCAGCACCGCCGAGACATGGGACTCGACGGTCTTCACCGAGATGAAGAGCTGCTTGGCGATCTCCTTGTAGGCATAGCCGCGGGCGATCAGCCGCAGCACCTCCCGCTCCCGCTGGGTCAGCCGGTCCAGGTCCTCGTCCACGGGCGGCGCGTCCGTGGAGGCGAAGGCGTCGAGGACGAAGCCCGCGAGGCGAGGGGAGAAGACGGCGTCGCCCTCCTGGACCCGGAAGATCGAGTCGACCAGGTCGGTACCGGTGATCGTCTTGGTGACATAGCCGCGGGCACCGCCGCGGATCACTCCGATCACGTCCTCGGCGGCGTCGGAGACCGACAGGGCCAGGAACCGCACCGGGTGCTCGGGCGCCGCCATCAGGCTGGCGCAGCGGCGCAGCACCTCGACGCCGCCGCCGCCCGGCAGATGCACGTCGAGCAGGACGACCTCGGGACGGGTGGCGGTGATCACCGTCACCGCCTGGTCGACGTCGGCGGCCTCGCCGACCACCTCGACGCCCGTCACATCGGTCCGGCCGATCTCGGCCTGCACCCCCGTGCGGAACATCCGGTGGTCGTCGACGAGCACGACCCGCACCCGGCGCTCCGCACCCGGCGCCGCCGCCCCGCTCCCGGTCCCCGTCTCGTCGCTCATCCGTCCGCCCTCTCCATCTCGAGCTCCACTTCGGTGCCCCCGCCCGGCACGGACCTCAGCCGCGCCGATCCGCCGTTGCGCTGCATCCGGCCGATGATCGATTCTCGTACGCCCATGCGGTCGTCGGGGACCGCGTCCAGGTCGAAGCCCGGGCCGCGGTCCTTCACCGAGACGAAGACCGAACGGCCCTCCACCTCCGCGTAGACCTGCACCGGTCCGCCCTCGCCACCGTACTTGGCGGCGTTGACCATCGCCTCGCGCGCGGCCTGCATCTGCGCGCCCAGTTTCTCGTCGAGCGGGCAGTCGCCGACGACCACGACCTCCAGCGGGACGCCGTGCTTGTCCTCGACCTCGGCCGCGGCCCGCTTGACCGCCTCGGCGAGGGTGGCCGGCTCCTCGTCGGCGTCCTTGCCCGTGCCCTCCGGCTTGTACAGCCAGTTGCGCAGCTCCCGCTCCTGGGCCCGGGCCAGCCGGCGGACCTCGCCGGGATCGTCGGCGTTGCGCTGGATCAGGGTGAGGGTGTGCAGGACGGAGTCGTGGACGTGGGCCGCGACCTCGGCGCGCTCCTGGGCCCGGATGCGCAGGGTGCGCTCCTCGTTGAGGTCCTGGGACATGCGCACCAGCCAGGGGCCGGCGAGCAGCGCGATGCCGGTGAGGACCGCGACGGCCGCGGTGAGCGCCGTGCCGAGCTGGGCGACGGAGCCGCGGACCACGAGGAAGACGGCGAGGCCCGTGCCGACGAGCGCGACGCCGACGAGTCCGCGGACGAGCTGCAGGACGCGTCTCCTGCGGCCGGGGTCGCTCCAGCTGGCCCGGCGGGCGTTGTCCGCCTGCCGCCAGACGAGGATGACGCCGACGCCTATCAGCAGCGAGGGCCAGACGTACCGGCCGGCCTCCTTGTCCACGTTGAGGTTGCCGATGAAGACGGAGGCGCCGAGCGCCGCCGCGATCAGCGCGAAGATCTGGCCCTTGTCGGGCTTGCGGAGGCGTCTGCGGCCGTCCGGTGTCGTCTCGAAGACCGGCCGGGGCGCGGCGCGGCCGCCGACCCCGAGCGGCACGATGATCCAGAACACGCCGTACAGCAGCGCGCCGAGGCCGTCCGTGAGCATCAGGGCCACGAAGAAGGCGCGGACCCAGATCACGGGCAGCCCGAGGTGTCCGGCGAGGCCGCGCGCGACACCGCCGAGCATCCGGCCGTCGGCGCTCCGGTAGAGCCTGCGGGCGGGCGGTTCGTCGGTCTCTGCGACACGGGCGGCTGCGGACATGCATTGATCGTCACACGTCCGGCCCTTCCGGGACATCAGGGTCCGCCCGGATATCGGCCCCCGAGCCGTCTCGGGGTTCGGGCGGGGTGTCGGGGCCCCGGAAGATCAGGGTCAAGGCAGGGTCGGTCCCGGTGCCGCCGGGCGTCACGGGCCGTCACCATGGAGACATGACGAGTTCGACGCCTTCGCACCACGAGGCCCCGCCGCCGGCGGAGGCCGCGCCCGCCGCGCCCCTGCGCAGGTCGCGCGGGCAGAAGGTCGTGGCCGGCGTGTGCGGCGGTCTCGGCCGGCACTTCGACCTGGACCCGGTGATCTTCCGGATCGCGCTCGGCGTGCTGGCGGTGACCGGCGGCGTCGGGCTGATCTTCTACGGCTTCGCGTGGCTGCTGGTCCCGCTCGCGGGCGAGGAGGAGAGCGAGGGGCGTCGGCTGCTGACCGGCCGGGTCTCCGGCTCCTCGCTGACGGCGGTCCTGACGGCCCTGATCGGCTGCGGGATCTTCCTGTCGATGCTGCACAACGGCGGGACGCTGGCCTTCGCCCTGCTGCTGTCGCTCGGGGTGAGCGGGGCCGCGGTGTGGTCGCAGCGTCGCCGCACGGTCGCCGCGACCGCCGAGGAGGGCGGCCGGATAGACGCGGCCGCGGCGCTCGCGGTCGCCGAGGCGCCGCCCGAGACCAAGGCCCCACCGCTGGTCGAGTTCCCGTCCTGGTGGCGGGACCCGATCGTCAAGGACGGCTCGACCGGCAGGATCGCCGTGGGCTACATGTGGGGTCCGCACGGCGTCCTCGACGAGGACGGCACGATCGGCGGCGAGGTCCCGGCGCCCGGCAGCCAGTGGGGTCCGCCGTCCGCCGCGCCGGAGCGGCCCACGCCGTCGACCCGGGTGCGCACGAGCCCGCCGTCCATCGGCGGTCTGGTCTTCCTGCTCGCCCTGGTGGCGGGCGGCCTCGGCACCGGGCTCTCCTGGCACACGCATCCGCTGGGCACGAGCCTGCAGATCGGTCTCGCCGCGGCGCTCGCGGTGTTCGGTCTGGGCCTGGTCGTCAGCAGCCTCGTCGGCCGGACCGGCTTCGGCACGGTGTTCCTCGCGGTCGTGACGGCGGGTCTGCTCGCGGGGGCCTCGGCGCTGCCGAAGGACATCCCGACGGAGTGGGTCCGCGAGACCTGGCGCCCGGCGGCCGTCGCGGCCGTGCAGCCCCGGTACGAGCTGGGCCTCGGCGTCGGCACGCTGGACCTGTCCGGCCTGGCCGTCCCCGCGGGCACGACGGTGGTGACGCAGGCGGAGGTCGGCGCCGGACGGCTGAAGGTGATCGTCCCGAGGAACGTCACGGTGAGGCTGCGGGCCCAGGCGGGCCTCGGCGATCTCCGGCTGCCCGCCCAGCAGACGCCCGCCACCCCGGTGGCCTCGCCCCCGGCGCCGAACGCACCGGCGGCCCCGAACGCACCGGCGGCGACGGCCACCCCGTCGGCGGCCACCCCGGCGACGGCCACCCCGTCGGCGGCCGCCCCGTCGGCGGCTCCGCGGTCGGCCGCGGAGCCCGCACCGAGCGGGTCCGCGCGGCCCACGCGCGCGGCGGACGACATCGACATCGCGCCGGGGCTCGACGAGACCCGGACGCTCGCACCGCCGCCGGGCGTCCCGGCGGGCGGCACCCTCGACCTCTTCCTGAAGGTCGGACTCGGACAGGTGGAGGTCACCCGTGCTGGTTCATGAGTTCCGCCCCGGCCGCCTCGTCCTGGGCCTCGCCGCCCTCGCCCTCGCGGGCCTCTACGCGGGCGACGCCGCGGGCCGCTGGTCCGTCGGCTGGTTCCTGGTGATCCCGGTGCTGGGCGGCGCCCTGGTCCTCGCGGCCCTGACGTCCTGGATCGCCTACGGGGTACGGCGCCGCTCGGCGAGGAGGGCGTCGAGCGAGAGCACGGGGGTCCCGGCGAGCAGCAGCGGGAGCCACGACATGAGATAGGCGAGGTCGTTGCCGAGGTAGTACGGGTTCACCTGCCAGCTCACGGTCAGCCAGAGGCTCAGCGAGATCAGCGCCCCGCCGAGCGCGGCGACCCTGCCGTACAGGCCGAACAGGGTCCCGACCCCGACCAGCAGCTCGCCGAGCGCGATGGCGTAGCCGAAGCCGACGGGGCTGTGGAGGGCCAGGTCCACCAGGGCCGGGAGGGCCGAGGTGTCCCGGACGCCCCGCATGACCTCGCCGATCGACCCGGGACCGGTGTCGGCGAGGAAGCCGGGGTCGGTCAGCTTGTCGAGCCCGGCGTAGACGAAGGTGATGCCGAGGAAGATCCGCAGCGGCACGAGGGCGTAGCGGGAGGCGAGGGCCTTCCAGCCGTCCGCGCCGAGACCGCCTCGCCCACCGGAAGCGCCGAGACCGCCGAAGCCCCCGCGACCGTCCGCCGCCCCGCCCGGTCCGCTCTCCGCGCCCGAACCTGAACCCGCATCCGAACCCGAACCCGAACTCGTACCCGAACCCGACCGTTCCGCCATCCCAAGCCGCCTCTCCACGCCCCGCGCACTGCCCGTGCCGCTCACGGTCCGGGCCGCTGTGCCGGCCGGTTCCGCGGAACGATTCTCCCCGGCTTTCCCGTGGCCGGGGAGGGGGGCTCAGTCGACGACGTCGATCGTGACCCGGTTGGTCTCGACCCCGGCGGCCGTCACGACCGACACCTCGACCCGGCCCGGTTCGACATCGGCGGGGAGGGGCACGGTCAGGGCGGTGTCGGTCGGGTTGGCGAAGCCTCCGGGGACGGGGACGAGCGGGACATGGGCGTGGACCGGGCCGATCCGCACGACGAGCCGGGTCAGGGGCTCGGGGCCGGCCGCCCCGGCCGGGACGAAGCCGGTGCCGCGGATCTCGATGTCGTCGCCGGTGCGGATCGGGGCGTCCAGGTCGCCCGCCTCGCGCGCCCGGACCACCGAGAAGATCTTGGGCCGTCCGCCCTCCACGCACTTGCCGGCGAGGTAACCGGCGGCGGAGACGGCGACCAGGAGCACCAGGGCCCAGGGCAGTTCGGGCAGCCGGTCGGGGGTGCGGCCGAGCCGGACGGCGGCGAGCAGGAGCACCGCGCCGGAGACCAGGACGTACTGGACGTCGGTGAGGCTGGCCTGCCCGTCGTCGTCGCACAGCAGGTCGGCGGGGCGCGGGCGGTCGGCGCGGACCTTCTGCAGCCGCCGCGCCGCGACCCTCAGCGAGACGATCAGGCGGGCGGTGACGGCGACGACGGAGACGAGGGCGAAGACGGCGAGCAGTCCGGCGCCGCGCCGCAGGCCCAGGTCCACCCCGTCCGCCCCGCCGGCCAGCCGCAGACAGAGCAGCAGCACGGCGTAGACGCAGAGGAGGAGCCAGCAGGCGGCGACGGTGCGGGAGGTGGAGAGCCGCCGGTCCTCGCCGAGAAGCGGGGCGAGGATCCCGCCGCGGGCGCGGTGCAGCCGGGCGACCGCGGTGAGCGCGAGGGCCGGCAGGACGGCGGCGGCCAGCGCGGCCGTGCGGGTCCCCGTCCATCCCGTACCCATGGCGGTGAGGGCCTGCCCGAGGAGGAGGGCGAGCACGGCGCCCCAGACGGCGGCGAGGGTGCCGCGGCGCACCCGGCCGAGCCGGGCCGCGCCCGCCTCCCGGCCGCGGGCGGTGACGGTGCGGGCGGACTGGGCGAGTTCGTCGGAGACCCACTGGCGGGAGGCGACCGGCGAGTGGGCGAGGGCGGCGGGCACGCCGTGGCCCGTGGCGAGCTCGTCGCGGCGGGCCAGGAAGGCGGCGACGGCGCGCCGGTGGCCGGAGCCGTCGCAGTGCGGGCAGCCGCCGCCGTCCGGTTCCGCCCCGCACTGTCTCGCCTCTTGCACCGCCACGGCGCCGCCCACTTCCCGGTCGGTCGAATGCCTTCGTCAACTGGTGTCGACGGGAGTCAACTGGCTGTTGATTCCTGGGAATTGTGCCGCACCGACCACGCACTCCGAGCGCTCTGCACACCCCGCACAGGAGTGATTGAAGAGTCATCACATTGACGTAAAGGCACCTTCTACGACAGGAGTTCGGGCTCCGCGCGGCTGATCCGCCGCCACAGCGGCTGGTAGTTGATCCAGGCGACCAGGTCGTTGCCGAGCTGTTCGCGGGTGGCGACGGCGTCCCGGTGGTCGATCAGCACCGGCTTGCCCGCCGCCCGCGCGGTCAGCTGCACCTGGGCGCAGCGTTCCATGGCGATGAACCACCAGGCCGCCGCGTCCACGGAGGAGCCGACGGTGAGCAGCCCGTGGTTGCGCAGCACGATCCCCTTGAAGGGGCCGAGGCCGACCGCGATCCGCCGGCCCTCCTCCGGGTCGACGGTGACCCCGGTGTACGCGTCGTAGAGGGCGTGGTCCTGGTAGAAGGCGCAGGCCTCCTGGGTGATCGGGTCGATCAGCTCGCCGAGGGCGGCCAGGGCCCGCCCGTGCGGGGAGTGGGTGTGCGCGACCGCCACCACGTCGGGCCGGGCCCGGTGGACCTCGGCGTGCACGGTGAACGCGGCCTGGTTGACGTGGTGGGCGCCGTAGACGACCCGGCCCGCGCCGTCGACGAGGATCAGGTCGCTCGCGGTGAGCTCGGCGAAGGGGGCGCCGAAGGGGTTCACCCAGAAGCAGTCGGGGTGCTCCGGGTCGCGGGCGGTGATGTGACCGGAGACCCCCTCCTCGTACCCGAGACTCCCGAAGACCCGGAGCGCGGCGGCGAGTCGCTGCTTGCGGTGGGTGCGCTCCTCGGCGGCCGTCGCGTGGACGGGCGGCATGGCGAAGTGGAGCTGCTCGACGGGGACGGGCGCCGGTATCTCGGTCATGCGCCGGAAGGTAACGCCCGCCCCCGCAAGTGACCAGAGCCCGTACGGACCAAGTCGGCGGAGCCCGTACGGACCGAGCCGGCGGAGCCCCTACGGACCGAGCCGGCGGAGCCCGTACGGAGCGAGTCGGTGGAGGCGCTCCGGAGGCTCGGTCCGTAGGGGCCCGCACAAACGGCGAGACCGCCGCCCCCGTGGTGGACGGGGACGGCGGTCTCAGGCGCTTGTCTCGGCGCGAGGGGAGGGACTACTCCCACTCGATGGTGCCCGGCGGCTTGCTCGTCACGTCGAGGACGACGCGGTTGACGTCGGCGACCTCGTTGGTGATCCGGGTCGAGATGCGGGCGAGCACCTCGTACGGCAGGCGCGACCAGTCCGCCGTCATGGCGTCCTCGGACGAGACCGGACGCAGCACGATCGGGTGGCCGTAGGTGCGGCCGTCGCCCTGGACGCCCACGGAGCGGACGTCGGCGAGCAGCACGACCGGGCACTGCCAGATCTCGCGGTCCAGACCGGCGGCCGTCAGCTCCTCGCGGGCGATGGCGTCGGCCTCGCGCAGCAGGTCCAGGCGCTCCTTGGTGACCTCGCCGACGATGCGGATGCCGAGGCCGGGGCCGGGGAACGGCTGGCGCTGGACGATCTCCTCCGGCAGGCCGAGCTCCTGGCCGACCATGCGGACCTCGTCCTTGAACAGCTGGCGCAGCGGCTCGACGAGCTGGAACTCGATGTCGTCGGGGAGGCCGCCCACGTTGTGGTGCGACTTGATGTTGGCGGTGCCGGTGCCGCCGCCGGACTCGACGATGTCCGGGTAGAGCGTGCCCTGGACCAGGAACGCGACCTCGGGGCCCTCCTCCTGGAGGATCTCCAGCTGCGCCTGCTCGAAGACGCGGATGAACTCGCGGCCGATGATCTTCCGCTTGGTCTCCGGGTCGGAGACGCCGGCGAGCGCGGTGAGGAACCGCTCCTGCGCGTCGACGACCTTCAGCTGGACGCCGGTGGCGGCCACGAAGTCCTTCTCGACCTGCTCGGTCTCGCCCTTGCGCATCAGACCGTGGTCGACGTAGACGCAGGTGAGCTGCGAGCCGATGGCCTTCTGCACGAGGGCGGCGGCCACGGCGGAGTCGACGCCGCCGGACAGGCCGCAGATGGCGCGCTTGTCGCCGACCTGGGCGCGGATGGCCGCGACCTGCTCCTCGATGACGTTGCCGGTGGTCCAGCTGGGCTCGATGCCGGCGCCGCGGTAGAGGAAGTGCTCCAGGATCTGCTGGCCGTGCGTGGAGTGCAGCACCTCGGGGTGGTACTGGACGCCGTACAGCTTCTTCTCGTCGTTCTCGAAGGCGGCGACCGGCACGACGTCGGTGGACGCGGTGACGGTGAAGCCCTCGGGGGCGGCCGAGCAGGCGTCGCCGTGCGACATCCACACGGACTGCTCGGTCGGGGTGCCCTCGAAGAGGGTCGAGCCGGCCTTGGAGACGTGCAGAGGCGTACGGCCGTACTCGCGGGCACCCGTGTTGTCCACGGTGCCGCCGAGGGTGGTCGCCATCAGCTGGAAGCCGTAGCACATGCCGAAGACGGGGACGCCGGCTTCGAACAGCGCTCGGTCGAGGCGGGGGGCGCCCTCCGCGTACACGGAGGACGGGCCGCCGGAGAGGATGATCGCCTTCGGGTTCTTGGCCAGCATCTCGGCCACCGGCATGGTGGACGGGACGATCTCGCTGTAGACCCGGGCCTCACGGACGCGGCGGGCGATGAGCTGGGCGTACTGGGCGCCGAAGTCGACAACGAGGACTACGTCCGGGTTGGTGACGTCGGGCGCGGCAGCGGGGGTCGCTGATGACACTACGGCGGCCTTCCGGCGGTAGGAGGGGTTCCCCCGAAGGGGGGCTATTTGTCGATTCTACCGGCGCGCCACGGCCGGTTTTCGTCTCACCATCCGAACCCGGTTTGTGACCGGGGCCGCGTCGGGGTCCATACTGGGGCCATGCGCAAGCTCACGACCTTCCTGTTTACCTATGGCAACCGGCCCACCGGCTGCCATGGTCGTGCTGCTTGAGCAACTGACAAGCGACTTCCCAGGCGCCCCGGGCCGACAAGGCCCGGGGCGTTCTGCTTTCCTCCGGGCCTTGCCGCTCCGGGGCACCGAGAACCACGAGGAGCCCCGACATGACCGCGATGACCCAGACCGAGAAGACCGGCGCCCGCACCGACGAGGCGGCGGCGCTGATCGGTGACGCCCGTGAGCGCATCGACGCGCTCGACGACCGGATCATCGGCCTGATCCAGGAGCGGGTCGCCGTCTCGGCCGTGATCCAGGAGGCCCGGATCTCCTCCGGCGGCCGCCGGGTGAACCTGGCCCGCGAGATGGAGGTCCTCGGCCACTACCGCGACGCGCTGGGCAAGCCGGGCACCGCGCTCGCGATGACGATGCTGGAGCTGTGCCGGGGCCGCATCTGACGAGCCGGGCCGGGGCCGCGCCCGCGAGGCCCGCCGGTGCCGCGTCCTACGGCCCGTGGCCGGCGGGGGTGCTCCCCCGCACCCGAGTTCGGGCGCGGCCTCACCCGTACGGCGCGTGACCGGGCCGGGCGCCGCTTCGTTGGTGGTGTTGTCCGTGCCAGCCAGGGGCGGGCCCGAAAAAGACCACGCGTGGCTTCGCTGGGGCGTGTGACGTACCTCTGGTGCGTCGTGGGACCTCGCTCCAGCGCGCGTGACCGGACGGCAGGGGACAGCAGCCCGGTCACCCAGAAAGGGCGGTCGGTCCCGGGGACGCCCGGGGCCGACCGCAACCGGCCGAACGACCCGAGACCCCCACACCGTCCCCGTTCCCACCGCACTTCCCACTCCAGCGGCGCACTCCACTCCCCCGGCGCCGCTTTCCCCAGGGGCCCCGCGACCGCGACCGGAATCGCGACGCGGGGCCCCTGCACGTCCCGCCTCCGGATACGTGACGCGCGTCACATAAAGATCTCGTGAGCGCGCTACAACCAATCCCCCAGGTCACCGGTCATCTATGCAGCACCACCCAGAAGCTGGAGAGGCGCTGCACTCGGAGGGGGGTGCAGCGCCTCTCCGCTTTTGTGGAATCTCGGGGCAATCCCCGGGAATCCCCGGGAATCCCCGGGGGAATCTCCAGGGCTCTCCGGGGAATCGAGCGCGGGGCCTCGCCTGCCCCGTCTCACACCTTCTTCGGCGGTACGGCCGGGATCCCCAGGAACGGCAGCCTCAGCGCGCCGAAGGCCTCCGCGGGGACCGCCGGGGACTTGGGCTCGACCGGGGCGAGGCGGACGTAGGCCTCGCCCTGACGCGGACGCGGATCCTCCTCGCCCTTGTTCGGCCAGAAGGACATCGCCCGCTCCGCCTGCGCCGTGATCGTCAGCGAGGGGTTGACGCCGAGGTTGGCGGAGACCGCCGCGCCGTCGACGACGGAGATGCCCGGGTGACCGTAGAGGCGGTGGTACGGGTCGATGACGCCCGAGTCCGCGTCCGCGCCGATCGGGCAGCCGCCCAGGAAGTGCGCGGTGAGCGGGGTGCCCATCAGTTCGCCGATGTTGGAGCCGGCGAAGCCGTTGATCTCCTCGGCCATCAGGGAGGCGGCCCGGGTCGCCGCCTCGATCTGGGTCGGGTTGGGCGCGCCGTGGCCCTGCCGGGCGGTGAGCAGGCCCTTGCCGAGGCCGCCGGGCTTGCGGAAGGTCGTCAGGGAGTTGTCCAGGGACTGCATGACCAGTCCGATGATGGTCCGCTCCGACCAGCGGAAGTTGGACAGCGAGCGCACGGCGAGCGCCGGGTGCTTGACCAGTTCGAGGAGCCAGTTGCGGACCCGGTGGGCGCCGTAGGGCACCTGGAGGACGGTCATGCCGCCCATGGAGTTGGAGCCCTTGCCGTAGCGGACGGGCTCGATGTGGGTGTTCTCGTCCGGGTGGATCGAGGAGGTGATCGCGACGCCCCGGGTGAAGTCGACCCGGTCCTTGCCGTGCCGCTTGCGGTAGCGGCGGTCGGTGGTCTGCGAGCCGACGAGCGCCTCCGAGTTCGTCCGGGTCAGCTCGCCGAGCCGGCCGGAGATGTGGGGCAGCAGCCCGGTGTCCTTCATCCGGTGCAGCAGGGTCTGCGTGCCGTACGTGCCGGCCGCGACGACCACGCGGGGGGCACGGAAGGTCCGGCCGGCGCCCTTCTTCCTGTTGTCGGTCGGCAGGGTCCTGACCGCGTAGCCGCCGCGCGAGTCCTCGGTGAGGGCGACGACCGAGGTCATCGGGTGGACGACCGCGCCGGCCTGCTCGGCGAGGTAGAGGTAGTTCTCGTTGAGGGTGTTCTTGGCGCCGTGGCGGCAGCCGGTCATGCACTCGCCGCACTCGGTGCAGGCCTTGCGGGAGGGGCCCGCGCCGCCGAAGTAGGGGTCGGCGACCTCGCCGCCGGGCTTCGCGCGCACCTTCGGGGACCCGTCGGCGTCGGCGCCGTCACCGAAGAAGACGCCGACCGGGGCCATGTGGAAGGTGTCGCCGATCCCCATGGCCTGGGCGGTGGCCTTGAGGTGCACGTCGGAGGGGGTCATCGTCGGGTTGAGCCGGACGCCCAGCATCCGCTTGGCCTGGTCGTAGTACGGCGAGAGCTCCGCCCGCCAGTCGGTGATGTCCTTCCACTGCGGGTCCTCGAAGAACGGCGCGAGCGGCTCGTAGAGGGTGTTGGCGTAGTTGAGGGAGCCGCCGCCCACGCCCGCGCCGGCCAGCACCATGACGTTGCCGAGCAGGTGGATGCGCTGGATGCCGTAGAGGCCGAGCGCGGGGGCCCACAGGAAGTTCTTCAGGTCCCAGGAGTTCTTGGGCAGGCTCGCGCGGGTGAAGCGGCGGCCGGCCTCCAGGACGCCGACCCGGTAGCCCTTCTCGGTCAGGCGCAGGGCCGTGACCGAACCGCCGAAGCCGGAGCCGACGACGATGACGTCGTAGTCGTACGCGTCGTCGGCGAAGCCGCCGTACGAGCCGTCCTCGACCTGGTTCTGGGCAGGGGGTACCGCGGTCATGGCTCTCCTCGGACGAGAAAGGGGCGGGCGGGTGGGGCGGCGGGTCAGCGCAGGCGCAGGGCCTTCATCAGCTTCAGGGAGGTGCTCATGAACGCCGCGTACTTCTCGTCGTCCATCCCGAAGGAGGGGGCGAGCGGGACGAGCCGCTGCTGGGCGACGGTCTGGGCCTCGGTGAACTTGAGGATGCCCTCGGAGCCGTGGCGCCGGCCGAGGCCGGAGTCCTTCATGCCGCCCATCGGGGCGCGGACGCTGCCGTACGCGGGCGCGTAGCCCTCGTTGATGTTGACCGTGCCGGTGCGCAGCCGGGCGGCGATCGCGTGGCCGCGGCGGGAGTCCGTCGTCCACACGGAGGAGTTCAGTCCGTACGGGGTGCCGTTGGCCAGCTCGACGGCCTCGTCCTCGTCGCGGAAGCGGTAGATCGAGACGACCGGGCCGAAGGTCTCCTCGGTGCACACCGCCATCGGGGCCTCGACGCCGTCGAGGATGGTCGGCTCGTAGAAGAGCGGGCCGATGTCGGGGCGGGCGACACCGCCGGCGACCAGCTTGGCACCCTTGGCGACGGCCTCGTCGACGTGCCGGGAGACGGTCTCCAGCTGCCGCTCGCCGACGAGCGAGCCCATGTCGGCGCCGTACGCGAGGGAGTTGCCGAGCCGCATGGCCTTCGTCCGGGCGGCGAAGCGGGCGACGAAGGCGTCGGCGACGGACTCGTGGACGTACAGCCGCTCGATGGAGATGCAGAGCTGACCCGCGGAGGAGAAGCAGGCGCGCACGGCGCCGGCGGCGGCCTTCTCGATGTCGGCGTCCTCGAGGACGAGCATCGCGTTCTTGCCGCCGAGCTCCAGGGTGACGCCGACGAGCCGGGCCGCCGCGCCCTGGGCGACCTCGCGGCCGGTGCGGGTGGAGCCGGTGAAGGAGACGTAGTCGGCGTGGCGGACGACCTCGGGGCCGACGACCGGGCCCTCGCCGATGACGACCTGGAAGACCTCGGCGGGCAGACCGGCCTCGATGAGCAGGTCGCGGGCCCACAGCGCGGTCAGCGCGGTCTCGGTGTCGGGCTTCATCACGACGGCGTTGCCGGCGACGAACGCGGGCAGCGCGTCGCCGACCGAGAGCTCCAGCGGGTAGTTCCAGGGGGCGATCTGGCCGACGACCCCGCGCGGCTGACGCAGCTCGGTCACCTTGGTGAGGGTCGGCACGACGCCGGTGTGGTGCTTGGGCCGCAGGTAGGCGGGGGCCTTGCGGCCGTAGTGGCGGGCGGCGACGGCGACCGACTGGACCTCCTCGTGGGCGTGCAGCCGCGCCTTGCCGGTCTCCAGCTGGATGAGGTCGAGGATCTCGCCCTGCCGCTGGAGGATCAGGTCGTGGAAGCGCAGCAGCACGGCCGCGCGGGCCTTGACGGGGGTCGCGGCCCACGCGCCCTGGGCGGCGCGGGCGCGGGCGAAGGCCTCGGCGACGTCCTCGGGGGTGGCCTCGGGCAGGTCCGCCAGCTTCGCCCCGGTGAAGGGGGTGTGGTTGGCGGTGCGGCCGGAGCCCGCGACCCCGCGGACCAGCCGGGCGACCAGCTCGGGCGTGACGACGTCGGCGGCCGTGCGCGCCCCGGCGGGCGCCGGCGCGACGGGGTTGGTGCCGCTCGGGGCGGGGGCCGTGGCGGCGGCCTGCTCCGCGGCCGGGCTTTCGGCCTGCTCCGTGGCCTGGCCGGTGGCCTGCTCCGTGACCTGGTCCGTGGCCTGGTTCTTGGCCTGATCCGTGACCTGGCCCTCGGCCTGCTCCGCGGCCTGCTGCTCGGCCGGGTCCGTCGCCTGGTCCGTGGGGATCGCCTGCGAGTCCGTCATGAGGCCGAGGGTAGGCGGCAAACCCGCCTTTGGGTACCCGTCAGTAACGCGTTTTCACCGCCCCCGCACAACCGCGCCAGCGATCGCTGGCACATAAGTCCTGATCAGGGGCTTACGGCGTCGCCCGGGGCCCTCCAGTACTTCTTCACGATGTCGAACTGCTCCCGCGTCCGGCTCCAGCTGTCCTCCGGCGAGGCCATGTACAGGGCGTACTCCGTGCCGTCGTCCCCGTAGTAGACCTGGTCGATCGCGTGGCGGGGGCCCGGGAAGGTCTGCTTCTCGATCCAGGTGAACTCCCAGACGCAGGAGTTGACCTGGTCACGGAAGGTGTTCTGGGTCAGGCGGATCCGCTCGTACTTCGCCCGCCTCTGCACGATCTTCTCCAGGTCGAGCATGTGCATGTACGGGTTCTCGAAGTCGGGCGACCGGTCGATGCTGATGCGGATCCGGTGGCGTCCGTTGTCCGGCGTGTAGTCGATCTGGTCGCCGTCCATCTGGCGCTTCCAGCCGTCCGGGACGAGCAGGCTGAAACCCTCCGGGTCGTTGACCCGGTGCCAGCCGGGCGGGATCCCGCCCTTGTCCTTCGCCTCCGTGGTGGCGGTCGGCGTGGTGTCGCCCTTGGCGCCGCCCCCGCTCCCGTCGGGCCGGGTCATGACGAAGAAGACCGCCCCGCCGGCCACCAGACCGGCGAGCACCGCCGCGAGCACCGCGGCACGCCAGCGGCCACGGGTCCCGGACCGCTCGCCGGAGTCCGGGCGGGGGGCCTGGGCGGGCGTCGCGGACTCCTCGTACGAGGACGGCAGCTGCGCCGTCGCCGAGGGAGCGGCGGCCACCAGCTCCTCCGCCTGCATCCGCTGCGTCGGCACGTACGCCTGCGCGGCCTGCGGCGCACGCCCCTCCATCGCGTCGAGCAGCATCCGCTCCGCCTCGTCCGCGTGCGGGCGCTGCGCCGGGTCCTTGCGCAGCAGGGCCACGATGACGGACGCGAGCGGGCCGGCCTTCTCGGGGTACGGCGGCTCCTCCGTCACCACGGCCTGCATGGTGCTGATCGGCGAGCTGCGGCGGAACGGCGAGCTGCCCTCCACGGCCGCGTACAGCGTGGCGCCGAGCGACCACAGGTCCGAGGCGGGACCCGGATCGCCGCCCTGGACCCGTTCGGGTGCCAGATAGTCGATGGAGCCGACGAGTTCACCCGTACGGGTGATGGACGAATCGCCCTCGATCGCCGCGATCCCGAAATCGGTGATGAGGACCCGGCCGTCGCGCGCGAGCAGCACATTGCCCGGCTTCACATCGCGGTGCAGCACGCCGGCCGCGTGCGCGGCGCGCAGCGCGCCCAGGACGTGCAGGCCGATCCGGGCCGCCTCGCGGGGCTCGATCGTGCCGGCCTCCTTGGCCGCGTCGGCCAGCGAGGGCCCGTCCACGTACTGCATGACGATCCACGGCCGGTCGTCGTGCTCCAGGACGTCGTGCACGGTGACCACGCCGGGATGCGTGATCCGGGCCGCCGCGCGCGCCTCCTTCTGCGTCCGGGCGTGCAGGACCAGCCGGTCGGCCTCCGCCACGAACCGGCCCGCCGTCAACTCCTTGACGGCCACGACGCGGTGCAGCACCTCGTCGTGCGCGCGCCACACCTTGCCCATGCCGCCGCGGCCGATGGACTCGCCGAGACGGTAGCGCCCGGCGAGCAGCAGTCCGGTCCCGGTGCTCTGGCCGGCGCCCTGACCGGATCTCTCGCCGGTGCTCTCAGAATGTTCCACGTGCCCCCGCCTGTTTGCTCGGAAGCAAGGGTACGGAGGGGGCGCGGGACACGGAACCTAGGGGGTTGTTGTGGAACAACACTGTGACCAGGGGGAGGTCGGTCCCTCGGCGGTTCGCTCGGACTTCGCTCACCGCGTCGCCCGGTACGCCTTCACCGCCTGGTCGTAGATCTCGGAGACCTTGTCCCGCTCGCTCTCCGGGCCGATGACCTGGACGACGTGGTAGCGGCCGCCCTCGATCAGCGCCAGATTGCGTACGAAGACCTCACGGCCGGTGCTGTCCTGCCAGGTGAACTGCCCCACCGCCATGGCCTGTCGGCCGATGTCGATCCGGCGCAGACCGGAGGCGCTGGACCAGGAGGAGTCCCGCCAGGGCTGGAGCTCGCGCTCCCTGGTCCGCTGGTACGCCATGGGGTCGGCACCGTTCGCCTGCACGGTGTCCCGCCCCGGGACCACGATCAGGGTGAAATCACCACCGGTGTAGCGCACTTGCCCGGCGTCGTTGACCGGGCTGCGCCGCCAGTCGCGCGGCACGCCGACCTCGAAGCCCTCGGTGTCCTTGCGGAGCACGTACCCCGGGGCGAGGGCCACGGACGAGGGCGGGGCGGTGGTCGGGGCGGGCTCGGTGGACGGCTTCGCGGTCGGCTTCGTCGGCGCCGGCTCGCCCGAGGGGGACGGGGCCGAGCTCCCGGCCGTGGGGGGCGCGGTCTGCCCGCTCGCCCCGCCCTTGCCGCCGTTGCCGTCCTTGCCGGGCAGGAAGAGCATGGCGTACGCGACGGCGCCGGCGAGCAGCAGGAGGATCAGGATCAGCAGCAGTCGCCCCAGCGAACGCGGGGAGCCCGACGTACGCGGGGCGCGCGGGGCGCGCTGCGGGAGCTCCTCGTGGAAGGCGCCGTCGAGCGGGAACTCGTGCGGGGCGTCGGCCTGGTGGACGCCCGCGGGCACCTTGTGCGGGACGCGCCCCCGCGCGTGCCGGTGGCGGCCGCCCGCCGCACCCCCGCGGCGCCGGCGCACCAGCTCGCCGCGACGGCGCACGATGGGCAGCCGGGTCGCGTCCGGCGAGGGCAGCGGTATGACGCCGATCCCGGCCTCCGGCTCGGGCGCCGAACGGACCAGCGAGCGCAGCCAGCCGCTCAGCACCTCGACGTCGGGGCGCTCGGTGGGGTCCTGGTGCAGCAGCGACTCCACGACCGGCCGCAGCGGACCGCACTCCTCGGCGAAGGCCGGGGGCTCGGCGCAGACCAGCTGGACCAGCTCGGCGGCGCTGTCCTCCGGGTACGGGGCGTGGCCCTGGACGGCCCGGTAGAGCAGCGCGCCCAGCGCCCACAGGTCGGTGGCGGGGCCGATGGGCGGGGCCAGCCGCCAGTGCTCGTGGACGGGGCCCGCCTGCTCGGGCGCCCAGCGCTCGGTGACGGCGCCGACGACCGCGATCCGCGCCTGGCGGGCCCGCTCGGCGGCGAGCCGGGTGACCGGGCCGCGGTAGGCGTCACCCGACGGGGCGCCCTGGGCGGGCGCGGGCACGGGCAGGGGTGCGGGGGCCGCGGCCGTGTATCCGGCGGGGAGCGCGGGCAGGGCGCCGCCGCCCGCCGGGACCGAGCGCGCACCGTCCCGGGAGGCGTGCGGGCCGTCGCTCCAGGTGCCGGTGAGATACACGCGCGGCGGCGTGCTGCCGCCGTACGCCCCGCCGGTCTCGTCGCCGTCGTCCTCCTCGTCCCCGTCGTCCTCGGCCTCCACCCGCGCCCACCACTGCGGCTCGGGGTGCGCGGCGGGGGCCACGGGCGGGGCCGGGGGCCGGGCCTGGGGCGGTACGGGCGGCTCCGCGGGCGGCGTGGCCTGGGCGGGCGGCGCCGGCGCGGCCGGGCGCTGGACCGGCAGCGCCCCGGTCTCGCCGAGCCGTGCGGCGGCCCTGGCCCCCGCCCGGTACGCGGCGATGGCCCCGGCCCGCGCCGCCCGCACATCCGCGGCGGCGGGCGTGCCGGAGGCGGTGGGGGCGGTGGGGAGCTCGGCGGCCGGGGGGAGCTCGGGGTGGGCGGGGCCTGGGCCGGGGAAGGGCCGGGGACCACGGGGTGCTTCGCAGCCCCCGTCGTTCCCGGCAGCCGGCTCGTCGTACGCCGTCGCGGACGCCTCGGCCGCGTACGCCTCGGCCGCGTACTCCTCGGCCGCGTACTCCTCGGCCGCGTACGCCTCAGCGCCGTCCGCCTCGGCGCCGTCCGCCTCGGCCTCGTACCACTCGGCGGCGTACTCCTCGCCCTCCCGGTACTCCTCCGTCTCCCCGTACCCCTCGGTCTCCCGGTACCCCGCGGTCGCTCCGTACCCCCCGGTCTCCCGGTACTCCTCGGTCTCCCCGTACTCCGGCTCCGGCTCCGGCTCCTGGGCGCGCGGGCGCGGTGCGAACGGCTCGATCCCGTCGTCCGGGAGGGGCACCGGGGCGTAGCCGCAGAGGGCCTCCTCCGCCGCGCCCGCGGCGAGGCCGGTCAGGACGACGCGGCCGTCCTCGCAGACGAGGACCGTGCGCGGGGTGACGTTCCGGTGGGTCCATCCGTGCGCGTGCAGGGCGCGCAGGGCGGTGAGGAGGTCGGAGCCGATCTCGGCGGCCCGGTAGGGGCTCAGCGGGGCCTCGGCGAGCAGTTCGGCGAGCGGGGTGGCCGCGACGAACTCGCTCACTATCCACAGCGAGCCGGCCTCCGCGAACACGTCGAAGACCTGGTCGAGGCGGGGGTGGTCGGGGATCTGCGCGGCGGACTGGGCGGCTTCGAGGGCGCGGCGGACGCCGGGGTCGGCGGGGCGGCGGGTGGCCCGGCCCTGTGCGGGGTAGGGCTCGTCGCCGACGAGTTCGGCGTCGACGACCTCGGGCAGCGGCACCTGACGGATCCGGACTTCCTGTCCGCTGTAGGTGTCGAAGGCGCGCGTCTCGACGAGCTCGTACGCGTCGGCCGGCGGCAGGGGCAGGCGGTAGCGGTCCGCGAGCACCCTTCCCGCGTAGTCGTCCACGACGCCTCCCCACGCGCCTGCCGTCCCCCGTGCCCCGGTCCTCGGGGGCCGGGGCCTTTCACGATACGTGCGCCGGTCAGTCCTTGGGGCTGAACGTGGCGAACGCCGTCTCCCTCAGCGTCTTGCACTCCGCGGCGTCCCACGCGTCGGCCTTGCAGCTGACCATGATCGAGTAGCCGTGTCCGGCGTCGACCTTGAATCCGCGGTTGAGTATCCGGATCCGCATGCCGTTCTGGGTGCGCTCGAACTCCCAGTCGGCGACGGTCGGATAGCCCTTGTACTCCACCGGGCGGATGGCGATGTGCTTGTAGCCGTTGCTGGACGCGGCCACCGCGGCGACGGCGGCGCGCCAGGCGCTGGCGGCGTCGTCGCGGGGGCTGTCGTTGAAGTCGACCTGGACCCGCGGGAATCCGCTGCCGCCGGCGTGGAAGATGCCGCCCGAGTTCTGGCCCGCTATCGCGGCGAGCTTGAAGGAGGCGGGCATCGCCATCCGGAAGTGGAAGCGGTCGTTGGTCACCATCACATAGCCGGCGGGCAGCTGCGGGCCGCCGGCCTGGCCGCCGGTCTGGGCGCCGCCGGAGGTCCCGGTGGGCGTGGTGCCGCTCTGGCCTCCGCTGTTGCCCGCGGGCTTGTCGCCGCCGCCCTGCTGGCCGGGGTCGCCCGAGGTGCCGGTGTCGGTGCTCGGGTCGCTGCCGCCGCTGCCGGCGGTGGACCCGGCCGAGGCGGTCGTGCCGCCGGAGCTGCCGCCCTTGCCCTGGTCCGCACCGTCCTTGCCGCCGCCGAGGGAGACGTACAGGATCGTGCCGAGCAGGGCGGCGACCACGACCGCGGCGATGATCACCAGGGTGCGGCGCGGGACGACGTCGGTGAGCGAGGCCCGGGGCTGTGCGGGCCGGTCCGGCGTCGCGGGGCCGGACCCGCGCTCGGGCTCGGACTTCGCCGCGACCGCCGCGTTGCGCACGGACTTCAGCGCGCCGCGCATCCGCTCGGCCGCCTCACCGGTCTTCTCGCGGGCGGGCTTCTCCCGGGTGGGCACGGGCGGTGCCGTCGGCGGGCGGTCGGGGAGCGGGGGCAGCGGGACGACCCGGGTCGTCTCGGGGCCCGGCGCCGGCGGGGCCTCGGGGGCGTCGAGCACGGCGCGCAGCAGCACCCGCGCCCCGGCGTCGTCGAGCCGCTGGTCGGGGTCCTTGGCGAGCAGGCCGTAGATGACCTTCTCCAGCTCGGGGCCCGCGTTCTTCGGCGGGTCGACCGGCTCGGTCATCACCGCGGTGAGCGTGGCGATGGCGGAGCCCTTGTCGTAGGGCGGGCTGCCCTCGACCGCCGCGTAGAGCAGCCCGCCGAGCGACCAGAGGTCGGCGGCCGGGCCGGGCTTGTGGCCGCGGGCCCGCTCAGGCGAGATGTACGAGGGGGCGCCGACGAGCATGCCGGTCGAGGTGATCGAGGGGTCTCCCTCGACCTGGGCGATGCCGAAGTCGGTGAGGACGACGCGGCCGTCCTCGGCGATCAGCACGTTGGACGGCTTCACGTCGCGGTGGAGGATGCCCTCGCGGTGCGCGGAGCGCAGCACGTCGAGGATGGCGAGGCCGACCTCGGCGGTGCGGCGCGGGGTGAGCGTGCCGTCCTCGCGCACGGCGTCGGCGAGGGACTTGCCCTCGATGAGCTCCATGACGATCCACGGGCGGTCGTCCTCGTCGACCACGTCGTAGACGGTCACGGCGCCGTTGTTGCGGATCCGGGCGATGGCCTTGGCCTCGCGCAGGGTGCGGGTGATGAGGCGTCGCTTCTCGTCGTCGTCGACGCTGTTGGGGAAGCGCAGCTCCTTGACGGCGACGGTCCGCCCGAGGGTCTCGTCGACCGCCCGCCACACGGTGCCCATGCCGCCGCGGCCGAGGACGACGCCGAGGCGGTAGCGGCCGGCGAGCAGCCGTCCCTCCGCGGACGCCTTGTCAGCGCGGCCGGTGCGCCCGCCCGTTCCGGCGGACCGCTTCGCGTCGACGTCCGCCACGTCCGCCCCGAATCCGGTGGCGGGCGCCGCCCCGTCGGTCGATCCGCTGCCGGACTCGCGCCCGGCCGCCGGCTTCTTCGACAGGTCCGCGGCCGCCCGGGCCCCGGCTCCGGAGGCCGCTGGGGCTCCGGCCGCGCCGTCGTCGTCCGCCGGGTCCTGCGCGGCCTTCGCCGCGTCCCGGACTTCGTCCTTCGCCGCGCCGTCCCGCTCCGCCTTGCGCGCGGCCGGAACCGCACCCAGGGCGCCGTCGGTGGCGGCCCCCGCGGCGGAGTCCCGCCGGGGGTCCTGCCCCGATTCCCGCGACTGCTCCGCCTCCGACATGCGTCCCCTCGTCGATCCCTGATCTCGCCCGCGTCGGCCGCTCCCGCGCGATGCGGCAACCCGCCCTGGAAGAGAGCTCATTGTCCCTCACTCCGGGACCGATGCCTCCCCCGGGTCCGTACTCCGAGAAGCTTTCCCGCGCCCGAGCCGGTCAGATCGGCACGATGTCGGGCGCCCCCAGCCTGGCGGCGTCCGCCGTCAGGTCGTCGGGCTGGCGCTGCGATTCGCGCTCCGCCTGGACCCGCTTCTCGTAGTGCTCGACCTCCTTGTCGATCTGGTGGGCGTCCCAGCCGAGGACGGGCGCCATGAGTTCGGCGCACTCACGGGCGCTGCGCGTGCCCCGGTCGAAGGTCTCGATGGAGATGCGGGTGCGCCGGGTGAGGACGTCGTCGAGGTGGCGCGCCCCTTCGTGCGAGGCGGCGTAGACGATCTCGGCCTTCAGATAGTCCTCGGCGGCGGGCAGCGGTGCGCCGAGGGCGGGGTCGGCGGCGACGAGGTCGAGGATCTCCTCCGTCAGGGAGCCGTAGCGGTTGAGCAGATGCTCGACCCTGGCCACATGGAGCCCGGTGCGGGCGGCGATCCCGGCGCGGGCGTTCCACAGGGCCCGGTAGCCCTCGGCGCCGAGCAGCGGGGTGTCCTCGGTGACGCAGGCGGCGACCCGCTTGTCGAGTCCGTGGACGGCCTCGTCGACGGCGTCCTTCGCCATGACCCGGTAGGTCGTGTACTTGCCGCCGGCGACGACGACGAGGCCGGGCACCGGGTGGGCGACGGTGTGTTCGCGGGAGAGCTTGCTGGTGGCGTCGGACTCGCCGGCGAGCAGCGGGCGCAGGCCCGCGTAGACGCCCTGGACGTCGTCGCGGGTGAGCGGGGTCGCGAGGACGCTGTTGACGTGCTCCAGGAGGTAGTCGATGTCGGCGCTGGAGGCGGCGGGGTGGGCCTTGTCGAGGTCCCAGTCGGTGTCGGTGGTGCCGACGATCCAGTGCCGGCCCCAGGGGATCACGAACAGCACGGACTTCTCGGTGCGCAGGATGAGTCCGCTGGTGGAGTGGATGCGGTCCTTGGGCACGACCAGGTGGATGCCCTTGGAGGCGCGGACGTGGAACTGGCCGCGCTCTCCGATGAGGGCCTGGGTGTCGTCGGTCCACACCCCGGTGGCGTTGACGATCTGACGGGCCCTGATCTCGTACTCCCCGCCGGTCTCGACGTCCTGGACGCGGGCGCCGACGACCCGCTCGCCCTCCCGCAGGAAGCCGGCGACCCGGGCCCGGCTGGCGACCTGCGCCCCGTAGCTCGCGGCGGTGCGGACGAGGGTGGTGACGAAGCGGGCGTCGTCCATCTGGGCGTCGTAGTACTGCAGGGCGCCGACGAGCGCGTCCTTCCTGAGGCAGGGGGCGACCCGCAGGGCGCGGCTGCGGCTGAGGTGGCGGTGGACGGGCAGGCCGCGTCCGTGGCCCGAGGAGACCGACATCGCGTCGTACAGCGCGACGCCCGAGCCGGCGTACCAGCGCTCCCAGCCCCGGTGCTGGAGGGGGTAGAGGAACGGGACGGGTTTGACCAGGTGGGGTGCGAGCCGTTCGAGGAGGAGGCCGCGCTCCTTCAGAGCCTCGCGGACAAGGGCGAAGTCCAGCATCTCCAGATAGCGCAGGCCGCCGTGGATGAGCTTGCTGGAGCGGCTCGACGTGCCGGAGGCCCAGTCGCGGGCCTCGACGAGGCCGGTCGTGAGGCCGCGGGTGACGGCGTCGAGCGCGGTGCCCGCGCCGACGACTCCGGCGCCGACGACCAGCACATCCAGCTCGCGCTCGGCCATGGCCGCGAGCGCGGCCGTCCGCTCGGCCGGTCCCAGTGTCGCTGTCCTCACCGCTGCCTCCCGTCGTCCCCCCGTGTGGTCGGGCTCACAGAGTCGATTCTGTCCCGGCCCCCCGACTTCAGCCACCGCCTGAACCGCAGCCTGTGGATAACACTCGGCGATCTTCCGCCCCACAATGCCGCATATCGGTCATATTTACGCTTAGTCTGACATTGCGCTCGCCCCGTTCTGTCCACAGGGCTTGCGCGTCGCGCCCCCTCCGGCTAACGGCCCCCCGGCTCACGGCCCTCTCCGGCACCAGGGAAGGACGGCCCACTCCATGCCAGCTGATCTCGCCGTCATCGGCCTCGGCCACCACGGTCTCCCCCTCGCCCAGGCGGCCACCGCGGCCGGTGTCGACACCATCGGCTACGACACCGACCCCCGCCCCGTCGCCGAACTCGCCGCCGGACGGCCCCCCGTCGACGGCTCGCTCACCGCCGCCGAGATCCGCCGGATGCTCGCCGCGGGCTTCCGCCCCGCCGGCAACCCCGCCGAACTCGGCCGCGTCCGCACCGCCGTCATCTGCGCCCCCACCCCGCCGGGGCCCGACGGCGCCCTCGACCTCACCGCCGTCACCGACGCCGCCCGCGCGCTGGCCGCCAGGCTGCGGCCCCACACCACGGTCCTCCTGGAGTCGCCCGTGCCCCCCGGCACCACCGAGGGACCGTTCCGCGAACTCCTCGAAGCGGGCTCGGGACTGCGCGCCGGGCGCGACTTCCACCTCGCGTACTCCCCCGGCCGCCTCGACCCCGGCAGCCGCACCCACGGCTTCGCCGGCACCCCCAAGGTCATCGGCGGGCTCACCCCCGCCTGCACCGAGTCCGCCGCCACCTTCTACGGCCGCCTCACCGACAAGGTGGTCCGCGCCCGCGGCCCGCGCGAGGCCGAGACCGTCAAACTCCTGGAGACCAACTTCCGGCACGTCAACATCGCCCTCGTCAACGAGATGGCGGTGCTCTGCCACGAACTCGGCGTCGACCTCTGGGACGTCATCCGCTGCGCCGAGACCAAGCCCTTCGGCTTCCAGGCCTTCCGCCCCGGCCCCGGCGTCGGCGGCCACGGCGTCCCCGTCGACACCGTCGGCGCCCACCGCCCGCTGCGCCTGGTCGAACTCGCCGGCCAGGTCAACGAGCGCATGCCGCAGTACGTCGTCCAGCGCTGCGCCACCCTCCTCAACGAGCACGGCAAGTCCGCCCGCGGGGCGCGCGTCCTCCTGCTCGGCGTCACGTACAAACCCGACCTCGCCGACCGGCAGGGCTCCCCCGCCGACGAGATCGCCCGCCGCCTGATGGACCTCGGCGCCGCGGTCAGCTACCACGACCCGTACGTCCCCGACTGGCGCGTCCGCGACCTCCCCGTCCCCCGCGCCGACGCCCTCTACGAGGCCGCCGCCCACGCCGACCTGACGATCCTGCTCCAGCACCACCGCACGTACGACCTCCAGGGCCTGTCCGTGAAGGCCCAACTGCTCCTCGACACCCGTGGCGCCACCCCGGCGGGCGCCGCGCACCGCTTGTAGAAAACGTCCCGAAGTAAACCCCCTGTGAAGATGTCGTGGGCGCCTGCTAGCCTCCAGGCCGCTTCATCACGCGTCCCATGGGGGGATCTTCTTCATGTCTCAGCCCGTTCCGCCGCCCGGCAACCCGTTCGCCCAGGGCGCCGCCGAGCCCTTCCCGCAGCCGCCGGTCGCCCCGGCCCCGCCGGCCCGCTCCCACGTCGGTCTCGGCCTGGTCGTCGCGGTCGTCGCCGCGCTCGTCGCCGGCGGCGTCTACGGCGGGATCGCCGGCGCCATCGAGCGCGAGATCGGCTGGGCGGCCGTCGGCGTCGGCTTCCTCGTCGGCTTCGCGGCCGGCAAGGCCGGCGGCCGCAACCCGGCCCTGCCCGTGGTCAGCGCGGTGCTCTCGCTCGGCGCGGTCTACTTCGGCCAGCTGCTCGCCATCTCGATCATCGGCGCCAAGGAGCTGAACGTCTCGGTCACCACGCTCCTCTTCGAGCACCTCGACGTCGTGCAGGCGGCGTGGAAGGAAGACCTGGACCCGCTGACCTTCCTCTTCTTCGCCCTCGCCGCCTTCGCCGCCTTCAGCGGCTCGAAGAAGGCCGCGGCCGCGGAGTAGGCGACGCCGCTACGCGAGAGGGGCCCCGCACCACCCGGTGCGGGGCCCCTCCCGTGCGTGCGGTGGGCGCGTCAGCGCTTGTGCTGCGCGTCCGCGACCGTCACCTCGACGCGCTGGAACTCCTTGAGCTCGCTGTAGCCCGTGGTGGCCATCGCGCGACGCAGGGCGCCGAAGAAGTTCATCGAGCCGTCCGGGGTGTGCGACGGGCCGGTGAGGACCTCCTCGGTGGTGCCGACGATGCCGAGGTCGACCAGCTTGCCGCGCGGCACGTCCTCGTGGACGGCCTCCATGCCCCAGTGGTGGCCCTTGCCGGGCGCGTCCGTGGCACGGGCCAGCGGGGAGCCCATCATGACCGCGTCGGCGCCGCAGGCGATGGCCTTCGGCAGGTCGCCGGACCAGCCCACGCCGCCGTCGGCGATCACGTGCACGTAGCGGCCGCCGGACTCGTCCATGTAGTCGCGGCGGGCCGCGGCCACGTCGGCGACGGCGGTGGCCATCGGGACCTGGATGCCGAGCACGTTGCGCGTGGTGTGCGCGGCGCCGCCGCCGAAGCCGACCAGGACACCCGCGGCGCCGGTGCGCATCAGGTGCAGGGCCGCGGTGTACGTGGCGCAGCCGCCGACGATGACCGGGACGTCGAGCTCGTAGATGAACTGCTTGAGGTTCAGCGGCTCGGCCGCGCCGGAGACGTGCTCGGCGGAGACGGTCGTGCCGCGGATGACGAAGATGTCCACGCCGGCGTCGACCACGGCCTTGGAGAACTGCGCGGTGCGCTGCGGGGAGAGCGCGGCGGCGGTGACCACACCCGAGTCGCGCACCTCCTTGATGCGCTGCCCGATCAGCTCCTCCTTGATCGGAGCCGCGTAGATCTCCTGCAGACGGCGGGTCGCGGTCGCCTCGTCCAGCTCGGCGATCTCGTCGAGCAGCGGCTGCGGGTCCTCGTAGCGAGTCCACAGGCCCTCGAGGTTCAGCACGCCCAGGCCGCCGAGCTCGCCGATGCGGATGGCGGTCGCCGGCGAGACGACCGAGTCCATGGGGGCGGCCAGGAAGGGCAGCTCGAAGCGGTAGGCGTCGATCTGCCAGGCGATCGAGACCTCCTTCGGGTCCCGGGTGCGCCGGCTCGGTACGACGGCGATGTCGTCGAACGCGTACGCCCTGCGGCCGCGCTTGCCGCGCCCGATCTCGATCTCAGTCACGTTGTGTGGCCTTTCCCTCTTGGTCTGCGCCTACCAGTATCCCCGACACACGCCGAAGGGGCGGCTCCGGCCACATGCCGGAACCGCCCCCCTGCGTCGCGGAGTGTTACTTCCTGCTGTAGTTCGGCGCCTCGACGGTCATCTGGATGTCGTGCGGGTGGCTCTCCTTGAGGCCCGCGGACGTGATCCGGACGAAGCGGCCCTTCGACTCCATCTCCTCGATGGTGGCGGCGCCCACGTAGCCCATCGTCTGGCGCAGGCCGCCGACGAGCTGGTGCAGCACGTTGGCCAGCGGGCCGCGGTAGGGCACCTGGCCCTCGATGCCCTCCGGCACGAGCTTGTCGTCGGAGGCGACGTCGGCCTGGAAGTAGCGGTCCTTCGAGTAGGACTTGCCCTGCCCACGGGACTGCATGGCGCCGAGCGAGCCCATGCCGCGGTACGACTTGAACTGCTTGCCGTTGATGAAGAGCAGCTCGCCGGGCGACTCCTCACAGCCCGCCAGGAGGCTGCCGAGCATCACGGTGTCGGCGCCGGCGGCCAGCGCCTTGCCGATGTCGCCGGAGTACTGCAGGCCGCCGTCGCCGATCAGCGGGACACCGGCGGCGCGGGCCGCGAGGGAGGCCTCGTAGATGGCGGTGACCTGCGGGACGCCGATGCCGGCGACCACGCGGGTGGTGCAGATCGAGCCGGGGCCCACGCCGACCTTGATGCCGTCGACACCGGCGTCGATCATCGCCTGGGCGCCGTCGCGCGTGGCGACGTTGCCGCCGATCACGTCGACGTTCACGCTGGACTTGATCTTCGACATCCAGCTCAGGGCGTTGCTGTTGTGGCCGTGCGAGGTGTCGACGATGAGGAAGTCGACACCGACGGCGGCGAGCGCCTGGGCGCGCTCGAGCGCCTCGGGGCTGGCGCCGACGGCGGCACCGACGAGCAGCCGGCCCTCGGCGTCCTTGGCGGCGTTCGGGTACTTCTCCGCCTTGACGAAGTCCTTGACGGTGATGAGGCCCTTGAGCACGCCCTTGTCGTCGACGAGGGGGAGCTTCTCGATCTTGTGGCGGCGCAGCAGCTCCATGGCGTCGACGCCGGAGATGCCGACCTTGCCGGTGACCAGCGGCATCGGCGTCATGACCTCGCGGACCTGACGGCTGCGGTCGCTCTCGAAGGCCATGTCGCGGTTGGTCACGATGCCCAGCAGCTTGCCGGCCGGGTCGGTGACGGGGACACCGCTGATGCGGAACTTGGCGCACAGGGCGTCGGCCTCGGCGAGCGTGGCCTCGGGGTGCACGGTGATGGGGTCGGTGACCATGCCGGACTCGGACCGCTTGACGAGGTCGACCTGGTTGACCTGGTCCTCGACGGAGAGGTTCCGGTGCAGCACGCCGACGCCGCCCAGGCGGGCCATGGCGATGGCCATGCGGGACTCGGTCACCTTGTCCATCGCCGCGGAGAGCAGCGGGATGTTCACCCGGACGTTGCGCGAGATGCGGGACGAGGTGTCGACCGCGTTCGGGAGGACCTCGGACGCTCCCGGCAGCAGCAGCACGTCGTCGTAGGTCAGCCCGAGTGTCGCGAATTTCTCGGGCACTCCGTCGACGTTTGCAGTCATGACACCTTCCCCAATGGCCTTGATCGGTGCGGATGTCCATGCTAACGGGCCGGAGCCGTGTCTCATTCCACGAGCAAGATCAGCGGGAAGCTTTGGACGTTCGTACGTGTACGAAAGGGCCGACTGGTCCTGTCGACGCTTACTGCTCGGCCAGCGCGCGCAGCCGGCTGAGCGCACGGTGCTGCGCCACCCGGACCGCGCCCGGGGACATCCCGAGCATCTGCCCGGTCTCCTCGGCGGTCAGCCCGACGGCCACCCGCAGCACGAGCAGCTCGCGCTGGTTCTCCGGGAGGTTGGCGAGCAGCTTCTTGGCCCATTCGGCGTCGTCGCTGAGGAGCGCGCGCTCCTCGGGACCCAGGGAGTCGTCGGGCCGCTCGGGCATCTCGTCGGAGGGCACGGCCGTCGAGCCCGGGTGCCGCATGGCGGCCCGCTGGAGGTCGGCGACCTTGTGTCCCGCGATGGCGAAGACGAAGGCCTCGAAGGGCCTGCCGGTGTCCTTGTAGCGGGGCAGCGCCATGAGGACGGCGACACAGACCTCTTGGGCCAGGTCCTCCACGAAGTGGCGGGCGTCACCGGGGAGCCGGTTCAGCCGGGTGCGGCAGTAGCGCAGGGCGAGGGGGTGCACGCGCGCGAGGAGGTCGTGCGTCGCCTGCTGGTCCCCCTCGACGGCACGGTGAACGAGTGCACCGATCTCCCCCTGCCCGGCGGGCACGGGGGACCCCATGGTCTCGTCGTCGCGCATCGCTCCATGGTGCCTTGACGCCTGCTGGTTCGCGGCACCGCGTCCGTAGTTGTGCACCGAAGCGTTATGAGCAGGTGCGCCGGCACTCATCTCCTGCGCCCTCCCCTTCCGCTCGTTGTCGGCTCGCTCGTCCGTCTCGTCCCCAAGGAACTCCACACCTTCAAGGATGCGGCATTCCGCGGAGAAGTGACACAAGCCCACCCCGTCCGCCCCTCGGCGGACGGGGATGCGACCGATGGCCGCAGGTCAGCGGACCAGGCCCCAGCGGAACCCGAGCGCGACCGCGTGCGCCCGGTCGGAGGCGCCCAGCTTCTTGAACAGCCTGCGCGCGTGCGTCTTGACCGTGTCCTCGGAGAGGAAGAGCTCGCGCCCGATCTCCGCGTTGGAACGGCCGTGGCTCATGCCCTCGAGCACCTGGATCTCACGGGCGGTGAGGGTGGGCGCGGCGCCCATCTCGGCCGAGCGCAGCCGGCGCGGGGCGAGCCGCCAGGTCGGGTCGGCGAGGGCCTGGGTGACGGTGGCCCGCAGCTCGGCGCGCGAGGCGTCCTTGTGCAGATAGCCACGGGCACCGGCGGCGACCGCGAGCGCGACACCGTCCAGGTCCTCGGCGACGGTGAGCATGATGATGCGGGCGCCGGGGTCGGCCGAGAGCAGCCGGCGGACGGTCTCGACGCCGCCCAGGCCGGGCATGCGCACGTCCATCAGAATCAGGTCCGAGCGGTCCGCGCCCCAGCGGCGGAGGACTTCCTCGCCGTTGGCCGCGGTGGTCACGCGCTCCACGCCGGGCACGGTCGCGACCGCGCGGCGAAGCGCCTCTCGGGCAAGCGGGGAGTCGTCGCAGACGAGGACGGAAGTCATGCCTGACCTCCGCGGCTCTCGCAGCTGAAGCGCGTCACCTTGAGCCTCCAGGGCTGTACGTATCGTCACCTGTGCGGTTGACACCCCCGGACACCTGTCCGAGCGCTTTCTCCTTCAACCGCCTCCGCACTCTCTAACGACGGTCACTCGAAAGAGTTACGGGTCGGACGGCCGCCTTCGGCACTCTACGTGAGGGGCCGTACGCGGAGGAGAGCGCCGCAGGTCATCCGTCCTTCACTCGAAGCTATGCCCCATTTAGCGGGTTTTCTTCCCTTTTCGCGGTGTCTGTGGCTAGATTCGCAATGAGTCATATTTACATCTACTTAGACAGTAGTTGTACGCCCGGATCGAACCCGCGAGAGCGGGTACGCGAGACGCACGGGGCCGAAGGACCCCCGGTTCGATCAGCCATCCACCCGCCCACCATCCGTTCGACACGGTTTCAAGGGGACTAGCGCAATGGCAGATTTCTCCCGCCTTCCCGGACCCAACGCCGATCTGTGGGACTGGCAACTGCTCGCGGCCTGCCGCGGGGTCGACAGCTCCCTGTTCTTCCACCCCGAGGGAGAGCGCGGCGCGGCACGGAGTGCGCGCGAGAACTCGGCGAAAGAGGTCTGCATGCGGTGCCCGGTACGCGCGGAGTGCGCGGCACACGCGCTCGCCGTACGGGAGCCCTACGGCGTCTGGGGCGGCCTCACCGAGGACGAACGCGAAGAGCTCATGGGACGAGCCCGCAACCGCCTGGTCACGACGTCCGCCGCCGCGCGGACGTCCCATACGAGCACGGCAGGCGTGGGTCACGCCTGAAGTAACGTTTCTGCACCCCGAATCGGGACAATCGAACGACGTGGGCCGGGCCCGCACCCACCCGGCCCCGGGAGCCGCGCCGCACGCGGCCCGGGGGCGTGCGGCGGCCGGGTCCGACAGGTCGTCGGCCCCCCGACCCGACGCGGAACCGGGCCCGGCCGTCGCCCGGACGGCGGGCGCGCATCCGGTCGCGGCGGAGAGCGCTCGGCCGGGCGATACCGGGGGCCTCACCCACACGGCAGGGTGACGCTCACCCGTACGGCCCGGCGCACTCACTCCGACGGGCGTGCGCCAGCACCCGTACGGCGGCGCCCGGTTCCCCCGGACGGCGCCCCCCTTCCCGTGTCCGCGTCCCCCGTACGGAGGTCCACGGACCACCCGTACGGCCGCGCCCCGGGCTCACTCCAACGGTCTACGCGTGTGTCGCGGCCGGCCGCGCGGCGGCGGCGTCCGCGGCGCGGGTCAGCTCGTCCAGGGTGGCCGCGACGGCGGGGACCTGGGCGAGGTCCGGAAGGGTGAGCGCCACGATCTCGCGCTCCACGGCGGGCTCCACCGCCACGGTGACGGCGCCCTTGGGCCGTACGGACTCGATGGCGAGCTGCGGCAGGACGGCGACGCCGAGACCGGCGCCCACCAGGCCGACCACGGCCGGGTAGTCGTCGGTGGCGAAGTCGATGCGCGGGGCGAAGCCGGCCTCCCGGCAGACGTCCACCAGCTGGCGGCGGCAGCGCGGGCAGCCCGCGATCCACGGGTCCTCGGCCAGCTCGCCGATGGCCACCGAGCCGGCCCCGGCCAGCCGGTGCCCCTCGGGTACGAGTCCGACGAGCCGGTCGGCGAGGAGCGGGCGCACCACGAGGTCGTCCCAGGCGTCCGGGCCGGCCCCGTAGCGGAAGGCGAGGGCCACGTCGCAGTCCCCCTCGCGCAGCATCTCCACCGAGCGCGGCGGCTCGGCCTCCACCAGGGAGACCCGGGTACCGGGGTGGGCGGCGCGCAGCGCGGCGAGGGCGGTGGGGACGAGGGTGGAGCTGCCGCTGGGGAAGGAGACGAGCCGCACCCGGCCGGCCCGCAGCCCGGCGATGGCGGCGACCTCCTCCTCGGCGGCGGTGAGCCCGGCGAGGATCCCGGAGGCGTGCCGCACGAGGGCCTCGCCCGCCTGGGTCAGGCGCATCTCCCGTCCGGTGCGGATCAGCAGCGGTGTGCCGGCGGAGCTCTCCAGCGCCTTCATCTGCTGGCTCACGGCGGGCTGCGTACAGCCCAGTTCGCGCGCGGCGGCGGAGAAGGAGCCGGTGGCGGCGACGGCGCGCAGGACGCGGAGGTGGCGGGCCTCGATCATCCCTCGATCATAAGCCCCCCTTGGATACGACGCCGAATTCTTGTACGAACCTTTGAGGAGGCTCGCCTAGGCTTCCGCCATGGAACTCCTGAGCGTGAACGTGGGCCGCCCCAAGGCCGTCGCCTACACCGGCGCCCCGTCGGGCATGACCGGCATCGACAAGCGCCCGGTCGAGGGCCCGGTCCGGGTCGAGGCCCCCGCCTCGGGCGCCTCCAGCGGCCTGGCCGGGGACAGCGTGTGCGACCTGCGCTTCCACGGCGGTGCCGACCGTGCCGTCTACGCCTTCGCCCGCGAGGACCTGGACCTGTGGGAGCGGGAACTCGGCCGCCCCCTGGCCGCCGGTTCCTTCGGCGAGAACCTCACCACCCGGGGCCTCGACGTGAACGGCGCCCTCGTCGGCGAGCGCTGGCGCGTCGGCTCCGACCTGGTCCTGGAGGTGACCGGCGGCCGCATCCCCTGCCGTACCTTCGCCGGCTTCGTCCAGGAGGACGCCTGGGTCCGCCGTTTCAACGGGTCCGCCGCGGGTCCCGGGGCCCTGCTCCGGGTGATCGCCCCGGGCGAGATCCGGGCCGGCGACCCCATCGAGGTCGTCCACCGCCCTTCCCACCCCGTCACCCTCACCCGCCTGCACCACGCCGCCACCGTCGACCGCACCCTCCTGCCGAGCACGCTGGTGGCCGCGGAGTGGATGGAGTCGGGGCTGCTGGCGCTGGCGCGGAAGTACGCGGAGAAGTACGGAGAGAAGTAGGGGGAGAAGTACGCGGAGCAGGGAGCGGCGCTTCCCGTACGTAGGGGGCGGCGCTTCCCACACACGGCGTTCACACACCGCGGGTTACCGTGCCGCGTATGACGACTGCACTGATTACGGGCGCGACCGCCGGCATCGGCGCCGCCTTCGCACGGCGGCTGGCCTCGGACGGACACGATGTGGTGCTCGTGGCACGGGATGTGAAGCGGCTTCGGGAACAGGCGACGGAGCTGCACGACCGGCACGGGATCGAGGCGGAGGTGCTGGCGGCCGACCTCTCCGAGGAGGAGGGGATCGAGGCCGTCGTGGCGCGCCTCTCGGACGGCAAGAGGCCCGTGGACCTGCTGGTGAACAACGCGGGGTTCGGCAACAAGGGCCGGTTCCTGGAAGTGTCGATGGCCGACGAGCTGAAGATGCTGAAGGTGCACTGCGAGGCGGTGCTGCGGCTGACCTCGGCGGCGGCGGACTCGATGCGGACGCGGGGGCGCGGCGGGGTGGTGAACGTCGCGTCGGTGGCCGCGTTCGTGCCGCGCGGGACCTACGGGGCCTCGAAGGCGTGGGTCGTGCAGTTCACGCAGGGCGCCGCGCGGGACCTCGCCGGGAGCGGGGTGCGGCTGATGGCGCTGTGCCCGGGGTTCGTGCGGACGGAGTTCCACCAGCGGGCGGGGATGGGGACGGACAACATCCCGGGCTGGATGTGGCTCGACGCGGACAAGCTGGTCTCCGCGGCGCTCGCCGATCTGGCCCGGGGGCGGACGCTGTCCATTCCCGATCCCCGTTACAAGGCGCTGATGGGTGTGGTGAAGCTGGCCCCGCGCGGGCTGCTCGGCGGGGTGTCCTCCAAGGCGGGTCGCAAGTACGGCCCGAAGTAGGGACAGAGGGCTCCCGGCGAGGGCGAGGGCGAGAGCGGGCGCGGGCGCGGGGCGGGCTCAGTTCACGCCCGGGCCCTCGTACGCGCCGATGTTGGGCGGTGAGGTCGCCGGCACGGCGTTGCCGAACCAGTCCCTGCCGCCGTTGTCCTCGATCGGGGTGCCGGCGGACAGGGCCGGGGAGCCGGTGGCGAGCCTCAGGTCGGGGCGGAGCAGGGGGTCGGCCGTGAGGCCGCCGGGGTTCGGGCGGGTCATGGCGATGCCGTCGAAGAGGTTGTGGGAGAAGGCCAGGCCCGGGGTGGGGTTCTTGAAGGCGTAGCCGCCCGGCGTGCCCTCGTTGACGAAGATGTTGTTGGTGAGGGCGAGTTCGTGGCGGGTGGTGGCGGGGCTTCCCGCGTCGTCCTGGACGAGGTAGGCGGGGACGGTCGTCCGGTTGACGAAGGTGTTGTTGTGGATGCGGGTGTCGAGGATGGGGCCCCAGCAGTTCTGGACGAGCCGGGCGCCGTCGTCGACGCTGAGGTTGTAGCGCACGACGGTGCCGAGGGTGCGGGCGCCGCTGTAGGGGCAGATGAGCAGGAAGCCGCCCTTGTTGTCGTGGCTGTGGTTGTACTGGAAGACGGTGTCCTGGGAGGCGCCGTCGGCGTCGAAGGACATCCCGTCCTTGGTGTTGCCGCCGCCCGAGACCTCGTTGTACTCGACGGTGGTGTCGTCGGTGTTGAAGGTCCAGATGCCGGCGTTGGCGGCCTGGGAGCGCAGTTGGAAGCCGTCGACGCGGTTGTGGTCGACGCGGGCGCCACGGGTCGTGTCGATCTTGATGCCGTCGCCGGCGATCGAGGTCAGCGTGTTGTGGTGGACGCGGACGTTCAGGCTCGGTGTCCAGGGGCCGGGGAAGGCGACCGGGTCCTGCTGGCTGCCGACCAGGTCGCGCTTGGAGAACCGGGACTTGAAGTAGACGCCCTCGCGGTCGACGTCCCGGATGTCGTTGTGGTGGATGTCCAGGCCGTCGTACCAGCTGGGGACGGTGGTGCCCTCGACGGCCACGTGGATGGCGCTGGAGCCGGTGATGGTCTTGAAGTCGCCGCCGCGCACGTCGTGGATGGCGAGGTGGTCGAGGGTGATGTCCTTCGCGACGCCGTGGTCGGTCAGACGCAGCCGGACGCCGTTGCGTTCGGTGCCGGGGGCGGCGGCGTTGGTGATCTCCAGCCGGGTGAGGCGGAGGTACTGCGTGTCGGCGAGGAGTACGGCGTCGTGGGCGCCGTTGCCGTCGATGACCGCGCGCCCGGGCGCCGCGCCGTAGTCGGCGATGGTGAAGGGGGCCCCGGGAGCGCCCCCGCCCCGGGGCGCGAGGGTGCCGGTGCAGGTGGTGCCGCGCCTGAACAGGAGCCGGTCGCCGGGCCCGTAGGGGTGGGCGTTGGCCTCGGTCAGGGTGGTCCAGGGGCGCCGGAGGCTGCCGTCGCCGGGGGCGGTGGCCGAGCAGTCGACGTAGTGGGGGGCGCCGGGCGGGGCGGCGGCCCGGGCGGGGGCGGTGGTCAGCAGCGGTAGTGCCAGGGCGGCGGCGAGGGCCGCGTACGTACGGCGCTGGGTCACTGGTCCTCCGGATCGGGTGCGTCGAGGGCGATACGGGCGGTGGTGCCGTTCCGCCAGGTCACGGTGAGCGCCCGGGCGCCGGTGACCTGGACGTGCGCGAGCTGGGCGACGGGGGCCGGGGCGGGTTCCGCGGTGAGGGAGACGAGCGCGGCGAAGAGGGTGGCGGGGCCGCTCGTGGTGCCGTGCAGGGCGGGGGTGCGGGTGGGTCCGGGGCCCTGGAGGGTGGCGCCGGTGGGGAGTTCGGCGACCTGGGGGGCGTAGCCGTGGACGGGGTGGAGCTGGGAGGTGGGGCCGTCGGGCGCGGTGGTCCAGCCGGTGAGCCGTACGGGGGTCCCTTCCGGGGCGCCCAGGACGAGGTGGGCGCGGAGTTCGGCGCGGCCGTGGACGAGGACGGCGGAGACGACGCGGACGCCGGGGAGCGGGGTGTGCAGGGAGACGGCCCGGTCGGGGCCGGTGCCGAGCGGGGTGGCGGGCCCCCGGGCGGTGGCCGTGCCGTCCGCGGCGAGCAGGGCGAAGTGGTTGTCGGCCGGGTCGGTTCCCGTGGTGGGCCCGGTGCGGGTGGAGTAGGCGTGTCGGGAGTAGCCGGGGTCGTCGGTCCCGGGGTCTCCGACGTGGTTGCTGCCGTGGTTGTGGAGGCGGACGAGTCCGTCGGCGGCGGTGCTCTGGACGAGGAGTCCGGTCGGGCCGAGGGCCCGGACGGTGTCGGCGCGTTCGGCGGGCAGGGGTTCCTCGGGGTCGGTCCAGGCGGGGTGGTCGGCGGGGAGGAGAAGGCCGAGGAAGCCCTTGGACGCCCAGTAGGGGCTGCCGGGGCCCGAGTAGGTCTGCAGGACGGGCTCGTAGGGGCCGTGCCAGCCGAGGGTGAGCAGCCCGCGGGCGTCGGTGGCGCCGCGGTCGAGGAAGTACCGCAGGGTGCCGGAGGCGAGGCGGCGGGTGGCGCCGGGGGTGAGCGGGGTGTGGCCGGTGAGGGCGCCGAGCCAGGGGGCGGCGGCCGCGGCGAAGCGGTAGGTCAGGGACCGCCCGTACGGGAGGGGGGCGCCGTTGGCGTCGAAGAGGCGGGTGTGGGCGTCGAGCTGGGCGCGCAGCCGGGGGCCGTAGCGGTCCAGGAGGGCGCGGTCGCCGGAGAGGTGGGCGTGCAGGACGGGGTAGAAGTGCAGGGCCCAGGCGTTGTAGTGGTCGAAGGCGCGGTTGTCGCCGTCGCTGTACCAGCCGTCGCCGAGGTACCACTTCTCGATGCGTTCGAGGGCGCGGTCGACGGTGGCGGCGGCCCGGTCGGTCTCGATGCCGGCGTCCTGGAGGAAGCCGGCGACGGTGAGGCCGAAGAGCCACCAGTTGTTGTCGACGGGGGACGGGCCGAGGGCGGGGAGCAGCCAGTCGACGGTCCGCTCGCGGACGCGGGCGTCGAGGCGGTCCCAGAGCCGGCCGCGGGTGAGGCGCAGGGCGAGGGCGACGGAGGCGGACTCGACGAACGCCTGGCGGGTATCGGCCAGGCGGGGCCAGGCGTCGGGTCCTTCGGTGCCGGGCTCGCGGGTGCCGGCGGCGAGTCCTTCGGCGTAGCGGTCGAGGTGTCCGTGCGGGTCGTCGCCGTGCGCGGCCCGCAGGGCGGCGAGCAGGAAGGTGCGCGCGTATCCCTCCAGGCCGTCGGAGCGGGCGCCGGACCGGCTGGGGCGCGGTCCCGGCAGGTCGATCAGGCCGCCGCCGGGCGAGGCGTGGGGGCGCACGGCGAGCAGGAGGCGGTCGGCGGTGGTCTCCCAGTGGGCACGGGTCCAGCCGGTGTACGGGCTGAGCTCACGGTTCTCGGGCGGCGTGGGCATGATGCTCCCTGGGATTCCGAGCTTCCGCGCGGTGACGGCGGCGTCGCCCGGAATCCTGGAGACGCTTCGATCGAACGTCAAGGGGAAGCGGAGCGAATGATCGAAATTCCTTCCGTTCGATCATTCGGGTCCGGTCTGCTCTAAGGTCGGGGAAACGACCACCACCGCCAGGGGAACCGAGGGGAACCGCACCGTGCGCGAGAGTGCTGCCGAACGACACGACCGACTGCTGGCCCTGGTGCGCGAGCGCGGCACGGTCCGCGTCTTCGACCTGGCCGGACTGCTCGGGGTCTCGCCCGTCACCGCGCGCCGCGACGTCGAGGCGCTGGCCGCCAAGGGCCTGCTCGACCGGGTGCACGGACAGGTCTCCTGGCCCCGGAGCCAGGGCCCGGCGGGGCCCAGGGGCGGCGGCCTGGTGCTCGGCCTGCTGGCGCCCTCCGCCACCTACTACTTCGCCGAGGTCATCCGGGGCGCGCACGAGGCGGCGGCCCGGGCCGGCGCCCGGCTCATCCTGCGGATCTCCGACTACCGCCCCGAGGAGGACCGGGCCCGCACCGAGGGCCTGCTCGCGGCGGGCGCCGAGGGCGTGCTCGTCGCACCGGGCTGGCGGGGCCCGGAGGACCGGCTCGCCTACGGCGACTGGCTGGCCGAACTGCCGGTGCCCGCGGTGCTCCTGGAGCGCCGGGCCGAGCCGGGCACCCCGCTCGACGGCCTGGACCGGGTGTCCTCCGACCACGCCCACGGCGTGCTGCTCGCCCTGCGCCACCTGCTCGGCCTCGGCCACGCGACCCCGCTGCTCGTGGCGCGCGGGGACAGCCCGACGGCGCTCGCGGTGCGCGCGGGGTACGCGGAGGCGCTGCGGGTGCTGGACCTGCGGGCGCCGCGGGCCGTGATCGACTCCGTACCCGCCGAGAACGACCCCGAGGGCTTCGAGCGGGCGGTGCGGGCCCTGCACGAGGCGGTGGAGTCGGGGCGGGCGAGCGCGGCGCTCGTCCACAACGACGTGGACGCCATCCAGATCGTGCAGCGCCTGGCCGAGCTGGGCGTACGCGTACCCGAGGACCTGGCCCTGATCGCGTACGACGACGAGGTCGCCGCGCTCGCCGACACCCCGCTGACCGCGGTGGCCCCGCCCAAGCGCCAGGTGGGCCGGCACGCCACGGAGCTGCTGGTGGAGCGGGTCTCGAAGAGCGGGGACGAGGAGGCGGCGCGGCGGCATCTGAGCCTGCTGCCGAGCCTGCGGGTGCGGTCCTCGTGCGGGGCGCCCTCCCCCACCGGATTCTGATCTTTTTTCGATCATTCAATCTTTCGCTCTTGACTTCGGTCATGAACGGTCACAGGATCACGGCCAACCCCGTCCGTGCCGCCGTGTCAGGAGCCGTGCCGTGCCCCGTAGTCGGAGAAGCACCCGTGTCGTCATAGCCGCCACCGCCACCGCCACCGCCCTGGCCGTCCTCACGGCCTGCGGCGGCGGGGGCGGTGACGACTCCCCGGCGAAGTCCTCCGGTCCCGTGACCATCACCTTCTGGGGCTGGGCGAAGGGCTCGAAGAACGTGGTCGACGCGTTCAACGCCTCCCACAAGGACATCCAGGTGAAGTTCGAGGAGATCCCCTCCGGCACCGCCGGCGGCTACGCCAAGATCTCCAACGCCGTGAAGGCCGGCAACGCACCCGACCTGGTCTCCATCGAGTACTCCTCGCTCCCCGAGTTCGTCTCCTCGGGCGCCCTGCAGGACATCGGCGGCGAGTTCACCGAGCAGGACCGCGCCAAGCTGCTGCCCCAGGCCGTGCAGCTCACCACCCTCGGCGGCAAGAACTGGGCGGTGCCCTTCGACGCCGCCCCGCAGGCCTTCTTCTACCGCAAGGACCTCTTCGCCAAGTACCGGATCGCCGTCCCCAAGACCTGGGACGAGTTCAGGACGGCCGCGGAGAAGGTGAAGAAGGCCGACGCCAAGGCCCGGATCGCCACCTTCTTCCCCGACGACCCGACCACCTTCGAGGCCATGGCATGGCAGGCCGGCGCCCAGTGGTTCAAGGCCGAGAACGACACCTGGAAGATCGACACCACCGACCCCGCGACCACCAAGGTGGCCGGCTACTGGCAGGGCCTCCTCGACGCCGACCTCGTCCACAAGAACGCCTCCTTCAGCCCCGAGTGGACCGGCTCCCTGAAGAACGGCACCACCATCGGCTATCTCGGCGCCTCCTGGGGCGCCGGCGTGCTCAAGGGCACCCTGCCCGAGCAGAGCGGCAAGTGGGCCGTCGCCCCCATGCCGAACTGGAACGGCACCCCCGCCAGCGGCATGCTCGGCGGCACCTCCTTCGCCGTCACCAAGGACAGCGGCAAGAAGGCCGCGGCCGTCGAGTTCGCCGAGTGGATGTCCACCACCGAGGCGGGGGTCAAGGCCCGCATCGCCTCCGGCACCTCCAGCGCCTTCCCCGCCGCCACCGCGCTGCGCCCCGTCGCCAAGCAGGTCTTCGACGCGAGCTACTACGGCGGCCAGGACATCTACGCCCTCTTCGAGCAGTCCGGCGCCTCCATCGCCCCCGGCTGGGCCTGGGGACCGACCACCGGCACCACCAACACCACCATCAAGGACCAGTTCGGCAAGATCGCCAAGGGCGGACCGGGCATCACCGACGCGATCAAGGCCGGCCACGACGCCACCGTCGCCGAACTCACCAAGCGCGGACTGAAGGTCGAGGGCTGAGCCGGTGAAGGCCCGCACCCGCGCCGCCGCGACCCTGCTGACCCCGTTCTTCCTGCTGTTCACCGCGGTGATGGTGGTGCCGATCGGATACGCGGTCTGGCTCAGCCTCTTCACCGAGAAGCAGTCGGGGCTCGGCTTCGGCGGCACCGAGACCGTCTTCAGCGGACTCGACAACTACACCGCGGCGCTGGGTGACCGGGCCTTCCTCGAAGGCTTCGGCGTGCTGCTCGGATACTGCCTGCTCTACATCCCGCTGCTGCTCGCCGGGGCCCTCGGCCTCGCGCTGCTGCTCGACTCCGCGCTCGCCCGCGCCCGCCGCTTCTTCCAGCTCGCGCTCTTCCTGCCGCACGCCGTCCCCGGCATCATCGCCGCGCTGATCTGGGTCTACCTCTACACCCCCCAGCTCAGCCCGGTCGTCCGGGCCATGGAGGCCGGCGGCGTCGGCTTCGACTTCTTCTCGCCCGCGGGCGCCCTCCCCTCCGTCGTCAACATCGCGCTGTGGGAGTGGCTCGGCTACAACATGGTGATCTTCTACGCCGCCCTGCAGGCCATCGACCGCTCCGTCCTGGAAGCCGCCACCGTCGACGGCGCCGGCGCCTGGCGGATCGCCCTCTCCATCAAACTCCCGCTGATCAGGGCCTCGCTGACGATGGTCGCCCTCTTCACCGTCATCGGCTCGCTCCAGCTCTTCACCGAGCCGCTGATCCTCAACAAGGGCACCGGATCCGCCGTCACCTCCACCTGGACGCCCAACATGTACGCGTACACCGCCGCCTTCGACCGCAACGACTACGGGCTCGCCGCGGCCGCCTCCGTCCTGCTCGCCCTGACCGCCGCGCTGCTCTCCTTCGCGGTCACCCGCCTGACCGGCCGCCGCGCCGGCCGCAGGAAGGAGAAGACGGCATGACCGAACGCCCCGAACGCCCCGGCCGCCCCGAACGCCCCGGCCGCCCCGGCCGCCCCCGGAACGTCTGGCTGTCGAAGACCGCCGTCAACGGCGCCCTCGTCCTCGCCGTCGTCTACATGCTCTTCCCGCTCGTCTGGCTGCTCACCGCCGCCACCAAGGACGCCGGCGGACTCCTCGCCGGAAACGCCTTCTCCTTCGAGGGCTTCGACCTCGGCGGCAACCTCTCCCGCCTCGCCGAACACAACGACGGCATCTACTTCCACTGGTACCTCAACAGCCTCCTCTACGCGGGTCTGGGCGCCCTCGCCTGCTCGCTGGTCAGCGTCGCCGCCGGCTACGCCTTCGACAAGTACGACTTCCGGGGCAAGGAGAAGCTGTTCGGCGTCGTCCTGCTCGGCGTGCTCGTCCCCACCACCGCACTCGCCCTGCCCATGTACCTGCTCGCCAGCGAGGTGGGCATCGTCAACACCTACTTGGCCGTCTTCGTCCCCGTCCTCGTCAACCCCTTCGGCGTCTACCTCGCCCGCGTCTTCAGCGCCGGCTACATCCCCGACGAGGCCCTGGAGGCCGCCCGTATCGACGGGGCCGGCGAGCTGCGCACCTTCTGGTCCATCGGTCTGCGCATGGTCATGCCCGGCTTCGTGACCGTCTTCCTCTTCCAGTTCACCGCGATCTGGAACAACTTCTTCCTCCCCCTGGTGATGCTCTCGGACCAGAAGCTCTTCCCGCTGAGCCTCGGCCTGTACGCGTGGAACAGCAACGCCCACGCCGAACCCGAGTACTACCCCCTCGTCGTCACCGGATCCCTGCTCGCCGTCGTCCCCCTCGTCGTCGCCTTCGTCTCCCTCCAGCGCCACTGGAAGGCGGGTCTGACCGCCGGCAGCGTCAAGTGAGGAGCACAGATCCCACGATGCACCCGACCACTGACAACCGCCCCCGACTCCTGCTGGCCATGGGGCCGGGCATCGCCGAACGCCTCCTCACCGACGCCCACCGGGAGCGCCTCGCCGCCCTCACCCGCACCGACCCGCACCTCGTCGCCCACGACCTGGCCGCGCCCGACCCCCGGGCCGCCGCCGCCCTCGCCGAGGCCGAACTCCTCCTCACCTGCTGGGGCGCCAGCCCGCTCACCCCCGAGGTGCTGGCCCGCGCCCCGCGCCTGAAGGCCGTCGTCCACGCGGCCGGCTCGGTCAAGCACCACATCACCGACGCCTGCTGGACCCGCGGCATCCGGGTCACCTCGGCCGCCGCCGCCAACGCCCTGCCCGTCGCCGAGTACACCCTCGCCGCGATCCTCTTCGCCGGAAAGCGGGTGCTGCGCTCCGCCCAGCAGTACGCGGAGCTCCGCACCGACCAGGCCTGGCTCGACGCGTCCACCGCCTGGGGCAACTACCGCCGCACGGTCGGCATCATCGGCGCCTCCCGCATCGGCCGCCGCGTCATCGAGCTCCTGCGCCCCTTCGACTTCGAGGTCCTGCTCTACGACCCGTACGTGACGAGCGCGCCGCCCGGCGTGGAGCTCGTCCCCCTCGACGAGCTCTGCGCCCGCTCCACCGTCGTCTCCGTCCACGCCCCCCAACTCCCCTCCACCCACCACATGCTGGGCCCCGCCCAGCTCGCCGCGATGCCCGACGGCACCACCCTGATCAACACCGCGCGCGGCTCCCTCGTCGACGAGGAGGCGCTGCTCGGCCACCTGACGAAGGGCCGCCTGCACGCCGTACTCGACGTCACCGACCCCGAACTCCCCTCCCCCGAATCCCACTTGTGGACCCTGCCCAACGTCCTGCTCACCCCGCACGTGGCCGGCTCGCTGGGCAACGAGCTGCACCGGATGGCTGACCAGGCGATCGAGGAGGTGGCGCGGTACGGGAGGGGGGAGGCGTTCGCGGACGAGATCAGGGCGGCCGATCTGACGCGCTCGGCCTAGGCCCCCTCCTGGAGGGGGCCTAGGCCGCGCAGCAGCGCCCGCAGCCGCTCGCCCTCCGCGAGCACCTCCTCCACCGCCCCCGGCTCCCGTCCCAGCACGGCCGGCAGGGCCTCGTACCAGTGGCCCAGGTGCAGGGAGAGGGCGGTGAGCTCGCGCGCGCGGCGGGGGTCGGGGTGCTCGACGGCCAGCACGGTGTACGAGGCGGCGCACTTCGGGCCCAGGTGGTGCAGCCCGGCGAGGACCTCCGCGGCCCGCTCGTGCTCACCGGCCCTGGCCAGGTCGGCGGCGAGCGGCGGCAGCGCCTTCTCGACCGCGTCGGGCTCCAGCTCCCGCGCGAGCCCGAGGGCGTGGTCGTAGGCGCCGAGCAGGACCCACGCGTGCAGCAGGTGCTCGGGCTGGAGCGAGCCGTAGCGGGTGAGCCAGGCCCGGGTGGCCTTCCGCAGCAGCGCCGTCGCCTCGTCCGGGCGGCCGAGGGCGAGCTGGGCGCGGACCAGACGGGGCAGCATGATCGCGGTGGTCGCCGTCAGGGGCCAGGCCAGCTCCACGGCCCGGTCCAGCCACTCGTCCGCCTCCGCGCGGCGGCCAGGGAGGTTCAGCGCATGGGCCAGCGCGGCGGAGGCCTCGATCGTCTCCAGCTCGGTGGACATCCCCGGCACCAGCGCGGCGGCCCGGTCCGGCTCGCCGATCTCCGCGTAGGCGACGGCCACGGCTTCGGCGACGCGGTACCCGCCGGTCAGGGCCAGGGCCTCCGCACGCGCGAAGTCCCCCCGCGCGACCCAGGCGGCGCCGACCTTCAGGATCGGGTTCTCGAACTCCTCGACGAGCCACGCCTGCTCCTCGGCCTCCTCGGTCCGCCCGACGGCGAGCAGCGCCGACACCACGACGCTCTCGCCTCCGTCCTCGTCGAGGTCCAGGGCGTCGAGGAGGGCCGAGGCCGCCTGCGGGTGTCCCGCCTCCGCGAGGGCCTCGGCGGTCCGCGCCAGTCGCCGCACGACCACGCGCCGGGGCGCCCTTCGGCTCCCGGCCTCGGCCGACACCAGCAGGGCCCGCGCCTCGGCGACGTGCCCCGCGTCGTGCAGGGCCTCCGCCGCCGGTCCGATCAGCGCGGAGCTCAGCCGCAGCTCGTGCTCCGGCCCGCTCATGCGCACCACCACTCCGCGCGCCTGCTCGACCCGGCCCCGCGCGGCCAGCTGCCGGACGCACGCGCCGATCGCGGCAAATCCCCGGGCGCTGTCGGTGAGCCGGTCGAGCAGCGGCAGGACGGCGTCCGGTTCTCCCCTTGCCAGACGGGTCTCGGCGATCACCTCCCACAGGTCCTCGACCCACCCGTCCAGCTCCCGGCCCATCTCCTCGGCCTCTCCGTCCTGCCCGGCCCTGGCCATGGCCACGGCGAAGCGGGCCAGGACACCGTCCACCCAGTCCCCCGGCAGTTCGTCGACGGCCTCCCAGGCCCGGTCCCAGGCGCCGATCCCGGCCAGGGCCACGGCGTACTCCTCCGCGTCGAGCGTGCCGCGCGGACCGCTCCGCGGGCTGCGCGCCCGGTCGAACTCCCCCGCCTGCACCAGCGCCTCGGTCAGCTTGCGCTGAATCCCCAACCGCGACTCGTCGGGCGCCATCGCACGCCACTCGTCCAGCCCTTCGGCCAGGAGCGCGGCGCCCGGTCCGGTCTCCCCCGCATCCCGCAGCGTGGTCGCGGCCCGGATCAGGACCACGGCCCGGACCGCATGGTTCGGGTCCGCCTCGCGCGCCACCCGCTCGGCGTCGCCGGTCCGACCCGCCCGCGCCAGGGACCGGACCGCCTCGGAGCGCACATTGGCCCGCAGCCGGAGGTGCGGCTCCTCGCGCGCGAGGTCGAGCACCCGCTCGTACTCCCCCGCCGCGCAGTAGGCGCGGGCCAGGTCGTACAGCGGCCGGTGGCGCTCCAGGTCATGGCCGATCCGCCGGATCTGGCGCCCGGCCCGCTCGTGGAAGCCGAGCGCGACCAGCAGCGAGGCGGCCTCCGACGCCGCGCGGTCCCGGCCGCGGCTCTCCCGGTCCCGCAGCGCCAGTGTCTCCGCCTCCTCCGCCAGCCGGACCGCCGCCGCCCGGTCGCCGCGCTCCAGCAGCTTCGCCGCCACCGCGCACAGCCCGGCGACCGCCCGCTCGTCCCCGGCGGCGCGCGCGAGGGCCACCGCCCGGTCGACCTCGCCGACGGCGGCCCATCCGGCGGCGAGCTCGGGCCGGACGAGCCCGCCGCTCAGTTCCAGGCCGTCGCGGCAGAGCGCGAGTCGCAGCATCAGCGGCACCAGGTCGGGCCGGTCGCCGCCCGCGAGCAGGGCCTCCGACGCCGCCCGCACCTCCGCGAGTGCCGCGCCGTCGCCGCCGGTGACGGAGCGCAGCCGGTCGTGCCGCCCGGCGTCCAGCGCGCAGGCCACGAGCCGTTCGACGTCCCCGGCCGCCCGCAGCCCGGCCATGTACCCCCGCAGCAGGTAGTCGGGCGTTCCCTCCGGCCAGCCGCGCTCACGCCACCGCTCCGCCCAGGCGTGCAGCCGGGACCGGAAGCCGAGCAGTTCACGGACGCCGAGCATCTCGCGGGCCTGGGCGGCGAGTTCCTCGTGGGCGAGGAGGTAGGCGTGGCCCGCGGGGGCGAAGGTGCGGCCGGGGCCGGTGCGCAGCACGTCGCGCACCCGGTACGGCACCTCGCCGGTCAGCTCCGCGAGGTCGTCCGCCGTCAGGCCGCCGCCCGCGGCCGAGAGCAGGGCGAGGAGTTCGTACGGCAGGCCGCCCCCGGCGAGGAGGTGCTTCAGCTCGCGTTCCGCCTCGACGCGGATCGCGCGGGCCGACGGGGACGGGGTGAGGACGCGGACGGCAGCCGAGTCCCGGAGCGGATGCCCCTCCGGCACGTCCGCCGGCAGCGGCGGGTTGAGGCGCCCCGAGACGATGAGCGGCAGGTCGTGCGGGAGCAGGGCCGCGATCGAGTGGGCGTCGGGGCCCGTGGTGACGCCCCGGTCCTCGTCCAGGCCGTCGACGAGCAGCACGAGCCGTTCGCCGCGCCCGGCGCAGGCGCGGGCCGCCGCGCCGTACAGGCGCAGCAGGTGGGCCTCCCGGGTGGCGGCGGTGAGGAGCGCGGGCAGCGGTTCGTCGGCCAGTTCGGCGAGTTGTTCCAGGACGACGTCCGTGTAGGCCGCCGCGTCGTTCTGGGCGGCCCAGCGGGCGGTGACGAAGAAGGGGACGATCCGCACGCCCGGCGGCGGGTTCAGCGCGAAGGCCGCCATGAGCGCGGTCTTGCCGGCCCAGGCGTCCGCCCGCCACCACAGACAAGCGGCCCCGGGCGCCCGGCAGAAGGCGGCGAGCTCCGCCAGTTCCGTCTCCCGGTCGACCAGTTCGGCGGGGGCGATGCGGCGCACCTGTTCCCAGTAGGCGGACCGGACGGCGGGCGCGGCCGTGGCCACGACCCGGTTCCCGTCCCCGACCACGACGATCCCCGTGTCGTTGTCGACCGTGACCGACCGCTCCCCCGGCTGCTCCCGCATGCCCTCATGCTGCCAGGGCACCGGGCGCCCGCGGACCTAAACTGGAAGGGTCCGCCCCGGCCCGGGAGGCGTCATGAGTTTCGTACAGATAATCGACTGCAAGACCAGCCGGATCGACGAACTGAACCGGCTCATGGACCGGTGGGTCGAACAGACCAAGGGCAAGCGCACCGCCACCCACAGCATCGTCGGCACGGACCGCTCGGACGCCTCCCATGTCGTGGAGATCGTCGAGTTCCCCTCGTACGACGTGGCCATGCGCAACTCGCAGCTGCCCGAGACCGACCGGATCTTCCGCGAGATGGTCGCGCTCTGCGACGAGATGCCGACCTTCACCGACCTCGACGTGGTGCGGGACGAGGCGCTCTACAAGGCGAACTCGCGCCGGTTCCTGGAGATGCTCGGCGGCGGGGAGGAGGCGGCGCTGCTCGACGAGGTGCTCGCCGAGGGGTATCACGACCACGATCCGTCGAGTCCGACGGACGCCATCGGGATGGACGCGATCCGGCGCGAGGTGGAGATGTGGCGGGGCGGCTTCGACTTCGCCTTCACCATCGAGGACCAGATCGCCGAGGGTGACCGGGTGTGCACCCGCTGGACCTGGAACGCCAGCCACACCGGCGACTTCATGGGGCTCCAGCCCACCGGCATGGCGGTGGAGATGACCGGGACGCTGATCCAGCAGTTCGGCGAGGACGGCAAGGCCGTCGCGGGGTGGTGGCAGTACGACATGCTCGGGCTGATGGGGCAGCTCGGAGCGGTCGAGGCCTGACCGGGGCGGCGGGAACGGCCGAGACCCGACCGGGGCGGCGGGAACAGCCGAGGCCCGACCGGCGCGGCGGGAACAGCCGAGACCCGACCGGCGCGGCGGGAACAGCCGAGACCCGACCGGGGCGGCGGGAACAGCCGAGGCCCGACCGGGCGGTGGGAACGGGCGAGGCCCGGTGCCCCCGCGACGGGGGCACCGGGCCTCGGCGATCGGCTACCGGACTCAGTGCGAGTGGCCGTGGCCGTGGCTGTGGCCCGCGTCCGCCGGCTCCTCTTCCTTCTTCTCGACGACCAGGGTCTCGGTCGTGAGCAGCAGGGAGGCGATCGAGGCGGCGTTCTCCAGGGCGGAGCGCGTCACCTTCACCGGGTCGATGACGCCGGCCTTGACCAGGTCGCCGTACTCGCCGGTCGCGGCGTTGAAGCCCTGGCCCTTGTCGAGCTCCGCCACCTTCGAGGTGATGACGTAGCCCTCGAGGCCGGCGTTCTCGGCGATCCAGCGCAGCGGCTCGACGGCGGCGCGGCGGACCACGGCGACACCGGTGGCCTCGTCGCCGGTCTTGTCGAGGTTGCCCTCGAGGACCTTGACGGCGTGGACCAGCGCGGAGCCACCACCGGAGACGATGCCCTCCTCGACCGCGGCGCGGGTCGCGGAGATGGCGTCCTCCAGACGGTGCTTCTTCTCCTTCAGCTCCACCTCGGTGGCGGCGCCGACCTTGATGACGCACACGCCGCCGGCCAGCTTCGCGAGGCGCTCCTGGAGCTTCTCGCGGTCCCAGTCGGAGTCCGTGGACTCGATCTCGGCCTTGATCTGGTTGACGCGGCCGAGGACGTCCTCGGAGGAGCCGGCGCCGTCCACGATCGTGGTGTCGTCCTTGGTGACGGTCACGCGGCGGGCGGTGCCCAGCACGTCCAGACCGGCCTGGTCGAGCTTGAGGCCGACCTCCTCGGAGATGACGGTGGCACCGGTGAGGGTGGCCATGTCCTGGAGCATCGCCTTGCGGCGGTCACCGAAGCCGGGCGCCTTGACGGCGACGGCGTTGAAGGTGCCGCGGATCTTGTTGACGACGAGGGTGGAGAGGGCCTCGCCCTCGACGTCCTCGGCGATGATCAGCAGCGGCTTGGAGCCACCGGCCTGGATGACCTTCTCGAGCAGCGGCAGGAGGTCCTGGATGGAGGAGATCTTGCCCTGGTTGATCAGGATGTACGGGTCGTCGAGGACGGCCTCCATACGCTCCTGGTCGGAGACCATGTACGGGGAGAGGTAGCCCTTGTCGAAGGCCATGCCCTCGGTGAACTCCAGCTCCAGGCCGAAGGTGTTGGACTCCTCGACGGTGATGACGCCGTCCTTGCCGACCTTGTCCATCGCCTCGGCGATGAGCTCGCCGACCTGCTGGTCCTGCGCGGAGAGCGCGGCGACGGCGGCGATGTCGGACTTGTCGTCGATCGGGCGGGCGGTCGCGAGGAGCTCCTCGGACACGGCCTTGACCGCGGCGTCGATGCCCTTCTTCAGGGCGGCCGGGGAGGCGCCGGCGGCGACGTTGCGCAGGCCCTCGCGGACCAGGGCCTGGGCGAGCACGGTGGCGGTGGTGGTGCCGTCACCCGCGATGTCGTTGGTCTTGGTCGCCACCTCCTTGACCAGCTGGGCGCCGAGGTTCTCGTACGGGTCCTCGATCTCGACCTCGCGGGCGATCGTGACACCGTCGTTGGTGATGGTGGGGGCGCCGAACTTCTTGTCGATGACGACGTTGCGCCCCTTGGGGCCGATCGTCACCTTCACCGTGTCGGCCAGCTTGTTGACGCCGCGCTCAAGGGCGCGACGGGCGTCCTCGTCGAACTTCAGGATCTTCGCCATGGGAGCGGTTCAGCCCTCTCGGAAATCGTTGAAAGAAAACTGCGCCCCTGGACGCCCACGGGAAGCCAGGGGTCAGGGGCGCAGCTCAAAGCATCTGTACAGGTGCCTTGGTGACTTACTTCTCGATGACCGCGAGCACGTCGCGAGCCGAGAGGACGAGGTACTCCTCGCCGTTGTACTTCACCTCGGTGCCGCCGTACTTGCTGTACAGCACGATGTCGCCGGTCTGGACGTCGAGCGGCAGGCGCTCGCCGTTCTCGAAGCGGCCCGGGCCCACGGCGAGGACGACGCCCTCCTGGGGCTTCTCCTTCGCGGTGTCCGGGATGACCAGGCCAGAGGCGGTGGTCTGCTCGGCGTCGAGCGGCTGGACCACGATGCGGTCCTCAAGCGGCTTGATGGCAACCTTGGAGCTGGTGGTCGTCACGATCCGACCTCCCCCTTCGGAGATCTCACGGGGTTAACTGTCTGAGGTGGCGACCAGCTGGATCCGTCGTCGCGGGTGCCGGACCTGCCCGTCGCTGTTTGGCACTCTCCAGTGGGGAGTGCCAGAGCCGAGACTATGACCGCGATTAGCACTCGGTCAAGCGGAGTGCCAATTCACGACCCCGTGGCGTGAGCGGAGGGCACGGCCGGAAGAACGCACGGCCGGGGCTCGTGGTTCCGTACGAGGGCTCGGAGCGGGCCCGGGCCACGCGCGCCGGGTGCGGCGAGACCTTCTCCGCGGCCTTGCGGCCGAGCCGCTCGATCGGGTCGACGGAGGACGCGCAGGCCGGGAGGGTGAACAGCGCGCCGGTCAGGGCCAGGGCGGCTGTCAGCCGGCGCGCCCGGCTCATACGTAGTCCTCCAGCCTGGCCACCGCGTACCCCTTCGCCGTGATCGTCTTCATCACCCGCCGGATCATGTCCGGCATGGTGCCCTTCCAGTCCTCCTTGCCGCGGAAATGGGTGAGGATGATGTCGCCGGGGTGCAGGTCCCGGTCCCACTCGCGCCACTCCATGTGGTCGGGGAAGGCCTCGGAGGCCCACAGCGGGACCGCCTTGACCCCGCAGCTCTTCGCGGCCCGCAGGGTGTCCTCGTTGTAGTTGCCGTAGGGCGGCCGGAAGAGCGGGGGCCGCTTGCCGAACTGCTTCTCGATGACGTCCTGCATCCCGCAGATCTCGCGCTTCTGGTCGTCGTAGTCGAGACCGGGCAGATAGCGGTGGTGGAGCGTGTGGTTGTGCAGGGCGACCCCGGAGTCCCGCATCCTGCGGAAGTAGCCGTAGTCCTCCTTGACCAGGTAGTCGCTGAGGAACGCGCTGTACGGGATCTTGAGCTCGCTCATCATCCGCAGCAGCGCCGGGTCCTTCTCCGCGCCGTCGTCGATCGTCAGGAAGACGACCTTCTGCTTGGTCGGCACGGTGGTGAAGACCGGCGGCAGCCCCTCCCCGTCGGTCTCGAAGCCCTTGCGGGTGGTGATCCTCGGCTTCACCGCGGGCGGCTCGGGCGCTTCGAGCGGCGGCTTGGCCAGGCCCCACTTCTTCGCCGCGGCCACCCGGGCGGCGCGCGCGGCCCGGACCCGTTCGACGTACGCGTTCAGCGCGCCGGCCGCGTTCTGCGCGGGCTGCTGTCCGGCGGCGGGCTTCGCCGGCGCGGGCCGCCCCTCGCCGCCGGGGCCCGCACAGGCGGAGCCGAGCGCGGCGACGAGGAGGGCGACGCCGATCGCGCGCACGGAGCGGCCGGACCCGAACGACGGCCTTTGTTCCTTTTGTCTGACTAGCTGCATGGCGCCGCATCCTGTCAGCGCCGGACCCCTCCCGGGCCCCGACACCACCGGCGCCGCCCGCACGGTCCCCCGGGCGGCCCACACCGCCCCCGCGCCCCTCAGAATGGGACGGGTGACCGACCTCGCCGCCTTCACCGCCCTGCTCGCCCCCGAGGGGCAGGCCCTGCTCGCCGCCCTGCGCGACTACGACCCCGCCCAGGAGCTGGCGGTCGCCTCCCGGCTGCGCCGCGACCACCCCGCCGAACTGGTCTCGGCCGCGCTCGGCCAGGCCCGGCTCCGGCAGCGCGCGGTGGCGAAGTTCGGCGCCGAGGACGCGTACCGGATGTACTTCACGCCCAACGGCGTCGAGCAGTCCACCCGGGCCACCGTCGGCGCCTACCGGGCGGCCCGCCTCAAGGCGCTCGGCGTGCGCGCCGTGGCGGACCTGTGCTCCGGCATCGGCGGGGACGCGATCGCACTCGCCCGCGCCGGGATCAGCGTGCTCGCCGTCGACCGGGACCCGCTGACCGCCGAGGCGGCCCGCGCCAACGCCGCCGCACTCGGGCTGGCCGATCTGATCGAGGTGCGGTGCGCGGACGTGACCGAGACCGACACCAGCCCGTACGACGCGGTCTTCGTCGACCCCGCGCGGCGCGGCGGGCGGGGCCGGATCTTCGACCCCGAGGCGTACTCGCCGCCGCTGTCCTGGGCGGTGGACGCGGCCCGCAAGGCCCCGCACGCGGCCCTGAAGATCGCCCCCGGCATCCCGCACGAGGCGGTGCCCGAGGAGGCCGAGGCGGAGTGGATCTCGGACGGCGGGGACGTGAAGGAGGCGGTGCTCTGGTTCGGCACCGAGCCCGGCGCCCGCCGCGCGACCCTGCTCCCCGGCGGCGCCTCGCTCACCGGCGGCACGCTCCCCGACCCGGCGGTCCGGCCCGTCGGCCGCTATCTGTACGAGCCCGACGGCGCCGTCATCCGCGCGCACCTGGTCGCGGAGGTGGCGCGGGAGCTCGACGGCGGACTCGTCGACGGGACCATCGCGTACATCACGGCGGACGAGCTGCGCCCGACCCCGTACGCCGCCGCCTACGAGATCACCGACGAACTCCCCTTCAACCTCAAGAAGTTGAAGGCCCTGCTGCGCGAGCGCGAGGTCGGCGTGCTGACCGTGAAGAAGCGCGGCTCGGCCGTCGAACCCGAGGAGATCCGGCGCAAGGTGAAGCCCAAGGGCCCCAACTCCGCGACCGTGCTGCTCACTCGGGTCGCGGGTGCTCCGACGATGCTGATCGGACACCCGGCCGGCCGGTGAGCCGGACGGCCATCCGGTAGTGGCCCGCCGCCTTCGCGAGACCGGTCAGACCCGTCACCCACAGGATCATCGCGGCGCCCATGCCATAGGCGACGGCGCCGTAACCGCCGTCGTCCGGGCCGGTGTTGAGCGGCACCGCGAAGGCCGTCCACAGGCCGACCGCGCACAGCGCGAAGGACAGCACCAGCCAGCTCGCGCTCAGCAGCGGGGCCCGCAGCCGTGCGTCGGAGGGCCCGTGCCGGTCGAGCGCGGCCCACTGCACGAGCCGCTCGCGCGCCTCCCGGTCCTGGCGCAGACTGCGCAGGGTCAGCCACACGGCGGGCACGAACACGGCGATCCCGAGGGCCGCGCAGACCACCGCGAAGAGCATGCCGATCGGGTCCACGGCACCGCCCTCGCCGAGCGAGACGAGCAGCACGCCGATCAGCGACCAGCCCAGCTGGAGCAGCCCGAACCAGACCAGGAACAGCACCAGTCGGGCGCCGCCGAGCAGCCGGCGGGCCAGCTCGTCCATCGCGAGCGCCCGGTCGGCGAGCCGCGCCTCCCGGTCGGGCCAGTTCCGTATCTCGGCAGGGGGCGGCGGCGGGGGCAGCGGGGTGCGGCGGGACATGCGGGGAGCTTAACCGGCGGCCTTCCGCCGCAGCAGCGCCCGCTCCCGCTCGTTGCGGGTGAGCTCCGCCGCCCGCTCGAACTCCGCCCGCGCCTCCGCGTCCCGGCCGAGCCGGGCCAGCAGCTCGCCCCGGACGCTGGGCAGCAGGTGGTAGCGGTCCAGGGCCGGTTCGGCGGCGAGGGCGTCGACGAGCGCGAGGCCCGCCTCGGGGCCCTCGGCCATCGACACGGCGACCGCCCGGTTCAGCTCGACGACCGGGGAGGGCGCGACGGCGGCGAGCTGCCGGTAGAGGGCGGCGATGGTGCGCCAGTCCGTCTCCTCGTAGCTCGCCGCCCGCGCATGACAGGCGGCGATGGCGGCCTGCAGGGCGTACGGGCCGGTGGCGCCGCCCTCCTCGACGGCCCGCCCCAGGGCGGCGAAACCGCGCCGGATCAGCAGCCGGTTCCAGCGCCGCCGGTTCTGCTCGGCGAGCAGCACCGGCTGCCCGTCGGGCCCGGTCCTGGCGCCCGTCCGGGAGGCCTGGATCTCCAGGAGCGCGACCAGGCCGTGCACCTCGCCCTCCTTGGGCATCAGCGCGGCGAGCACCCGGGCGAGGCGCAGCGCGTCCTCGCACAGGGCCGGACGCAGCAGGTCGTCGCCCGCGGTCGCCGCGTACCCCTCGTTGAAGATCAGGTAGATGACCTCCAGGACGGAGCCGAGCCGGGCGGCCCGGTCCTGCCCGTACGGCACCTCGAACTCCACCCCGCTCCTGGCCAGGGTCCGCTTGGCCCGGGTGATGCGCGCGGCGACCGTCGGCTCCGGTACGAGGAAGGCGCGGGCGATCTCGTCCGTGCGCAGCCCGCCGAGCAGGCGCAGGGTGAGCGCGGTGCGGGCCTCGGCGGACAGCACCGGGTGGCAGGTGGTGAAGACGAGCCGCAGCACGTCGTCGTCGATGTCCCCGGGTCCCGAGGGCTCGGGGTCGTACGCCTCCTCTCGAAGCTCGCGGCCGGCCTCCGCGAGCTTGCGGGCGTACGTCTCGCGCCGCCGCACGAGGTCGACGGCGCGGTGTTTGGCGGTGGCCGTGAGCCAGGCGCCCGGGCGGTCCGGGACACCGGTCTCCGGCCACTGTTCGAGGGCGGCGACGAGCGCGTCCTGGGCGATCTCCTCGGCGATCCCGACGTCCCGGACGATCCGCGCCACGGTGGCGATGATCCGGGCGGATTCGATGCGGAAGACCGTGTCCAGCGTGCTCTCGACCGTCACCCCCACACTCTGCCCCAGGCGGGCCCGAATCGGGGCGCTATCCCTCGTCGACCTGGCGGAGCTCGATGCCGACCGTCCACTCCCGGGGGTGGACCTCCAGGAAGCGGCGGCCCCACTCCAGGGCCTCGGCCTTGTCCTTGCACTGCATGAGCGCGTAGCCGCCGACGACCTCCTTGGTCTCGGTGAACGGGCCGTCGGTGTAGCTCAGCTTGCCGTCGGACCAGGTGACCCGGGTGCCCTCGGAGGTCGGCAGGAGCCCGGCCGTGTCGAGCATGACCCCGGCCTTGGTGATCTCCTCCAGGAGCGCGCCCATGCGGTCGAAGAACGCGGGGTCGGCCGTCTCCATGTCGATGGTGTTCTCCTCGATGCGGACGAGGGAGAGGAAGCGGGGCATGGTGACTCCTCGGTGTGCGGGGGCGGGGCCGTTCCCCGCCTTCCACTCATACGTCGATCGGGAGCCGGCCGCATCGACAACGTCCCGGGATTTTTTTCAGAGGTAGTCCTCCAGGCGCGCCACCGTGAAGCCCTGCTCCTCGATGTGGCGCAGCAGATTGGCCGTCATCTCGGTCATCGTCGTGCCCTTGAGCTCGGACGGGCCGCGGAAGTGGGCCAGGATGATGTCGCCGGGGTGCAGCTTCTTGTCGCCGCGCTGGTACTGCATGTTCTTGATCTGCATGGACTCGCGCCACAGCACGATCGCGTCCACCCCGCACCGGGCGGCGGCGGCCCGGGTGGACTCGTTCCAGTTGCCGTAGGGCGGGCGGAAGAGCCGCGGGCGCTTGCCGTACTCGGCGGCGAGCTTGTCCTGCTGGCCGCAGATCTCCCTGCGCTGGGCCTCCGGGGAGAGGGCGCGCAGGTTGGGGTGGGTGAGGGTGTGGTTGGCGACGCCGTGGCCCTGGGCGACGAGCGGGGCGAAGTAGCGGTAGTCGGAGCGGATGGCCGCGTCGGTGAGGAACATCGTCACGGGCACCTTGAGGTCCCGCATCATCGCGACGAACTCGGGGTCCTTCTCGGCGCCGTCGTCGATCGTGAGGAAGACGACCTTGTCGCGGGTCGCGATGTCGCTCACCACCGGGACGGGTCCGCCGACGGCCCGCGTGACCGGCTTCTTCGCGGGCGGGGCCGGCGGCTCCGGGAGCGGCTTCAGGCCCCACTTCGCGTAGGCGGCGGCCCGCTGGTCCGGGGTGGCGGCGCCGGAGGCCTTGTCACCGGACGACGGGGTCACGGAGGCGGCGTTCGGGGCGGCCGGGGTGTCGGCGTCGGCGACGGCGCAGCCGGTCGCGAACAGGGCCACGGCGGTCAGCGCCGCCCACAGCGCGAGGGTCTTCTTCACGCGCTGTGGGATGCCCGAATCGTTCGAAAGGTTGCTCGGACCGTGCCGTTGATACGCCTATCCGACTGATTCGAAGCGCCAGCGGTGGACCGGACGGGTGACGAGACCCGCCTCCGGCTCCGGCAGCTCCGGCAGCTCCGCGTCCAGCCCGTCCGGCGTCTCCCACCAGGTCAGGACGAGGACCCGGTCCCCCGGCGCGCGGAAGGTCTCGCGCCGCAGCGGCTCCGCCGGCAGCTCCCGGGCGCGCGCCCAGGCGAGGAGCTCCGCCCCCCGGCCCTCGGCGGCACGCGCCTCCCACATCAGCGTGACCCTCATGAGTACAGGTTGTCCTTGCTGACCTCGTGCACATGGTCGTGGTCGTGCACATGGGCGTGCGCCCCGGGCACGTGCGGGTCGGTCACCGGCAGCGAGGAGTCGGCCGACAGCTCCAGGTCGGAGGCGGCCCGGTTGCGGGCGACCATCTCGGCTCCGAGGGCCGCGACCATCGCGCCGTTGTCGGTGCACAGCCCCGGCCGCGGCACCCGCAGCCGGATGCCGGCCCGCTCGCAGCGCTCCTGGGCGAGCGCCCGCAGCCGCGAGTTGGCGGCCACGCCGCCGCCGATCATCAGGTGGTCGACGCCCTCGTCCTTGCAGGCCCGCACGGCCTTGCGGGTGAGCACGTCGACGACCGCCTCCTGGAAGGACGCGGCGACGTCCCGCACCGGCACCTCCTCGCCGGCGTTCCGCTTGGCCTCGATCCAGCGGGCCACGGCCGTCTTCAGACCGGAGAAGGAGAAGTCGTACGCCGGGTCCTTGGCGCCCGACAGGCCGCGCGGGAAGGCGATCGCCTTCGGGTCGCCCTCCCTGGCGAGCCGGTCGATGACCGGTCCGCCGGGGAAGCCGAGGTCGAGCACCCGGGCGATCTTGTCGAAGGCCTCGCCCGCGGCGTCGTCGATGGTCGCGCCCATGGGCCGCACATCGGAGGTGATGTCGGAGGACAGCAGCAGCGAGGAGTGGCCGCCGGAGACCAGCAGAGCCATCGTCGGCTCGGGCAGCCGGCCGTGCTCCAGCTGGTCGACGCAGATGTGCGAGGCGAGGTGGTTGACCCCGTACAGCGGCTTGCCGAGGGCGTACGCGTACGCCTTGGCCGCCGAGACGCCGACGAGCAGCGCGCCCGCGAGGCCGGGCCCCGCGGTGACGGCGATGCCGTCGAGGTCCTTCGGGGAGACCCCGGCCTCCTTCAGGGCGCGCTCGATCGTCGGGACCATCGCCTCCAGGTGGGCGCGGGAGGCGATCTCGGGCACGACACCGCCGAAGCGGGCGTGGGTGTCGACGCTGGAGGCGACGGCGTCCGCGAGGAGGGTGGTCCCGTGGACGATGCCGACGCCGGTCTCGTCGCAGGAGGTCTCGATGCCGAGTACGAGCGGTTCGTCAGCAGCCATCAGAATCAGTCTCAGTTCCTTGAACGGTCAGTCGCATCACGAGCGCGTCCACGTTTCCGGGCTGGTAGTAGCCGCGCCGGAAACCGATGGGCTCGAAGCCGAAGCGCTCGTAAAGCTTCTGGGCCCGGGTGTTGTCCACGCGCACTTCGAGCAGGACCTCGTCGCACTCGAAGGCCGTGGCGTGCTGGAGCAGGTCGGTCAGGAGCCGCCCGCCGAGGCCGCTGCCCCACTGCTCGCGGGCGACGGCGATGGTCTGGACGTCGCCGAGGCCACCGGCCGCGGCGAGCCCCGCGTAGCCGACGATCCGGCCGGCACCGCCCTCGGTGGACTCGGCCACCACATAGCGGCGGGTCGCGCGCGGGCCGCGGGAGTGGGCGAGCTCCGACCAGAACATCCCCGCGGACCACGCGTCCTCGGGGAACAGCTCGGCTTCCAGGGCGAGCACGGGGGCGATGTCCCACCACCGCATCTCGCGCAGTTCCACGCCGCTCACTTCGGCGTGACCACCTTGTAGTTCTTGGGCACCTGCGCGTCGGGCCGGCGCAGGTACATCGGCAGCGGGTCGAGGAAGCCGCCGGCGCCCGCGGCGAGCCGCTCGGCCGCGAGGGCGGCGAGCGCGGCGGCGGACTGGTGCTCGGGGTCGCGCGCGTCCGGGAACGCCTCCGGGTACAGCCGGGCGCCGGCGCCGACCACGGGCAGCCCGGCGAGCTGCTCGGCGATGTCGGCGGGCCGGTCGACGGCCGCGTCGCCCACCCGGGTGCGGCGGTCGTCGTAGCGCGCCCAGTAGACCTCCTTGCGGCGCGCGTCCGTCGCGACGGCGAACGGCTCCTCGATCCCGGAGGCGTAGGCGAGTCCGTCGAGGGTGCACAGTCCGTGCACCGGGACGCCGAGCGCGGAGGCGAAGGAGGCGGCGGTGACGAGGCCGACGCGCAGACCGGTGTAGGGGCCGGGGCCGACGCCGACCACGAGCCCGGTCACGGCGTCCAGCTTGAGCCCGGCCTCCTTCAGGACCCGGTCGACGGCGGGCAGCAGCAGCTCCCCGTGCCGGCGGGCGTCGACCTGACTCGACTCGGCGACGACGGTGTCGCCGTCGTGCAGGGCGACGGTGACGGCGGGCGTGGCGGTATCCATGGCGAGCAAGAGCACGCGAACAGCCTACGGCGCCGGAGCGCAGGGCGTGTCCGGCGTACGGCGCCCCGCCCGCACGGGGCGGCGGCTGCTACGGTCAGGCACCGATACGTAGGTACGACAGAAGGTGGGCGCGCGGTGGCAAGGAGCAGCTCGGGATTCGTGGCCGGGCTCACCGCGGCCGCCGTGGCCGTGGTCGGCTTCCTCGCCTACCAGGCCTCGGCGAACGTGCCCTCGGCCGCCGACCTGGCGGCCAGGCCGCAGTCGCCGAGCTCGGCCCCCGCGGTCTCGGCGAAGCCGAAGCAGCCGGCCAAGGACCCGCTCGCGCTGCCCGCGAACTCCGGCAAGGGCGAGCGCGTGGTCTACGCCCTGTCCGACCGCCGGGTGTGGCTGGTGGACGAGAAGGGCCAGGTCACCCACACCTTCTCGGTGATGCCGAGCACGGTCTCGCCGCCGCCCGGCGTGTACGCGGTGACCTCGCGCTCCGGCGCGGTGCGCGGCTCGGACGGGGTGCAGATCGAGCACGTGGTGCGGTTCGCGACCGTCCAGGACGTGTCGATCGGCTTCAGCGCGGCGGTGGACGGCTCGACGCCGAAGCCGGACCCGTCGAAGAAGACCGGCGGCGTGCGGATGAAGCGGGCGGACGGCGACGCGCTGTGGACGTTCGCGGTGATCGGCGCGAAGGTCGTCGTCGTCGCGTAGACGCCGCCTGCCGCGCTCCGTACGGCCTCGGCCGCGTGCGCGGCCCGTGCGCTGGCCGCGCCCTACGCGACCTCCCCCCGCGTGCGCGCCCTTGGCGCTCTACGCGGCCTCGCCCGGCGTGCGCGCCCGCCGCGCTCTACGCGGCCTCGTCGCGTACCGAGGGCTCCGGCTCGTCCGCCGGCCGTTCGGCCTCGCGGGGCGGGGTCGACACGGCGCTGGCCGCGGCGCAGGCGGCCAGCAGCTCCCCCATCGAGACGCTGTCCGCGGTGTGGTCCGGCCGACCGGCGTGCTCCGGCGTCGCCATGAATGCCTCCCGTAGGTTAGGTACACCTAACCAGCTCGTGATTCCATGTCACCACGGCCCGGAGCCCTCACGCAACATTTTCCCGACATGTTGTCGGAACCTCTGTACGTTCAGCCCAGCAGCAGGTCCTCGTCGGCCCACCGCGCGCCGATCCCGTTGAGCACGACGGTCCGCCGGTCGTCCTCGGCATCCGCGGTGTCGCCCACCACCCGGTGGATCAGCACGTGCAGCCGGTCGTCCGCCAGCTCCTCGACCTTGCCGTCGCCCCACTCGACCACCACGACCGAGTCCGGCAGCGAGACGTCGAGGTCCAGGTCCTCCATCTCCTCCAGACCGCCGCCCAGCCGGTACGCGTCGACGTGGACCAGCGCGGGACCGCCGACCAGGGACGGGTGGACGCGGGCGATGACGAAGGTCGGCGAGGTCACGGCCCCCCGGACGCCCAGACCCTCGCCGAGACCACGGGTCAACGTCGTCTTCCCGGCGCCGAGCTCGCCGGTGAGCATGACGAGATCGCCGGGGCGCAGCAGCTTCGCGAGACGGCGGCCGAGCTCCTGCATGCGCTCGGGGGAGTCGACTTCGAGGGTGGTCTGGATGTGCGGAGTGTCCATGGGCGCCAACCTACCTACCCGCCGAGGACTCCTGCTCCCACCCTCCCGAGGAGGTCGCCGAGCCGGTCGGTGACCGCCTCCGGATGCTCCAGCATCACCAGGTGCCCCGCGTCGGGCACGATCACCAGCTCCGCGCCCGGCAGCAGGTCGGCGATGGCCTCGGTGTGCGAACTGGGCGTGACCAGATCGCGGTCGCCGGCCAGCGCCAGCACGGGCAGCCCGTCCAGGACGGCGAGCGCCGCCGTCTTGTCGTGCTCCACGAACGCCGGATAGAACTCGGCGACCACGTCGATCGGCGTCGACTCGATCATCCGCTCCGCGAACCGCACGACCGCGGGATCGACGTCCTTCGACGAGAACGAGTACTTCTTGATCAGCCCGGCGAACAGATCGGCGGTGACCCGCCGCCCCCGCTCCACCAGGTCCACCTGCGAGCCCAGCGCCCGCAGCACGCCCGGCAGCACCCGCCGCACGGCGTTGACCCCGGCCATCGGCAGCCCGTAGCTGATCTCGTCGAGCCGCCCCGCGGAGGTCCCGACGAACGCGGCCCCGACCACCCGCTCCCTGACCAGCTCCGGATACCGGTCGGCCAGGGCCATCATCGTCATCCCGCCCATCGAGTGCCCGACCAGCACCAGCGGGCCCTCGGGGGCGGCGGCGTCGATGACGGCCTTGAGATCGCGCCCGAGCCGGTCGATGGAGACGGGCACACCGTCCGCCCCCGACTGCTCGACCCCCCGGTCCGACCGCCCGTGACTGCGCTGGTCCCAGTAGACGGCCCGGACCAGGCCGCGCAGCGCGGCCCGCTGGAAGTGCCAGGAGTCCTGGTTGAGGCAGTAGCCGTGGCTGAAGACGACGGTGACGGGCGCGGGCGCCTTCCGCCCGAAGAGCCGCCGCCGGCGCGGGGCGGGCGCGTCGCCCGCCACCTCGTCCACCTCGTAGTAGAGCGCCGTCGAATCGTCGGCGACCGCCGTCCCCGGGGTGCCGCGCAGCGCCCCGTAGGGCCCCTCGGCGTCCAGGGCGAGCCGGGCCTTCTCCCGTACGGACCGCCCCACGGTGAGCCGCTCGACGGCGACACCGGCGGCCGCGCCGGCCGCGAGCACGCCTATCGCGGCACCGGCCCAGCCGGCCCGCCGCCAGGTCTCCTCGCCCACGGCCGCCCTCCCCCGCTACTCGCCGAGATAGACGCGCGGGACGCGCGCGCCGATCCGGGTGACGATCTCGTACGCGATGGTGTCGGCGGCCTCGGCCCAGTCCTGCGCCGTCGGCTCGCCCCGGTCACCGGGCCCGAAGAGCACCGCCTCGGTGCCGGGCTCGGGCCGGTCGCCGCCGAGGTCGACGACGAACTGGTCCATGGCGACCCGCCCGGCCACCGTCCGCACCTTGCCGTCGACGAGCACGGGCCCCCGCCCGGAGGCGTGCCGCGGAATCCCGTCGGCGTACCCGATCGGCACGAGCCCCAGCGTCGTCTCACCCGGCGTCGTGTAGTGGTGCCCGTAGGACACCCCGTGCCCGCCGGGCACGTCCTTCACCAGGGCGACGGACGCCTTGAGGCTCATCACCGGCCGCAGCCCCAGCTCGGCGGAGGTGCCGATCTCCGGCGCGGGCGACACGCCGTACATCGCGATGCCCGGCCTGACCAGGTCGAAGTGCGTCTCGGGCAGGGTCAGCGTGGCCGGCGAGTTGGCGATGTGCCGCACCTCGGGCTCGACCCCCGCCTTCTCGGCGAAGTCGAGCATCCCCCGGAAGACGTCCAGCTGCGCGGCGATGGACGGATGCCCCGGCTCGTCCGCGCAAGCGAAGTGCGACCACAGCCCCGTCACCTTGACGAGCCCCTGCGCCTCGGCCTTGAGCGCCTCGGTGACCAGCTCGGGCCAGTCGGCGGGCTGACAGCCGTTGCGCCCGAGACCGGTGTCGGCCTTGAGCTGGATCCTGGCCCGCCGCCCGGTCTCCCGCGCCGCCTCGACGACCTCGGCCAGCGCCCACATGCCGCTCACCGACATGTCGAGCCCGGCCTCGATGCCCTCCGCCCAGGGATCCCCCGGCGTCCACAGCCAGCACATGATCCGCACGTCCACGAGCCCGGCCGCCCGCAGCGCGAGCGCCTCGTGCGGAGTGGCCGTACCCACCCAGGTCGCCCCCGCCTCGACGGCGGCCCGGGCACAGCGCACGGCGCCGTGCCCGTACGCGTCGGCCTTGACCACGGCCATGATCTGAACATGCGGGTCGACCCGGGCGCGCAGCGTACGGATGTTCGCACGCAGCGCACCGAGGTCGATCTCGGCACGGGCTCGGCGGGGCAGCGGTGTCTCAGTCATCGCCGCCAGTCTCTCAGGTTTGACGTGCGACCCGTCCTAAGGGACGGGCCTCCCTGCCACGGCCGGTCGGCCGTCTCGGCGGCTTCCTGCTTCAACGCGCTGCGCCGGGAGTCCCGCCCCGGTCTTACCCGCGCTCGGCGAGGCGTTTCGCGTCTCCGCCCGTCCGGCGGCGACGATACGTCGTCCTTCGAAGAGGACGTTCCGCCCTGCGTTGTGATCACGGTCATGCGCGGTGCCGCACCGGGCGCACGTCCACTCCCGGACGTGGAGCGGCTTGGGACCGTCCCGGTGCCCGCAGACCGAGCAGATCTGCGAGGAGGGAAACGCCCGACCGACCCTGACGAAGGTGCGGCCGTGTCTGGCGGCCTTGTACTCCAGCATGCGGACGAACTGGGCCCATGCCGCGTCGTGTACGGACTTGGCGAGTCGGGTGCGGCCCAGGGCCCGGACGGACAGCGTCTCCACATACACCGCTTGGTTGTCGCGGATGATGCGGGTGGAGAGCTTGTGGTGCCAGTCCCGGCGCCGGTCCGCCACGCGGGCGTGCTGGCGTGCCACCTCGGTACGCGCCCTGGCGCGGTTGTTGCTTCCCCTGATCTTGCGGCTGAGTCCCTTCTGCATGCGCTTGAGCTTCTTCTCCGCCCGGCGCAGGAACCGAGGGCTGTCGATCTTCGTGCCGTCGGCGAGTACGGCGAAGTGGTTCAGCCCCAGGTCGATTCCGGTGTCGGCCTCCGGCCCGTCCAGGACGTCCGGCTCGGTTTCGACGACGAACGAGGCCCAGTAGCGCCCCGCCGCGTCCAGGATGAGCGTGACACTGGTCGGCGTCGTGGGGAGGGAACGGGACCAGCGCACGCGGAGTTCGCCGACCTTCGCCACGTACAGCCGGCCGTTGTCACGAAGGCCGAATCCGTTTGCGGTGAGCCTGATCGACTGCCGCCGGTCCTTCCTCGACTTGAACCGAGGCGGCCCGACCCCCGGCCCCTTGCGCCGCCCCGTGACCGAGGAGAAGAAGTTCCGGTAGGCCGTATGCAGATCTCGAAGCGACTGCACCAGAACCACCGAGGACACCTCCGACAGCCAGGCTCGCTCGTCGGTGCGCTTGGCAGCGGTGATCACCCGCTTCTGCAGGTCGCCGTCCCTGATGTACGGCAGTCCCGCCTCGTGGGCTTCCTGGCGGGCCCGAAGTCCGTCGTTGAAGACCACGCGGGCGCACCCGAAGGCCTTCGCCAGCTCTCGGCGCTGGCCAGGCTCCGGATACACGCGGAAGTTGTAGCGAAGCTGCACAGCCGTGACGGTATGCCGCCTCCGGTGCGGCACGGCCCCCATGGCGAGTACTCGCCGGGACGGGATCGCCGATCAGCGCTCGGGCCGCTTACCCCAGATGTAGACCCGGTCACCCTTGCGCAGCGCGTCCCAGAGTCGCTTCGCGTGGTCGTAGCTCAGATTGACGCAGCCGCGGCTGCCGGTGGGCGTGGCGAGCGGGCCGTAGACGGCGTGGAAGGCCTGGCCGCCGTCGAAGAACTGGGAGTAGGGCATGGGGGTGTCGTAGATGGAGGACCAGTGGTCCTTGTGCCGCCAGTAGATCTCGTGCCAGCCGGTCCGGGTCCGGTAGCCGGGTCGGCCGCTGCGGATGTTGACCACCGCGTACGTCACCCGCTTCCCCTTCTGCACCCACATCAGCTCCCGGTCGAGGTCGACGCAGGCGACGGTGTACGAGCGCACGGGGCAGCGGCCGGCCGCGTTGGGGTTCCTGCGGGCGGCCAGCAGCTCGGCGCGTCCCCAGGTGACGGGTCCGGCGTAGCCGTTCGCGGGCTTGATCTTCTCGCGTTGCTGGAAGGCCCGGATCGCCCGGCAGTCCGCCGCGGACTGCTTCCCGTCGGCCTTCAGGCCGAGGAGCCGCTCCACCCGGCGCTGGTGCGGCCCGGCCGAGGCCGTGCAGGCCGCGCCGGCGGCGCTGCGCGGCAGGTACTCGACGAGCTCGTCGACCGGCTGCTCCGGCTCGGGCACCGGCACCTCGCCCTCGGGCTGCTGCGGGGGCAGCACCTGGTCGGGCGTGTCCATCGGGTACTCCGCCCGGCCGGCGCCGGCCACTCCGGGCACGAGCGGTTCGGGGGCGTCGGCGGACGCGGGCAGGGGCGGCAGGGACGTCACGGCGCACAGCAGCAGGCCGGCGGCCCATGTCTTCGTTCTCCAACTGATCACCCGCCCATCCCACGACGCACCGCCCCCACGCGCCTGCGCTGCACCACGTGCGGCCCAACACGTTCCCCCGAGTGGCGGGGTGCGGGGTCGGGCTCAGCCGCCCGTCACGTCCCGCCACGCCCCCGGCAGCCCCGCCGCCACGTCGCTCGCGGACACCGGCGCGCCCCGCGCGGCGCGGCGGGCCGACAGGCCGTGGAGGTAGGCGGCGGTCGAGGCGGCCTCCAGCGGCGGGAGGCCGGTGGCGAGGAGGGAGCCCGCCAGGCCCGACAGGACGTCGCCGGAGCCCGCCGTCGCCAGCCAGGAGGTGCCCGTCGGGTTCACCCGGACCGGGCCGGCGCCGCCCGCGCCGCAGACCAGCGTGGTCGAGCCCTTGAGGAGGACGGTGGCGCCGAAGCGGGCGGCCAGTTCGCGGACGGCGTCGAGGCGGCCCGCCTCGACCTCCTCGCGGGAGGCGCCGAGCAGGGCCGCCGCCTCGCCCGCGTGGGGGGTGAGGAGGGTGGCGGCGGTACGGGACTTCACCGCCTCCGGGGTGAGGTCGCGCAGTCCGTCCGCGTCGACGAGGACGGGGACGTCCGTGGCCAGGACCTCCGCCACGCCCGGCTCGTCGCCGAGCCCCGGGCCGACCACCCACGCCTGGACGCGGCCCGCCTTCGCCGGCGGCCCCGCGTGCACCAGGGTCTCGGGGTGCGCGGCGATCACCGCGTCGCCGGCCGGTCCCACGTACCGCACCGCGCCCGCGCCGCCGCGCAGCGCGCCCTCGACGGCGAGCACCGCGGCGCCGGGGTAGCGGGCGGAGCCGGCCACCAGGCCGACGACCCCGCGCCGGTACTTGTCGCTCTCGGCCGACGGCGTCGGCAGCCGCCGGGCCACGTCCTCGTGCTGCAGGGCCTCCAGGTCCGGTACGGAGGGGAGCGTGGCGCCGAGGCCGATGTCGACGAGCCGCACCACGCCCGCGTACTCCCGGGCCGGGTCGACGAGCAGCCCCGGCTTGTACGCGCCGAAGGCGACGGTCGCGTCGGCCGCCAGCGCCTGCCCCGTCACCTCCCCGGTGTCCGCGTCGACGCCGCTCGGCAGGTCCACGGCGACCACGACCGCGTCGGAGCCGCGCGCCGCCCGGGCGACGGGCACGGCGTCGGGCCGCAGGCCGCCGCGGCCGCCGATGCCGGTGATCCCGTCGAGGACGAGATCGGCGACGGCCAGCACCTCATAGGGGTCGTCGGCGACCCGTCCGCCCGCCGCCCGCAGCGCGGCGAGCCCGCCCTCGTGGGCGCGCGCCCCGAGCAGGACGGCCGTCACACCGGCCCCGCGCCGGGCGAGGCGGGCGCCGGCGTAGAGCGCGTCGCCCCCGTTGTCGCCGCTGCCGACGAGCAGGACGACCCGTGCCCCGTAGACCCTCGGCAGGAGGGAGGCGCAGACGGCGGCGAGGCCGGCCGCGGCCCGCTGCATGAGCGTGCCTTCCGGCAGTCGTGCCATGAGTGCGGCCTCGGCGGCCCTTACGGTCTCCACGCGGTAAGCGGTACGCATGGCACCACCCTCCCCGTTCGGCGCGGAGCCCGCCACCAGCCCGCCACCGGCCCGCGACCGGCCCGGCGCAATCCCGCCGCTGTCCCGCCGCAATCCCGCCGCTGGTCCCGCCGCTGTCCCGCCGCTGGTCCCGCCGCGGTCACCCCGCCGCTGTCACCCCTCCGCGATCACCACCGCCGACGCCACCCCCGCGTCATGGCTGAGCGAGACGTGCCAGTGCCGCACCCCCAGCTCGGCGGCGCGCGCCGCGACCGTCCCCTTCACCCGCAGCCGCGGCTGCCCGGTGTCCTCGACGTACACCTCGGCGTCCGTCCAGTGCAGGCCGGCCGGGGCGCCCAGGGCCTTCGCGAGGGCCTCCTTGGCCGCGAAGCGCACGGCCAGGGAGGCGGCGCCCCTGCGTTCGCCGCTGGGCAGCAGCAGCTCGCGCTCGACGAAGAGGCGCTGCAGCAGCCCCGGCGTACGTTCCAGCGACGCGGCGAAGCGGTCGATCTCCGCCACGTCGATCCCCACCCCGATGATCATCTGTCCACTCACTCCACCGTCACTGATTTGGCCAGGTTGCGCGGCTGGTCGACCTCGTTGCCCCGTGCCGTCGCCAGTTCGCAGGCGAAGACCTGGAGCGGCACGGTGGCGACCAGCGGCTGGAGAAGCGTAGGCGTAGCGGGGATGCGGACGAGGTGGTCGGCGTACGGGACGACGGCCTCGTCGCCCTCCTCCGCGATCACGATCGTGCGGGCGCCCCGCGCCCGGATCTCCTGGATATTGGAGACGATCTTGTCGTGGAGGACCGAACGGCCGCGCGGCGACGGTACGACGACCACCACCGGCAGGCCCTCCTCGATGAGGGCGATCGGCCCGTGCTTGAGCTCGCCGGCCGCGAAGCCCTCCGCGTGCATGTAGGCGAGCTCCTTGAGCTTGAGCGCGCCTTCGAGGGCCACCGGGTAGCCGACGTGCCGGCCGAGGAACAGCACGGTGTCCTGGTCGGCCAGGGTGCGCGCGAGGGCGCGGACCGGCTCCATGGTCTCCAGGACCCGCTCGACCTCGTCGCCGATGCGGGACAGCTCTCGGACGACGGCGAGGATCTGGTCGCCCCACTGGGTGCCGCGCACCTGGCCGAGGTAGAGCGCGAGCAGGTAGCAGGCGACGAGCTGGGTGAGGAAGGCCTTGGTGGAGGCGACGGCCACCTCGGGTCCGGCGTGCGTGTAGAGGACGGCGTCCGACTCCCGCGGGATGGTCGAGCCGTTGGTGTTGCAGACGGCGAGCACCTTGGCGCCCTGTTCGCGGGCGTGCCGCAGGGCCATCAGGGTGTCCATGGTCTCGCCGGACTGGGAGATGGCGATGACGAGGGTGCGCTGTCCGAGGATCGGGTCGCGGTAGCGGAACTCGCTGGCCAGCTCCACCTCGCAGGGGATCCGGGTCCAGTGCTCGATGGCGTACTTGGCGATGAGCCCGGCGTGGAAGGCGGTGCCGCAGGCGATGACGACGATCTTGTCGGCCTCGCGGAGCACGGCGTCGGGGATGCGCACCTCGTCGAGGTGCAGGCGTCCCTCGGCGTCGATCCGGCCGAGGAGGGTGTCGGCGACGGCCTTGGGCTGCTCGGCGATCTCCTTGAGCATGAAGGAGGCGTAGCCGCCCTTCTCGGCGGCGGAGGCGTCCCAGTCGATGTGGAAGGCCCGTACGTCCGCGGGGGCGCCGTCGAAGTCGGTGACGGTGACGCCGTCGCGGGTGAGCTCGACGACCTGGTCCTGGCCGAGCTCGATGGCGGAGCGGGTGTGCGCGATGAAGGCGGAGACGTCGGAGGCGAGGAAGTTCTCGCCCTCGCCGACTCCGACGACGAGCGGGGAGTTGCGCCGGGCGCCGACGACGACGTCCGGCTGGTCGGCGTGGACGGCGACGAGGGTGAAGGCCCCGTCGAGTCGCCGGCACACCAGCCGCATGGCCTCGGCGAGGTCGCCGACGGAGGAGAACTCCTCGGCGAGCAGATGGGCCACGACCTCGGTGTCCGTCTCGGAGGCGAGCCGGTGGCCGCGCTCGGCGAGCTCGGCCCGCAGGACGGCGAAGTTCTCGATGATGCCGTTGTGGACGACGGCGACGCGGCCCGCGTTGTCGAGGTGGGGGTGCGCGTTGGCGTCGGTGGGCCCGCCGTGCGTGGCCCAGCGGGTGTGGCCGATGCCGGTGGAGCCGCTCGGCAGCGGGCGGTCCACCAGCTCCTTCTCCAGATTGACGAGCTTGCCGGCCTTCTTGGCCGCGGCGAGCCCTCCGTCGGAGAGCACCGCGACCCCGGCCGAGTCGTAGCCCCGGTATTCGAGTCTCTTCAGGCCCGCGATCACGACATCGAGCGCCGACTGACCGCCTACGTAGCCCACGATTCCGCACATAGGGCGCAGCCTACGGCGGAACCCCCTCGACCGGCCGGACTCAGCGCAGCTTGGCCGCCTGCGCGTCGACCAGGTCCTTGGGCAGCTCCTTGACCTTGCCGGTGAGGCTGATGGTGGAGAAGGTGGCGAGGTTGTTGCCCTTGCGGAAGGCGGCCAGCGTGCTGACGAAGGGCTTGGCCTCCATCTTGCTGACGACGGTGAAGGCCACGCCCTCGTCGCCCGCGGTCAGCGCCTCCGGCGTCACCTTCACGACCTGGGTCTTCTCGCCGCTGGCGCTGATGGTGAAGCCGTTGCCGCAGGCGTCGCCGGCGGCCTTGAGCGAGGCGAGGGCCTGCTGGGCGCCCTGCCCGGCGTAGGAACCGAGCGTGACCGAGGTCGCCGGCGCGCCGAGCGCGCTCATGATGTCGTCCGGGGAGGCGGCGGTCTTCTTCTTGGCCTGGACGGCCTGCCGCTGCGCACTGGCGCCGGGCGTGCCGGGCGCGACCGAGGACATGGCCTCGGCGAGCGCCTCGCAGGCGGCCTTGTCGGCACCGACGTCGCCGCCGTTCACGATGTCCTCGGCCGCGGGCTTCTGCACCTTGTAGCCCGGCAGGTCCGCCTGCGCCACGACGAGCTTCTCCAGCTCGGCCGCGCTCAGCGCCTTGACGTCGGGCTTGGCGGCGGCGGACGCGGAGGCGTCGTTGTCCCCCTTCGGCTTGCCGTCGTCGGCTTGGCCACAGGCGGCGAGGAGCAGGGCCAGGGAGGCGGCGGCGGTGGCGGACAGGGCGGTACGTACAGACATGCGCATGACCGAATGATCACGGTCCGGGCCGGTGCCCCACAACCCGTATCCCGCGTGACCCACCCCACGGCCCACGACGGCCCCGCACCCACGACAATGGCTGCGTGATCACTTCGCCGCCACGAAGCCCGAACGGTCCCGCCGGCAACGGAGCCCGGCGGGGGGCCGAGCCGACGCCGTACGTCGATCTCACTCGGGCCGAGTGGAGCGCGCTGCGGGACAAGACGCCGCTGCCGCTCACCGCCGAGGAGGTCGAGCGGCTGCGCGGGCTCGGGGACGTCATCGACCTCGACGAGGTGCGGGACGTCTATCTGCCGCTGTCGCGGCTGCTGAACCTGTACGTGCAGGCCACCAGCGGGCTGCGGGGGGCGCTGAACACCTTCCTCGGGGAGCGCGGCGAGCAGCGCGGGACGCCGTTCGTCATAGGGGTGGCCGGGTCGGTCGCGGTCGGGAAGTCGACCGTGGCCCGACTGCTGCAGGCGCTGCTCGCGCGCTGGCCCGAGCACCCGCGGGTGGAGCTGGTCACCACCGACGGGTTCCTGTATCCGATGGAGGAGCTCAAGGCGCGCGGTCTGATGTCCCGGAAGGGTTTCCCCGAGTCGTACGACCGGAGGGCGCTGACCCGGTTCGTCGCGGACATCAAGGCGGGCAAGGAGGAGGTCACCGCGCCGGTCTACTCGCACCTGATCTACGACCGGGTGCCCGGTGAGCGGCTCGTCGTGCGCCGCCCGGACATCCTCATCGTGGAGGGGCTCAACGTCCTCCAGCCGGCGCTGCCCGGCAAGGACGGGCGGACCCGGGTGGGCCTCGCGGACTACTTCGACTTCTCGGTGTACGTGGACGCCCGCGCCGAGGACATCGAGCAGTGGTACCTCAACCGCTTCCGCAAGCTGCGCGAGACCGCCTTCCAGGACCCCTCCTCGTACTTCCGGCGCTGGACGCAGGTCTCCGAGGAGGAGGCGCTGGACTACGCCCGCACGATGTGGCGGACCGTCAACAAGGTCAACCTGCTGGAGAACGTGGCCCCGACGCGGGGCCGGGCGACGCTCGTGGTGCGCAAGGGGCCCGATCACAAGGTGCAGCGACTGAGCCTCCGTAAGCTCTGAGGATGCTGCACCTTCGGATGATCGTTCCGCCCGACCGTACCGAGGCGGCCGTCGCACTCATCGACCGGACGGTGGGCACCACCCATGTGGTGGTGCTGCCGGGCGCCGCCCGCGAGCCGGCCGGGGACCTCGTGATGTGCGACGTCGCCCGCGAGGCCGGCCACGAACTCATCAACGGGATGCGGGACCTGAGGATCGACCAGGACGGGTCGATCGCCGTCGAGGACATCGACCTCTCGCTGTCGAAGCGGGCCACGGCGGCCGAGGAGGAGGCCCCCGGTCAGGCCGCCGACGCGGTCGTCTGGGAGCAGCTGACCGACGCCACCCACGAGGAGTCGACGCTCACCATCACCTACAGCGCCTTCATGATCCTGGCGACGATGATCGCGGCCTGCGGTGTGGTCCTCGACAACGCGATCCTGATCGTGGGCGCGATGGCGGTCGGCCCGGAGTTCGGCCCGCTCGCCGGCATCTGCACGGGGATCGTGCGGCGCTCCGCGAAGCTGGTGCTGCGCTCCTCGTACGCGCTGGTCGTGGGCTTCGCGGCGGCGATCGTCGCGACGACCGTCTTCAGCCTGGGCATGGACGCGCTCGGCCTGTTCTCGGTCGAGCAGCTCGACGCGCCGCGCAGCAACACCGGCTTCATCTGGAAGCCGGACCCGTTCTCCTTCGTCGTCGCCCTCCTCGCGGGCGCGGCCGGCACCCTCTCGCTCACCTCGACGAAGTCGGGCGCGCTGATCGGCGTCGCGATCTCCGTGACGACCGTGCCGGCCGCCGCCAACGCGGCGGTGGCGCTCAGCTACGGGCAGTACGGCCAGATGTGGGGCTCGGTCGAGCAGCTGGTGCTCAACCTGACGGGCATCATCCTGGCCGGCACCCTGACGCTGTTCGGACAGGTGCTGCTGTGGCGTACGCAGCGGGGGCACTGGATCCGCAAGGGGAGGGGCTCGAACGGGACGGGGCCGGCGGCCTGAGACGGCGTCGACCCCCTCCCGGCGGGGGAGGGGGTCGACGGGGTGCCGTTACCCGGGGGGGGACGGAACGTCAGCCGGGCCGGGGGCGGGGCGACGGACGGGCGTCGGTCAGACCGCCGGTCGGCCGACGAGGCGTCAGGCCGGCACGGGCGGTCAGACGGCACGTCAGCCGACCGGGGCCGGTCGGGCCCTGCGTCAGCCGGTCTGGCCGAGGGCCGACTTCACGACGTCGGCGAGTCGCCCGGCCACCGCGCGGGCCTGCTCGATGTCGGCCGCCTCGACCATGACCCGCACCAGCGGCTCGGTGCCGGAGGGGCGCAGCAGCACGCGGCCGGTGGAGCCGAGCTCGCGCTCCGCCTCGGCGACGGCGGTGGCCAGCTCGCCCGAGGTGCCGACCCGGGACTTGTCGACGTCCGGGACGTTGACCAGGACCTGCGGCAGCCGCTCCATGACGGCGGCGAGCTCGGTGAGGGACTTGCCGGTGGCGGCGACCCGGGCGGCCAGCATCAGGCCGGTCAGGGTGCCGTCGCCGGTGGTGGCGTGGTCGAGCACGATGACGTGCCCGGACTGCTCGCCGCCGAGCGCGTAGCCGTGCTCCTTCATGGACTCCAGGACGTAGCGGTCGCCGACCGCGGTCTGGACGAGGGCGAGGCCCTCGCGCTCCATGGCCAGCTTGAAGCCGAGGTTCGACATCACGGTGCCGACGACGGCGTCGCCGCGCAGGGTGCCGGCCTCGCGCATGGCGAGGGCGAGCACGGCGAGGATCTGGTCGCCGTCGACCTCCTGGCCGGCCGCGTCCACGGCCAGGCAGCGGTCGGCGTCGCCGTCGTGGGCGATGCCGAGGTCGGCGCCGTGCTCGACGACGGCGGCCTTCAGCAGGTCGAGGTGGGTGGAGCCGCAGCCGTCGTTGATGTTGAGGCCGTCCGGCTCGGCGCCGATGGTGACGACGGTGGCGCCGGCCCGGGAGAAGGCCTCGGGCGAGACGCGGGCCGCGGCGCCGTGCGCCTCGTCGAGGACGATCTTCAGCCCGTCGAGCCGGTTGGGGAGGACGCCGATGAGGTGGGCGACGTACTTGTCGAAGCCCTCGTCGTAGTCGCGGACCCGGCCGACGCCGGAGCCGGTGGGACGGTCCCAGGGAGCGCCGGTGCGGTGCTCCTCGTAGACGGACTCGATGCGGTCCTCCAGCTCGTCGGCGAGCTTGTGGCCGCCGCGGGCGAAGAACTTGATGCCGTTGTCGGGCATGGCGTTGTGCGAGGCCGAGAGCATCACGCCGAGGTCGGCGCCGAGGGCGCCGGTGAGGTACGCCACGGCGGGCGTCGGCAGCACGCCGACGCGCAGGACGTCCACGCCCGCGCTGGCGAGGCCCGCGACGACGGCGGCCTCGAGGAACTCTCCCGAGGCACGCGGGTCACGGCCCACGACGGCGGTCGGCCGATGGCCCTCGAAGGTGCCCGCCTCGGCGAGCACGTGCGCGGCCGCGACCGACAGGCCGAGCGCCAGCTCCGCCGTCAGGTCGGCGTTGGCAACGCCGCGGACCCCGTCCGTGCCGAAGAGTCGTCCCACAGCTGTCCTCCGAAGTGCTCCGAAAAATGCGATCCCCTGACCGGCTGATGCCCGTTTCTACGTCGGAGCCGTCCAGGAAGTGCCCAGGGTTGTGCCCAAGATTATGAAACCAAGATGCGAAAAAGCCGTACGCCCCGGCAGCACGGGCAGTGCCGCCGGGGCGTACGTACAAGCAGACCGAGCAGGCGATTAACGCTTGCTGTACTGCGGAGCCTTACGGGCCTTCTTGAGACCGGCCTTCTTGCGCTCGACCGCACGGTCGTCGCGGGAGAGGAAGCCGGCCTTCTTCAGCGCCGGGCGGTTGTTCTCGACGTCCGCCTCGTTCAGCGCACGGGCCACACCGAGGCGCAGGGCGCCGGCCTGGCCGGACACGCCGCCACCCGCGATGCGGGCGATGACGTCGTAGCGGTTGTCGAGCTCGAGCACCTTGAAGGGCTCGTTGACTTCCTGCTGGTGGACCTTGTTCGGGAAGTAGTCCTCGAGCGTACGCCCGTTGATCTTCCACTTGCCGGTGCCCGGAACGATCCGGACGCGGGCGATGGCGTTCTTGCGACGGCCCAGGCCGGCGGCCGGCTGCGGGTCGCCGAAGCGGGACGCGAGGGACTCGGAGGTGTAGTCACCCTCGACGATCTCGGTCTCGGTGGTGTACTCCTCGACGCCCTCGAACTCGTCGACGGGGGTCTCGGGGGTGGTCTCGGCCACGATGCTCCTCAGATTTCTTTCGTTCTTAGGGGGTGTGGCCGGAACTACTGCGCGACCTGGGTGATCTCGAACGGGACCGGCTGCTGGGCAGCGTGCGGGTGGTTCTCGCCCGCGTAGACCTTCAGCTTCGAGAGCATCTGACGGCCCAGGGAGTTCTTGGGGATCATGCCCTTGATGGCCTTCTCGACGGCCTTCTCGGGGTTCTTGTCCAGCAGCTCGTCGTAGCGGACGGAGCGCAGACCACCCGGGTAGCCAGAGTGGCGGTAGGCCATCTTCTGGGTCTTCTTGTTGCCGGACAGGTGGACCTTGTCAGCGTTGATGATGATGACGAAGTCGCCCATGTCCATGTGGGGGGCGTAGACGGGCTTGTGCTTGCCTCGCAGGAGGTTCGCAGCCGTCGTCGCCAGACGGCCCAGGACGATGTCCTGCGCGTCGATGATGTGCCACTGGCGAGTGACATCGCCGGGCTTGGGGCTGTACGTACGCACTTCGTAGCCTTCGCTTCTTCAGTGGATGGAGTCCAGACACACCTGAAGCGATCATGCAGCTGGGGCCTGCACTGCCGGGACCGATGCCCGTATGCGAGCCACTGGTAACTGCTCCAGGGAACTTGCGTAAGGGCTCTTTCGCGTGAGAACGACGAAGCCAATACGCATACGAAGCAGAAGCGTACCCGGGCTCCCCCGAGCGGGTCAAAACGCGGCGGCTCCGGCGTCGTAGGCCTCCCGCGCCGAGGCGACCTCCTCGATGTGCCCGTCCGCCCACTCCTTGATGGCCCGCACCACCGGCAGCAGGCTCACCCCGAGCGGAGTGAGGGCGTAGTCCACCCGCACGGGTACGGAGGGCGTGACCGTACGGGCGACGAGCCCGTCCCGCTCCAGCCCCCGCAGGGTCTGCGTGAGCATCTTCTGGCTGACCCCGGCGACCTTGCGCCCCAGCTCGGCGTAGCGGCGGGGGCCGTCCGCCAGGGCGTTCAGGAGCAGCGTGACCCACTTGTCGGAGATCCGGTCGAGGAGCTGGCGGGCGGGGCACTCGGCGAGATACGCGTCATAGGCGCGACGGGCCTCGTCGCGGCGCTCGGCGGCGGTGCGGGTGGGCATGGGCGCGCTCCTTCCGGTGCGGTACGCACTTCCGGGTACGTACTTACCGACGGAGAGTAGCTCTCCCTAGGTTCGGGGGGACCCGGCGGAGCCGCCCGCTCCACCCCGCTCTCGTCGGAAGGCCCCGGCCATGCCCGTCATGCGTGCCCTCGTCATCGACTCCTTCGGCGGCCCCGAGGTGCTGCGGCTCGCCGAGGTCCCGGTGCCCGTCGCGGGACCCGGAAGGGTCCGGATCAGGGTGGAGGCCGCCACCGTCCACCCGGTCGACCTCGCCACCCGCGCGGGCGTGCTCGCGGAGGCCGGTCTGATGGCGGGGCGGGGCCGCACCGGCCTCGGCTGGGACGTCGCCGGCGTCGTCGAGGAGACCGGCCCGGGGGTGACCGGGTTCGCCCCCGGCGACCGGGTGATCGGCATGAACGACCGGCTGGACGTGCCGCTCGGCACCCAGGCGGAGTACGTGGTCCTGGACGCCCACGCGGTGGCCCCGGCCCCCGTGGGGCTCGCCCCGCAGGCCGCCGCGACGCTGCCGCTGGCCGGCCTCACCGCCCTCCAGGCCCTGGCCGCGCTCGACCTGCCGGCCGGGGAGACCCTGCTGGTCACGGGCGCGGCGGGCGCGGTCGGCGGGTACGCGGTGCAGCTGGCCGCCGCGCGCGGCCTACGGGTGGTGGCGACGGCCCGTGCGGGGGACGAGGCGCTGGTACGGGGCCTGGGCGCCGAGCTCTTCGTGTCCGCCGACGCGCCACGGCTGGGCGAGGCGGTGCGGGAGCTGGTCCCCGGCGGCGTCGCCGGGGCGCTGGACGGGGCGGTCCTCGGGGCCGCGGCCCTGGACGCCGTCCGCACCGGCGGGGCCTTCGCGGCGCTGGTGGCGGGCGGCGCCCCGTACCCGCTGCGGGGCGTCCGGGTCGTCCCGGTGTGGGTCCGCGCGGACCCCTCGGACCTGGCCCACCTGTCGAAGCTCGCCTCCGCGGGCACCCTCACCCCGCGCGTGGCCGACACCCTGCCCCTCAGCCACGCGGCCGAGGCCCACCACCGCCGGGCGGAACCCGGCCTCCGCGGCAGCCTGGTCCTGCTCCCCTGACGCCGCGGCGGCTGGTTCTAGCGCGCTCGCTCCACCCGGCGTTCGTCCCACACCGGCTCCGGCGTCTCCCGGACCACCCCGTCCGAGCCGAAGACCAGGTACCGGTCGAAGGAGCGGGCGAACCAGCGGTCGTGGGTGACGGCCAGGACCGTGCCCTCGTAGGACTCGAGCCCGTCCTGGAGCGCCTCCGCCGACTCCAGGTCCAGGTTGTCGGTCGGCTCGTCCAGGAGCAGCGCCGTCGTGCCGGCGAGCTCCAGCAGGAGGATCTGGAAGCGGGCCTGCTGGCCGCCGGAGAGCTTGTCGAAGGGCTGGTCGCCCTGCTGCTCCAGCTCGTACCGCCGCAGCATCGACATCGCGGCCCCGCGGTCCTTGGCGTGGTCCGACCACAGGATGTCGACGAGGGAGCGGCCGAAGAGCTCCGGGTGCGCGTGGGTCTGGGCGAAGTGCCCGGGGACCACGCGGGCGCCGAGCTTCCAGGTGCCGGTGTGGGCCACCGACGGGTCCCCGGCCAGCAGGCGCAGGAAGTGGGACTTGCCGGAGCCGTTGGAGCCCAGGACGGCGACCCGCTCCCCGTAGAAGATCTCCAGGGAGAACGGCTTCATCAGGCCCGTCAGCTCCAGGTTCTCGGCCGTGAAGGCCCGCACCCCGGTCCTGCCGCCCCGCAGCCGCATCCGGATGTCCTGCTCGCGCGGCGGCTCCGGCGGCGGGCCCGCCTCCTCGAACTTCTTCAGACGGGTCTGCGCGGCCGCGTACCGCGAGGCCATCTCGTGGCTGACCGCGGCCGCCTGCCGCAGGTTGACCACGAGCTTCTTCAGCTGGGCGTGCTTCTCCTCCCAGCGCCGCTTGAGCTCCTCGAAGCGGGCGAACCGCTCCCGCCGCGCCTCGTGGAAGGTGTCGAAGCCGCCGCCGTGCACCCACACGTCGGACCCGGCCGGTCCCGGCTCGACGGCCACGATCTTCTGGGCGGCCCGGGAGAGCAGCTCCCGGTCGTGGGAGATGAAGAGCACGGTCTTGCGGGTCTCCCGCAGCCGCTCCTCCAGCCACCGCTTGCCGGGCACGTCGAGGTAGTTGTCCGGCTCGTCGAGCAGCAGCACCTCGTCGCCGCCGCGCAGCAGGTACTCCAGGACCAGCCGCTTCTGCTCGCCGCCGCTGAGCGTGCGCACCTCGCGGAACTGCGCCTTGTCGTACGGCACGCCCATCGCGGCCGTCGTGCAGATGTCCCAGAGGGTCTCGAACTCGTAGCCCTGGACCTCCGCCCAGTCGCTGAGGGCCTGCGCGTACGCCATCTGCGCGGCCTCGTCGTCGACGGTCATGATGCGGTGCTCCGCCTCGTCGACTGCCTTCGCGGCGGTCCGGATGCGCGCGGGCGCCACCGAGACCAGCAGGTCGCGGACCGTGGACTCGTCCCGTACGGAGCCGACGAACTGCGGCATCACGCCCAGTCCGCCGCTGACGGTGACGGTGCCTCCGTGCGGCTGCAGCTCGCCGGAGATCATCCGGAGCAGGGTCGTCTTCCCGGCGCCGTTGGCGCCGACCAGGGCGACGACGGCGCCCTCTCCGACCCGGAAGGAGGCGTCCCCGAGGAGCACCCTCCCGTCGGGAAGGTAGTACTCCAGATGCGCGGCCTCGACATGTCCCATGAGGGGCATTGTCACCGCCGGACCCGTCCGATCCCAAGCCGATTAGGATGCGCGGCATGAGCTTTGGGGGACCGCAGTGGCCGCAGCAGGGCCCGGGACAGCAGCAGCCGTACGGACAGCAGCAGCCGCAGGCGTGGCAGGGATCACCCCAGCAGCCGCAGCAGCCGAACCCCTTCCCGGGCGCGCAGGCCGCGGGCACCCCGGACTGGGGCGCCCTCGCGGAGGCCTCCGCCGCGCGGAGCAAGCGCAAGCGGGGCCTGCTGATCGGCGGCGGCGTCCTCGCGGTGCTCGCCGTGGGCGCGGTCGTCGCGACCGCGGTGGTGCTGACCAACAAGAGCAACGAGGCGGCCAAGAACGGCGGCCCCTCCCCCACCGGCTCGGCCGGCCCCACGGACACCGCCGCCCCGGCGCCGACCTTCTCCTCGGTCGCGCCGCTGCCCCCGCCGAACCCGCTGGACTACATCTCCGACGCGAAGAAGGACAAGGCGCCGCTGAGCGCCGAGGGCCTCTTCCCCGGCAAGAAGCTGACCATGAACGGGCGCCCGTACCAGAAGGGCGCGACCTCCTCGACGACGAAGTGCGCCGCCGTCACCCAGGGCGGCCTGGGCTCGGCCCTCACGGCCAACGGCTGCACGCGCGTGATCCGCGCCACGTACGAGAAGGACGGGATCGCCGTCACCGTCGGCGTGGCCGTCTTCCCCACCGACGAGCAGGCGCTCAAGGCGAAGAAGCAGGCCGGCGGCGGGATCGCCCCGCTCACCGGCGCGGGCGTGAACGAGTTCTGCCTCCACAAGACGGTGTGCCTGCGCCGCACCAACGCGATCGGCCGCTACGTCTACCTCACCCAGACCGGCTACACCAGCGGCAAGAAGGTCACCGCGGGCGACAAGGCCGTCTTCACGACCGCCGACGACCTGGGAAGCTTCGCCTTCAACCAGCTCTACGCCCGCGGCCGCACCCAGGCCTCAGCAGCAGCCGGCGCTCCCGGGGAGTGAGCGCTTGTTGCGCGCCTCCTTGTTGCGCGCGGCGAGCTGGTCGTCGGCCGGGTAGCCGACCTCTTCGAGGGTGAGGCCGTGCGGCCGTACGACGTGTACGGCCGAGTCGCGCACGCCGGCGGCGAGCACCTTGCCGGGCCACTCCACCGGGCGGTGCCCGTCGCCGACGAAGAGCAGGGCGCCGACCAGCGAGCGGACCATGTTGTGGCAGAAGGCGTCGGCCTTGACCGTCGCCTCGAGGATCCCGTCCGGCCGGCGCTCCCAGCGCAGCTCCTGGAGCGTGCGGATGGTGGTCGCGCCCTCGCGCTTCTTGCAGTAGGCGGCGAAGTCGTGTTCGCCGACGAGCCGCTCGGCGGCGGCGTTCATCGCGTCCATGTCGAGCGCCCAGTCGTGCCACAGGACGTGTCCGCGCAGCAGCGGGTCGACGCCGCCGGGGTTGTCGGTGACGCGGTAGGCGTAACGGCGCCAGACCGCCGAGAAGCGCGCGTTGAAGCCCTCGGGGGCCTCGGTCAGCCTCCACACCCGGACGTCGTGGGCCAGGCGCCCGGCGAGCCGCCTGAGCAGCTTCTCGCGGTGCTCCTGCCACAGCTCGACGGGCAGGTCGACGTGGGCCACCTGACCGCGGGCGTGCACCCCGGCGTCGGTGCGGCCGGCGACGGTGAGCTCGTACGTCTCCTTGGAGCGGGTGACCGTCTTCAGCGCGTCCTCGATGTCGCCCTGCACGGTGCGCTGTCCATGGGCCTGCTTGGCCCAGCCGGAGAAGTCCCTGCCGTCGTACGAAAGGTCGAGCCGTACGCGTACGAACCCGGGCTGAACGTCATCACTCACGCCGTAAATCCTCTCAAACACACGGAACGGGCCCGCACCCCGAGGGGTGCGGGCCCGGCCACGAGATCGTCAGAACGCTCAGGCGTCCTGCGCGTCCTCGGTGGTCTCCTCGGCCTTGGCGGCCTCGTCGGCCTCCTTGACGGCGCGCTTGGTGGCGGCCTCGGCCTCGGCGACGGTCGCCTTCTTGGCGATCTCGCCCTCGACGAGCTCGATCACGGCCATCGGCGCGTTGTCACCACGGCGGTTGCCGATCTTGGTGATACGGGTGTAACCACCCGGACGCTCCGAGTAGCGCGGGGCGATCTCGGTGAAGAGGGTGTGGACGACGCCCTTGTCGGTGATCGTCTGCAGCACCAGGCGACGGTTGTGGATGTCGCCCTTCTTCGCCTTGGTGATGAGGCGCTCGGCGACGGGACGCAGACGGCGGGCCTTGGCCTCGGTCGTCGTGATGCGGCCGTGCTCGAACAGCGACTTCGCCAGGTTGGCGAGGAGCAGCTTCTCGTGAGCGGCGGAACCGCCGAGGCGGGCACCCTTCGCGGGACGCGGCATGGTGTTTCTCCTTGGTGTCTGCCCCGGCCGTGTGAGGTACCGGGGTCAGTATCCGAGCAGGCGGTCGCCTGTCGGAGATCCGGGAGCGGCCCCGAAGGGCGCTCCCGGAGGGTACGGACCGTGAGGCCCGAGCTCTCAGTACTGCTCGGTCTCGACGAAGCCCGCGTCCGCGTCGTCGTCGGCGCCGAAGGCGTCGGCGGCGGCGGTCGGGTCGAATCCGGGCGGGCTGTCCTTGAGGGCCAGGCCCATGCCGGCCAGCTTCGCCTTGACCTCGTCGATCGACTTCGCACCGAAGTTGCGGATGTCGAGCAGGTCGGCCTCGGAACGCGCCACGAGCTCACCCACGGAGTGGATGCCCTCGCGCTTGAGGCAGTTGTAGGAGCGGACCGTGAGCTCCAGCTCCTCGATCGGCAGCGCCAGGTCGGCGGCGAGGGCGGCGTCCGTGGGGGACGGGCCCATGTCGATGCCCTCGGCGTCGATGTTGAGCTCGCGCGCCAGACCGAACAGCTCGACCAGGGTCTTGCCGGCGGACGCCATGGCGTCGCGCGGGCGCATGGCCTGCTTGGTCTCGACGTCGACGATCAGCTTGTCGAAGTCGGTGCGCTGCTCGACTCGGGTCGCCTCGACCTTGTAGGTGACCTTGAGAACCGGCGAGTAGATGGAGTCGACCGGGATACGGCCGATCTCCTGGCCCACCTGCTTGTTCTGCACGGCGGAGACGTAGCCGCGACCGCGCTCGACGGTCAGCTCCATCTCCAGCTTGCCCTTGCCGTTGAGCGTGGCGAGGACGAGGTCGGGGTTGTGCACCTCGACACCGGCCGGGGGCGCGATGTCGGCGGCGGTGACCAGACCCGGGCCCTGCTTGCGCAGGTACATCACGACCGGCTCGTCGTGCTCCGAGGAGACGACCAGCTGCTTGATGTTCAGGATGAGGTCGGTGACGTCCTCCTTGACGCCCGGCACGGTGGTGAACTCGTGCAGGACGCCGTCGATGCGGATGCTGGTGACAGCAGCGCCGGGGATCGACGAGAGGAGGGTGCGGCGGAGCGAGTTGCCGAGGGTGTAGCCGAAGCCCGGCTCCAGCGGCTCGATGACGAACCGGGAGCGGAACTCGTCGACGACCTCTTCGGTCAGCGAAGGACGCTGAGCGATAAGCATGTCTTCGTTTCCTTCGTTTGTGGACGCCCACTATTTGACGTCCGACAGGAACTGCAAGGTACTGCCAAGGGTACGGGCGGTACGTCCCTTCACAGGGTCGTACCGCCCGGACACTCAAAGACGCACAGGCGTCGCTGCGTCAGACGCGGCGGCGCTTCGGCGGACGGCAGCCGTTGTGCGGGGTGGGGGTGACGTCCTGGATCGAGCCGACCTCGAGGCCGGTGGCCTGGAGGGAGCGGATCGCGGTCTCACGGCCGGAGCCGGGACCCTTGACGAAGACGTCGACCTTGCGCATGCCGTGCTCCTGCGCGCGGCGGGCGGCCGACTCGGCGGCCATCTGCGCGGCGAAGGGGGTGGACTTGCGCGAGCCCTTGAAGCCGACGTGGCCGGCGGAGGCCCAGGAGATCACGTTGCCGGACGGGTCCGTGATCGAGACGATCGTGTTGTTGAACGTGCTCTTGATGTGCGCGTGGCCGTGAGCGACGTTCTTCTTTTCCTTGCGGCGCACCTTCTTGGCAGCGCCCTGACGACCCTTGGGGGGCATCTCTTACTCCTACGGGAGGTGGTCGGTCCTACAGCGAAGACCGCTTGGTCAAGCGTCCGCTGAGGACTACTTCTTGCCCGGCTTCTTCTTACCGGCGATGGCGCGACGCGGGCCCTTGCGGGTACGAGCGTTCGTGCTGGTGCGCTGGCCGCGGACGGGCAGGCCACGACGGTGGCGCAGACCCTGGTAGCAGCCGATCTCGACCTTGCGGCGGATGTCGGCGGCGATCTCGCGGCGGAGGTCACCCTCGGTCTGGAGGTTGGCGTCCACGTACTCGCGGATCTTGACGAGGTCTTCCTCGGCAAGGTCGCGGACACGGGTGGACGGGTTCACGCCGGTGGCGGCGAGGATCTCCTCGGACCGGGTACGCCCGATGCCGAAGACGTAGGTGAGTGCGACCACCACACGCTTTTCGCGCGGGATGTCAACACCGGAAACGCGTGCCATTCAATGGCTCCTGTGTTCTCGGGGGTCTGCTGCAGAACCGGTCCCGGCTGCCGTATGAGGTACAGGTCGGGTCCCCGGCCCCCGCCGGAGGTGTCGCCGGCCCTGACGGGCTGGGCGGGCTCTGCTTATGTACGTGTTGCTATGCGTCGCGCGAAGACTGCGAGATGCAGGTCGGTCGGCGTGCGTCAGCCCTGGCGCTGCTTGTGGCGCAGGTTGTCGCAGATGACCATGACCCGACCGTGGCGGCGGATCACCTTGCACTTGTCGCAGATCTTCTTGACGCTCGGCTTGACCTTCATGGGATGTGAGGTTCTCCGGGTCAGTGCCACCACCCGCGCGGAATGCGGGGTGCGGGCAAGATCTACTTGTAGCGGTAGACGATCCGGCCACGCGTCAGGTCGTACGGAGAGAGCTCCACCACGACCCGGTCGTCCGGGAGGATACGGATGTAGTGCATCCGCATCTTGCCGGAGATGTGCGCGAGGACCTTGTGACCGTTCTGGAGCTCCACCTTGAACATGGCGTTCGGGAGGGACTCGATCACGGTGCCCTCGATTTCGATGGCACCTTGCTTCTTGGCCACGCTTCGCCTTTCGAATCGGCTACCTTGATCGACTCTTGCTTCCGGGTGCGGACACACGGGTACACGAGAGCCGACGCATCAGTCTACGTCAGGGCCTTCCAAAAGACGAATCCGGGAAGTCTGCCCACCGTAGAAGATCGTTACGCGGCGCTCAGGCCAGCGGATCCGGGGCCGCCGTCACGCCCAGCTCCGCGAGCTTCGCCTTGCCGCCGTCGACCGCGGTGAGGACCAGCGGGCCCTCCTCCGTCAGGGCGACCGAGTGCTCCCAGTGCGAGGACCAGGTGCCGTCCGTCGTGATGACCGTCCAGTCGTCGGCCAGGACCTCGGTGCGCGGGGTGCCCAGGGACACCATCGGCTCGATGGCCAGGCAGAGGCCGGGCACCAGCTTCGGGCCCTTGCCGCGCTTGCGGGAGACGTAGTTCAGCAGGTGCGGGTCCATGTGCATCTCGGTGCCGATGCCGTGGCCGCCGTAGTCCTCGATGATGCCGTAGCGGCCCAGGCTGTGGTCGCCCACGGCCGGACGCGGCTGGCGCTTGATGTACGTCTCGATCGCCTTCGAGATGTCGACCAGGCGGTTGCCGAGCTTCATCGCCGCGATGCCGGCCCACATCGACTCCTCGGTCACCCGGGAGAGCTCGACCAGCTCGGGAGCGTGCCCGGTGCCCACGAAGGCGGTGTAGGCGGCGTCGCCGTGCCAGCCGTCGACGATCGCGCCGGCGTCGATCGAGATGATGTCGCCGTCCTTGAGGACCGTCTTCTCGTCCGGGATGCCGTGGACGACGACCTCGTTCACCGAGGTGCAGATGGTCGCGGGGAAGCCGCCGTACCCGAGGAAGTTCGACTTCGCCCCGTGGTCGGCGATCACCTTGCGGGCGACCTCGTCCAGGTCCCTCGTCGTGGCACCCGGCACCGCCGCCTCACGGGTCGCCGCGTGGATGGCCGCGACGACCAGCCCCGCCTCGCGCATCTTCGCGATCTGCTCGGGGGTCTTGATCTGCACCATCGTGGCCGCGGCCTTTCCATCGAGAACGGGAACAGAACAACGATACGGCCGCGGCGCCCCTGAGGGGCACCGCGGCCGTATCGCACGAACCGGGGTTACTTCTTCAGCGCGTCCATCGCCTTGGCGGTGACCTCGTCCACCTTGCCGAGCGCGGAGATCGTCTCCACCAGGTTCTGCGCCCGGTAGTAGTCGATGATCGGCTCGGTCTCGGTGTGGTAGACCGCCAGACGCTTGCGGACGGTCTCCTCGGTGTCGTCCTCGCGCTGGTACAGCTCGCCGCCGCAGGCGTCGCAGACGCCCTCGGTCTTCGGAGCGTTGTACGTCACGTGGAACACGTGGGAGGAGTCGTTGCGGCAGATGCGGCGACCCGCGATCCGCTTCACGACCTCGTCCTCGGGGACCTCGAGGTCCAGGACCGCGTCGAGCTGCACACCGGAGGCCTTGAGGATCTCGTCCAGGGCCTCGGCCTGAGCCACGTTCCGCGGGAACCCGTCGAGCAGGAAGCCGTTCGCGGCGTCCTCCTGCTGCATGCGGTCCCTGGCCATCCCGATCGTCACGGAGTCCGGGACCAGCTGGCCGGCCTTCATGTACGACTGCGCCTCGACTCCCAGCGGCGTGCCCTGCGAGATGTTCGCTCGGAACAGGTCGCCCGTGGAGATGTGCGGGATGGCCAGGTTCTTGGCAAGGTACGCGGCCTGCGTACCCTTGCCGGCCCCGGGCGGTCCGACGAGGACGATTCGCATCAGCGGAGGAACCCTTCGTAATTGCGCTGCTGGAGCTGGCTCTCGATCTGCTTCACGGTCTCAAGACCCACACCCACGATGATGAGGATGCTCGTCCCGCCGAACGGGAAGTTGGCATTGGCGCCGCCGAAGCCTGCCAACGCCATCGTCGGCACAAGAGCGATCAGACCCAGATACAGCGAGCCCGGCCAAGTGATCCGGTTGAGCACGTAGCTCAGGTACTCGGCAGTAGGACGACCAGCCCGGATACCCGGGATGAAGCCACCATACTTCTTCATGTTGTCGGCGACTTCCTCGGGGTTGAACGAGATCGCCACGTAGAAGAAGGCGAAGAACACGATCAGAAGGAAGTACGCGGCGATGTAGTAGGGGTGGTCACCCTTGACGAAGTGGGCTTCGATCCAGGTCTTCCACCCGGCGGTCGAGTTCGAGAACTGCGCGACCAGCGCCGGGATGTAGAGCAGCGACGAGGCGAAGATGACAGGAATCACACCTGCCTGGTTCACCTTCAACGGGATGTAAGTGGACGTACCGCCGTACGACCTGCGGCCGATCATGCGCTTCGCGTACTGCACCGGGATGCGGCGCTGGGCCTGCTCGACGAAGACGACGAGGGCGACCATCACGAAGCCGATGAGGATGACGGTGCCGAACTCGATCCAGCCGTCGGCCAGGTCGCCGCTCTTCTTGATGGCCCAGAGGGCACCAGGGAAGCCGGCGGCGATCGAGATGAACATCAGGATGGACATGCCGTTGCCGATGCCGCGGTCGGTGATGAGCTCACCGAGCCACATGACCACGCCGGTGCCGGCGGTCATCGTGATGACCATGGTGGCGGTGGTGAAGATCGACTGGTCCGGTACGACCTGGCTGGCGACGGAGCAGCCGCTGAAGAGCGCACCGGTACGGGCGGTGGCGACGAGGCCGGTGCCCTGGAGGATGGCGAGGGCGACCGTCAGATAACGCGTGTACTGCGTGATCTTGGCGGTGCCGGCCTGTCCCTCCTTCTTGAGGGCTTCCAGGCGCGGGATCACGACGGTCAGCAGCTGCAGGATGATGCTCGCCGTGATGTACGGCATGATGCCGAGCGCGAAGATGGTGATCTGCAGCAGCGCCCCGCCACTGAACATGTTGACCAGGCCGAACAGGCTGTTGTTGCCCTGGCTCGCCTGGTCCACACACTGCTGCACGGCCTCGTAGCTGACGCCCGGGACGGGGATGTGGGCCCCGAGGCGGTACAGCACGATGATGCCCAGCGTGAAGAGCAGCTTCTTGCGCAGGTCGGGCGTCTTGAACGCCCGGGCGAACGCGGTGAGCACGGTGCCTCCTGCGACCCCCGCGCACGTGCGTCAGAGGTGACGGTCTTGAGGTTCGACGAATAGTGGTTCGTCCGGAGAAACCTGCGGGCACACCGCAGGCACTCTAGGACAGTGGAGGCCACCTTACCGGCGACTATGGCTCCCTAGGAACGACCAACCGGGGATGCCCCATTTGAGAGGCATCCCCGGTCGGATGTTCAAGCCAACGAGTCGTCTCAGACGAGCTCGGTGACGGTGCCGCCGGCGGCGGCGATCTTCTCCTTGGCGGAGCCGGAGACGGCGTCGACCGTCACCTGCAGCGCCACGGAGACCTCGCCGGTGCCGAGCACCTTGACGAGCTGGTTCTTACGAACCGCACCCTTGGCGACCAGGTCGGCCACCGTGACCTCGCCACCCTGCGGGTAGAGCGCGGCCAGCTTGTCCAGGTTCACGACCTGGTACTCGGTGCGGAACGGGTTCTTGAAGCCCTTGAGCTTCGGGAGACGCATGTGGAGGGGCATCTGGCCACCCTCGAAGCGCTCCGGAACCTGGTAACGGGCCTTGGTGCCCTTCGTACCACGACCGGCCGTCTTACCCTTCGACGCCTCACCACGACCCACACGGGTCTTGGCGGTCTTGGCGCCCGGGGCGGGACGGAGGTTGTGGACCTTCAGCGGGTTGTTCTCCGCCATGTCAGTCGACCTCCTCGACCGTCACGAGGTGGCGGACGGTGTGCACCATTCCGCGGAACTCGGGGCGGTCCTCCTTGACGACCACGTCGTTCAGGCGCTTGAGCCCGAGCGAACGCAGGGTGTCGCGGTGGTTCTGCTTGCTGCCGATGTACGACTTCGTCTGCGTGATCTTGAGGCGAGCCATTACGCACCCGCCCCGGCACGCGCACGAAGCAGAGCCGCGGGAGCGACGTCCTCGAGGGGCAGACCACGGCGAGCCGCGATCTCCTCGGGACGCTGCAGGCCCTTCAGGGCCTCCACGGTCGCGTGCACGATGTTGATCGCGTTGTCGGAGCCGAGCGACTTCGACAGGATGTCGTGAACGCCGGCGCACTCGAGCACGGCACGCACCGGGCCACCGGCGATAACACCGGTACCGGGGGAAGCCGGCTTGAGCAGGACGACGCCCGCGGCCTTCTCACCCTGGATCGGGTGCGGGATGGTGCCCTGGATACGGGGGACCTTGAAGAAGTGCTTCTTGGCCTCCTCAACACCCTTGGCGATGGCGGCCGGCACCTCCTTGGCCTTGCCGTAACCGACACCCACGGTGCCGTCACCGTCGCCCACCACGACCAGCGCGGTGAAGCTGAAGCGACGACCACCCTTGACAACCTTGGCGACGCGGTTGATCGCGACTACGCGCTCAACGTACGCGGTCTTCTCGGCGGCGGCAGCGCCACCGTCGCGGCCCTTCCGGTCCCGCCGCTCGCCGCCACCGGCACCGCTGCCGCGGCGCTGGGGTCCAGCCATTGGATTACCTCTCTCTGTTACGTCCGTTAGTCCCGGAACCGGGGCTTAGAACTTCAGCCCGGCTTCGCGGGCGGCGTCAGCCAGAGCGGCAATGCGCCCGGCGTACCTGTTGCCACCACGGTCGAACACGACGGCCTCGACGCCGGCGGCCTTGGCGCGCTCAGCGACCAGGGCACCGACCTGCTTGGCCTGCGCGGACTTGTCACCCTCGCCACCGCGGACAGACGCGTCCAGGTGCGACGCCGACGCCAGGGTGTGACCCTTGAGGTCGTCGATGACCTGAGCGGTGATGCCGCGGTTGGAACGCGTCACGACGAGGCGCGGACGCTCCGCCGTACCCGACACGTTCTTGCGGATGCGCAGGTGACGGCGCGCCTTGGCAGCGCGCTTGTAAGCGTCGCCCTTGGCGATCTTCACACCGTATGCCATGGCTTTACTTACCAGCCTTTCCGACCTTGCGGCGGATGACCTCGCCCGCGTACTTGACACCCTTGGCCTTGTACGGGTCGGGCTTCCGCAGCTTGCGGATGTTGGCGGCGACCTCGCCGACCTTCTGCTTGTCGATGCCCTCGACCGAGAACTTGGTCGGCGACTCGACCTTGAAGGAGATGCCCTCGGGGGCCTCCACCAGGATCGGGTGGCTGTAGCCGAGCTGGAACTCCAGGTTGGAGCCCTTCGCGGCCACGCGGTAACCGACACCGCTGATCTCGAGCGCCTTCGTGTACCCCTGGGTCACACCGGTGATCATGTTGGCCACCAGCGTGCGGGACAGGCCGTGCAGGGCCTTGTTCTGACGCTCGTCGTTCGGGCGGGTGACGTTGAGAACGCCGTCCTCGCCCTTAACGATCTCGATCGGGCTGGCGACGGTGTGGGTCAGGGTGCCCTTGGAACCCTTCACCGTGACCGTGCGGCCCTCGATGGTGACGTCCACGCCGGCGGGAACCGGGATGGGGAGCTTGCCAATGCGAGACATAGCTTTTCCTCCGTTCCCGACTACCAGACGTAGGCGAGGACTTCCCCACCCACGCCCTTCTTCTGCGCCTGCTGGCCGGTCAGGAGACCGTGGGACGTGGAGATGATCGCCACGCCCAGGCCGCCGAGAACCTTCGGCAGGTTGGTGGACTTCGCGTAAACCCGGAGGCCCGGCTTCGAGATCCGCTTGATGCCCGCGATGGAGCGCTCACGGTTCGGACCGAACTTCAGGTCGAGAACGAGGTTCTTGCCGACCTCGGCGTCCTCGACCTTCCAGCCGGTGATGAAGCCCTCCTGCTGGAGGATTTCCGCGATGTGCGACTTGATCTTGCTGTGCGGCATCGTCACGGTGTCGTGGTACGCCGAGTTCGCGTTACGCAGACGCGTGAGCATGTCTGCGATCGGATCAGTCATGGTCATGAATTGGCCTTCGGCCTCTCTCGCCGGGGTTTCCTGGTGCACCATCCCTCTCCCCGATCCGAGACGGGGCGGGTGCGGTGCGGTGGACCTACGGCGTAGTAAGTCGTACGGGCGGCGGACGCCCAACCCCACTAGCCTAAGCCATGCGGGGCTGGACGGCCGCCAACCCAATGCTTACCGAGAGACTCCGGTCATTCGCCAACGCCCAGAGGGCGAAGGGGAATTACCAGGAGCTCTTGGTCACGCCCGGCAGCTCGCCACGGTGAGCCATCTCACGAAGGCACACGCGGCAGAGGCCGAACTTGCGGTACACGGAGTGAGGACGACCGCAGCGCTGGCAGCGGGTGTACGCACGCACACCGAACTTGGGCTTGCGGGCAGCCTTCGCGATGAGAGCCTTCTTCGCCATCTCGCTTACGCCTCCTTGAACGGGAAGCCGAGGTGACGGAGAAGAGCACGGCCCTCGTCGTCGTTGGTCGCCGTGGTGACCACGGTGATGTCCATACCCCGGGTACGGTCGATCTTGTCCTGGTCGATCTCGTGGAACATGACCTGCTCCGTGAGACCGAAGGTGTAGTTGCCACGGCCGTCGAACTGCTTCGGGGACAGGCCGCGGAAGTCGCGGATACGCGGCAGCGCGAGCGACAGGGTGCGGTCCAGGAACTCCCACATGCGGTCGCCACGGAGCGTGACGTGGGCACCGATCGGCTGGCCCTCGCGCAGCTTGAACTGCGCGATGGACTTGCGGGCCTTGGTGACGGCCGGCTTCTGACCGGTGATCGTGGTGAGATCGCGGATGGCACCGTCGATCAGCTTCGAGTCACGGGCGGCGTCGCCGACACCCATGTTGACCACGATCTTCACGAGGCCGGGGATCTGCATGACGTTCTCGTACTTGAACTCGTCGTGCAGCTTGCCCGCGATCTCCTCGCGGTACTTCGTCTTGAGACGCGGAGTGGTGGTAGCCATCAGATGTCCTCACCCGTCCGCTTGGCAACGCGGATCTTGTTGCCCTCGTCGTCGAAGCGGTAACCGACACGCGTGACGACCTTCTTGCCGTCCTTCTCCACGACCAGCTGGACGTTGGAGACGTGGACCGGAGCCTCGGTCGTCACGATGCCGCCGGCCTGCGAGGGGCCGGCCTTGGTGTGCTTCTTGACCCGGTTGACACCCTCGACCAGGACGCGGTTCTCGCTGGGCATGGCCGCGATGACCTTGCCCTGCTTGCCCTTGTCCTTGCCGGTGATGACCTGAACCAGGTCGCCCTTCTTGATCTTCATGCTTACAGCACCTCCGGCGCGAGCGAGATGATCTTCATGAACTTCTTCTCGCGCAGCTCACGGCCGACCGGGCCGAAGATACGGGTGCCGCGAGGGTCGCCGTCGTTCTTCAGAATGACAGCGGCGTTCTCGTCGAAGCGGATGTACGAGCCGTCCTGGCGGCGGCGCTCCTTGACGGTGCGAACGATGACCGCCTTGACGACGTCACCCTTCTTCACGTTGCCACCGGGGATCGCGTCCTTGACGGTGGCGACGATGACGTCACCGATGCCCGCGTAGCGGCGACCCGAACCACCGAGAACACGGATGCAAAGGATCTCCTTGGCACCAGTGTTGTCGGCGACGCGAAGTCGCGACTCCTGCTGGATCACGTCTATCTCCTGATTGTCTGCCGGTTCCCGGTGGGGGCCTGCGTGAGCAGGTCCCCACCGAGCCTGGCGGAACTGTTCCTAGGGAGTCCCCCTAGGAGGGATTACTTGGCCTTCTCGAGGATCTCGACGACGCGCCAGTGCTTCGAGGCGGACAGCTTGCGCGTCTCCATGAGGAGGACGCGGTCGCCGACGCCCGCAGCGTTCTGCTCGTCGTGAGCCTTGAGCTTGTTCGTACGGCGGATGACCTTGCCGTACAGCGCGTGCTTCACGCGGTCCTCGACAGCGACGACGACGGTCTTGTCCATCTTGTCGCTGACGACGAGGCCCTCGCGGACCTTGCGAGCGTTGCGCTCGGTCTTCTCAGTCACGTTGTTCTCGCTCATCAGACGTTCTCCACCGTCTCGATGCCCAGCTCACGCTCGCGCATCAGGGTGTAGATCCGGGCGATGTCCTTACGGACGGACTTGAGCCGACCGTGGTTCTCGAGCTGGCCCGTCGCCGCCTGGAAGCGGAGGTTGAACAGCTCTTCCTTGGCCTCGCGGAGCTTGGCGACAAGCTCCTCGTTGCCCAGCTCGCGCAGCTCGGACGCCTTGGTACCGGCCGACATCACAGCTCACCTGCCTCGCGCTTAACGATCTTGCACTTCATCGGCAGCTTGTGAGCCGCACGAGTCAGGGCCTCACGCGCGATCTTCTCGTTCGGGTAGGACAGCTCGAACATCACCCGACCGGGCTTGACGTTCGCGATCCACCACTCCGGAGAACCCTTACCGGAACCCATGCGGGTCTCGGCAGGCTTCTTCGTGAGGGGGCGGTCCGGGTAGATGTTGATCCAGACCTTGCCGCCACGCTTGATGTGGCGGGTCATGGCGATACGGGCCGCCTCGATCTGGCGGTTGGTCACGTACGCCGGAGTGAGGGCCTGAATGCCGTACTCGCCGAACGCAACCTGCGTACCACCCTTGGACATACCGCTGCGCTTCGGGTGGTGCTGCTTGCGGTGCTTGACCCTACGGGGGATCAGCATTTCGGTCAGGCCTCCGTTCCGGTGCTCTCAGCAGCCGGAGCGGCGGCGGGAGCGTCGGCCTTGGGGGCCTCGGCAGCCTGAGCCTGCTGCGGCTTGCGACCGCGACCGCCACGCTCGCCACCGCGGCCACCGCGGCCGGCCGGACGGTCAGCGCCGCCACGGGCCGGGCGGTTGCCCGCGCGGGCAGCAGCGTTCTCGGCGCGGACCTCGGCGATGTTCTTGACGTCGCCCTTGTAGATCCAGACCTTCACGCCGATGCGGCCGAAGGTCGTCTTGGCCTCGAAGAAGCCGTACTCGACGTTCGCGCGGAGCGTGTGCAGCGGCACACGGCCCTCGCGGTAGAACTCCGAGCGGGACATCTCGGCGCCGCCGAGACGGCCACCGCACTGGATCTTGATGCCCTTGGCGCCGGCCTTCATGGCGGACTGCATGCTCTTGCGCATGGCCCGACGGAAGGAGACGCGGGAGGACAGCTGCTCGGCGACGGCCTGGGCCACCAGCTGAGCGTCGACCTCGGGGTTCTTGACCTCGAGGATGTTCAGCTGAACCTGCTTGCCGGTCAGCTTCTCCAGCTGGCCGCGGATCTTGTCGGCCTCGGCGCCACGGCGACCGATGACAATGCCCGGGCGAGCGGTGTGGATGTCCACGCGGACACGGTCACGGGTGCGCTCGATCTCAACCTTCGAGATGCCGGCGCGCTCCATGCCGGACGTCAGCATCCGACGGATGGCGACGTCTTCCTTGACGTAGTCCTTGTACAGCTTGTCGGCGTACCAACGCGACTTGAAGTCGGTGGTGATGCCGAGCCGGAACCCGTGCGGGTTTACCTTCTGGCCCATTACCGGGTTCCTTCCTTGCTGCTGACGACCACGGTGATGTGGCTGGTCCGCTTGCGGATCCGGTAGGCACGGCCCTGGGCACGCGGACGGAACCGCTTCAGGGTCGGACCCTCGTCGACGAACGCCTCGCTGATGAACAGCGAAGAGGCGTCCGTGTGGTCGTAGTTGTGCGCGGCGTTGGCAATGGCGCTGTCGAGCACCTTGCCGACCGGCACGGAGGCTGCCTGCGGAGCGAATCGCAGAACAGCCTGAGCCTCCGTGGCGTCCATGCCACGGATCAGGTCCACCACGCGGCGGGCCTTCATGGGCGTGACGCGGATGTACCGCGCCTGGGCCCTGGCTTCCATGGTTGTCCCTCTCAGTTACTTACGTGTCTGAATGCGATCCGCTACTAGCGGCGCTTCGACTTCCGGTCTTCCTTGACGTGACCCCGGAAGGTGCGCGTCGGCGAGAACTCGCCGAGCTTGTGACCGACCATCGACTCGGTGACGAACACCGGGATGTGGGTCTTGCCGTTGTGCACCGCGAGCGTGTGGCCGAGCATGGCCGGCACGATCATGGAGCGACGGGACCAGGTCTTGATGACGTTCTTGGTGCCGGCTTCGTTCTGGGCGTCCACCTTCTTGATGAGGTGGTCGTCGACGAAGGGCCCCTTCTTGAGACTGCGCGGCATCTAAACCCGCTCCTAGCGCTTCTTGTTCGTCTTGCGGCGGCGGACGATGTACTTGTTCGAAGCCTTCTTCGGCGAACGAGTACGACCCTCCTTCTGACCCCACGGGGAGACCGGGTGGCGACCACCGGAGGTCTTGCCCTCACCACCACCGTGCGGGTGGTCAACCGGGTTCATCGCCACACCGCGGACGGTCGGGCGAACGCCCAGCCAGCGCTTGCGGCCGGCCTTACCCCAGTTGATGTTCGACTGCTCGGCGTTGCCGACCTCACCGATGGTGGCGCGGCAGCGAGCGTCGACGAGGCGGATCTCGCCGGACGGCATGCGGAGGTGGGCCATCGTGCCCTCCTTCGCAAGCAGCTGCACGGAGGCACCCGCGGAACGGGCGAACTTGGCGCCACCGCCGGGACGGAGCTCGATCGCGTGGATCGTGGTACCGACCGGGATGTTGCGGAGGGCCAGGTTGTTGCCGGGCTTGATGTCGGCCGTGGGGCCGTTCTCCACCCGGTCACCCTGCGACAGACCACGCGGGGCGATGATGTAGCGCTTCTCGCCGTCCGCGTAGTGGAGCAGCGCGATGCGAGCGGTGCGGTTGGGGTCGTACTCGATGTGAGCGACCTTGGCCGGCACGCCGTCCTTGTCGTGACGACGGAAGTCGATCACACGGTAGGCGCGCTTGTGGCCACCGCCCTGGTGACGGACGGTCACACGACCGGTGTTGTTACGGCCGCCCTTGCTGTGCAGGGGGCGGACCAGCGACTTCTCCGGCGTGGACCGCGTGATCTCGACGAAGTCGGCTACGGAGGAGCCACGGCGGCCCGGCGTAGTCGGCTTGTACTTGCGGATTCCCATTTCTCAGTCCTCGGAAGATATCCGACTTCTGGACGTCTCCGACCGCCGTCAGGCGGTCGGGCCGCCGAAGATGTCGATGCGGTTGCCCTCGGCAAGGGTCACGATGGCGCGCTTGGTGTTGGCGCGCTTGCCGAAACCGGTGCGGGTGCGCTTGCGCTTGCCCTGACGGTTGATCGTGTTGACCCCGGTGACCTTGACCGAGAAGACCGCCTCGACGGCCTGCTTGATCTGGGTCTTGTTGGCGCCGGGCGCGACGATGAACGTGTACTTGTTCTCGTCCAGCAGCGCGTAGCTCTTCTCGGAGACAACCGGCTTGACGAGGACGTCGCGCGGGTCCGTGAAGGTCTTGCTGGTGATCGTGGCCTCGGACATCAGGCCTCGCTCCCTTCGGTCTCAACGGCCTTGGGGCCAGACACGAAGGACTCGAGGGCGGCCTGGGTGAAGACCACGTCGTCGGATCGCATCACGTCGTACGTGTTCAGCTGGCCCGGCTCCAGGATGTGCACCTGGGGCAGGTTGCGGGCGGACAGCCACGCGGCCTCGTCCGAGCGCTCGGCGACCAGGAGCAGGTTCTTGCGCTCCGAGATCTTGCCGAACAGCGTCTTGGCGGCCTTGGTGGAGATGCCACCCTCGACCACGCCGGTGACGACGTGGATGCGGGAGTGGTTCGCCCGGTCGGAGAGGGCACCGCGGAGGGCGGCGGCCTTCATCTTCTTCGGGGTCCGCTGGGAGTAGTCACGCGGCACGGGACCGTGCACGACGCCACCACCGGCGAACTGCGGGGCGCGGGTCGAACCCTGACGGGCGCGGCCGGTGCCCTTCTGGCGGTAGGGCTTCTTGCCACCACCACGGACCTCGCCACGCGTCTTGACCTTGTGCGTGCCCTGACGGGCGGCGGCCAGCTGCGCGACGACGACCTGGTGGATCAGCGGGATGCTGACCTTGGCCTCGAAGATCTCGGCCGGGAGCTCGACGGTCCCGGTCTTGTCGCCGGAAGGCGACAGAATGTCAATGGTGCTCATATCCTCAGGCCCCCTTGGCCGCGGTGCGGACCAGGACGAGGCCGCCGTTCGGACCAGGAACCGCACCCTTGATCAGGAGCAGGCCCTTCTCCGCGTCAACGGCGTGAACGGTCAGGTTCTGGGTGGTCACGCGCTCGTTGCCCATGCGGCCGGCCATGCGCATGCCCTTGAAGACGCGGCCCGGGGTGGCGCAGCCACCGATCGAACCGGGCTTGCGGTGCACGCGGTGGGCACCGTGGGAGGCCTTGCCACCACGGAAGTTGTGGCGCTTCATGGCACCGGCGAAGCCCTTGCCCTTGCTCTTGCCGGTGACGTCGACCTTGATGCCCGCCTCGAAGACCTCGGCGGTGATCTCCTGGCCGAGGGTGTACTCGCTGGCGTCAGCGGTACGGATCTCGACGAGGTGACGGCGCGGGGTGACGTCGGCCTTGGCGAAGTGGCCCTTGAGGGGCTTGTTCACCTTGCGCGGGTCGATCTCGCCGAAGGCGATCTGGACCGACTCGTAGCCGTCGTTGTCGTTCGTACGCACCTGGGTCACGACATTCGGACCGGCCTTGACGACGGTCACCGGGACGACCCGGTTGTTCTCGTCCCAGACCTGCGTCATGCCGAGCTTCTCGCCCAGGATGCCCTTGATGTTCTTAGCCATCTCGCGCGTCACCTCAGAGCTTGATCTCGATGTCGACGCCAGCCGGCAGGTCGAGACGCATGAGCGAGTCGACCGTCTTCGGCGTGGGGTCGAGGATGTCGATGAGGCGCTTGTGCGTGCGCATCTCGAAGTGCTCGCGCGAGTCCTTGTACTTGTGCGGCGACTTGATGACGCAGTACACGTTCTTCTCAGTGGGCAGCGGCACCGGGCCCGCGACCGACGCACCAGTGCGGGTCACCGTCTCGACGATCTTCTTCGCCGAGGAGTCGATGACCTCGTGGTCGTAGGCCTTGAGCCGGATGCGGATCTTCTGTCCCGCCATGGCTACTCAGTAGTCCTTTGTCTAGAAACGCTCTGGAACCCGGGGGTTCTACTGACTCCTCCTCCGACCCACGCGGTCGGGCGTGTCGCACTCCCTCTACGAAGAACTCCCAAAGGAATTCCCAACCAAGGGGGTGCGGGCCCTGAAAACCCGCGAAGCCGGGGGTGGAACACCGCCCGGGTGCCTGGTCGGCACCCCGCTGACACTTCCCGGAAGATTCCCGTACGTCCGCCCCTGAGGAGCGACGAGTACTGTGGGACTCGCTTCCGGTCCCCCCGGCGGGAGGCGTGCAGCATCGGTACTCAACCGAGCAACCCCGACAGTCTGCCATACGCGGCCATCCCGCCGCCAATCGGGGGCGAAGACTGTACCCCACGTCACGTACGGGTACACGCAGGGGCACGACGTCCCCCGTTTCGCGGCGGGTCGCGGCGGTCGGCGTCAGACGCGCGAGACCGTGCCGCACCCCCGCGGACTCCTGTCGAGGCCCTTGCTGCGGTCGTACGGGTCGGTCACGGGGCCGTCGCCCCCGGACTCCTCGGCGGTGGCCGGGTCCCCCTGGAACGCCGGGTGGTAGAAGCCGTCGCCGTCGCGCTCGCAGGAGCTGTTGCCGACGTCGGAGACCCAGCCGTTCAGGTCGAGGGTGCCCCCGGTGACGCGGTACCGCGCCGGGTCGTAGAAGGCGAAGCTCATCTCGCGCCGCACGATCGTCCGGGTCACCTCGTCGGCACCGGGCCTGACCTGCACCAGCGGGTAGACGAAGGTGTAGTCGACGCGGACGAGCACCGCGTCCTTCTGCTTGCCCTTCCCGGCCTCCACCGTCATCCGGCCCCGGGTCTTCACGACCGTGCCGACCAGCTTGACCTCGGACGGGGAGAAGCGGCTGAAGACGGCCGTGGGGTCGTGGCGGTCCGTCGGCCGGGCCAGCCAGTCCTCCAGCTGCCCGCGGGTCGGCTGGGTCGGCTCGATCAGCGCCAGGGCGTCGGAGGGCCTGCCTCCCATGACGGCCGCCGGGTCCAGGTTCGCCGCGACCAGGAACGCCTTGGAGCGCTCCAGGGCCGCCGCGACCTGGTCCTTCGACATCCAGCCGACCGCCTTGGGCCGCGGCGGCACGATGCCCGCCGCCCCGTCCGCCCAGCGCACGGCCGGGGAGCCCTTGAAGGGTTCCTTCAGGGTCGGGCGGTGCGCGTCCCCCATGTCCGGCGGGGCGGTCGGGCGGGCCGTCTCGGCGGCGAGCGGCGTGGTGTCCTCGCGGCCGGTCCAGCTGGACGGCAGCGCGGAGGCCACGCTCTCGGGAAGGTGCTCGACGAGCAGCTGGGGACGGACGGCGACCAGGGCGAGCGCCGCCACCAGCGCAATGCCGGCCGCGGCCTTGGCCCGGCTCCTGCGGCGCGCGGTGCCGTTCATCTCCTGCCAGGCGGGCCCCGTGCGCCAGCCGGCCGGCTCCTGGCGCTTCGGCGCCTTGGGCGGCTTCCGCTGCCTCGGCCGCTTCGGCGGCTTCGCCTTGCGCAGGAGCTTCTCCTGCTCCTCGGTGCCGAGGCCCTGCTCGCGCGCGGACTCGACGAACGCGGCCCATTCCTCGTCGGAGACCGACGGCTTGTCGCTCATGCTCTTCCCACCCCTGTGCCGCCGTGGCACCTGCTGCGCCACCTGTTGCGTTCCGGACGTTCTCACGCCGCCGGACGGGCGGAAAAGCCTGGTCAGGGACGTTTGATCAGTTCGTGACCGGTCGAATGGGGGCAGAGCCGGAGCATGCGCACCAGCGACGAGATCTACCACCGGGTGCTGTGGGACCCGCGCCTGGACCCCGAGCGCTTCGTGATGGGGATCGCCGAGCGCGGCGCGGACCCGCAGCGGGTGGACCTCGTGGACTTCGTACCGGGCGGGGAGATCCCCTGGCACCGGGTGGTGTTCTTCGAGGCGGACGGCGAGCTGGTGTGGGACCGCGCCTCCGGGACGGACCGGCTCGACGAGTCGGTCGCCGGACGGGTCCGGGCCGAGGTGCTCGCCGTACCGCCGACGTACCGCACGGCGGTGGCGTGGCTGCCGCCGCCCGGGCTCTGGGAGCCGATCCAGCACGTCCGGCGGGTGCACGACCGGCAGATCGGCCGCTGGCCGCCGCATGTGAACGTGCTGTACGGCTTCGTGCCCGAGTCCGAGTTCGTACGGGCGATCCCGCTGGTCGCTGCGGCCCTGCGGGAGGTGGCTCCGTTCCGGGCCCGGCTCCAGGGAGTGCGCTGGTTCCGGCACCGGTCGGACGCCACCGTGTGGCTGGACCCGGCGGCGGCCGGCGGCGAGCCGTGGGCGGCGCTCCGGGCGGCCCTGGAGGAACGGTTCCCGTTGTGCGGCGGCGAGGCGCGGGGCTACACCCCGCACCTCTCGCTGGGCCGCGGTGACGACCCTCGGGCCCTCGCCGCCTCCTGCGAGGAGCTGCTCGGGACGATGAGTGTGCGGGTCTGCGAGCTCGTGCTGCTCTCCCGCAGGGGCGAGGGTCCGATGCAGGTCAGGGCCACCGTGCCGCTCGGCGGACGGCGCCCCGGGTGAATCGCGCGCCCGGGGTGCCGCCTACCGTGTGCCCCGGGGAAACGAACCTGGGGAATCGAAAAGCCGTCTAGTGGGGCGGACGGGGCCCGGCAGCACGACGCACCCACGCACCACGCACCCACGCACGACCAGGCACGCACGACCACGCACGTACGCACACACGCACGGGGGACGCAGGACCGGTGGACAGCAGAAGAGTGACCCGGCGCGGGGTGCTCGCGGGAGCCGTGACGGTCGCCGCCGCGACGGCCGCCGGATGTTCCGTACCCGCACCGCCGAGGCCCGTGAGGAGCGCCGACCCGGCACCCGGGCGGACGGTCGCGCAGACGGCGGGGCGGGCGCTCCTGATGCAGTTCGCCGCCCACCCCGACGACGACCTGTACTTCATGAACCCCGACACCCAGCGCCTCCTCGACGCCGGGGTGCCGCTCGTCTCCGTGTACGTCACGGCGGGCGAGCACACGGGCGTCAACCGGATCAAGGGGATGCCCGAGACCCCGCCCGACCGGGCGGCCTACTCCTCCGCCCGCCACCAGGGCCTGCGGCAGGCGTACGCGGAGGCGCTCGGCGCCGGCCGGTTCACCGCCTGGCAGAAACGAATCGCCACCCTCGCCGGCGGGCGCCGGGCCGAGGTCGACACGCTGGTCCACGGCGGCCGCCGGGTCGAGCTGGTCTTCCTCGACCTGCCCATGCACACCCCCCGCCGCTACATGGCGCTGCCCGCCCTGTGGGAGGACCGCGCCCTCGAACTGCGCACCCATCTGCCCGCCGACTCCCCCGTCACCCGGGCCGACACCTACGACCACGACGGCCTGACCGAGGTCCTCGCCGGGCTCCTGGCCGCGTACCGGCCCACCGTCGTGCACACCCTCGACCCCGACCCGGACATCCAGCACAGCGCCGAGGCCACCCGCAAGCGGGACAGCGAGCAGCCGGGCTACTCCGACCACGGCGACCACACCGCCGTCGCCTGCTTCACCTGGGCGGCGCTGCTGCGCCGGGTCGCCGACGCCACCGCGGCGGGCGAGCCGGTCCCGGCGTTCACGACGACCGCCTTCCGCGGCTACTACAACCGCCACTGGCCCAAGAACCTCCCCCCGCGGGTCCTCGCCGAGAAGGCCGCCCACCTCGTCCCGTACGGCGGCGACCCCGCCTGGGAGTGCGGCAACCCCTCCGGCTGCGGCGACTACGGCGTCGGCGGCGACCGGCCGCTGACCAACAGGAAGGGCTGGGTCCGCTCCACCCACTACCGCTGGCCCGCGCCGGGACCGGCCGTCGCCGCCGAGCCGGGCGGGCGGCTCGCCGCCTACGGCGTACTGGGGCTGCGGGCGGTCCGCTGGCGCGAGACGGTCCCCGGCTCGGGCCGCTTCGGCGCGCCCGAGGACCTCGGCGGCGGCCCGCTGGTGCCCGCGCTCGGCGCCACGTCGCTGCCCGACGGCCGGACCCTGCTCTTCGGCGTGCGCATCGCCGCCCTCTCCGGGCGCGGCGGCCCGAACCGGCGCGAGCTCGTCCTCCTGGAGCAGCGCTCCCCCGGCGGCCCCTTCCTCGCCTGGCGGGGCCTGGGCAACCCGGAGCGCGGCGAGGACCGGGGCCGGCGGATCGGCGCACCGGTGGCGGTGACCGCGCCCGACGGCCGGGTCCACCTCTTCGTGCGCAACGCCGACAAGGGGATCTCCACGCGCGTACGGGCCGCCGACGGCCGCTGGGGCCCCTGGCGGGCGCTGCCCGCGCAGGAGGAGCTGCAGGACGGCCTGACGGCGCTGACGGACGCCACGGGCCGGGTGCACGTGCTGGCCGCGGGCCGCGAGGCCGTACGGCACTGGGTGGACGGCTCCCCCGCCGCACCGCTCCCGCTGGCCGGGGACCCGGTCGCCGCGGTCCCGTCCCCCGGCGGCGTCCGGGTCTTCTACCGCCGCCCGGCGGAGGCGGCCCTGCGCGCTTCGACGGGCGCGGCCCCCGCCTTCGAGGGCTACGGCCTGCTGTCGGCCGCCCCGGCCCAGGGCGCCCCGGCCGAAGGCGCCCCGACCCTCCTGGGTCGCGACCCGCACCACCGGGTGCAGCTGCTCCGCGAGGGCCGGCTGCACACCCGTACCCGAGGACCGGCGCCGGTCGGCGACGCGGTGCTGGTCGGGGGCGCGGCGATCGGCCTGGGGGCGGACGCCCGCCCGTGGCTCTGGCGCCCGTAGGAACGCCGGAAAGGCGAAGGGCCCGCCTCCCCCGGCGGGGAGACGGGCCCTGAACTCGCCCTGCTGTCAGGTCACTTGGTGAAGTAGCCGGTGATGTCGGCGATCAGGTCGACGGAGCCGGCCCGGTTGTAGAAGTTCACCTTGCCGTTGACGACGGGCACGACCACCAGGTTGGGGATGGTCAGGCCGGAGGTGAAGTTCAGGTTCGACGCGCTGGTGCGGGTCGTGCCGTCCGGGTAGACGGAGACGAAGCTGCCCGAGGTCGGGTTGGTCGCCGTCACGTTCAGGACGACGGCCGTGACACCGGTCGCCGGGACGCCCTGCACGCCCGCCACGTTCAGCGTGACGTGGCTGTCCGCGCCGACCGGGGCCTTCGGGACGCCGAGGCCGGAGCGGGTGTCCATCAGGCGCTTCGGGCCCAGGTTGACGTGCGAGGCGCCGACGGCGTCGGAGGTGAAGTAGCCCGTGATGTCGGCGAGCAGGTCCACCGTGCCGAACTTGTTGTAGAAGCTGACCTTGCCGTCGACGACCGGGACGACCACGAGGTTCGGGATCGTCTGGCCCGCGGTGAAGTTCAGGTTCGACGCGCTGGTGCGGTTGGTGCCGTGCGGGTAGACCGAGACGAAGCTGCCCGCGGTCGGGTTGGTCGCCGTCACGTTCAGGACCACCGCGGTGACCTTGTCGGCCGGGACGCCCTGGACGCCGGTGACCTGGAGGTCGACGGTGCTGTCCGCGCCGACCTTGGCCTTGGCCACGCCGATTCCGGAACGGGTGTCCATCAGCCGCAGCGGGCCGAGGTTCACGTGCGTCGAGCCGGTGGTGTCCTTGGCGTAGTAGCCGGTGACGTCGGCGATCAGGTCGACCGTGCCGGCGTGGTTGTAGAACGTGACCTTGCCGTCGACGACCGGGACGGTCACCAGGTTCGGGATCGTCTTCCCGGCGGTGAAGTTCAGGTTCGACGCGCTGGTGCGGGCCGTGCCGCTCGGGTACACCGAGACGAAGCTGGTCGCGGTCGGAGCGGTCGCGGTCACGTTGAGCACGACGGCGCCGACGCCGGTGGTGGGCACGCCGCCCTTGCCGGCGACCTGGAGGGTGACCTCACCGGCCGGACCCACCTTCGCCTTGGCGACGCCGAGGCCGGCCCGGGTGTCCATGAGGCGGGTCGGGGTCAGCGGCTTGTACGTCTTCGGCCCGGGCACGGTCACGGTGACCGGCGCGGAGGTGGTGACCTTGCCGGAGATGTGCGTGGCCCGGACGGCGATCGTGTGGTCGCCGTAGCCGCTGACGTTCAGCGCGGAGCTGCGGATGTGGCCCCAGCTGGTGGCGGCGACCTGGCCGTCGACGAGGACCTCGAACTTGTTGATGAGGCTGTTCGGCGAGGTGGTCGTCGACCAGTTCACGGTGACGGGACCGGGGCTCTCGTAGCCGCTGCCGGCGACGGTGGCACCGCCGGAGAGCGAGTCGATCCTGAGACCGGCGACGGAGCCGGTGGCGTAGCTGCGCACAGTGGCGAGCTGCGGGTAGAGCATGTCGCCGGGGCAGGCGGTGGCGAAGCCGTCCCGGTGGCCAGAGATCGCGTTGAACTCGTACGTCTGGCCTGCGGTGAACTGCTTGCCGCCCACGACCTGGGTGGCGCCGGCCTTCAGCATGGCCTTGCCGGCCGGGTTGACCCCGTACTGGCCGAGCTTGTACGCGGCGACCTTGGCAACCGCGGCGAGCGCGGCCGGCGGGGCCGACTTCTCCATGTAGTTACCGAGGACCGCGATGCCGGTCGACTGCGAGTTCCAGCCGTAGGTGTGCGCACCGAGCACGGGCTGGTCGATGCCGCCCTCACGGCCTTCGAAGATCGTGCCGCACTTGTCGACGAGGAAGTTGTAGCCGATGTCCTTCCACGGCGGGTCCTCCTTCGTCACGTGGTACAGAAGGATGGACTGGACGATCGACTTCGACTGTGAGCAGTCGTAGTCGACGGCGGTGTCCGTGTGGTGCACGAAGGCGGCCTCGATCCGGCCGCCCGGCAACTTGTCCGTCGGTTCGGGCGTGGCTACGACCGAGTCGGCCCCCCACTCCTCGCGGGTCACGACCGCCGGCTGCGGCGCGGTCGACGCGGGACCGCCCGTGTTCACGTCCGTGGCCGCGGCGCTAAAGGCCGCCGGATCGGCGTCCAGGTCGGCGGAGGCGCCGTCCCTCTCCGCCTTGGCTGCGGCGCCCTTCGGGTCCACCATGACCAGCTTGAGACCCGTGGGGAGCTTGCCGGCGGCGGCGCCGTCGCTGACGCGGACCTCGGCGCCGTCGGAGGCACCGACCCAGACCGGCTCCGTCGAGCCGCCCTTAGCCGTGGTCTCCCCGTCCATGCCGGCCGGGGACTGCTCGAGCTCGACCCAGTCGGTCCACTCACCCGTCTGCATGCTGCGGGCGCGGGCCTCAATGGTGCCCTTGATCTTCGGGCCGCCGCCCGACCAGGTGACGCCGAGCAGACCGAACGGCGCCGTGTCCCGCTGGGACAGCACTGCCTCGCCCTTGCCCTGGTCGGTCAGGGCCAGCTTGTGCAGCTGGTCCTTGGCCGAGCCGGGCCGGGCGTTGCTGTATGGGCTCGGCTTCTGCGCCGCCGCGTTGTTCTGGTCGGTGCCGAACACCGCACCGTTCGCCGCGGCCTGGAAGCCCAGCACCGTGGCGGCCGCAAGCGCCGCTCCCACCGCCGTACGGCGAACGCGCCGGTTCGGCTTACGACGCACTCCACGTCCCGATCTCAAGTTGTCTCCACCCCTGTATGTGGCCATGACACGCCTGACCGAGCGCATGCTACGGGACGTCAGGTTTGCGTCTGCCATCGGGGTGGGTAAAGAGAAGGGCCCCGCTCCGCCGAAGCGGTGCGGGGCCCTTCTTGGAGCTCTTCGAGCTACCAGGTCAAACCACCGAAGTTCGTGAGAACTTACTTGGTGATCTTGACGACCTGGCCGGCGCCGACGGTCCGGCCACCCTCACGGATGGCGAACTTGAGGCCCTCCTCCATGGCGACGGGCTGGATCAGCTCGACGGACATGGAGGTGTTGTCGCCCGGCATGACCATCTCGGTGCCCTCGGGGAGGGTCACGACGCCGGTCACGTCCGTGGTACGGAAGTAGAACTGCGGGCGGTAGTTGTTGAAGAACGGGGTGTGACGGCCACCCTCGTCCTTCGACAGGATGTAGGCCTGGGCCTCGAAGTTGGTGTGCGGGGTGACCGAGCCGGGCTTGATGATGACCTGGCCGCGCTCGACGTCCTCGCGCTTGATGCCGCGGAGCAGCAGACCGACGTTCTCACCGGCCTGGCCCTCGTCGAGCAGCTTGCGGAACATCTCGATGCCGGTGACCGTGGTGGTGGTCTTCTCGGTCTTGATGCCGATGATGTCGACGGTCTCGTTGACCTTGAGGACACCACGCTCGATACGACCGGTGACGACGGTGCCACGACCGGTGATCGTGAAGACGTCCTCGATCGGCATCAGGAACGGCTTGTCGACGTCACGCTCGGGCTGCGGGATGGACTCGTCGACGGCCTTCATGAGGTCGAGAAGCTTCTCGCCCCACTCCTTGTCGCCCTCGAGCGCCTTGAGCGCCGAAACGCGGACGACCGGCAGGTCGTCGCCCGGGAACTCGTACTCGGTGAGGAGCTCACGGACCTCGAGCTCGACGAGCTCCAGGATCTCCTCGTCGTCCACCATGTCGGCCTTGTTCAGGGCGACGACGATGTACGGAACGCCGACCTGGCGGGCCAGGAGCACGTGCTCCTTGGTCTGCGGCATCGGGCCGTCGGTGGCGGCGACCACGAGGATGGCGCCGTCCATCTGCGCGGCACCCGTGATCATGTTCTTGATGTAGTCCGCGTGACCGGGGCAGTCGACGTGCGCGTAGTGACGCGACTCGGTCTGGTACTCGACGTGCGCGATCGAGATCGTGATACCGCGCTGGCGCTCCTCGGGAGCCTTGTCGATCTGGTCGAAGGCCGAGGCCTCGTTCAGGTCCGGGTACGCGTCGTGCAGCACCTTGGTAATGGCGGCCGTGAGGGTCGTCTTACCGTGGTCAATGTGACCGATGGTGCCGATGTTGACGTGCGGCTTAGTCCGCTCGAACTTCGCCTTCGCCACTGGGGTCCTCCTGTGGAGTGGTTCTGTACGCCTTACTCATCGGCGCCAGGTGATCTTTGCTGGGATGCCGTGCGCCGGGGTTCTTCCTTCGGGTTCGAATTCCGAGCCCCGGCGTACGGTGTCAAGCCTAAAGCGTGAACTCGGGAGAGTTACTCGCCCTTGGCCTTCGCGATGATCTCCTCGGCGACGTTCCGCGGAACCTCGGCGTAGGAGTCGAACTGCATCGAGTAGCTTGCGCGACCCGAGGTCTTGCTGCGGAGGTCTCCGACGTAGCCGAACATCTCCGAGAGGGGCACGAGGCCCTTCACGACGCGAGCGCCGCTGCGCTCCTCCATGGCCTGGATCTGGCCACGGCGGGAGTTGATGTCACCGATGACCTCGCCCATGTAGTCCTCGGGCGTGACGACCTCGACGGCCATCATCGGCTCAAGGATGACGGGAGAAGCCTTGCGCGCGGCCTCCTTGAAGGCCTGCGAGCCGGCGATCTTGAACGCGAGCTCGGAGGAGTCGACCTCGTGGTAGGCACCGTCGAGAAGGATGACGCGAACGCCGGTCATCTCGTAGCCGGCCAGGATGCCGAACTGCATGGCCTCCTGCGCACCCGCGTCGACCGAAGGGATGTACTCCTTCGGGATGCGGCCACCGGTGACCTTGTTCACGAACTCGTACGAGGCGTCGCCGCCCTCGATGGGCTCGATCGCGATCTGCACCTTGGCGAACTGACCGGTACCACCGGTCTGCTTCTTGTGGGTGTAGTCCACGCGCTCGACGGCCTTGCGGATCGTCTCGCGGTACGCGACCTGCGGCTTGCCGACGTTCGCCTCGACCTTGAACTCGCGACGCATACGGTCGACGAGGATGTCGAGGTGAAGCTCGCCCATACCACCGATGATGGTCTGGCCGGTCTCCTCGTCAGAGTGAACCTGGAAGGAGGGGTCCTCCTCCGCGAGACGCTGGATGGCGACACCCAGCTTCTCCTGGTCACCCTTGGACTTGGGCTCGATCGCGACCTGGATGACCGGCGCCGGGAAGTCCATGGACTCCAGGATGACCGGGTTCTTCTCGTCGCACAGCGTCTCACCGGTGGTGGTCTGCTTCAGGCCCATGACGGCGACGATGTCGCCGGCGCCCACCGAGTCGATCTCCTCACGCTTGTTCGCGTGCATGCGGTAGATCTTGCCGATGCGCTCCTTCTTGCCCTTGACGGAGTTCAGCACCGCGGTGCCGGCCTCCAGGCGACCGGAGTAGATCCGGACGAAGGTGAGCTTGCCGAGGTGCGGGTCGCTCGCGATCTTGAACGCGAGGGCGGCCAGCGGCTCGTCGTCGGAAGGCTTGCGCTTCACGACGAGCTCGGCGTCCTTGACGTCGTGACCCTCGATGGCCTCGACGTCCAGGGGCGACGGCAGGTAGCGGACGACGGCGTCGAGCAGGGGCTGAACGCCCTTGTTCTTGAACGCGGTGCCACAGAACACGGGGGTGACCGTGGTCTCGCCGCCCTTGCCGGAGGCGATGGTGATACGACGGATGGCCGCGTAGAGCTGCTCCTCGGTGGGCTCCTGGCCCTCGAGGAAGAGCTCCATGAGCTCCTCGTCGTTCTCCGCGACGGCCTCGACGAGCTTGCCGCGCCATTCCTCGGCGAGCTCGGTGTGCGTGGCGGGGATGTCGACGACGTCGTACATCTCACCCTTGGTGGCCTCGGCGGACCAGACAAGGGCCTTCATGCGGACGAGGTCGACGACACCCTGGAAGTCGGCCTCGGCACCGATCGGGAGCTGCATGACGATCGGGGTCGCGCCGAGGCGGTCCACGATCATGTCGACGCAGCGGAAGAACTCGGCACCGGTCCGGTCGAGCTTGTTGACGAAGCAGATACGCGGAACGCCGTAGCGGTCCGCCTGACGCCAGACGGTCTCGGACTGGGGCTCGACGCCGGCCACGCCGTCGAACACGGTGACAGCACCGTCGAGCACGCGCAGCGAACGCTCCACCTCGACGGTGAAGTCGACGTGGCCCGGCGTGTCGATGATGTTGATCGTGTGGTCGACGTTCTCGAGCGGCCAGTGGCAGGTGGTGGCAGCAGAGGTGATCGTGATGCCACGCTCCTGCTCCTGCTCCATCCAGTCCATGGTGGCAGCGCCGTCGTGGACCTCACCGATCTTGTACGAGACGCCGGTGTAGAACAGGATCCGCTCGGTGGTGGTCGTCTTGCCCGCGTCGATGTGGGCCATGATGCCGATGTTGCGCACCTTGGCCAGGTCAAGCGAAGTGGTAGCCATAAGGCTTCAGTCTTCTCTCGGTCTCGATGTGGGTTGCGACTACCAGCGGTAGTGCGCGAAGGCCTTGTTGGACTCGGCCATCTTGTGCGTGTCCTCGCGCTTCTTGACCGAAGCACCGAGGCCGTTCGAGGCGTCCAGCAGCTCGTTCATGAGGCGCTCGGTCATGGTCTTCTCGCGACGGGCGCGGGAGTAGCCGACCAGCCAGCGCAGCGCCAGCGTGGACGCGCGACCCGGCTTGACCTCGATCGGCACCTGGTAGGTGGCGCCACCGACACGGCGGGACTTGACCTCGAGGGACGGCTTGACGTTCTCGAGAGCGCGCTTCAGCGTGACGACCGGGTCAGCACCGGTCTTCTCGCGGAGGCCCTCCATGGCGCCGTAGACGATGCGCTCGGCGGTGGAACGCTTGCCGTCCAGCAGGATCTTGTTGATCAGCGAGGTGACAAGAGGAGAGCTGTAGACCGGGTCGATGATGACCGGGCGCTTCGGGGCGGGGCCCTTACGAGGCATTCTTACTTCTCCTTCTTGGCGCCGTAGCGGCTGCGAGCCTGCTTACGGTTCTTGACGCCCTGCGTGTCGAGGGAACCGCGGATGATCTTGTAACGAACACCCGGCAGGTCCTTCACACGGCCACCGCGGACGAGCACGATGGAGTGCTCCTGCAGGTTGTGGCCCTCACCCGGGATGTAGGCCGTGACCTCGATGCCCGAGGTCAGACGCACACGCGCGACCTTACGGAGGGCCGAGTTCGGCTTCTTCGGGGTGGTCGTGAACACACGCGTGCAGACGCCGCGGCGCTGAGGGGAACCCTCGAGTGCGGGCGTCTTGTTCTTCTCGACCTTGTCCTGCCGGCCCTTACGGACCAGCTGCTGGATCGTAGGCACTACTTCTCCGGTTTCTGTGTGCCGTCGGTAAAACTAACCTGGAACGTCACCGACCCACGCGGTCGGGTGTGTCGAATCCCGCGAACTTCCACCCAGGGCGGAAAGGGGCGCGGATTGCGGTGGCCGGTCTCGGACTCGTCTGCGGTTGAGGACACGCACACGGCTCCAGGCACACCCCAGGCACAAGGCATGAGCGTACCTATCGCATGGACTCCGGTCAAAACAAATGCCCACGCGCGGGCCGGTCCGGGCGGCGTGGGAGAACGCCGCCCGGAGGGGTTCGGGGGTCAGTCCCGCGCGGCGCGGCGGGTCTCGTCCTCCGCGCGGGCGCCGGCGCCCTCCGCCTCGGGCTCCAGGAACTGGGTGACGACCTTGACGAAGACGCCCATCCGCTCGTCGGGCACGCCGAGCCAGCGCGCGAAGTCCTCCATGGTCGGCTGCCAGTCGCCCGGCGGGAGCAGGTCCTCCGCCAGCGGCAGCTCTTCCGGGGTCACGCGGCCGGACCGGATGAGCATGTCACGGACGGAGACCCCGAGGAGCGGGGCGATCCTGCGCATGGTCTCCAGGTCGGGCATGCTCTGCCGCTGCAGCAGCCTGGTCACGGCCGCGCGGTGCACCCCCGCCTCGTCCGCGATCCGGGACTTCCCTCCGCCCCGGGGGCTGTCGATGTCGTAGCCGCGCGCTCGCATCAGGCCCTCGACCCATCCGGCGAACTCGTCGAGCCCTTGAGTGCTCATGTGTGTACCGCTCCCTTAACTCCCCCACCCTTCGGGCCCCTTACTTTAGCGTGCTTGCGCGCACGGAATTACGTGCTTTCGGGCACGCAATCGTGTCGAATCGGTGAAGGAGCCGTCCACAAAGGTAGTTGCGAGCTCGCACGCAACATGTCAGTGTTCTCGCCGCCGCACTCGTCGGCCTCCTGAGTCCCAAGGGCCCCACCGGCCCCAGGGCGGGGGCCCCGGACCGTGGAGAACCTCCTTGCACAAGCCCGACACCTCCCCCTGGCAGGCCGCCGCCGCATGCGCCGGCCTCTCCCCGTCCGTGGTCTTCTCGCGCCGCGGGAAGGAGGCGGCCCCCGCCCTGCGCGCCTGCGCCGTCTGCCCCGTCAGCCGCGAGTGCGAGACGGCCGTCGCCCCCGCCGAGAGCTGGTTCGACGGCGTCTGCGCCGGCCGCCTGTGGCGCAACGGGCGCCCGGTCAGGCCGCGCCGCCGCCGCGGCGAGCCCGTCCCGGCGGACGCCGCCGCGCAGCCGGACCCCACCGCCGCCCTCTCCGACGCCACGGCCCTCGACGCCGCGGGCGCCGCGCTCGCCACGCTCGCCGGGGGCGACCGTGGCTGAGCACGCCGAGGGCGGGTCCGCCGCCGGCGAGCGCGTGGTCCGGGACATCGTGCTCTGGACCGCCTCCCTGGTCCGCCAGTTCCCCGAGCTCGCCGAGGAGCTGGCGCCCGGTCGCCGCTCCCCCGCCGGGAGCGCGCCCACCGCCCCGCACCCCGGGCGCGACGAGCTGATCCGCGCGGAGCGGCGCGAGGCGCTGCTGCTCGAACAGCGGCACGGCCTCGCCGTGCCCGGCCACGGCGCCGCCCCCATCCGGCTGCACATCTCCGACGCGATCCGCGACATCACCGACGGCGTGGTGGAGCTGGAGGAGGCGGTCTGCGCGCGCCTCGGGCTGCCGCGGCCGCGCCGGGCGGGAGTCGTCGAGCGGCTGCGCCGGGTGACCGGGGCGCTCGACACGATCGCCGGCCACCCCGTGCTCGCCCGGCACGTCCGGGACGAGATCCGCCGGATGGCGCGCCGCTGCGCACGGACGCTCGGCGACGCGGAGACGGTCGTCCGGGTGTCGGGGCGCTGCCCGTGGTGCGACTCGGTGTCGCTGCGGGCCTTCCCGGACCGGCGGGCGGTGCTGTGCGTGAACCCGGCGTGCCTGTGCACGGACGAGGCCTGCGGCTGCCAGGACGACCCGGCCTACCGGCACCTGTGGCCGGAGGCGGAGTGGGCGGAGCTCGCGGACGCCTCGGGTGCGCGTACCGACGAGATCGAAGCGGCGATGGACGACACGAAGGAGACCTCATGCTGAGCTCGACCGCGCTTTCCCTGCCGGCGCTGATCCCGGGTCCGCTCGCCGCCGTCGAGGCGGGGGTCGCCCCGGCGACGATCCGCAAGTGGGTCCAGCTGGGCCATCTGCGGGCCGCGGGAAAGGCCGGCCGGGCGCAGCTGTTCCGCCTGGAGGACGTCTTCGCCGCCGAACGCGCGGCCCGGCGGAAGCCCCGTACCGCCTGAGCCCCCGGTACGACCGAAGCGCCCCGTGTCCCACCTGGGACACGGGGCGCTTCGGCATGCCCTAGGCGGCGAGGAAGCCGCGCAGGGACTCGGCCATGGCGTCGACGAAACGTTCCCGCACCGGCGCGGCGACCAGGTCGAGGGAGAGGTACGGGTTGAGGTCCTCCAGCTCGACCAGGAGCAGCTCGCCCTCGCGGGTGCGGCAGGCGTCCACGCGCTGGATGCCGTGGTCGAGGGTGTTCCAGTCGACGAAGCGGCGGGCGAAGGCCAGGTCGTCCTCGCCGGCCTCGTACGGCTCCAGCTCCCAGCGCCGCTCGGGATCGGGGGCGTACAGGGCGTACTGGAAGCGGTCGTCGACGAAGTAGAAGGACACCTCGTAGCGGAAGTCGATCCGCGGCTGGACGAGGAGCCCGTCGCCGTACGCGAGCCCGGCGAGCCCGTCGTACGGGAGGAAGCGCAGCCCTATGGAGTCGGCGCCGGCCTTGGGCTTGACGGCGTACTCGGCGGCGGCGGGCAGCCGGTCGAGGTCCCGGGCCCGGTCGACGGTGGGGATGACGGGGAGTCCGGCGGCGGTGAGGTCGAGCAGGTACTGCTTGCCGGCCATGTCCCCGCGCCCGTGCAGCGGGTTGTAGACCCGGGTGCCGCCGGCCGCGGCCCGGGCACGGAAGGCGTCGTACGCCTCCTGGTAGTGCAGGACGGGCCCGCTGTTGCGGACGACGACGGCGTCGAAGCCGTCCATGAGCGCGGCGGCGTCGCGCGGGTGGCAGAGCGCGAGGTCGAACTCGGCACGGAGCCGGGCGGTGAGGTCGATGTCCTCGTCGCAGTAGCGCCGCCCCCGGGCCGGGTAGGCGAGGTCGGTGACGTAGAGGAGACGGGGGCGGCGGGGGGCGGGCACGGGCGGCTCCTTGCTGGGGGACGACCCGGCCAACCTATCGGCGCCGGGGATTTCCCGAACTAGTTGCGTGCGCGCACGCTCTCTGTCACAGTTGGTGCAGCGGCGGAGCTGTGCCCGCGAGTCGGGCCGCAGCTTCGCCGTTCGCCGTTCCCCCCTCCCGCCTTCCTTCGAGGAGAACCGTCATGACCACTCCCCCGAGTGCGTTCCCGGACGTCGAGAAGCTGGTCGTCGACGTCCTCAAGGCAGACCCGGCGCTGGCCGGTGCCACGATCGCCGCCCAGGCCCCGACCGGCTTCGACGGGACCCAGACCGCGGTCCTCGTCAACCGCCGCGGCGGTGCCTGGATCGGCGACCTGCACCTGGACAAGCCGCTGATCGAGTTCGAGGTCTACGCGCCGAACAAGCCCGCGGCCCATCTGCTCGCCAACGCCGCCCGGAAGTCGCTGCTCGCCACGCTCGGCAGGACGCTCGGCAACAGCCTCGTCCAGGACGTGGAGGAGATGGACGGTCCGCGCTGGACGCCCGACTACCTCTACCGGGGCGCCAACCGCTACCTCTGCCTCATCCAGCTCTCCCTGACCGTCGCCCCCTGACGGTCCCGCGCAGGCCGCCACCCCGTGACGGCCGCCCCCACAGACCAGGCCCTGCCGTCCGGCGGGGCCTTTGCCGTACCCGGGCACGGACGCCCGGGGCGGTGCTCCCACCCTCTCACCAAGGAGAAACACCACCATGGCAGGAAACAACTCCGCCGAGATCCGCGTCGCAGGTGCCGGCAAGCTCTACGTCGCCACCGCGGGCAACGCCGCCCCGGCCTCCTTCGGCGCGGACTCCGCCGCCGACTGGTCCGGCGCGGGCTGGAAGGACCTCGGCTTCACCGCCAGCGACGGCGTCACCTTCTCCAAGAAGGACAAGCTGGAGGCCATCGACTCGTGGCAGTCGGTCTCCCCGGTCCACTACATCTACTCGGCCCGCGACCTGTCGCTGAAGTTCTCGATGCTGCAGTTCAACGAGGACACGCTGCCGTTCTTCATGGGCGGCGACGCCGTCAAGCAGGACGCGGCCCCGGCGGTGGACACCTACCGCTACGAGATCGCCGAGCGTCCGTTCGCGGACGTGCGCGCCCTCGGCCTGGAGTTCACCGACGTCAAGGCCGGCAGCTCCACCGTCGTCAAGTACCGCTTCATCATCCCGAACGGCCAGGTCACCGCGACCGACGACATCAAGCTGGGCCGCAAGGCCGCGGCGCAGCTGGGCATCACCTTCACCGCCATGTCGAAGGGCGACGGCAAGCCGCTGGCCACCTTCATCATGAAGGACAGCCAGTACTCCGCGACCGTCTGATCCTTCTCCCCCTGGGGCGGGACGGCCCACCGCCGTCCCGCCCCGCCCCTTCTGCTCTTCATCCACGCGAACCACGCGAACAAGGAGTACGCACACCATGGCCCGTTTCGACGTCAACGCCGCTCGCGCCCAGCGCCTGGAAGCCACCGGCCGCACCTGGTCCTTCGAGCTGGACGGCGAGTCCTACACCCTGCCCACGGAGCTCTCCCGCGCGACCGCGAAGGCCCTGCGCACGCTCGACGACAACGACGTGGACGGCCTGGTGGAGCTGCTGCTCGGCGCGAAGCAGTTCGCCCGCTTCGAGCAGCACGACGTGACGATGCAGGACATCGCCGCCATCCTGGAGGCCTACGGCAAGGAGACCGGGCTCGGCCTGGGGGAAAGCTGAGCCTCGTCGAGTTCGTCGACGAACACGCCGAGGCACTCGAAGCCGACCTGCTGCGGTACTACTCCACCGATCTCCTGGACTGGTACCGCGGTGAACTCTCCAGCCGGCGCGTCGCCGTGCTGATCAAGCACCTGCCGCACGACAGTGCCGTGCAGCGCGAGATCCACGGGGAGGCCGCCGAGTGGTCGGTCACCGACCATCTGCTCGCCGCGGCCATCGACCACCTGGCCGTCTCCAACTGGATGTTCGCCTCCGTCAACACGAGCGAGGACGACGATCCGCCCGAGCCTCCGAAGCCCGTCCCGCGTCCGGGATACGCCGACGAGGAGGACGGTGAGCCGGACTCCGCCGAGGACAGCGGCGAGGAGGCGGTCTCCGTCGGGGCGCTCGCCCGGTTCTTCGCGTGACGCCCCGCGGCTGAAAGCCACATCCCCCACGGCCCCCGGAGCCCGTTCCCCTCAGGGAGCGGGCTCCGGGGGCGCTTCCTGTGCTCGCTCGGCGGCCAGCTCCTCCTCCAGGGCCCTGGCCCGGTCGGAGAGCCGGCGGCCCCGCGCACCCGCCCGCGCGTCCGGCTCGGCGCCCTCGCCGCCACGCCGGTCGGGGCCCACGGGCTGGACGGGCAGGCTGGTCAGGGGCGGCACGATCGGTCGCCCGCCCTTGCCGCGGACGACCTTCCGCACCGGCCGGCCGTTCCTGCGGGCGCGGCTCTCCTGGGCGGTCAGCAGGGGCTCGGCGTCCGGCTCGGCGTCCGCCCCCGCACCCGCTCCGGACTCCGGTCCCGGCCCGGGCTCCGGACTCGGCCGGAGTTCCGGCTCCGAGCCGCGCTCCGGCTGCGACTCTGGCTCCGCCACGTACGCGTGCTCGGAGCGCTGTTCGAACAGCTCGCGCTCCCTGCGGACGCGCTCCTCGGCCCGGACCACCACGGCCGGCGGCTCCAGGAGCCGGGCGAAGGGCAGCGGGATGACCCGGGCGCCGTCCGGGGGCGTGTCCGTGCGCCGCTGGGGGCGTCGTATACCACGCGCGTCGCCCTGTCCCTGCGCATAGGCGTCGGCGACGCGCTTCTCGTACTCCCGCCGGATACGCGGGAGTTCGTCGGAGACGGCCTCGGCCCATCCGGCGGTGAACGCGGCGGTCTCGCGGCGGTCCACCTCGGAGCGGGGCAGCACGACGAGCTCCTCCGGGGCGTACCCGGAGACGTGGACCAGTTCTGCGAGGCGTGCGAACAGATGAGGCAGATCCGGGTGGGACTCGAGCCAGTCGACGGCCCGTTCCCGCCGGTTAGCCCCCGGCTCGGTGTCCATGCGTCCGCACTGCCTTCCACGCCCCCTGGGGTCCCCGCGCGCCCCTCGCGCCCCGCCGCTCCCCGACAGTGTCAGGTCCGGGAACGCGCCTTCCAGAGTACCCCGGTCGAACACGGGCTCCGATCGAGGACCAACCCCCACGGGAAACGCGCGGGAAGACACACCGTCAGGCGTTTCACGCTCGACAAACCTCGAACAGATGTTCCACACTCTGTTCGCACAGAAGTTCGAACACGTGGTGCCCCCGCTCCTCACTCCGCGGCGCCGCCACACACGCAAGGGCAAGCACACGGAAGGCAGGCGTCCATGACTCAGCAGGCCGAGGCAGCGCGACCGCACATCCCCCTCCAGGACCGCCTCCGCCAGCTTCTCGACGGACCCGTAGGCCTCGACAAGAGAGCGTTGCTCGGCACGCTGTACGCCGAGTTCAGCCGCTACGAGACCCTCGCGTACGCGGCGGGCTGGAACGACGCCCTCGCGAGCGTGCGCCCCGGCTCCCGCCGGAGCGGCGACGCCTGAGCCCCTCGTACGGACAAGCCCCTGCCGGTCATCGGCAGGGGCTTTCTCGGCTTGCCCTCCCACCCCCAGTGACCAGCGGAGGAAGAAATGGCAGAAGGCAGTCAGGCGCCCGCCGGAGGCGGCGGCGAGAGCAAAGAGAAGCCGCTCTGGGAAGAGATCGGCAACGCGGCCGGCGCGGGCAAGTTCATCGAGTACATCAAGAAGTACATGGAGGAGGGCCTCGCCGGAGTCGCGGTGATGGCCGGCCTCGCCATCGCCACGGCGGCGGGCGCCAAGCTCAAGCAGATCCTCGCCCCCATCATCGCGGAGAACACCAAGAAGATCAGCCGCTCCCTGCAGGGCCTCGTCCTCGGCCGGGACGCCGACGGCGAGCGGCGGATCCTCCAGCGGGAAGAGGGCCGCCTCTTGCCGACCCGGGTGTCCCGCCGCAGCGTCGAGGAGGCGGAGCAGCAGGCGGCGGCCGCGGCCCAGCTGGAGTCCGGAGCCGCCGCGACCGCCGGCAGCCACCCCGACCCGCAGGTGCTCGCCAACGTGCGCGACCGGCTCGGCGAAGTCACGCCGAAACTGGCCGACTTCAACCGGGAGCTCGCCAAGACGCCCAAGCCGCGCGAGCTCACCAAGACCGCGTCGGGCATCGAGAAGATCGGCAAGGCGGTCAACAACCTCAACACGGCCAAGGTCGCCGAGGCCGCCCGGACGACCGGCAAGCTGACCGGCGCCGTCAAGCACTACGACCCCACCAAGCTCCCCAAGGCGCGCGACCTCAAGGCGTCCGCCCAGGCCGCCGAGCGCCTCGACCGCGCCGGCCAGACCCTGGCCGGCCGCTTCGCGGCCCTCAAGCGCGACGCCCAAGAGCTCGCAGCGGCCATGGGCTGACCCCCACCCACCACGAAAGGAGGTAGACCATGAGTCTCGTCAGCTCCATGAAGAAGGCGTCCGACTCCCTGCGCAACCTCAAGACGCAGGCATCCGGAGCCGCGACCTCGGTCAAGAAGGTCGGCGACGCAGGCAACTCGGCGTCCGGGCAGCTCAAGAACCTCAAGAGCAACGCCCAGGGCTCCAGCAGCCAGCTCAAGAATCTGAAGACCGCCTCGGACCAGGCCGAGAAGTCCATGTCCAAGGCCGGTCAGACCGGTCAGTCGGCCGGCACCAAGCTCGGCAAGTACGAGTCGGGCGCGGGCAAGGCCGCCAAGGGCCAGGACAAGCTCAACAAGTCCATGAAGGGCAACTTCCTGGCCCGTCTGATCGAGCTGTTCATGCCGCTCATCGAGAAGGTCGTCGAGATGGCGACCCGCTCGAAGACGATGCAGAACATCATGAAGAAGGCCTTCAGCGCCATCAAGACCGTGATCAGCTCGGTCATGAAGGCGATCGGCCCGATCATGAAGAAGGCCGGGGACCTGATCAAGACGGTCTGGAACGGCATCAAGAAGGCCATCTCCGTCGTCGTCAAGGCCGTCGCCACCGTCATCAAGACGTACGTCACCATCTGGAAGACCGTCATCACCACGGTGATGAAGGCCATCAAGACGGTCATCAGCACCGTCTGGAACGGCATCAAGGCCGTCATCACCCCGGTCGTCAACTGGGTCAAGAGCGCGATCCCGAACGCCTTCCAGGCCGTCAAGGACAGGATGTCCTCCATCTGGGGCGCCCTCAGCGGCATCGCGTCCCGGGCGTTCAGCGGCATCAGAAGCGCCGTGTCCGGACCGATCAACGCCGTCATCGGCCTGATCAACCGCATGATCGGCGCGGTCAACGGGGTCAAGGTCAGCGTCCCCGGCTGGGTGCCCCTGGTCGGCGGCAAGACCTTCGGCGTACACATCCCGACCATCCCGATGCTCGCCACCGGTGGTGTCGTCATGCCCCGCTCCGGCGGTGTCCCGGCGATCCTCGCCGAGGCCGGCGAGGCCGAGGCCGTCCTCCCGCTCTCCAAGCTGGACCGGCTGCTCGCCCTCACCGCCCGCCGCGCCCGGATGTCGGCGCAGCTCCAGGCGGGCGGCGGCGCGGGCGCCGGGCTGCACATCGAGCACTACCACGCGGCCCGCAACAGTGACCCGCAGTCGACGGCCGACGCGCTGATGTACCTGGCGAAGGCGCGCGGATGAGTGCCGCGGCAACGATGCGGAACCCGTTCGCGGGATCCGTACCGGTCTTCGCCTCGCTGGAGCGGTCCCTCCGCCCCGCGGCCGACGCGCTCAAGCGGTTCAAGCAGGACGTCCAGCGGGCGTCCGGCGGCCTCGACAGGTTCGCCGCCGGTCTGCGCGACGGCGGCGCCTCCGTCCGCTCCATCGGCCGGGACGCCTCGGGCGCCTCGACCTCGGTCGGCCGGATGCGCCAGTCCAGGGCGGCCACCGGCGTCCAGCGGGTCGGCGCCGCCGCGGGCAGGGCGAGGACCCTGGCCGGCAAGCTCGGCGCCGGACTCGGCGGCCTGCTCGCGATCCTCCTGCCGCTGCTGCCGATCACCGACACCGTCACCAGGCTGATGGACACCTTCGGCACCGTCATGACCCTCGCCTCGGTCGTCATGACCTCCGTCAACCTGGCCATGCGCGCCAACCCGATCGGCTTCCTCGTCGGCATCCTCGTGCCCGTCGCCGCCTGGCTCATCGAGTACGCGATGAACAGCGAGGCCGGCCAGCGGATCATGAAGCAGGTCATGCAGCAGGCGCTGAAGGGCTTCCAGTCGGCGTGGAAGTTCCTCCAGCCGGTCATGAAGCTCATCGGCGAGCTGGTCGCGAACTACTTCAAGGCCTACCTGGTCGTCTTCACCACCGCCCTGAAGGTCATCGGGGACGCCGTACACGGCTTCTCCCACACCCGGGCCCTGGTCACGTCCGCCGTGAACGCGCTGCGCGGCATCGCCTCGAACACGATCGGCGCGGTCAAGAACGCCATCCACCCGTTCCTGTCCTTCTTCACCGACAAGATCCCGGGCTTCTTCCACCACGCCAAGGACGCGGTGGGCAACGCCCTGCACGGCATGGGCGAACTGATCAAGGGCGCCCTCACCGCCGTCATCGGCGTCGTCAAGGGCCCCATCGACGGCCTCGTGGCCTTCGCCAACTGGATCATCGACGGCCTCAACAAGCTGAGCTTCGACTTCCTCGGCAAGCACTTCGGCGTCGACATCCCCAAGATCCCGATGCTCGCCGAAGGCGGTGTCGTCTTCCCCGGCGCCGACTCGGCTCCGCGCATCGACCCGCTCACCGTGCTCGAGGCCCGCCGGGTCCCGGCGATCACCGAGGCGCCCCGGCAGCCCCACCGCATCCGGGACTTCCACGAGGACCCCGGGGCCGGCCCCCGGTCGATCGCCGAGGACCTGCTCTTCCTCATGGCCGCCCACGCCTGACGCCCCCGCCCATCCGACACCCCTCAGAAGTGAGGTGACGGCCTCATGGCCGAGACCACCACCACCTACGCCGGAAGCACCTTCACCGCCGACCTCGCGCCCGGCTCGCTGATCACCCAGGACGGGCAGATCCAGTGGGCCGGGCTGCTCATCGGCCCCGGTACGCCCTTCGCCGTCGACCGGTCCGGGCTCCAGGGCTGGGAGGACCTGCCCGAGTACGACTCCTCCGACGCCGACCGGCCCACCTCGCACGGCGCCTGGCCCGGCTCGCGGTACGCCAAGCCGCGCAAGGTCAGCGGCACCATCGTGCTGATGCCGGACTGGAACCAGGCCGGCGAGGCCGTGCGCGCCCTGCGCCAGGCGCTCGCGCTGCTCGACGAGGAGCGCTGGCTCACCGTCCGGCTGCACGGCGAACTGCTCGCCGTACGCGCCCGGATCGCCCAGCGCGTGGTCCCCGCCGACCAGGGTTTCGCCACCCAGGGCAGCTCGAAGATGTCGATCCAGTGGCTCGCCTCCGACCCGCGCCGCTACGCCGTCAACGAGCAGTCCGCCTCCACCACCCCGCCGCAGCCGGAGACCGGCCTCACCTGGCCGCTGACCTGGCCGCTCAACTGGGGCCAGGCCAAGTCCACCGGCGACGCCATCGCCGAGAACACCGGCTCCGCGCCCACCCACCCGGTGATCGTCTTCCGCGGCCCGTGCTCCATGCCGACCGTCACCGAGCGGGTCAGCAAGCGCCGGCTGCGCTACGCGATCGACCTGGCCGCGGGCGACGAGCTCGTCGTCGACACCGCCAACGGCACGGTGATGCTCAACAACACCGCGTCGCGCCGCCACACCGCGATGGCCGACTCCAGCCCGGAGGAGCTGTTCCTCCTCGAACCGGGCCGCGCCGAGCTGGCCTTCCGGCCGGACTCCTCGACCACCGACGCCCTGATGACGGTCCGCTGGCGCAGCGCCGAGTGGTGACCGGGCTCCCCCGCCAACTCCCCAGAGAGAGGTGAACCATGACCGTACGGGCCGCCTGGCTCCAGCCCACGGGCCAGACCCGCGAGGACACCCGCATCGCGTTGGCCGCTCTGCTCACCCCGAGCGGCCAGAGCGCCGAAGAGACCCCGCTCCGCTCCCGGCAGGGCATCGTGCCGGGCGGCTTCGTGCTGACCTCGACCGGCGCCATGACGTGCGCCATCGGCACCGGCCGGGCGATCGTCCAGGGTGACGAGACCCGCCAGGGCGCCTATCTGGTCGCCGCGGTCTCGCCGGAGACCCTCACCATCCCCGACGGCGACCCGCAGTACGACCGGATCGACCTGATCGAACTGGCCGTCATCGACGACGACTACGACAAGACCGGCACCACCGACGCCGTCGTCCGCCTCGTCAAGGGCACGCCGGCGGCCCAGCCGGTCGCCCCGGCGAGCGGCCCCGGCAGCACCCAGGTGCTCTACACGGTCCGGGTGCCGAAGGGCACCTCGGCCGGCACCGGCGGCATCGCCTGGACCTCCGGCGCCGTCACCACCCTGCACTGGCCGGTGGTGGCGCTCGGCGGCATCCTGCCCGCGAGCGGGTTCAAGGGCGCGTACGTCGGGCAGTACCGCGACACCAGCGGCATGCTCCAGCGCTGGGACGGCACGACCTGGGTCTCGTACCCCAGGGCGATCGGCGGCATCGCGCCCGGCTCCCTGGTGTCGACCGGCAGCTACACCGGGCAGTACCGGGACAACGCCGGGGTCCTGCAGCGCTGGGACGGCACGGGCTGGCAGTACGCCGAGGGCAAGTCCAAGATCCTGCTCGGCGTCACCCAGTGGCTGGCCGCCCAGGCCCAGAGCGTCGACCCGAACGTCTGGACCCCGCTGACCATGCCGACCGTCGAGGTCGACGACGGCCCCGGCTGGAACGGCACCCACACCTATGTCGTGCCCCGCACCGGCTGGTGGCGGATCTCCGGCCAGGCGACCTGGGCCAACGACGCCCAGACCGGCATGCGCGGCGCCCGGATCGTGATCGGCGGCGTCGGACAGTCCCGGATGACCTGGCTGACCCCGGCCGGCAACGGCGCCATCTCCGTGGGCGGCACCGGCCTGGTCTACATCACCGCCGGTCAGACCGTCCAGCTCGCCGGCTTCCAAAACCACACCGCGGCGATCAAGACGCTGGGCGGCTCCGGCTACGCCTGCACCCTCACCGCCGAGTGGCTCAAGTCCTGAGCCCCCTTCCCCCGTTGTTCCTCCCGTTCCTCCTGGATTGGAGAACCCCATGAACCTGCGCAGCAGCTGGGTCGCCGAGACCGGCCAGACCCGCGAGGACACCCGGCTCACCCAGACCGGCGTGACCACCCCGCTCAACACCGTCCAGGTCCGCTCCGGCATCCTGCCGGGCTCCTACGACGGCCAGTACCGCCTCTCCGGGCTGTGGATGAACGGCACCGCGGCCATGACCGCGACCGTCCACGAGGGCCGCGCCGTCATCCAGGGCTCGATCTCCCAGGGCGCCTACCCCGTCGCGCTCACCACCGAGGAGACGGTCACCTTCACCGCGGGCGACGCCCAGTACGGCCGCAAGGACCTGGTCGTCGTCAAGATCTACGACAACGTCTACGACTCCTCGAACCGCAACGAGGCGAAGATCGAGATCGTCAAGGGCGTCCCCGCCCAGACCCCGGTCGCCCCGGCCGCCCCTCCGCTGAGCCTGCCGCTGTGGGAGGTGACGGTCCCGGCCGGCGCCAGCGCCGGCAACGGCGGCATCCCGTGGAACTCCGCCCTGAAGGACCTGCGCACCCCGGTCGTCTCGGCCGGCGGCATCCTCCCCCTGGAGGGCCCGACGCAGCGCGGCACCTACCCGGGCCAGTACCAGGACACCCCCGACGGGCAGTTCCAGCGCTGGGACGGCGGCAAGTGGGTCGCCTACCCGGCGGGCGTCGGCGGCATCATCCCGGCCTCCGCGAGCACCCTGCCGGCCAGCTACACCGGCCAGTACCGGGCCGTCGCCGACGGCCCGCTGCAGCGCTGGAACGGTTCGGCATGGGCGCCGGCGTACCCCGGTCCGTACTTCAACGACTCGCTGGACGCGGGCTACACGGTCTCGACGACCTACGTGAACACGCTCGTCGAGCGGGCCGAGAACCCCCTGACGGTGAGCTTCGTCGCCCCCGAGTCCAAGCAGGCGATCCTCAGCTTCGGCTCCCGGATGGAGCTGACCCTGGGCTCCGGCGGCACGAGCGTCGCCAGCTCGGCCTTCATGTGCGTACGGATCACCCAGGGCACCACCGTGATCCGCGAGGTGGAGGACGAGCTGGCCGCGATGGCCTCCCGGTCCGCCGACCCGACGGACGCCTCCTCCGTCTCCACCGTCCAGCGCCTGTACAACCTGACGCCGGGCCAGACCTACACGCTCACCGCGTACTACCGGACGTCCAACGCCACCATGCGCGCCTGGTTCGACAACACGTACATCCAGGTCACCCCGCAGTACTGAGCCGTCCGCCGCACCCCGGCCGTCCGTCCCGCCACCTCCCCAGGAGATCCCCATGCCCGTACGCTCCGGCTGGCTGCTGCCCACCGGTCAGACCCGTCAGAACACCCGTATCACCGCCATCGGCGCCACCACGCCCGCCAATCCGCTCGGCGTACGGTCCGGCATCCTGCCCGGCACGTACGACGGCAAGTACCGCGTCGGCGGCCTGTGGATGAGCGGCAGCGGCCCGATGACCGCCACCGTCTACCACGGCAGGGCCGTCGTCCAGGGCGGCAACACGGACGGCGCCTACCCCGTCGCCCTCGACGAGGACATCACCATCACCTTCGGCGACGGCGACCCGCTCAACCCGCGGCTCGACCTGGTCGTGCTGCGCGTGTACGACAACGACGTCGACACCCTCGGCAAGTACGAGGCCGGCATCGAGATCATCAAGGGCCAGCCGGCGGCCGTCCCGGTGCTGCCGACCGCCCCCGCCCGTTCGCTGGTCCTCTTCTCGGTCCTGGTCAAGAAGGGCGCCTCCGCCGGCACCGGCGGCATCGACTGGGCCGGCGGCGCCTCCACCGACCTGCGCCAGACCACCGTCTCGTCCGGCGGCATCCTGCCCGTCTACAACAACGCGGGCGTGGCCGGCGCCTACCCGGGCCAGTACCAGGACAACGACAACGCCCACTTCCTGCAGCGCTGGGACGGCAACACCTGGGTCGCCTACCCCAAGGAGATCGGCGGCATCGCCCCCAGCAGCGTCCTGTCGACCGGCTCCTACGTCGGCCAGTACCGCGACAACGTCGGCAACTTCCAGCGCTGGAACGGCACCGCCTGGGTGAACTACCAGCCGCCGATCGAGAACGAGACCACCACCAGCGGCGTCGCCGCGCTCGCCAACTGGGGTCTGGTCTCCTACTACGCCCGCCGGACCAAGAGCGGCCTGTGCACCATGACGGTCACCGTCACCCGCACCGGCGCCACCGTCACCGCCGACAACACCGGCCAGATCGCCGACGAGCCGCTCTGCGTGCTGCCGGCCGGCTGGCGCCCCGCCCTCTCCTTCGAGGCCACCGCCTGCGACGGCTTCGGCTCGGGCGGCGCCAACATCAACACCAACGGGCAGATCGACCTGCGCACCTGGTCCCCCAACGGCCAGCTGGCCGCCGGACGCAACATCCGCGTCTCCGCCACCTACGTCCTGTAAGGAGGCCCGCCATGGCACTCGACACGCCCTACCGGGCCATCTTCTGCGACCTGATCACCGACCAGACCATCGACATCCTGCCGCTGCGGGACGTCTCCTTCGACGACTACATCGGCAAGGCCGGCTCCCTGTCCGGCACCATCCCGATCCCGAACAAGGAGATCGCCGAGCGGGTCAAGAAGGTCCGCGAGGGCCGCACCGCGATCTACCTGGAGCGCGGCGGCGACCTGTGGTGGGGCGGCATCATCTGGACCACCACCCTGCAGTCCAGCGGCCGCGGGGTGCTGACCCTGTCCCTGCAGGCCGCGACCTTCGACTCGTACGCGGCCCGCCGCCGCATCCGCACCGACATCACGTACACGGACACCGACCAGCTGGAGATCGCCCGCAAGCTGTGGAGCGAGCTCACCAAGGGCCCCGGCTGCTTCACGCTCACCCTGGGCGAGGAGAGCTCCGACACCAGGCGGACGGTCAACTACCGCCTCGGCGACGAGACGGTCTACCAGGAGGCCCTGGACCAGCTCGCCGACCTCCAGAACGGCTTCGAGTACCAGATCCTGGTCTACCGGGACCCGGAGGACGGCAAGCGCGTCCGCCAGCTCAGGCTCGGCTCCCCCAAGATCCGCACCGGCGCCACCGACCTGCTCTTCGACCGCCCCGGCGTGATCCTGTCGTACTCCTTCCCGTACGACGCGACCCGCGGCGGCACCACGGCCCTGGCCCGCGGCGCGTCGGTGAACAACAACGCCGGCGCCGAGTCCCGGCCGCTGTACTCCGCCGAGCAGACCGACACCTCGCTGCTCGCCGACGGCTGGCCCAGGATCGACCTGTCCTCGGACCACAACGAGATCTCCGACCAGCTCACCCTGAACCAGGTGGCCTCGGCGGAGCTCGCCGAGGCCCGCGGCGCCGTCCTGATCCCCGCGATCAGCATCCACCTCGGCGGGATCGTCCCGCCGGCGCTGCTCGGCCGGGTCGCCCGCATCCGGATCAACGACGAATGGTTCTCCAGCGGCCTCGACGCCCGCTACCGCATCATCGGCGTCAAGATCACCCCTCCGGAGCGGGGCCGCCCCGACACCGCCGAGCTCTACCTCGAGGAGGCCTGATGCCCCAGCTGCCCGAGGACATCATCGACCGGCTCAACCAGATGGAGCGCCGGCTCAAGGCACTGTCCACCGCCGTCAACACCCGTCCGCCGCTCAACGAGATCCGTCCCGACCCGAACACCGTCCCCAACCGGCCGGTGATCCGGATGTACGACGGCTACGTCCACGAGATCTTCTCGGACGACATCGTGACCGGCGGCCTCGCCCGCCCCTGGCTCGCGCTGCTGCCGCCCAAGGACACCAGCACCGCCCGGTGGCCGCAGACCACCAGCGGCACCTTCGTCACCATCGCCCGGTCCTTCAACCCGGTCTGGCAGCCGAAGATGCGCATCTCGCTGAGCACCGCGGCCTCCAGCGGGGCGACCGGCACGGTCAGGGTCCTGGTCGACGACGTCCCCTTCGGCCCCACCGTCACGGCGGGCACCACCTACGACTACACCGGCCTGCTGCCCGGCGACTTCAAGACCCGGTTCAGCCAGACCATGAAGATCGAGATCCAGGCCCAGGCCAGCGGCGGCACGGTCTACGCCCAGCCCGTCCTCGTCTACGGCACCCAGAGCTGAGGAGCACCGCATGAACATCGACCCCACCCAGCCGTGGGGCGTGGCCATCGACTACGCGGGCCGCGCCGTCGTCAGCGAGAACGGCCACAGCCTCGACATCCGCGTCTACGACAACACCTTCGGCGGCAACCTGGACCGGGACCCGGTCACCGGCCAGTACCCGCCGGTCTACGTCTCCGCCTCCCTCGCCGAGAGCGGCGCGGGCGACGCCACCCTGCGCGGCAACGGGCTGATCGTGGTCAGCGCCCAGGACGGCTCCCCGGTCGTCCCCGACCCGACCGCCGTGCAGCGGGCCGTCGCCGCCGCCCTGGCCGACTTCGAGAACCGGCGCGCCGCGTACGCCGCGCTCTGCGCGGGCTGGGCTCCGCCGGCCCCGGCGCCCGCCCCGTAGGCCTCTCGTACCTCACCACCCCGTACGTCCCACGCCCCGAGCCGCCGCGGCCGGGGCTTTCGCATGCCCGGAGGACACAGATGGCCACTCCCCTCTCCGCGGACCGGTTCGTCGCCGCGCTCCGCGCCGAAGGCGTCACCGTCGTCGAGCACGACGGCTGGCGCACCCACAACCGCGACGGCCACGGCGCCTGGGGCCCCGTGGTCGGCGTGATGATCCACCACACCGTCTCCAGCGGCACCGAGAGCACCGTCGCGCTCTGCTACGACGGCTACGCCGGCCTGCCCGGGCCGCTCTGCCACGGCGTCATCGCCAAGGACGGCACGGTCCACCTCGTCGCGAACGGCCGCGCCAACCACGCGGGCGGCGGGGACCCGTCCGTCCTCCGGGCAGTGATCAGCGAGACCTACGGGGACCGCCCGCCCGTCCCGCGCGAGCACCAGGGCAGCGCCGGAGCCGTCGACGGCAACTCCCGCTTCTACGGCTTCGAGTGCATCAACCTCGGCAACGGCACCGACCCCTGGCCGGCCGCCCAGCTCGAAGCCATCGAGCGGGTCTCGGCCGCCCTGTGCCGGGCCCACAGCTGGGGCGCCAAGTCCGTGATCGGCCACTCCGAGTGGTCCGACTGGAAGAACGACCCCCGGGGCTTCGGCATGCCGGTCATGCGCGAGCGGGTCCAGAAGCGGCTCGGCGCCGCACCGGCCGCCAAGCCGACCGCCCCGGCGAGGCCCGCCGCCCCGCGCTACCAGCCGTTCCCCGGGACCGCGTTCTTCAAGACCACGCCCAGCTCCCCCGTCGTCACCGCGATGGGCCGCCGGCTGATGGCCGAGGGCTGCGGCCGCTACAAGGTCGGCCCCGGCCCGCGCTGGTCCGAGTCCGACCGCCAGTCGTACGCCGCCTGGCAGCGCAAGCTCGGCTTCTCCGGCACCGACGCCGACGGCTGGCCGGGCCGCGCCTCCTGGAACGCGCTGAAGGTCCCCTACGTCCGGTAGCCCACCGCCACCACCCGTCCCCCCCCACCCCCACGCAAGGAGAACCACCCATGACCGAAGCCGCCAAGCGCACGGTCCGCACCGTGCTGCAGACCGCCGTCGGCATCGCCGTGGTGCTGCCGGCACTCGTCGACGCCTCCGGCCTCCCCGCCACCCTGCCCTGGGTCGCGGCCGCGCTCGCCGTCGCCGGCGCCCTCACCCGGGTGATGGCCTACCCGGCCTTCCAGGTGCTGCTGCCGTCCTGGCTGCGGATCGACCCCGTGGCCGCCGTGGCTCCCGTGGCCGCCGTGGCCGCCGTGGACGCAGTCGGCTCGGAGGCGCTCCCGGAGGCCACGCCGGAGGCGGAGGCGGCCGATGACCGAGTCTGACCCGAACGACCCGGTCGCCGTCGCCCTCGAACTGGAGCGGCTGCGCGGCACGCTGGAGGCCGGCTTCGCCCGTGTCGACGGCTCGCTCGCCCTGCTCGTCCAGCGCAGCGACCAGACCGACAAGCAGCTCGCCGACCACGAGTCACGGCTCGACGCCCTGGAGCGCGCCCGGTGGCCGCTGGCCAGCATCGGCGCCCTCGCCGCGGTGGCCACGGTCGCCGTCACGGCCTGGGAGCTGACCGCGCGCTGACCGCCGGCGGGAAACGCCGAAGGGCGGCCACCCCTCGCGGGGTGACCGCCCTTCGGTCAGGCGACTCGCTTACTGGTTGTACGGACCGTAGTCGTAGTCCTCCAGCGGAACGGCCTGGCCGGAGCCGGTGCCGAACGGCGAGTAGTCGATGTCGTCGTAGCCGACGGCCGAGTACATCGCGGCCTTGGCCTCCTCGGTCGGCTCGACCCGGATGTTGCGGTAGCGGGACAGACCCGTACCGGCCGGGATGAGCTTACCGATGATGACGTTCTCCTTGAGGCCGATGAGGCTGTCGGACTTGGCGTTGATCGCCGCATCCGTCAGGACTCGGGTCGTCTCCTGGAAGGAGGCGGCCGACAGCCAGGACTCCGTCGCCAGCGAGGCCTTGGTGATACCCATCAGCTGCGGACGGCCGGAGGCCGGGTGGCCGCCTTCCTGGACCACACGACGGTTCTCGGTCTCGAACTTCGAACGCTCGACGAGCTCGCCGGGCAGCAGCTCCGCGTCGCCCGACTCGATGATCGTCACGCGGCGCAGCATCTGCCGGATGATGATCTCGATGTGCTTGTCGTGGATCGACACACCCTGCGAGTTGTAGACCTTCTGGACCTCGCCGACCAGGTGGACCTGGACGGCACGCTGGCCGAGGATCCGCAGCACGTCGTGCGGGTTGGTGGCACCCACGGTGAGCTTCTGGCCCACCTCGACGTGGTCGCCCTCGCCCACGAGCAGACGGGCGCGCTTCGAGATCGGGAACGCCGTCTCGTCGGTGCCGTCGTCCGGGGTGATGACGATCTTCTTGGTCTTCTCGGTCTCCTCGATGCGGACGCGACCGGCCGCCTCGGAGATCGGGGCGACACCCTTCGGCTGCCGGGCCTCGAAGAGCTCGACGACACGGGGCAGACCCTGGGTGATGTCGTCACCGGCCACACCACCGGTGTGGAAGGTACGCATCGTCAGCTGGGTACCGGGCTCACCGATGGACTGGGCGGCGATGATGCCGACCGCCTCACCGATGTCGACCAGCTTGCCGGTGGCCAGCGAGCGGCCGTAGCAGAAGGCACAGGTGCCGACGGCCGACTCACAGGTCAGGACCGAGCGGGTCTTGACCTCCTCGACGCCCGCGTTGACCAGGGCGTCGATGAGCACGTCACCCAGGTCGACGTTGGCCGGCGCGATGACCTTGCCGTCCACGACGACGTCCTCGGCGAGCATCCGCGCGTACACGGAGGTCTCGACGTCGTCCGTCTTGCGCAGGACGCCGTCCGCACCGCGCTCGGCGATCTTCAGCTTCAGACCGCGCTCGGTGCCACAGTCCTCCTCGCGGATGATCACGTCCTGCGAGACGTCCACCAGACGACGGGTCAGGTAACCCGAGTCGGCGGTACGCAGGGCGGTGTCGGCGAGACCCTTACGGGCACCGTGCGTCGAGATGAAGTACTCGAGGACGGAGAGGCCCTCACGGAAGGACGCCTTGATCGGACGCGGGATGGTCTCGTTCTTGGCGTTCGACACCAGACCACGCATACCGGCGATCTGCCGCATCTGCATCATGTTTCCTCGGGCACCCGAGTCAACCATCATGAAGATGGGGTTCGTCTTGGGGAAGTTCGCGTTCATCGCCTCGGCGACCTCGTTGGTCGCCTTGGTCCAGATCGCGATGAGCTCCTGCGTGCGCTCTTCCTTGGTGATCAGACCGCGCTCGTACTGCTTCTGGACCTTCTCGTCCTGCGCCTCGTAGCCCTTGACGATCTCCTTCTTCGCCTCGGGAACGACGACGTCGGAGATGGCCACGGTGACGCCGGAACGGGTCGCCCAGTAGAAGCCCGCCGCCTTCAGGTTGTCGAGCGTCGCCGCCACGATGACCTTGGGGTAGCGCTCGGCCAGGTCGTTGACGATCTCGGAGAGCTGCTTCTTGCCCACCGAGTAGTCGACGAACGGGTAGTCCTCGGGCAGCAGCTCGTTGAAGAGCGCACGGCCCAGGGTCGTCCGGATGCGGAACGAGTCACCCTGCTGCCACTCCGGCTCGCCCTCCTCGGCGACCGGGGGAACCCAGCCGCGCGGCGGGACGGTGCCGATCGGGAAGCGGATGTCGATCGGGGACTGCAGCGCCAGCTCGCCGGCGTCGAACGCCATGATCGCCTCGGCCGTGGAGCCGAACGCGCGGCCCTCGCCCTTGGTGTCACGGAGCTCGCCGTCGGTGGTGAGGAAGAACAGACCGAGGACCATGTCCTGGGTCGGCATCGTCACCGGACGGCCGTCGGCGGGCTTGAGGATGTTGTTCGAGGACAGCATCAGGATGCGGGCCTCGGCCTGCGCCTCCGCGGAGAGCGGCAGGTGGACGGCCATCTGGTCACCGTCGAAGTCCGCGTTGAACGCGGTGCAGACGAGCGGGTGGATCTGGATGGCCTTGCCCTCGACCAGCTGCGGCTCGAAGGCCTGGATGCCGAGGCGGTGCAGCGTGGGCGCACGGTTCAGCAGGACCGGGTGCTCGGCGATGACCTCTTCGAGGACGTCGTACACGACCGTGCGGCCGCGCTCGACCATGCGCTTCGCCGACTTGATGTTCTGCGCGTGGTTCAGGTCGACCAGGCGCTTCATCACGAACGGCTTGAAGAGCTCCAGCGCCATGGCCTTCGGCAGACCGCACTGGTGCAGCTTGAGCTGCGGGCCGACGACGATGACGGAACGCGCGGAGTAGTCCACACGCTTGCCGAGCAGGTTCTGACGGAATCGACCCTGCTTGCCCTTCAGCATGTCGCTGAGGGACTTCAGCGGACGGTTGCCGGGGCCCGTGACCGGGCGACCGCGACGGCCGTTGTCGAAGAGGGCGTCGACCGCCTCCTGGAGCATCCGCTTCTCGTTGTTCACGATGATCTCGGGGGCACCGAGGTCGAGCAGACGCTTCAGACGGTTGTTGCGGTTGATCACACGGCGGTACAGGTCGTTCAGGTCGGAGGTCGCGAAGCGGCCACCGTCCAGCTGCACCATCGGACGCAGGTCCGGCGGGATGACCGGCACGCAGTCGAGAACCATGCCCTTGGGGCTGTTCGCGGTCTGCAGGAACGCGGAGACGACCTTGAGGCGCTTGAGCGCACGGGTCTTCTTCTGGCCCTTGCCGGTACGGATAATCTCGCGGAGCTTCTCGGCCTCTTCCTCGAGGTCGAAGGACTCCAGGCGCTTCTGCAGCGCCGCGGCACCCATCGAGCCGTCGAAGTACGTGCCGAAGCGGTCACGCAGCTCGCGGTAGAGCAGCTCGTCGCCCTCGAGGTCCTGGACCTTGAGGTTCTTGAAGCGGTTCCACACCTCGTCGAGACGGTCGATCTCGCGCTGCGCACGGTCGCGCAGCTGCTTCATCTCGCGCTCGGCACCCTCGCGCACCTTGCGGCGCACGTCGGCCTTGGCGCCCTCGGCCTCGAGCTCGGCCAGGTCGTTCTCGAGCTTCTTGGCGCGGTTCTCCAGGTCGGAGTCGCGACGGTTCTCGATCTGCTGACGCTCGACGGAGACGTGCGCCTCCAGCGAGGGCAGGTCACGCGTACGACGCTCGTCGTCGACGTACGTGATCATGTACGCCGCGAAGTAGATGACCTTCTCCAGGTCCTTCGGGGCGAGGTCGAGCAGGTAGCCGAGGCGCGACGGAACGCCCTTGAAGTACCAGATGTGGGTGACGGGAGCGGCAAGCTCGATGTGGCCCATCCGCTCACGGCGCACCTTGGCGCGGGTGACCTCGACGCCACACCGCTCACAGATGATGCCCTTGAAGCGGACGCGCTTGTACTTGCCGCAGTAGCACTCCCAGTCCCGGGTCGGACCGAAGATCTTCTCGCAGAAGAGTCCGTCCTTTTCGGGCTTCAGGGTGCGGTAGTTGATGGTCTCCGGCTTCTTGACCTCGCCGTGGCTCCACTGACGGATGTCGTCAGCGGTGGCCAGACCGATCCGGAGCTCGTCGAAGAAGTTGACGTCGAGCACTATGCGTCAATCCCTCTCAGGGTTGTAAGGCTTGGGGTCTGATACGGGGGTCCTGGGGCCGGCGGGGGGCTCATGCTGAGCCCCCTGCCGGACTCCCGTCAGACCTCTTCGACGCTGCTCGGCTCGCGCCGGGACAGGTCGATGCCGAGCTCCTCCGCAGCGCGGAAGACGTCCTCGTCGGTGTCGCGCATCTCGATGGACATGCCGTCCGAGGACAGCACCTCCACGTTGAGGCACAGGGACTGCATCTCCTTGATGAGCACCTTGAAGGACTCGGGGATGCCGGGCTCAGGGATGTTCTCGCCCTTGACGATGGCCTCGTAGACCTTCACGCGGCCGGTCACGTCGTCGGACTTGATCGTCAGCAGCTCCTGGAGGGCGTACGCGGCGCCGTAAGCCTCCAGCGCCCACACCTCCATCTCACCGAAGCGCTGACCACCGAACTGGGCCTTACCACCCAGCGGCTGCTGGGTGATCATCGAGTACGGGCCGGTCGAGCGGGCGTGCAGCTTGTCGTCGACCAGGTGGTGGAGCTTGAGGATGTACATGTACCCGACCGAGATCGGGTCCGGGAACGGCTCGCCGGAGCGGCCGTCGAACAGGCGCGCCTTGCCGGACGGGAGCACCATGCGCTCGCCGTCGCGGTTCGGGATGGTGTGCTGGAGCAGACCCGCGAGCTCGTCCTCACGCGCACCGTCGAAGACCGGGGTGGCGACGTTGGTGCCGGGGGCGACCTGGTCGGCACCGATGGCCTGGAGGCGCTGCGCCCACTCGTCGGCGAGACCGGAGACGTCCCAGCCGCGGCTGGCGAGCCAGCCGAGGTGGATCTCCAGGACCTGTCCCGGGTTCATTCGGGACGGCACACCGAGCGGGTTGAGGATGATGTCGACCGGGGTTCCGTCCTCGAGGAACGGCATGTCCTCGATGGGCAGGATCTTGGAGATGACACCCTTGTTGCCGTGACGGCCGGCGAGCTTGTCACCGTCGGTGATCTTGCGCTTCTGGGCGACGTAGACGCGGACCAGCTGGTTCACGCCCGGGGGAAGCTCGTCGCCCTCCTCGCGGTCGAAGACGCGGACGCCGATGACCTTGCCGGTCTCGCCGTGCGGGACCTTCAGCGAGGTGTCACGGACCTCACGGGCCTTCTCACCGAAGATCGCGCGGAGCAGGCGCTCCTCCGGGGTCAGCTCGGTCTCACCCTTCGGGGTGACCTTGCCGACCAGGATGTCGCCGGCGACGACCTCGGCACCGATGCGGATGATGCCGCGCTCGTCGAGGTCGGCCAGGACCTCCTCGGAGACGTTCGGGATGTCCCGGGTGATCTCCTCGGGGCCGAGCTTGGTGTCACGGGCGTCGACCTCGTGCTCCTCGATGTGGATCGAGGAGAGGACGTCGTCCTGCACGAGGCGCTGCGACAGGATGATCGCGTCCTCGTAGTTGTGACCCTCCCACGGCATGAACGCCACGAGCAGGTTCTTGCCGAGCGCCATCTCGCCGTCTTCGGTGGCGGGACCGTCGGCGAGGACCTGGCCCTCGATCACCCGGTCGCCCTCGTCGACGACGACCTTCTGGTTGACCGAGGTGCCCTGGTTCGAGCGGGAGAACTTGGCCAGGCGGTACGTGATGTACGTGCCGTCGTCGTTGGCCACGGTGATGTAGTCCGCGGACAGCTCCTGGACGACGCCGTCCTTCTCGGCCTTGAGCACGTCGCCGGCGTCGGTGGCGCAGCGGTACTCCATGCCGGTGCCGACGAGCGGGGCCTCCGACTTAATCAGCGGAACGGCCTGACGCATCATGTTCGCGCCCATGAGGGCACGGTTGGCGTCGTCGTGCTCGAGGAAGGGGATCATGGCGGTCGCGACCGACACCATCTGGCGCGGCGAGACGTCCATGTAGTCGACGTCGGTCGGCGGGACGTAGTCGACCTCGCCACCACGGCGGCGGACCAGAACGCGGGGCTCGGTGAACTGGAGCTCGTCGTTCAGGGTCGCGTTCGCCTGGGCGATGACGAAGCGGTCCTCCTCGTCGGCGGTGATGTAGTCGACCTCGTCGGTGACCTGACCGTCGACGACCTTGCGGTACGGCGTCTCGATGAAGCCGAACGCGTTGACGCGGCCGTACGAGGCGAGCGAACCGATCAGACCGATGTTCGGGCCTTCGGGGGTCTCGATCGGGCACATGCGTCCGTAGTGGGACGGGTGCACGTCTCGGACCTCGAAGCCGGCCCGCTCACGGGAGAGACCACCCGGGCCAAGAGCCGACAGACGGCGCTTGTGGGTGAGACCCGACAGCGGGTTGTTCTGGTCCATGAACTGCGACAGCTGGCTGGTGCCGAAGAACTCCTTGATGGAGGCGACGACCGGCCGGATGTTGATCAGGGTCTGCGGCGTGATCGCCTCGACGTCCTGGGTGGTCATGCGCTCGCGCACGACGCGCTCCATACGAGCCAGACCCGTGCGGACCTGGTTCTGGATGAGCTCGCCGACGTTGCGCAGACGACGGTTGCCGAAGTGGTCGATGTCGTCGGTCTCGACGACGATCTCGCGGCCCGACTCGCCGATCGTCTCGGTCTCGCCCGCGTGGAGCTTCACGAGGTACTTGATCGTGGCGATGATGTCGTCGGTGGTGAGGACACCCGCGTCCAGCGGCTCGTCCGCGCCCAGCTTCTTGTTGACCTTGTAGCGGCCGACCTTCGCGAGGTCGTAGCGCTTCGGGTTGAAGTACAGGTTCTCGAGCAGCGTCTGGGCGGCCTCGCGCGTCGGCGGCTCGCCCGGACGGAGCTTGCGGTAGATGTCGAGCAGCGCGTCGTCCTGACCCTGGGTGTGGTCCTTCTCCAGGGTGGCGCGCATGGACTCGTACTCGCCGAACTCCTGCAGGATCTGCTCGGTGGTCCAGCCGAGCGCCTTCAGCAGGACGGTGACGGACTGCTTGCGCTTGCGGTCGATACGCACACCGACCATGTCGCGCTTGTCGATCTCCATCTCCAGCCAGGCGCCCCGGGACGGGATGATCTTGGCGGAGAAGATGTCCTTGTCGGACGTCTTGTCGATGGAGGAGTCGAAGTAGACACCAGGGGAACGGACCAGCTGCGACACGACGACACGCTCGGTGCCGTTGATGACGAAGGTGCCCTTGTTGGTCATGAGCGGGAAGTCGCCCATGAAGACCGTCTGCGACTTGATCTCGCCGGTCTCGTTGTTCGTGAACTCCGCGGTCACGAAGAGCGGGGCACCGTAGGTGAAGTCACGGTCCTTGCACTCGTCGATCGAGTTCTTCGGCGGCTCGAAGCGGTGGTCGCGGAAGGTCAGCGACATCGACCCGGAGAAGTCCTCGATCGGGGAGATCTCCTCGAAGATCTCCTCCAGACCGGACTTCGTGGGGACGTCCTGTCCCGACTCAAGGGCGGCCTCGACTCGAGCCTTCCACGCGGCGTTGCCGAGCAGCCAGTCGAAGCTCTCGGTCTGGAGCGCGAGGAGGTTCGGAACCTCGAGGGGCTCCTTGATCTTTGCAAAGGAGATGCGCAGCGGGGCGGTGCTGGCGCCGTTGTTCGTATTGGTCGAGGCGTTGCGCGAGGCGGCCAAGAGGGGGTCCTTCCGAGGGCTCGGACTCACTACGCGCGTACCGGTCCCTAGCGGAGCCCCGTGGAAGACGTTTCCCGATGTGGCCGAAAGGCCAGGTCAGAGTGGGTCTACCAGCGAAGCGGTTGCGAGGGGATGCCCCTGGTGACGGGCAGGGGGCAGTTAACAGGCAGCGCAAAGGGTCAGTGTAGCCACTTGGCCCACTGATGTCCAGGGCGAGTTCTTCGCGACCCTCGTTGCTCTCAACTCCGCGGTACCTCGCGCCGTGCGGCGCACCTCGATACTGCCCGTTCGGTCGTCGATCCATGCCTCGGAAACGGATCGTTGTGACGACGCGTCCTGAGAATTGCGCGCTGCGTGCGGTTCGTCAAGGCCCCCGCCCCTGCGCGGCGCACGGCGAAGATCACCATACTCCGCATCGGGAGGCCCGTACGACCGCCGCCACGCGGTCCCCGGCAACGCCGAAGGGCGACCACCCAGATGGATGATCGCCCTTCACGCTGCAAGCGTTACACGCTCAACAGAAGAGTCGCTGACGCGACGAGGTACTTACTTGACCTCGACGGCGGCACCGGCGCCCTCGAGCGCCTCCTTCGCCTTGTCAGCCTGCTCCTTGTTGACCTTCTCGAGGACCGGCTTCGGGGTGCCGTCGACGAGGTCCTTGGCCTCCTTCAGACCCAGGGAGGTCAGCTCACGCACGACCTTGATGACCTGGATCTTCTTGTCGCCGGCGCCGGTGAGGATGACGTCGAACTCGTCCTTCTCCTCAGCAGCCTCGGCCGGGGCACCCGGGACGCCGGCGGCGACCGCGACGGTGGCGGCGGCAGCGGTGACGTCGAACTTCTCCTCGAACGCCTTCACGAACTCGGAGAGCTCGATGAGGGTCATCTCCTCGAACTGCGCGAGCAGGTCATCCTGAGAGAGCTTCGCCATGATGGGCGATCCTTCCACTAATTCGGCTGGTGCCGATGTACATGTGAGGCGGGCGTACTTTCGGCCCGCTGCGACCCGCGCCACCCGGACGGGCGGCTCGGATCATTACGCGAGCCGAATTACTCGGCACCGCCCTGCTCGGCGAGCTTGGCGCGCAGCGCGTCCGCGGTGCGGACGAACTTCGACGGCAGAGCCTGGAAGAGCGAGGCAGCCTGAGACTGCTTGCCCTTGAAGGCACCGGCCAGCTTGCTGAGCAGAACCTCGCGGGACTCGAGGTCCGCGAGCTTCTTGATCTCGTCGGCGGAGAGAGCCTTACCGTCAAGGACACCGGCCTTGATGATGAGGTTCGGGTTCTCCTTGGCGAAGTCACGCAGAGCCTTCGCCGACTCCACCGGGTCACCGGTGACGAAGGCGACCGCGGTCGGACCAGCGAAGTGCTCGTCCAGTGCGGTGATCCCGGCCTCGTTGGCCGCAATCTTGGTCAGCGTGTTCTTCACCACGGCGTACTGGGCGTTCTCACCGAGCGAACGACGCAGCGTCTTGAGCTGCGCAACGGTGAGACCCCGGTACTCGGTCAGCACAGCGGCGTTCGAGCCACGGAACTGGTCCGCGAGCTCGGCCACCGAGGCAGCCTTGTCGGGCCTTGCCATAGAGCGTCGGCCTCCTTCCGGGTGATGGGACCGCTCGGAAGGGGCTGAACAAAACAGAACGCCCCGGGCGCAGGCGCACGGGGCTCAGCTCGACCGGATCACAAGAACCCGGGAACTCATCCACAGTCACCTGCGCGGGTCGTTCGCCACTCAGCGAATCCTTCGGCCACCACGCCTATACGGGCGCAGCGACGACCAGCGGTCTTTGGCTTCTGTGGAAGAGTACGTGACGAGGCGGGCAAGGGGCAAATCAGCCCTGCTCGGCCCCGCCCTTCAGGCCCTTGAGCATCTCGAAGAGGTCCAGGGTGTCCTTGGCCGGCGGGGCCTGGACGGTCGCCTTGGCGCCGTAGTCGGAGTAGTCGGCGCGCATCTTCATCGTGCCCTGGGCCATGGTCATGCCGACCACCATGCGGGCCGGGTAGCCGTCCTCGTTGACCCAGAGCTCGGTGTCGTAGCCCTTCAGGCCCATCTTCTTCATGTTGGCCACCAGGCTGTCGCGCTCCTTGGCGGTGAGGAGCTCGGACTGCTTGTTGGCGTTCAGCATCTGCTCGAAGGTGAGCGTGCCCTTGTAGTGCTCGGTCTCGACGCCGTCGATCTTCTCGGAGCCGATGTGCTTGAGGTTCGGCGACTCCACGAGCAGGGCGAGCTGCTGCGCCGGGTCCTGGTTCATGTTCTCCAGGCCGCCGGTCATCTGCTTCTGCATGGCCGGGTCGCCGGACTGCTCGGCCAGGGCCTTGAGGTCCATCTTCATCCAGCGCTTGCCGTCCATCTGGGCGGCCTGCTTGGCACCCATGTCCATGTACATGACCTGGTCCAGCATGATCATGCGCATTTCCTTGGGGCCGTCCGGCTTGCCGGCGGCGAGGGCGGAGCCCTTCATGGTGATGTCCATGGCGGCCGGGTCCCAGCCCTGGATGCCGGACATCTCCATCGTGCCGTTGCCCTCGGGGCTGCCGGGGATGTTCATGTCCATCGTCATCTTGACCCTGGCGGACTTGGCGTCCGAGGTCTTGCGGAACGCGGCCTGGATGACCTTGTTCATCTCGTCGCGCGTCTGGGCCACCTGCTCGCCCGCGCTCTTGCCCGCCGCCTTGCCGTCCCCGTCCTGACAGCCGGCCACACCGGCGATGACGGCCACGGCCGCCAGCGAGACGCCCGCGCGCTTCCATGCGGACATGCTCATGCGTCCCCACCCCTTGATCGTTAATGCGTTCGTAAAGAAGTCCAGTCGTCAGCACCGTAACCCACGGGGCTGACAAGCCCCCAAAGAAAAACCGCCCCTCACGGCTCTTCCGAGCCGTGAGGGGCGGTTTCAGGACGCTTGAGTCAGGAGACTCAGACCGCGGCCGGGTCCTCCTCGACGAGGAGGTTGCGGGTGCGGTTCGGGTCGACCGGAATGCCGGGGCCCATCGTGGTCGCGATGGCGGCCTTCTTGATGTAGCGACCCTTGGCGGCGGACGGCTTCAGACGGAGGATCTCCTCCAGGGCCGCACCGTAGTTCTCCACCAGCTGGGTGTCGTCGAAGGACACCTTGCCGATGATGAAGTGCAGGTTCGAGTGCTTGTCGACGCGGAACTCGATCTTGCCGCCCTTGATCTCGTTGACGGCCTTCGCCACGTCGGGGGTGACGGTGCCCGTCTTCGGGTTCGGCATGAGACCACGCGGGCCGAGGACGCGGCCGAGGCGGCCGACCTTGCCCATGAGGTCCGGGGTGGCCACCACGGCGTCGAACTCGTTCAGGCGGTTGCCCTTGGAGATCTCGTCGATGAGCTCGTCGGAGCCGACGATGTCGGCGCCCGCGGCGATCGCGGCCTCGGCACGGTCACCGGTCGCGAAGACCAGGACCCGGGCGGTCTTACCGGTGCCGTGCGGAAGGTTCACGGTGCCACGGACCATCTGGTCGGCCTTGCGCGGGTCGACACCCAGGCGGAAGGCGACCTCGACGGTGCCGTCGAACTTCGTGGTGGACGTGTCCTTGGCGAGACGGACGGCCTCGAGCGGGGCGTAGAGCTTCTCCCGGTCGATCTTGCTGTCCGCAGCGCGGAGAGACTTGCTGCGCTTCACTTCTGCTCCTGTGTGTTTCAGGTGTGGAGTCGTGGTGCGGGCCGGCGCAGGCCCTACCACAGAGGTCAAACGGGGGAGCTGAATCAGCCCTCGACCGTGATGCCCATGGAACGGGCGGTGCCGGCGATGATCTTCGACGCGGCGTCCAGGTCGTTGGCGTTCAGGTCGGGGAGCTTGACCGTGGCGATCTCGCGGACCTGGGCGGCCGTGAGCTTGGCGACCTTGGTCTTGTGCGGCTCGCCGGAGCCCTTGTCCACACCAGCAGCCTTGAGGATCAGCTTGGCGGCCGGCGGAGTCTTGGTGATGAAGGTGAAGGAACGGTCCTCGTAGACCGTGATCTCCACCGGCACGACCATGCCACGCTGCGACTCGGTCGCGGCGTTGTAGGCCTTGCAGAACTCCATGATGTTGACGCCGTGCTGACCGAGCGCGGGGCCGACCGGCGGGGCCGGGTTCGCCGCACCGGCGTTGATCTGGAGCTTGATAAGCCCCGTGACCTTCTTCTTCTTGGGAGGCATGTGCTCTCTCCGGGTCCTAGTGAGAGTTTTCAGCCGATCCGTCCGGTCGTCCGGACGGAGGCATACCGCACAACGATAACGGGTATAGACGTGCGGCTAAAAACCGAGCAGGTCAGAGCGGCTCTGGGAGCCGCCCTGACCTGGTCGGAAACCTGTGTGGATCAGTTCTTCTGGATCTGGTCGAAGCTGAGCTCGACCGGGGTCTCGCGACCGAAGATCTCGACGAGGCCCTTGACCTTCTTCGAGTCGGCGTTGATCTCGTTGATCGTGGCCTGGAGGGTGGCGAAGGGGCCGTCCGTGACGGTGACCGAGTCGCCGACCTCGAAGTCCAGGACCTCGACCGTGACCTTGCGGGCCGGAGCCGGCTTGCCCTCGGCCTCGGCGGCCTCGCGGGCGGCCTTCTCCTCGGCCTCCGGGGCGAGCATCTTGACGATCTCGTCCAGGGTCAGCGGGTACGGGTCGTAGGCGTTGCCCACGAAGCCGGTGACGCCCGGCGTGTTGCGGACGACACCCCAGGACTCGTTCGTCAGATCCATGCGGACGAGCACGTATCCGGGCAGCTTGTTCTGCCGGACGTTCTTGCGCTCGCCGTTCTTGATCTGGACGATCTCTTCCTCGGGCACCTCGGCCTGGTAGATGAACTCCTCGACGTTCAGCGAGACGGCACGCTGCTCGAGGTTGGCCTTCACGCGCTTCTCGTAGCCCGCGTAGGTGTGGATCACGTACCACTCGCCGGGGAGCGTGCGCAGCTCCTCGCGGAGCGCGGCGATGGGGTCGACCGGGGCGGCCGGCTCGGCCTCCTCGGCCTCTTCCTCGGCGGCCTCGACGTCGGCGTCGGCGTCCTCGTCGGACTCCTCGGCCTCGTCCTCGTCGTCGGCGGACTCGGTCTCGTCGGCCTCTTCGGCGTCCTCGTCCTCGTCACCGGCGGCGTCGGCCTCGGCGAGAAGCGCGGCTTCCGCGGCGGCTTCGGCGTCAGCAGCGTCGTCCTGGTCCTCGTCGGCCGCCTCGACGATGTCGAGCTCGTCCTCGACGGACTCGGACTCGAAGGCGTCGTTCAGGTTCGCGTCAGACACGGTGGCTGCTTCTTCCTGCGATACAGATGGGGTGGAACAAAAAGTCAGCCGAAGACGTACTTGACTGCTTCCTGGAAGCCATAGTCAATCACGGTCACGAGGCCGATCATGATGACAACGAAGACAATCACCACAGTGGTGTACGTCGTCAGCTGGCTTCGCGTGGGCCAGACGACCTTGCGGAGTTCCGCGATGACCTGGCGGTAGAACAGCGCGAGGCGGCCCAGAGGGCCCTTCTTTCCGCGCTTGCCGCCCTTACGGGCCTTCTTCTTCGACTCCGGTGCGGCGTCTTCGGCATCAGGCATGTCGATGGAGCCTACGGCGTCCGTCACGATGTTTCACCTGATTCCGGGTCGTGGCCGTGCCGCGCCCGGGTAAGTGGAGCCGCACGGCGGTGCAATGAAGTACGTACATGCGCACACAACCTGGCGGTGTGTGTAGCAGGGCCGGAGGGACTTGAACCCCCAACCGCCGGTTTTGGAGACCGGTGCTCTACCAATTGAGCTACGACCCTTTGCGGTGTCCCCAACCTACCGCATCGTGAGATGTGGTCGGTGCGGGGCCAACGAGCAGTGAGTGTACGTGGTCATGGGCCCCCACGTCGAACAGAAACGGCTCCGACCTGCCTCAGGCGGCGTGTACGACCAGGAATGACCGTTCCTGTCCGCTCCGTGAAACCTGTGTGCCGGGCCCGTACGGGGTCTGGGACGATGGGCCGTATGAGCGCTGCTACCCCTCCCACCGAGCGCCGGGTCTCCGCCCGGATCGGTGCGATCTCCGAGTCCGCGACCCTCGCCGTCGACGCCAAGGCCAAGGCCCTCAAGGCCGCCGGGCGCCCGGTCATCGGTTTCGGCGCGGGTGAGCCCGACTTCCCGACGCCGGACTACATCGTCGAGGCGGCCGTCGAGGCCTGCAAGAACCCCAAGTTCCACCGCTACACGCCGGCCGGGGGCCTGCCCGAGCTCAAGGCCGCGATCGCCGCGAAGACGCTGCGCGACTCCGGCTACGAGGTCGACGCCTCGCAGGTCCTGGTGACCAACGGCGGCAAGCAGGCCATCTACGAGGCGTTCGCCGCGATCCTCGACCCGGGCGACGAGGTCATCGTCCCGGCCCCGTACTGGACCACGTACCCCGAGTCGATCCGCCTCGCGGGCGGTGTCCCGGTGGAGGTCGTGGCCGACGAGACGACCGGCTACCGGGTCTCGGTGGAGCAGCTGGAGGCGGCGCGCACGGAGAAGACGAAGGTCGTCCTCTTCGTCTCCCCCTCCAACCCGACCGGCGCCGTCTACTCGGAGGCCGAGACCGAGGCGATCGGCCGCTGGGCCGTCGAGCACGGTCTGTGGGTCCTCACGGACGAGATCTACGAGCACCTGGTCTACGGGGACGCCTCCGCCGTCTCGCTCCCCGCCGTCCTGCCCGAGCTGCGCGACAAGTGCATCGTGGTGAACGGCGTGGCCAAGACGTACGCGATGACCGGCTGGCGGGTGGGCTGGATCATCGGCCCGAAGGACGTGGTCAAGGCCGCGACCAACCTGCAGTCGCACGCCACGTCCAACGTGAGCAACGTCGCCCAGATGGCCGCCCTCGCCGCCGTGTCGGGGAACCTCGACGCGGTCAAGGAGATGGGCGTCGCCTTCGACCGGCGCCGCCAGACCATCGTGCGGATGCTCAACGAGATCGAGGGCGTCCTCTGCCCGAACCCGGAGGGGGCGTTCTACGTGTACCCGTCGGTGAAGGGGCTGCTCGGCAAGGAGATCCGCGGCAAGCGCCCGCAGACCTCGGTCGAGCTGGCCGCGCTGATCCTCGACGAGGCCGAGGTCGCGGTCGTCCCGGGCGAGGCCTTCGGCACGCCGGGCTACCTGCGCCTGTCGTACGCGCTCGGCGACGAGGACCTGGTGGAGGGCGTCTCCCGGATGCAGAAGCTGCTGGCCGAGGCGCGCGACTGACCAGCCGGGAGCATCACTGGGTGATGCGGGCCCCCGGTTCTCCGGAACCGGGGGCCCGTTTTTGCGTTCTAGCAAGGTCCCGATCGGGGAAACGGACTGTATTCGTCCATTCGGGTACGGCAGGATCAGCCAATGGAGCACGTTTACCGCGATCTCAGCACTCTGCCGAAGGCCCACCTGCATCTGCACTTCACGGGCTCGATGCGGCCCTCGACCCTGATCGAACTGGCCGACAAGTACGGGGTGCACCTCCCCGAGGCGCTCAAGGGCGGCACCCCGCCGAAGCTGCGGGCCACCGACGAGCGCGGCTGGTTCCGTTTCCAGCGGCTCTACGACGCCGCCCGCTCCTGCCTGCGCGAGCCGGAGGACATCCAGCGGCTGGTGCGCGAGGCGGCCCAGGAGGACGTGGCGGACGGCTCGGGCTGGCTGGAGATCCAGGTCGACCCCACCTCGTACGCCCCGCTGCTCGGCGGTCTGATCCCGGCCCTGGAGATCATCCTGGACGCCGTCGACTCGGCCTCGCGGGAGACCGGGCTCGGGATGCGGGTCCTGGTGGCGGCGAACCGGATGAAGCACCCCCTGGAGGCCCGCACCCTGGCCCGGCTCGCGGTGCGGTACGCGGACCGGGGCGTGGTCGGCTTCGGGCTCTCCAACGACGAGCGCCGGGGCATGGCGCGTGACTTCGACCGGGCCTTCGCCATCGCCCGCGAGGGCGGCCTGCTCGCGGCCCCGCACGGCGGCGAGCTCACCGGTCCCTCGTCCGTACGGGACTGCCTGGACGACCTGCGGGCGGCCCGGGTCGGCCACGGCGTGCGGGCGGCGGAGGACCCCCGGCTGCTGCGCAAGCTGGCGGAGCGCGGGGTGACCTGCGAGGTGTGCCCGGCGTCCAACGTGGCGCTCGGCGTCTACGAGAAGCACGAGGACGTCCCCCTGCGCACCCTGTTCGAGGCGGGCGTCCCGATGGCCCTGGGCGCCGACGACCCGCTGCTCTTCGGCTCCCGTCTCGCGGCGCAGTACGAGATCGCCCGCGCCCACCACGCCTTCACGGACGCGGAGCTGGCGGAGCTGGCCCGCCAGTCGGTCCGCGGCTCGGCCGCCCCGGAGGACGTCCGGGCGCGGCTGCTGGCGGGGATCGACGACTGGCTGGCGAAGCCGGCTAGCTGATCCCGCGCATCAGGGTGCGGGCGATGGACCGGGCGAAGTCGTCGAGGGACTGCGGCGGCCCGTCGGGGGCCATCTCCCAGGCGAAGCAGCGCTGCACACAGGCGCCGAGGAGCAGGGACGCGGCGGCCGTGGGGTCGGCGTCGGCACTGATGCGTCCGTGTCGCTGCTCGGCGCGGAGGTAGCCGGCGAGACCCTCGATGGGCTGGTGGGGGCCGTTGCCGAGCTCCCGCATGACCTCCTCGTGGCGGCGCTTGAGCTGGGGCTCGGCGTAGAGGGAGGCGGCCATCGGGAAGGTCTGCTCGTAGAAGAGCGCGGCCTGGCGGGCGATCTCGGCGAGGTTCTCCTCGACCCCGCGCCCTTCGGGGTCCACGGCGAGGGCGCCGAGGAGGTCGCCGAGCCGGGGCAGCCGTTCGTTCAGGACGGTGACGAACAGCTCCTCCTTGCTGCTGAAGTACTTGTAGAGCGCCGCCTCCGAGCAGCCGGCCGCCTTGGCGATCTCCTTGGTGGTCGTACGGGCCAGGCCCGCCGTGCGCATGAGGTCGCGGGCGGCGTCGACGAGCCGCGTCCGGGTCGGCTTCTGCTCCACGGGGACTCCTGAACTCCTGAGAACGCTTGACGGGTGAGTGAGTACACACCCACTCTAGGGGTGAGTAAGCACTTACTCACCCCTAGAGCCACACGCCCAGGAGGATGCGACATGAAGCTCACCGTCTTCGGTGCGACCGGCGGCATCGGCCGGGAGATCGTCCGCCAGGCCCTGGACGCGGGCCACCAGGTGACTGCCGTGGTCCGCGATCCGGCCGGGTTCAGGGTGCCGGGCGGGAGGCTGGAGGTGCTCCGCTCCGACCTCTCCGAGCCCGAGGCCCTGCGCGAGGCCGTGGCGGGCCGGGACGCCGTCCTCTCGGGTCTGGGTGCCCGCACCCGGGCGGACGCCGGTGTCGCCGCCCGGCTGACCCGCTCGGTCCTGCGGGCCATGGAGGCGGCCGGCACCCGTCGGCTCCTCGTGGTCAGCGCGGCCCCCGTGGGCCCGGTCCCCGACGGTCAGGCCGTCGTCGACAAGGCGATGCTCGCGATCGTCAACTCGTTGCTGAAGGACGTCTACGCCGACCTGCGCGCGATGGAGGCGGAGCTCGCCGCGAGCGCCACCGACTGGACCTCGGTCCGCCCGCCCAAGCTCACGAACCGGCCCCTGACCGGTCGCTACCGCTCGGTCGTGGGCGGCAATCCGCCCCGCGGCCGCTCCCTCGCCCGCGCGGACGTGGCGCACGCGATGCTGGCGATGATCGACGATCCGGCGACGGTGAAGCAGGGCGTGGGAGTGGCGTACTGAATCGCGGATCCAAGATCCCTACAGCGCGACGCCCACCATGACCGGCTCGTTGACGAGCGTGATCCCGAAGGCCTCGCGCACCCCGGCCACGACCTCGCGGGCGAGCGCGAGCAGGTCCTCGGTGGTGGCCTCGCCCCGGTTGGTGAGGGCGAGGGTGTGCTTGGTGGAGATGCGGGCGGGCCCGGAGCCGTAGCCCTTCACGAAGCCGGCCTTGTCGATCAGCCAGGCGGCCGAGGTCTTCATCGCACCGTCCTCGCCCGCGGGGTAGGCCGGCGCGACCGCCTCGGCGCCGAGGCGCTCGGCGACGCGGGCGCGGAAGGCCTCGTACTCCCCCGCGGTCAGGATCGGGTTGGTGAAGAAGGACCCCGCCGACCAGCTGTCGTGGTCCTCCGGGTCCAGGACCATGCCCTTGCCGGACCGCAGCGCCAGGACCGTCTCCCGGGCCTTGGCGAGCGGCACCCGGTCGCCGGCCTCGACGCCGAGGGCGCGGGCGGTCTCCGGGTAGGCGATCGGAGCCGACATCCCGCCGGCGTCCTCGAGCGCGAAGCGGACCCGCAGCACGACATAGCGGTCGGGCTGCTCCTTGAAGCGGCTGTGCCGGTACGAGAAGGCGCACTCGGCGTTGGTGAGGGTGACCGTCCGCTCGGCCCGCCGGTCGTACGCGACGACCTCGGTGACGGTGGCGGAGACGTCCTGGCCGTAGGCGCCGACGTTCTGGATGGGGGTGGCGCCCGCGGAGCCGGGGATGCCGGCCAGGCACTCGATGCCGGCGAGCCCGGCCTCGACGGTCCGCGCGACGGCGTCCGTCCACACCTCGCCGGCCGCCAGCTCCAGGCGGGTGCCGTCGAGGGAGAAGCCCGTGGTGGCGATGTGCAGGGCGGTGCCGTCGAAGCCCTTGTCACCGATGACCAGGTTGGATCCGCCGCCGATGACGAGCAGCGGAGTGCCGGAGGCGTCGGCCTCGCGGACCGCGGCGATCACCTCGTCGTCGGTGGTGGCGGTGACGAGCCGGGTGGCGGGCCCGCCGAGCCTGAAGGTGGTCAGGGGGGCGAGGGGGGCGTCGTTGAGCTGCTGCACGGGCTCAAGAGTACGGGCCCCTCCCGCGCGGGAGGGGCCCGTGGCGCTGACGGCGTCAGGCGAGCTTGACCACAGCCCGGGACATGCCCAGGACCTTCTGGCCGGCGCTCATGGCGGTGATGTCCACCCGTACCCGCTGGTCGTCGAGCTTGGCGGCCACCTTGGCGGAGACCTCGATCACGGCGCCCTCGGCGTCGTTGGGGACGACGACCGGCTTGGTGAAGCGGACGCCGTACTCGACGACGGCGGCCGGGTCGCCGGCCCAGTCGGTGACGACGCGGATCGCCTCGGCCATGGTGAACATGCCGTGGGCGATGACGTCGGGCAGGCCGACCTCGCGGGCGAACTTCTCGTTCCAGTGGATGGGGTTGAAGTCACCGGAGGCGCCGGCGTACTGCACGAGCGTGGCGCGGGTCACGGGGAAGGTCGCCGCGGGCAGCTCGGTGCCGACCTCGACCTCGTCGTAAGCGATCTTCGCGGTCACGGTCAGGCCTCCTCGGGGGCGCGGGACACGAGCTTGGTCCAGGCGGTCACGACGTGCTCGCCGGTCTCGTCGTGGACCTCGCCGCGGATGTCCAGGACGTCGTTGCCGGCGAGGGACTTGATCGCCTCGATGGTCGTGGTGACCGAGAGGCGGTCCCCGGCCCGCACCGGACGGGTGTAGACGAACTTCTGGTCGCCGTGCACCACACGGCTGTAGTCCAGACCCAGCTGCGGGTCCTCGACGACCTGGCCCGCGGCCTTGAAGGTGATCGCGAAGACGAAGGTCGGCGGGGCGATCACGTCCGGGTGGCCGAGCGCCTTGGCGGCCTCCTGGTCGGTGTACGCGGGGTTCGCGTCGCCGATCGCCTCGGCGAACTCGCGGATCTTCTCGCGGCCGACCTCGTACGGCGGGGTGGGCGGATAGGTCCGGCCCACGAAGGACTGGTCGAGCGCCATGGCCTCGATACCTCCTGGTGTGTTGCCTGTACAAACGACACGAGGCCGTCCCCAAGGGGGACGGCCTCGTGTACGAGCCTGGTTAGCGCGTCTCGCGGTGCGCGGTGTGCGAGTTGCAGCGAGGGCAGTGCTTCTTCATCTCAAGACGGTCCGGGTTGTTACGCCGGTTCTTCTTGGTGATGTAGTTCCGCTCCTTGCACTCCACGCAGGCCAGCGTGATCTTCGGGCGGACGTCGGTGGCAGCCACGTGAGTGCTCCTTGACGGACGGATGGGATGGATGAACGCATGAAAGAGTAGCCGATCGCAGGACCGACCCCACAATCGGCTACCGTGTGTAGCGGTGACCGGACTTGAACCGGTGACACAGCGATTATGAGCCGCTTGCTCTACCGACTGAGCTACACCGCTTTGATGATCCGGACCCCGCCCGAAGGCGGGATCCCTCTCACCAGAGCCCCAATACGGAATCGAACCGTAGACCTTCTCCTTACCATGGAGACGCTCTGCCGACTGAGCTATTGGGGCGAGCGAGGAAGACATTACACGGTCCTGAGCCCAGGACCCAAATCCGTTTCCCCCGCCACCTGCGCGGCTGCCTCCCGGCCACCTCATAGGCCACTCGTGGACTCATCAGTACGACTATTGCGCTCCTCCTCGAAGGCGGGTGCGGGCGCCCCTAGGCTCGGGCCCACGCTGCGTGATCTTGATCTTGGCCAGCCTGAGCCTGGAGCCCCGAGGAGCCCGATTGTCAGCCGACAGCAAGCAGCCCCAGCCGCCCCCCGAGGACGGCGCCGCGGCCACCGCCGACGCCACCTCGCTGCTGCTCTGCAACGCGCGGCTCACCGACGGGCGCACCGTCGACGTACGGCTCGGCGGCGGCCGGATCGAGGCCGTCGGCACGGCCGGCAGCCTGGCGACCGTCGGCTCCCGGGTCGACCTCGCCGGCTATCTGCTGCTGCCCGCGCCCGCCGAGCCCCACGCGCACGCCGACACCGCGCTCACCGCGGACCGGCCCGGCCCCGTCTCGTACGCCCCCGAGGAGGTCCAGCGCCGGGCCACCGAGGCGGCGCTGTTCCAGCTCGGGCACGGGGCGACCGCACAGCGCGCCCAGGTCCGGATCGGCGGCGTGGACGGCCTCGGGCCGCTGGAGGCCGTGCTGCAGGCGCGGCGCTCGCTGCGCGGCCTGGTCGACCTGACGGCCGTGGCGGTGCCCCGGCTGCTCACGGGGGTGGCCGGCGCCGACGGGCTCGCGATGCTGCGGGACGCGGTGAAGATGGGCGCCGGGGTGGTCGGCGGCTGCCCGGACCTGGACCCGGATCCGACGGGGTACGTGGAGGCGGTCCTGGAGGTGGCGGCCGAGCACGGCTGCCCCGTGGACCTGCACACCGACGGCGACGAACCGGCCCGGCTGGCCCGGCTCGCGGCGATGGCCGGGGGGCTGCGCCCCGGGGTGACGATCGGGCCCTGCGCGGGCCTCGGGCGGCTGCCCGCGGACGCGGTCCGGCGGGCGGCGGACCAGCTGGCGGCGGCCGGGGTGACGGTGGTCACGCTCCCCCAGGGAGGCTGCGGGTCGACCGAGCTGCGCGGCCCGGCGCCGGTGCGGCTGCTGCGGGCGGGCGGGGTGCGGGTCGCTGCGGGCAGCGGGGCGCTGCGGGACGTCTCCAACCCGGTGGGCCGCGGGGACCCGCTGGAGGCCGCCTTCCTGCTGGCCTCGCTGGGCGGGCTGCCGCCCCAGGAGGCGTACGGGGCGGTGAGCGCGGAGGCGCGGGCGGCGATGGGCCTGCCGGAGGTGCGGGTGGAGGCGGGCTTTCCCGCGGAGCTCCTCGCGGTGCGGGGCGAGCGGCTCGCGGGCGTGCTGTCCCTGGCGTACAGCCGGATCGTGGTGCACCGCGGCCGGGTGGTGGCCCGGACGAGCGCGGTGCGGGAGTACTGCGACTCGGCCGCGGCACTGGACCTGCCGCGGCAGACACGCCCTGAGCGGCCCGATCCGGGAAGCCACGGGGCGCGTTGAGTCGTACGGTCGTGAGTATGCGCGTAGTCATCGCTGGTGGACACGGACAGATCGCCCTGCGTCTCGAGCGGCTGCTGGCCGCGGCGGGGCACGAACCGGTCGGCGTCATCCGCCGCCCCGAACAGGGCGACGCCCTGCGGGAGGCGGGTGCCGAGCCGGCCCTCATGGACCTGGAGTCGGCCTCCGTGGAGGAGGTCGCGGGGATCCTCCAGGGCGCGGACGCGGCCGTCTTCGCGGCGGGCGCGGGCGCGGGCAGCGGAGCGGCCCGCAAGGACACGGTGGACCGGGCGGCGGCGGTCCTCTTCGCCGACGCGGCCGAGCGGGCCGGGGTGCGCCGCTTCCTCGTGGTCTCGTCGATGGGCGCGGACGCGAACCACCAGGGGGACGCGGTCTTCGACGCGTATCTGCGGGCCAAGGGCGCCGCGGACGACGCCGTACGGGCCCGCTCCTCGCTCGACTGGACGATCCTGCGCCCCGGCATGCTCACCGACGACGCCGGCACGGGCCTGGTGCGCCTGGAGGCCACCACGGGCCGCGGTCCCATCCCGCGCGACGACGTGGCCGCGGTCCTCGCCGAGCTCCTGGAGACCCCGGCGACGGCGGGCCTGACCCTGGAAGTGATCTCGGGCTCGGTCCCGGTCACTGTCGCGGTGAAGGCCGTCGCGGGCAACTGACCTCCGGCGGGCGCACGTTGGACCGGCGCCCGCGCGGGGGCTCGCCCGCCCGCTCGCCCGCCCGTCCTCCGTCCGTCCGTCCGGGCACAACAGAACGGCCCCTGATCGCGCTTCCGCAGATCAGGGGCCGTTCTTCCAGTGGCGGCGCCAGGATTCGAACCTGGGTAGGCTAAGCCGACGGATTTACAGTCCGCTCCCATTGGCCACTCGGGCACACCGCCATGGGATCGCTGCCTCGGAGCCGCTTTTCGGCTGCGCTCCCTGGCAACGACGTAAACAATACCTGATCCCCAGGGGTGCTTCGCCACCGGATTGATCACGGGTCCGCGGCGGTGCGGGTGGCTACGCTTTGTGCCGTACCCCGACACATCCGAGCAAGGAGCCTCACGTCATGGCCGACTCCAGTTTCGACATCGTCTCCAAGGTCGAGCGGCAGGAGGTCGACAACGCCCTCAACCAGGCCGCCAAGGAGATCCAGCAGCGCTACGACTTCAAGGGCACCAACGCCTCGATCGAGTGGTCGGGCGAGAAGATCCTGATGCAGGCCAACGGCGAGGAGCGGGTCAAGGCCATCCTCGACATCTTCCAGACCAAGCTGATCAAGCGCGGCATCTCGCTGAAGTCCCTGGACGTGGCGGGCGAGCCCCAGCTGTCCGGCAAGGAGTACAAGCTCTTCGCCTCGATCACCGAGGGCATCTCCCAGGAGAACGCGAAGAAGGTCTCCAAGGTCATCCGCGACGAGGGCCCCAAGGGCGTCAAGGCGCAGGTCCAGGGCGACGAGCTGCGCGTCAGCTCGAAGAGCCGGGACGACCTGCAGGCCATCATCGCGCTGCTCAAGGGCAAGGACTTCGACTTCGCGCTGCAGTTCGTGAACTACCGCTGACCCGAAGCCGGCGAAGCCCCCGGACCGCCCCTCCCGGCTTCGGCCGGAGGGGCGGTCGCGCTTCGTCCGGCCGTCTTGTCGGTGCCGCCGATTACGCTCGCCGCATGGCCACGAAACGCCCCCAGGTGCCTCGTCCGTTAGCCCGGCAGCTCTTCGTCGAGGCGGGCCACCGGTGCGCGATACCGACGTGTCGGGCGACCCCTCTGGAGATCGCGCACATCGTGCCCTGGCACCGCGTCCGCCGGCACGAGTTCCCCAACATGATCGTGCTGTGCCCGAACTGCCACACGCGCTTCGACCGCGGGGACATCGACCGGCAGGCCATGTTCCGCTACAAGGAGCTGCTGCGGCTCGCGGACCCCAACCGCGTGGCGCCCGAGGACCCCGCCCCCAGGGCCGGGCTCATCCGGGCCTACCGGACCTTCCAGACGGAGACCGCCGCCTGGCACACGTCCATCTCCCACCTGGTGGCGGCGCTCACGTACTCCGCCACGGGCTTCCCGGCCGCCAACCTCCGGGAGTGCCGCAGGGCGGCGTCGGTCGCCCGCGCGGCCGCCGACAAGCTGGGTGAGCTGGGGGGCGAGGTCATCGCCGAGGCCGCGGACATCGTCTTCGACTGGCACCGGCAGTGGGCCGACGACGTGTTCGACCTGGAGCTCAGCGCCTTCGGCGACCGGGACGACCACGAGTCCTGGAGGCGGGAGAGGTTCATGGCCTTCGTCGTGCTGCACGAGGAGGTCTGCGAGGCGCTGGACCTCGATCCCACGGAGCTGGTCTTCTTCGAGGCCGAGCGGAGTGACGAGGATCTCCCCGAGGTCCCCCTCGGCACCCGCGGCCTGTGGGACGCGGACGCATGAGGGCCGTGTCCGAAATCCGCCAGCCGGGCGCGGGGCGGAGCTCGCACACTGGAGTCATGGACGACATCACCGTGTACGCGCACGTCGACGGGCCCCTGGGCGAGATGCTGCTGGTCGGGCAGGTCGTCGAGGGCGGCCGGACCGTGCTGGCCTCGCTGTCGCTGCCCGGGCAGAAGGGGGCCGTGGAGGTCGGGGACGGGTGGCTGCGCGACCCGGCCGCCTTCGAGGAGATCGCCGGGCAGCTCGCCGAGTACTTCGCCGGGCGCCGCGACCGCTTCGACATCCCGTACGCGCAGGGCGGTACGGCGTTCCAGCGGAAGGTCTGGCGGGCGCTGGAGGAGATCCCGTACGGGACGACCGTCTCGTACGGGGAGATCGCCCGGCAGGTCGGCTCCTCCGGGGCCGGGGTGCGGGCCGTGGGCACCGCGATCGGGCGCAATCCGCTGCTCGTGGTGCGGCCCTGCCACCGGGTGATCGGGGCCGACGGGAGCCTGCGCGGCTACGCGGCGGGGCTGGAGCGCAAGGAGCGGCTCCTGGGGCTGGAGTCCTCGGCCGGGTCCGCGGGCTGATGGACGGGCTCTTCCCGCGCGAGCGGGCCACACCCGCGCCCGGGGCGGTGCACGTGCCCGGCTGGCTGCCGCCTGCGCGGCAGCGGGAACTGGTCGACGCCTGCCGTGACTTCGGCCGCGGGCCCGTCCCGTACCGGCAGACCGTGCTGCCCGGCGGCGGGGTGATGTCGGTGCGTTCGCTCTGCCTCGGGCGCCGCTGGGAGCCGTACCGGTACCTGGACGGCGTCGCGGTCGAACTGCCCGGCTGGCTGGCCGCCTTGGGGCGGGAGGCGCTGGTCGAGGCGTACGGCGCGCACGGCGGTTTCGCGCCGGACACCGCGCTCGTCAACTTCTACGCCGAGGGCGCGCGGATGGGCATGCACCAGGACAGGGAGGAGCGCTCCCCGGCCCCCGTGGTGTCGCTGAGCCTCGGCGACACCTGTGTGTTCCGGCTGGGGAACACCGAGAACCGGGGGCGGCCCTACACCGACGTGGAGCTGGCCTCCGGGGACCTGTTCGTCTTCGGCGGGCCGGCCAGGCTGGCGTACCACGGGGTCCCCAAGGTGTACGCGGGGACGGCCGACCCGGCCCTGGGCCTCAGCGGGCGTCTGAACATCACCCTGCGGGAGACCGGTCTCTGACGCCGGGTCGGCCGCTCAGCGCTCCCGGGAGTGGCCGAAGAGGATCCGGTACGCGATCAACAGCACCAGGGAGCCGCCGATCGCCGAGAGCCAGGTCGCGCTGTCGTAGAAGTCGGTGGCGATGGGGCGGTCCAGGAAGCGGGCCGAGAGCCAGCCGCCGAGGAAGGCGCCGACGATGCCGATCAGCGTCGTGCCGATCAGGCCACCCGGATCACGCCCGGGCAGCAGGATCTTGGCGATCACACCGGCGAGCAGTCCGAGGACGATCCAACTGATGATGCTCATGCCAGGAAGGACGCCCTACCGGCCCCTCCGGTTGCCGGGCTGGCTAGGGTGCGGCGCATGACACAGGAACTGCGGCGCTCACTCGGAGTGTTCGACGCCGTCGTCATCGGGCTCGGCTCGATGATCGGCGCCGGGATCTTCGCGGCGCTCGGCCCGGCGGCCCACGCGGCGGGCACGGGGCTCCTGCCCGCCCTCGCGGCGGCCGTCGTCGTCGCGTACTGCAACGCGATGGCGTCCGCCAGGCTCGCGGCCCGCTACCCGGCCTCCGGCGGCACCTACGTCTACGGGCGCGAGCGCCTCGGGCCGTTCTGGGGGTACCTGGCGGGCTGGGCGTTCGTCGTCGGCAAGACGGCCTCCTGTGCGGCGATGGCCCTCACCGTCGGGAGCTATCTGTGGCCGGACCAGGCCCACGCCGTGGCGGTTGCCGCCGTGGTCGCGCTCACCGCCGTGAACTACCGGGGCGTGCAGAAGTCGGCGCTCCTCACCCGGGTGATCGTGGCCCTCGTGCTGGCCGTGCTCGCCGCGGTGGTGACGGTCTCCGCGGGTGCCGGGCAGGGCGAGCGGCTCGGCCTCGGCGGGGACGTGCCGACCGGCGGGGTGCTCCAGGCCGCCGGGCTGCTGTTCTTCGCCTTCGCCGGGTACGCGCGGATCGCGACGCTCGGCGAGGAGGTCAGGGACCCGGCGCGCACCATCCCGCGCGCGGTGCCGATCGCCCTGGGCATCACGCTCGTCGTCTACGCCGCCGTCGCCGTGAGCGTCCTCGCCGTGCTCGGCGCGCCCCGGCTCGCCGCCTCCGCGGCCCCGCTCGCGGACGCCGTGCGGGCGGCGGACGCGGCCTGGCTGGTGCCCGTGGTCACCGCGGGCGCGGCGCTCGCGGCGCTCGGCTCGCTGCTCTCGCTGGTCCTCGGCGTCTCCCGGACGACCCTCGCGATGGCCAGGGACGGCTATCTGCCGGCCCCGCTCGCGGCCGTCCACCCCCGCTTCCGGGTGCCGCACCACGCCGAGCTCGCGGTGGGCGCGGTGGTGGCCGTGGTGGCGGCGACGGCCGATCTGCGGGGCGCCATCGGCTTCTCCTCCTTCGGCGTCCTCGTCTACTACGGCATCGCCAACGCCGCCGCCTTCACGCTGGGCCCCCGCGAGCGGCCGCTCGCCGCGCTCGGTCTGCTCGGCTGCGGGGTGCTGGCCTTCGCGCTGCCCATGGGCGCCGTCCTCGCCGGGGTGGGCGTCCTGGCCGCGGGGACCGTCGCGTACGCCGTCGTGGGCGCCGTCAGGCGAACTCGACCGTGACGCCCGAGCCGGCCAGGGCGACGACGAGCTCCTCGAAGGTGGGCGGGCGGTTCCGCGCCCGGGGCACGACGCCGAGGCAGCCGCGGGCCACCCGGGAGTCGTGCCAGACCAGCGTGGTGCCCGGCCGGAACGGCGGCCGCAGCTGGTCGAGGCCGTCCGCGAGATAGCCTCCCGGGCCCCGGAACGCCTCCCCGAGCGCGCACCAGAAGGAGTCCGCGTCGACGACGTGGGTGCCGTCGAGGTGGTACGTGGCGGCCGGCGGGTCCGGCGGCTCGGAGCGACGCCTGGCCTGCTCCAGCCACGCGCCGCGGGTCCCGACGGGGAAGCGGGCCCAGGTGCCCGGCTCCCGGGGGCGGTCCCACCACCACAGCTCCCAGATGTCCGCCACGGCCGGCGGACGCAGGTCGCGGCGGTCGAGCAGCACGGTCAGGTCGAGCAGCCCGGCCCGGGCGTGCGCGGCGTCGGCGGACCGCGCCCAGCCGGTGACCCGGGCGGCGCGGGTGCCGACGGCGGCCGAACCCACCGAGGCGAGACGCTCGTACGTCACGGGGGCGGGGAGCTCGCGCCCGCCGGACTCCACGGCATGGCGTAACGCCCCGCGCGGGGAGCAGCCGAGGAACGTCACCTCGGTGTGCGTCACCGTCTCCGGCGGCTCGGGAGAGACCCGTATCAGGTTGACGCAGTCGACGCCGTCCCGGCGGTCGCGGCGCCGCACGGGCGGGGTGCGTGCCTCCACCGTGACGACGTCGCCGCGTATCCCCAGCACGCGCGCGTCCGGCAGCCCCGACACGCCGTCCGCGGTGCGCACGAACAGCTCCCCGTAGGGCGCGGTGCCCTCCACGACGGCCTGGGTGACGGCCCGGGAGAGCGCACCGCGCGGTTCGCAGCCGCGCAGCTCGTAACGGGCGCGGGCGGGCGGCGCGGGCTCGGCGAACAGGCCGTCGACGCCCGTGCACAGGGCGAGCACGTGCGCCCCGGACAGCAGCGCGTACTTCGCGTCCTGCACTAGCGGGCCGGGTAGCCGTAGCCGGCCTGGTCCGTGGGGACGATCTCCTTGCCGAGCGGCAGCAGCGAGACCGGCACCATCTTGAAGTTCGCGATGCCGAGCGGGATGCCGATGATCGTGATGCAGAGCGCGATGCCGGTGGTGATGTGGCCGAGCGCCAGCCACCAGCCGGCCAGGATCAGCCACAGCACGTTGCCGACGCAGGAGGGCGCGCCGGCGTCGCGGCGGTCGACGACCGTCTGCCCGAAGGGCCACAGGGCGTAGAGGCCGATCCGGAAGGCGGCGAGGCCGAAGGGGATGCCGATGATCGTGATGCAGAGCAGGACGCCCGCCAGCATGTAGCCGAGGAACATCCAGAATCCGCACAGGACCAGCCAGATGACGTTGAGGATTGTCTTCACGGGCGGCGACCTGCCATCTGCTCGAGCCGGGCGATGCGTTCGGCCATCGGCGGGTGGGTGGAGAACATCTTCGAGAGGCCCTGTCCCGGGCGGAACGGGTTCGCGATCATCATGTGGCTCGCGGTCTCGATCTTCGGCTCGGGCGGCAGCGGAAGCTGTTTGGTGCCCGCCTCCAGCTTGCGCAGGGCGCTCGCGAGGGCGAGCGGGTCGCCGGTGAGCTGGGCGCCCGAGGCGTCCGCCTCGTACTCGCGGGAGCGGGAGATGGCGAGCTGGATGACCGAGGCGGCGATGGGCCCGAGGATCATGATCAGCAGCATGCCGAGCAGTCCGGGGCCGTCGTCGTCGTCGGAGCGGCCGACCGGGATCAGCCAGGCGAAGTTCACCAGGAACATGATCACGGAGGCGAGCGCGCCGGCGACCGAGGAGATCAGGATGTCCCGGTTGTAGACGTGGCTGAGCTCGTGGCCGATGACCCCGCGCAGCTCGCGCTCGTCGAGGATGGCGAGGATGCCCTCGGTGCAGCACACGGCCGCGTTGCGCGGGTTGCGGCCGGTGGCGAAGGCGTTGGGCGCCTGGGTGGGCGAGATGTAGAGCCGCGGCATCGGCTGGCGGGCCTGCGTCGAGAGCTCGCGGACCATCCGGTAGAGGGCCGGGGCCTCGAACTCGCTCACGGGGCGGGCGCGCATGGCGCGCAGGGCGAGCTTGTCGCTGTTCCAGTAGGCGTACGCGTTGGTGCCGATCGCCACGAAGAGGGCGACGATCAGGCCCGTACGCCCGAAGAAGCTGCCGATGACGATGATGAGGGCGGAGAGCCCTCCGAGGAGTACGGCGGTCCTCAGCCCGTTGTGCCGGCGGTGCACGGTACGCCCTCCAAGTGGTGCGGCAGGGGAACCCTTTGCTCTACGAAGGTCCACGCTCCAGTGGACCCTCCCCTCCTGGTCAACGCCAGGCGGGAGGCTCGGGTTCCCCGGGCCGCACGGGGTGCCGTGTGGGCCGTACGGGTGAGCGGCGGGCGGGCCGGGCGCCGGGGCGGCCGGCCGGTCGCCTAGCGCGGGGCCGGGACCTTGTCCAGGCCGGCCTTCTCCAGGGCGGTGGAGAGCGGCTCGACCTCGCTGGTGCAGTGGCCGCAGCGGGAGGCGATGGCCGGGATCTCGGTGAAGCAGCGGGGGCAGTCGCGCTTCTCGGACTTCGGGTCGGCCGCCTCCTCCTTGGCGAACCTCGCCTGGATCTTCGTCATGGGGACGACGATCAGGAAGTAGAGGACGGCCGCGGTGATCACGAACGCTATGGCGGCGGCGATCGCGAGTCCGTACGGGAAGACGGTCTTGCCGACGGTGAACTGCGCCTCGCTGAAGTCGCCGACGGAGCCGGTGGCCAGGCCGATGAGCGGGGTGATGAACGCCTTGCTGAAGCCCGTGACGACGGCCGTGAACGCGGAGCCGACGGCCAGACCGATGGCCATCGTGACGACGTTCCCGCGAAGTATGAAGTCCTTGAAACCGTTCAGCACGGGGTACTGCTCCTTGGGTTTTTTCCGTGGGGGGATCAGAAGAGGCTGTTCGCCGCGAAGCGGAGGGCGAACTGCGGGTAGCCCGACAGCACGACGCCCGCCACGGCGGTGAGCCCGACCGCCAGGGTGACCGGCACCGGCGCGGCCGGCCGCGCGGGAGCCCCCTCCGGCGCGCGGAAGAGCAGCGCGGTCCACCGCAGGTAGTAGTAGAGGGCGATCACGACGTTGACGCCCATGAGCACGGCGAGCCAGCCGAGGCCGGCGTCGACGGCCGCCGAGAAGACGGTCACCTTGGCGAAGAGGCCGATGATACCCGGGGGCAGTCCGGCCAGATTCAGCAGGAAGAAGCCGAGCGCGAGGGCGGCTGCCGGGCTCTCGGCGTACAGACCGCGGTAGTCGGCGATCCGGTTCTCGGGGTGGCTGCGGGCGACGAGCACGACGACGGCGAAGGCGCCGAGGTTCACGACGGCGTACATCAGGGCGTACGCGACGGTCGCGCCGATCTGGTCGTCGCTGGAGTACGCGGCGGCGGCGATCGGCACCAGGAGGTAGCCGGCCTGGGCGACGGAGGACCAGGCGAGCAGCCGCACCGCGCTCCACGCGCGCGTGGAGACCTGGCGCAGGGCCGCGACGTTGCCGACGGTCATGGTGAGGGCGGCGAGCACGGCGAGCGCCGGGCCCCAGACGTCGGCGTACGTGGGGAAGGCGACGACGGTCACCAGGATGAGGCCGGTGAAGCCGACGGCCTTGCCGACGACGGACAGATAGGCGGCGACGGGCAGCGGGGCGCCGACGTAGGTGTCGGGCACCCAGAAGTGGAAGGGCACCGCGGCGGTCTTGAAGGCGAAGCCGACGAGGGTGAGCACCACGCCCGCCTGGGCGAGGACCTGGAGCTGGCCCGGCACCTCGCCGAGCCGCTGGGCGACCTCGGTGAGGTGGAGGGTGCCGGTCGCCGCGTAGACGAAGCTGACGCCGAGCAGGGTCACGGCGGTCGCGGTGACCGAGGAGAGGAAGAACTTGAGCGCCGACTCGCTGGACATCCGGTCGCCGCGCTTGAGGCCGACCAGCGCGAAGGCGGGCAGCGAGGCCACTTCGAGGGCGACGACGAGGGTGGCCAGGTCACGGGAGGCCGGCAGCAGGGCGGCGCCGGCCGCGGAGGACAGCAGCAGGAACCAGTACTCGCCGGCCGGCAGCTTCGCCCGGGTGTCGGCGAGCGAGAGCAGCGCGGTCACGAGCGCGCCGCCGAGCACCAGGAACTGGATGACCAGGGTGAAGTGGTCGGCGGTGTAGCTGCACGCCCGTACGGCCGTGTCGGGGGTGAGGCAGAAGGTGGAGCGGTCGCCGGCCCGCAGCGGGACGAGGAGCGCGAGGGCGGCGGCGAGGCCGCCGATCGCGGTCCAGCCCAGCAGCTGCCTGCGCTCGGCGGGGACGAAGAGGTCGGCGACGAGGATGCCGACGGCGACCACGGCGGTGAGGGTGGGCGGCGCGATCGTGAGCCAGTCGACGGACTGGACGAGGGACATCACGACTTTCCTCCGGCGAGCAGCTGCTGGACGGCCGGGTCGGTGAGGCCGAGGAGGACCGCGGGCCACAGTCCGGCGAGGACGGTGAGGGCGACGAGCGGGGTCCAGGCCGCGGCCTCGTACCCCTGGATGTCGGCGATCGCGGTCTCGCCCTCGGGGCGGGGGCCGCCCATGCAGACGCGGCGGACGACGACGAGGAGGTAGGCGGCGGTGAGCAGGGTGCCGAAGGCGCCGATCGCCGTGAAGGTGAGGAAGGCGGGGCGGCTGAGCCCCGCGGCCGGCTCGAAGGCGCCGAACAGGGCGAGCATCTCGCCCCAGAAGCCGGCGAGCCCGGGCAGGCCGAGGGAGGCGACGGCGGCGAAGGCGAGGAGGGCGCCGAGGCGGGGGGCGCGGCCGTAGAGGGCGGCGCCGGTGGCCCCGGCGAGGGTGTCGAGGTCGGCGGTGCCGTAGCGGTCCTTGACGGCGCCGACCAGGAAGAAGAGGAGGCCGGTGATGAGGCCGTGGGCGATGTTGGCGAACAGGGCGCCGTTGACCCCGGTGGGGGTCATGGTGGCGATGCCGAGCAGCACGAAGCCCATGTGGCCGACGGAGCTGTAGGCGATCAGACGCTTGAGGTCGCCCTTGTTGCCGGGCCGTGCGAGGGCGAGGCAGGCGAGCGATCCGTAGATGATCCCGGCGACGGCGAAGGCCGCGAGGTACGGGGCGAAGGTCCGCATGCCGTCGGGGGCGATCGGCAGCACGATGCGGACGAACCCGTACGTGCCCATCTTCAGGAGCACGCCGGCGAGGAGGACCGAGCCGACGGTCGGGGCGGCGGTGTGGGCGTCCGGGAGCCAGCTGTGCAGCGGCCACATCGGGGTCTTCACGGCGAGCCCGAGGCCGATCGCCAGAACGGCGATGACCTGCACGGACGTGGTCAGTCCACGGCCGTTGTCAGTGGCCAGTGCCACCATGTCGAACGTGCCCGCCTTGATGCCGATGAGGAGGAGGCCGAGCAGCATCACGACCGAGCCGAGCAGTGTGTAGAGGATGAACTTCCAGGAGGCCGCCCGCCTCCCCTCGCCGCCCCAGCGGGCGATGAGGAAGTACATCGGGATGAGGACCATCTCGAAGGCCAGGAAGAACAGGACCAGGTCGAGGACGGCGAAGGTCGCGAGGGTGCCGGACTCGAGGACGAGCAGCAGGGCGACGAATGCCTTGGGTGACGGGCCCGAAGGCATCTTGAAGTAGCTGTACAGCGCGCAGAGGAAGGTCAGCAGCGCGGTCAGGAGCAGGAGGGGGAGCGAGATGCCGTCGACACCGAGGTGGATGCGCACGCCGAGGGCGTGGATCCAGCTGACGTCCGTCGTGGCCTGCATCTTCGACGGGTGGTCGTGGTCGAAGCCGAGCGCGAGGACGATCGCGGCCAGCAGGATCACGCCGGTGACGGTGACGCCGTGGCGGAGCACGGCCTGGTCGGGCGACTTCCCCTTCAGTCCGGGCGGGGCCGGCAGGAGGGCCGCGGCGGCGCCGACGAGCGGGCCGGCCACGATCAACGCGAGAAGGAACTGCATCACGGATTCGCTGATATCGATCACGGCTCACGCTCCGGCGGCGACGTTGGCGAGGACGACGGCGACGATCGCCAGGACGACGGAGCCGGCGAGCAGGGCGCTGAGGTAGGTCTGCACGTTGCCGGTCTGGGCGCGGCGGACGAGCCAGCCGAGGCCCTTGGCGCTCTCGCCCGCACCGCGTACGTAGGTGTCGACGACATCGCGGTCCAGGAAGCGGACCAGGGAGGCGGCGGCGAGTACGGGGCGGACGAAGGCGGCCCGGTAGACGGCGTCCAGGTGGAAGCCGGCGGCGGCCGGGCGGTACAGCGGGCCGAGCAGGGCACGGCCCGGGTCGGCCGGGTCCGCCGCGGGGTGCGGCAGGTCGATGGCCTGGGCCTCGACCTCGCCGGCCTCGGCGTCCGGGTGGGCGACGGTGGCCCCGGCGGGGATCGCGCGCTTGGTGACGAGCGTCCGCCAGACGGCGTACAGGACGGCCGCGCCGACGGCGGCGAGGCCCGTGCCGAGGACGGCCGTGGTGACGGTCGGGGTCAGCGGGTGCCCGTCGAACCAGTCGTCGAGATAGGCGGCGGTCAGGCCGAAGCCGAGGGAGGGGATCGCGAGCACCCACAGGACGGCGGTCATGGGGAGCGGTTGCCGGCCGTGCTCCGGGGCTTCGGTGCCGCGCCCGCGGAAGGCGAGCAGCCACAGGCGCATCGCGTACGCGGCGGTCAGCAGCGCCGTCAGGAGTCCGGCGACGAAGACGATCCAGCCCGCCCCGGCGGGGGCGACGGTCGACTCGCCGGTGGCGGTGTGCTCGGCGGCGACGAGGACGGCTTCCTTGGAGAAGAAGCCGGCGAACGGGGGGATCGCGGCGAGCGCGAGCAGACCGATGGTCATCGTCCAGTAGGCGTCCGGGATGCGCCGGGTGAGCCCGCTCATCCGGGACATCGCCGAGAGCGAGTTGGTGCCGGCGGCGTGGATGACCGCGCCCGCGGCGAGGAAGAGCAGCGCCTTGAAGGCGCCGTGCGACAGGAGGTGGAAGACGGCGGCCCCGCGGTCGCCGACGGCGAGGGCGCCGGACATGTAGCCGAGCTGGCCGATCGTGGAGTAGGCGAGGACCCGCTTGATGTCGTCCTGGGCGAGCGCGGCGAGCGCCGAGCCGACCATGGTGACGGCGGCCATCACGGCGAGCACGGTGAGCGCGGCGGCCGAGGCGGCGAAGACGGGCAGCAGCCGGGCCACGAAGTAGATGCCGGCGGCGACCATCGTCGCCGCGTGGATCAGCGCGGAGACGGGGGTGGGGCCGGCCATCGCGTCGGGGAGCCAGGTGTGCAGCGGGAACTGCGCCGACTTGCCGGCCACTCCCGCGAGGAGCAGCAGCGCGATCAGGGTGGGGTGGTCGAGCCCGCCGCTCGCGACGGCGCCGAGGACGCCGGTGATGCGGAAGGTCCCCGCGTCGGTGGCGAGCGCGAAGAGGCCGATGAGGAAGGGCACGTCGCCGAGCTTGGTGACGAGGAAGGCCTTCAGGGAGGCCGAGCGGGCCTCGGGGGTCTCCCAGTAGTGCCCGACCAGGAAGTAGGAGCAGATGCCCATGACCTCCCAGCCGACCAGGAGCACCATCAGGTCGCCGGAGTAGACGACGAGGAGCATCGCGGAGGTGAAGAGGGAGACGAGCGCCGCGTACGAGGGGTAGCGCGGGTCGTGCCGGAGGGAGCCGGTCGAGTAGATCTGTACGCAGGTGGCGACGGTGCCGACCAGGATCGCGACGAGGGCGGCGAAGCCGTCGATGTGCAGGGCGAGGTCGATCGGGACCGAGCCGGTGGGCGTCAGCTGGGTGGCGGCGTCGATGGCCTTCCCGCCGCCCTGGCGGGTGGCGACGAGGACGGCGAGCGCGGCCGCGGCGAGCGTCGGCAGCACGGCGAGGGGGCGCACGAAGCCCGGGGCGGTGCGGCCCAGGAGCAGGCCGGCGACGGCGCCGAGGAAGGGGAGGAGGGGGACGAGGACGGCGAGGGTCGTGGTGGTCACGCGGTGGCCTCGGCCTTCTCGTCGTCGGACGGCGTTTCCTTGGTGTCGCGGAGGCGGTCGACGTCCGAGGTGCCGCGGTTGCGGTAGACCATCAGGACGATCGCGAGACCGATGCCGATCTCCGCGGCGGCGATGGCGATGGTGAAGAGGGTGAGGGCCTGGCCCGCGTGCAGGGTGTCGCGGAGCCAGACGTCGAAGGCGACCAGGTTGAGGTTGACGGCGTTGAGCATGAGCTCGACGGACATCAGGACCAGGATCGCGTTGCGGCGGGCGAGGACGCCGTAGAGACCGACGGCGAAGAGGAGGGCGGCGAGTACGGCCGGATAGGCGAGATGCATCAGACCCGCTCCCCCTCGTTCTCGTTCCGGTTCCCGCTCCGGTTCTCGGCCTCGGTCTCGTCGGCGCTCTTGCGCTTCGACAGGACGATCGCGCCGACCAGGGCGGCGAGCAGCAGCACGGACAGCGCCTCGAAGGGCAGCACCCAGTGCCGGAAGAGGATCTCGCCGGAGACCTTCGTGGAGCCCTGGACGGGCCCGTCGAGGTCGATCCAGGTGGTGCGGAAGGCGTCCACGACCACCCACACCAGGGCGGCCGCCGCGGCCAGCGCGACCCCGAGGGCGACCCACCGGTTGCCCGAGTCGGAGTCCGGGGAGCGCCCGATCGGAGCCCTGGTCAGCATGAGCCCGAAGAGGAGGAGGACGACGACGGAGCCGACGTAGATCAGCACCTGCACCCAGGCGATGAACTCGGCGGTCAGCAGCAGGTACTCGACGGCGATGCCGCCGAGCGCCACGACCAGCCACAGGGCGGCGTGCACGAGCTGCTTGGTGGTGACGGTCACCAGGGCCGCGCCGAGGGTGGCGAGGCCGACGAGGAGGAAGGCGATCTCGACGCCGGTGGGCGAGAGGAAGCCGTGGCCGGTCTGGGCGGCCTGCTGGGCGGCGAGGATCACTGCTGCTCTCCCTCGGCCGCGGCCTGGGCGGCCGCCTTCTCCGCCGCCTTGCGGGCCGCGGCGATCTCCTTCGGCTCCTCCGCGCGCGGGTCGAGCGCGGGCGGCTCCGGGACGGTCCACATCCACTCGCGGAGCTTGTCCCGCTCATGGGTCAGCTCGTGGATGTCGGTCTCCGCGTACTCGAACTCGGGCGACCAGAAGAGCGCGTCGAACGGGCACACCTCGATGCAGATGCCGCAGTACATGCAGAGGGAGAAGTCGATCGCGAAGCGGTCGAGGACGTTGCGGCTGCGCTCGCGGCCGCCGGGGGCCGCCGGGGGGACCGTCTCCTTGTGGGAGTCGATGTAGATGCACCAGTCGGGGCACTCGCGGGCGCACAGCATGCAGACCGTGCAGTTCTCCTCGAACAGCCCGATGACCCCGCGGGTGCGGGGCAGCAGCTCGGGCTGGGCGTCGGGGTACTGCGCGGTGACGCTCTTGCGGGTCATCGTGCGGAGGGTGACGGCGAGGCCCTTGGCGAGGCCGGAGCCGGGGATCGGGGGGGTCATGGTTACTGGATCGCCACCTTCACGATGCCGGTCAGCGCGATCTGCGCGAGGGCGAGCGGTACGAGGGTCGTCCAGGCCAGCTTCTGGAGCTGGTCCTCGCGGAGCCGGGGGTAGGACACGCGCAGCCAGATCACGACGAAGGCCAGGACGGCGGTCTTCAGCAGGGTCCACAACCAGCCGAGGCCGTCGGCGCCGAAGGGGCCGTGCCAGCCGCCGAGGAAGAGGACGGTGGTCAGACCGCACAGGACGACGATGCCCGCGTACTCGGCGAGCAGGAACAGGGCGAAGCGGAGGCCGGTGTACTCCGTGTACGCGCCGAAGATGATCTCCGAGTCGGCGACGGGCATGTCGAACGGCGGGCGCTGCAGCTCGGCGAGGCCGGCCGTGAAGAAGACGAGCGCGCCGACGATCTGCCAGGGCACCCACCACCAGGCGAAGGCGTTCAGGATGCCGGGCAGCGAGACGGTGCCGGCGGCCATCGCGACGGACGCGGCGGCGAGCAGCATCGGCAGCTCGTACGCGAGCAGCTGGGCGGCGGTGCGGAGCCCGCCCAGCAGGGAGAACTTGTTGGCCGAGGCCCAGCCGGCCATCAGGCTGCCGAGCACGCCGACGCCCATCACCGCGAGCACGAAGAAGATGCCCGCGTCGACGACCTGGCCGACGGCGCCCTCGCTCGGTCCGATGGGGATGGCGACGAGCACGAGCAGATACGGCAGGAGGGCGACGGCCGGGGCGAGCTGGAAGATCCGCCGGTCCGCGTCCCTGGGGACCACGTCCTCCTTCTGCGCGAACTTCACCCCGTCGGCGACGAGCTGCGCCCACCCGTGGAACCCGCCCGCGTACATGGGGCCGAGCCGGCCCTGCATGTGCGCCATGACCTTGTGCTCGGTCTGCCCGACGACGAGCGGGAGCACGAGGAAGACGGCGAAGACGATCAGCAGCCGGAGGGCGACGTCGAGTACGTCGTTCACGCGGGATCGCCTCCGGCGGTGTGGTGGGGGTCGGGGTCGGTGGACTCGGCGGGCGGCCCCTCGGGTGCCGGGGCCTCGCCCTCGGCGGGCGGCTGCGTCGGTGCCGGGGCCTCGCCCTCGGCGGGCGGCTGCGTCGGTGCCGGGGCCTCCGGGGCCGCGGGCTCCTCGTCGAACGCCGGGCGGGCGTGGTGCCACGGGGCGTCAGCGCTGCGGGTACGGGGCGCGGGCGCGGGCTTCTGCTCCGGCGAGGCGCCGGAACCGGACCCGGCGCCGGACCCGGCCTCGGACCCGGACCCGGCCTCGGACCCGGACCCGGCCCGCTGGCTCGCCGAGCCCGCGCTGGCGCTGCGCGACCGACGCGGACCGGTCGGCGGGGTCGCCGGAGCGGCGGGGGCCTGGCCTGCCGCCGGGGTCTCGGGGGCCGGGGCCGACTGGCTCGCCGAGCCCTCCGCCGCCGTGCGGGCACGCCGGACCGGGGCCGTCGGGGCGGCCTGGCTCGCCGAGCCCTCCGCCGCCGTGCGGGCACGCCGGACCGGGGCCGCCGGGTCCGGCTGGGTCGCCGAGCCCTCCGCCGCCGTGCGGGCGCGGCGGACCGGGCGGTCCCCGGCGGCGGCGCGGGCGGGGCGGGCGGGGGCCGGGGGGAGCTGGCCCTTCAGGGGGCCCCACTCGTTGGGGTCGGGGACGCCCGGGGGCAGCATCTGGCGGCGCTTGGGGGCGGACGGGTCGTGGGCCTCGCCCGGTTCCTTCGCGCCGGGCCAGGCCTTGGCGACCCGGGCCGCGAGGACGAAGTCCTTGCGCAGGGGGTGGCCCTCGAAGTTCTCCGGCAGGAGCAGGTGGACCAGGTGCGGGTGGTCCGTGAAGGTCACGCCGAACATCTCGTACGTCTCGCGCTCGTGCCACGCCGCTCCCGCGTACACCGCCACCGCCGAGGGGAGGGACGGGGACGCGTGCGGGACCGTCGTGCGCAGGAGCAGACGGCGGACGTGGCCGGGGCCGACCGAGGCCACGTGGGCGCAGACGCGGAAGCCGGTGCCCGGCTCGTCGACCGCGCTCAGCCAGTCGAAGTAGGTGCAGCCCAGCTTGTCCCGGGCGATCTCGAGCGCGGCGATCCACGAGGCCGTCGGGACGTCGACCGTGAGCAGGTCGTACGCCCGCTCCGCCGTCGCCTCCTCGCCGAAGATCTCCGTCACCGCGTCCGGGAGGGTGTCGTAGGCGTTCGCGTTCGGGCTCATGCCGTGCCTCCGGGCGCCGCGGGCTTCGGGGGCTGGACGAGGCCGCTCGTCAGCTGCGCCACCGACGGCGCCCCGGCGCCCGCGCCGTAGCGCTCGCCGAGGCTCTCGCGCGCGATCTTCTCCTGGAGCTTGAGGATGCCCTGCAGCAGGGCCTCGGGGCGCGGCGGGCAGCCGGGGACGTAGACGTCGACCGGGATGATCTGGTCGACGCCCTTCGTCACCGAGTAGGAGTCCCAGTACGGGCCGCCGCAGTTCGAGCAGGCGCCGAAGGAGATGACGTACTTGGGCTCCGGCATCTGCTCGTACAGGCGCTTGACCGCGGGGGCCATCTTGTCCGTGACGGTGCCGGAGACGATCATCAGGTCGGCCTGGCGCGGACCCGGCGCGAAGGGGATCACGCCGAGCCGGATGAAGTCGTGGCGGGCCATCGACGCGGCGATGAACTCGATCGCGCAGCAGGCGAGGCCGAAGTTGAAGACCCACAGGCTGTAGCGGCGGCCCCAGTTCAGGACCACCTTCATCGGCTCGGGGGCCAGGCGGGCGAGCGGGCCCAGCTTGGGGGCCGGCAGGGGTGTTACGTCCATGCCAGGACGCCCTTCTTGTACGCGTAGAGCAGTCCCACGGCCAGGAAGCCGAGGAAGATGAACATCTCGACCAGCGTCGTCGCCCCGTAGCCGGGCGCGGCGAAGACCGTCGCCCAGGGGAAGAGGAAGATCGAGTCGACGGCGAAGATCACATAGAGGAAGGCGTAGACGTAGTAGCGGACCTGGGTGTGGGCCCAGCCCTCTCCCACCGGGTCGACGCCGCACTCGTACGTCAGCAGCTTCTCGGGGGTCGGCACGACGGGCCGCAGCAGCCGGCCGGCGCCGAACGCGACCGCGACGAAGAGCACGCCGAGCACGCCCAGCAGCCCGACGACGGAGTACGTCTGAAAGTAGTCCGCCGCGACAACGGTCGGTTCCCGCACGTCCGCCCCTCGGTCTCGGTGTCTCATCCGGTTTCGTTTACGGACGCGAGTCTAGGCCCTGCTAAAGAGACCGTAAGCAGCCGGAGCGGCCCGGCTCCGGTCGGTTCCCCGTCGGGTCCGGACCGGGTCCGGGCCGGGTCCGGGTCCGGGTCGGGTGGGGTTATCCCCCCTGTTCTTCACCGACCTTCCCCATGGCGTGGCCAGGCCGCCTACCGGCAGCCTTGTCCTCATGAATGACCACACCGACACCCCCGCCGCCGACACCCCGCCGCCGCCCGCGCGGTTCGCCTACGGCCGGCACACCTGGAAGGAGGTCGCGCACCTCCTCGCCGACCTCCCGTGCGCGCTGGCCGGATTCGTGTACGCCGTGGTGACGATCGCGCTCGGTGTCGGCCTCGCGGTCACGGTGATCGGTCTGCCGCTGCTCGCGCTCGGCCTGGCCGGGGCGCGCGGCATGGGCCGGGCGGAGCGGGCCCGGGCCCGGGCGCTGCTCGGGGTACGGGTCGAGGAGCCGAGCCGGCTGCCCCGGCGCGACGGCTTCCTCCCCTGGCTGTGGGCGCAGCTGAAGGACCCGGTGGCCTGGCGCAGCCAGCTGTACGGCTTCATCAGGCTGCCGTGGGGCATCGTGACCTTCGTGGTGACGCTGGTGTCGCTGCTCGTGCTGTGGCCGGTGCTGCCGTTCGTGGCGCGCGGGCTCGCCAACGCCGACCGGGCGATGGTCCGGGGCCTGCTCTCCCCCTCGGACGAGCTGGAGCGGCGGATCGCCGAGCTGGAGTCGGACCGGGGGGTCGTGGTGGACACCGCGGCCGCCGATCTGCGCCGCATCGAGCGCGATCTGCACGACGGGGCGCAGGCGCGGCTCGTGGCGCTCGCGATGGGGCTCGGTCTCGCCAAGGAGAAGCTGCTCGACGACCCGGACGCGGCGGCGGCGATGGTCGACGAGGCGCACGGCGAGGTGAAGCTGGCCCTCCAGGAACTGCGCGACCTGGCCCGCGGCATCCACCCGGCCGTTCTCACCGACCGCGGCCTGGACGCGGCCCTGTCCGCCGTGGCCGCCCGCTGCACCGTCCCGGTCAAGGTCGGTGTCGACCTGCCGGCCCGTCCCGCGGAGGCGATCGAGGGCATCGCCTACTTCACCGTCTCGGAGCTGCTGCAGAACGTCTCCAAGCACGCCCGCGCCCGGTCCGCCGCGGTTGAGGTGTGGCGGGCGGGCGACCGGCTGATGCTCCAGGTCCGCGACGACGGCGTGGGCGGCGCCCGGCTCGACGGCGGCGGTACGGGGATGGCGGGGCTCGCGGAGCGGCTCGGCGCGGTCGACGGCCTGTTCGTCGTGGACTCGCCGGAGGGCGGCCCGACGGTGGTGACGGCGGAGCTGCCGTGGCGGGACCGGGGCCCGGCGCGCGGCCGGTAGGCCCCGCCGACCGACACGTACGCCGCCTTCTCCTCCGCCCGCCGACCGACACGTACGCCGCCTTCTCCTCCGCCCGCCGACCGACACGTACGCCGCCCCCTCCTCCGCCCGCCGACCGACACGTACGCGCCACCCCCTCGCCCGCCCGCCGGCGCGTACGCCGCCCCTCCTCCGCCCCTCTGGCCCCCAGGTAGGGAAAACCCCCCGCCAGGAACGCCGACCCGCCTCATGGTCCCGGCCCCTCCCCGCCCGGGAGGCTGGAAGCGACCACCACCCGCGTGAGAAACGGACCTTCCCGATGGCCTCCCCCCGTCTGCCCGCCGCCGTCCGCGCGCCGTTCGAAGGGCGTACCTGGCGCGCGTTCGGCTATGTCCTGCTCGGGCTGCCGCTGAGCATCCTCTACTTCTGTGTCGCCGTCTCCTTCTTCTCGGCCGGCGCCGGGCTGCTGATCACCTTCCTCGGGATCCCGGTCCTGGCCGGGACGCTCGCGATGTGCCGGGGCTTCGGTGCGGTGGAGCGGGCGCGGGCGCGGGGGCTGCTCGGGCTCGACGTGCGGGCGCCGGAGCCGGTGCGGGGGCGGACCGGAGGGGCGCTGTCGTGGATGGGGGCCATGCTGAAGAGCGGGGCGTCCTGGCGGCACCTGCTCTACGCGCTGCTGCACCTGCCGTGGGCCGTGTTCACCTTCTCGGTGGCGCTGGCGCTGTGGACGTGGGGCTGGGGCCTGTTCACGTATCCGCTCTGGCAGTGGGTCCTGCCGATGTACGCGGGTCAGGCCGGGCTCCAGCTGTACGGCGACGAGACGCACAGCTTCTATCTGGACTCGGGTTTCGAGATCGCGTTCACCAGCCTGGTCGGCCTGCTGTTCGTGCTGGTCGGGCCGTGGGTCCTGCGGGGCATGGTGGCGGTGGACCGGCTGATGGTGTCGGGGCTGCTCGGGCCGTCGCGGCTGGCCTCGCGCGTGTCGGAGCTGGAGTCGGACCGGGGCGTGGTGGTGGACACCGCGGCCGCCGACCTGCGCCGCATCGAGCGCGATCTGCACGACGGGGCGCAGGCCCGGCTGGTCTCCCTGGCGATGGATCTGGGCCTGGCGAAGGAGAAGCTGGCGCAGGACCCGCTGGCGGCGGCGGCGATGGTCGACGAGGCGCACGGCGAGGTGAAGCTGGCCCTCCAGGAACTGCGCGACCTGGCCCGCGGCATCCACCCGGCCGTCCTCACCGACCGCGGCCTCGACGCCGCCCTGTCCGCCGTCGCCGCCCGCTGCACCGTCCCGGTCGCCGTGGAGGTGGACCTGCCGGGCCGGCCGGCCGCGGCCATCGAGGGCATCGCCTACTTCACCGTCTCGGAACTGCTGCAGAACGTCTCCAAGCACGCCCGCGCCCGGCAGGCCTGGGTGGACGTGTGGCGGACGGGCGACCGGCTGCTGCTCCAGGTCCGCGACGACGGCGTGGGCGGCGCGTCCCCGGCCGAGGGGCGGGGCCTTGCGGGACTGACGGAGCGGCTCGACGCGGTCGACGGCGTCCTGGCGGTGGACTCCCCCGCGGGCGGCCCGACGACGATCACGGCGGAGCTCCCCTGGCGGGCCTGAGCCGGCCCGGTCCCTTCGGTTGAACCCGTACGCCCTCCCGCGCGTCCCTACTGCTGCGATGCTGGGGATCACTCAGTTCAGGCAGAAAGGCAGGGCCGTGACGGACAAGGGCGCCGACAGGGTACGGGTGGTCATCGCCGAGGATTCGGTGCTGCTCCGCGAGGGTCTGACCAGGCTCCTCACCGACCTGGGGCACGAGGTCGTGGCCGGTGTCGGCGACGGCGAGGCGCTGGTGAAGACCGTGTCGGACCTCGCGGGCCAGGGGGCGCTGCCGGACGTGGTCGTGGCGGACGTGCGGATGCCGCCGACCCACACGGACGAGGGCGTGCGGGCGGCGGTGCGGCTGCGCAGGGAGCACCCGGGGATCGGGGTGCTCGTGCTGTCGCAGTACGTGGAGGAGCAGTACGCCACGGAGCTGCTCGCCGGCTCCAGCGTCGGGGTCGGCTATCTGCTGAAGGACCGGGTCGCCGAGGTCCGCGAGTTCGTGGACGCGGTGGTGCGGGTGGCCCGGGGCGGTACGGCCCTCGACCCGGAGGTGGTGGCGCAGCTGCTGGGCCGGAGCCGCAAGCAGGACGTGCTGGCGGCGCTGACCCCGCGGGAGCGCGAGGTGCTCGGCCTGATGGCGGAGGGGCGCACGAATTCGGCCATCGCGCGGCAGCTGGTGGTGAGCGACGGCGCGGTGGAGAAGCACATCAGCAACATCTTCCTGAAGCTGGGACTGTCCCCGAGTGACGGGGATCACCGCCGGGTACTGGCCGTGCTGACCTATCTGAATTCGTAGATTGCTGACACCCTGTCAGACAACCGGCGGCCGGCCGGCGCGTGATCGACAATGGACGGAGCGTGACCTTCGGTGGACCCGGGGGTTCACAGAGCGCGACAATTGACAGGAAAACGGCGTCAGAGGCGTCTCAAAACGAGGTCCGCGATGCGAGAAGTCCCGGGAAGGCCCCCCTCACGGACGTAGGGTGGGCCACGGGACGACCGGTCGGCCGGTCGTCTTCCGAGCCTTCTCCCGCCTCGGCGGAGAGAAACCCTTGCCGCGACAGGGAGGTCCAGTTCAGTGACCAGCCAGGTCAGTAGCGAGGCCGGTGAGGCCCTGGTCGGGGAGCAGCGCACTGCCCCGGCGACGGCCGACCACGGCTCCGCGAAGGAAGTCCGCCGGCTCGACCGGGTGATCATCCGCTTCGCGGGTGACTCGGGTGACGGCATGCAGCTCACCGGTGACCGCTTCACCTCGGAGACCGCGTCGTTCGGGAACGACCTCTCCACGCTGCCGAACTTCCCCGCGGAGATCCGGGCCCCCGCCGGCACCCTGCCGGGCGTCTCCTCGTTCCAGCTGCACTTCGCCGACCACGACATCCTGACCCCGGGCGACGCTCCGAACGTCCTGGTCGCGATGAACCCGGCCGCGCTGAAGGCCAACATCGGGGACGTGCCGCGCGGCGGCGAGATCATCGTCAACACGGACGAGTTCGCCAAGCGCGCCATGGCCAAGGTGGGCTACGCCACCTCCCCGCTCGAGGACGGCTCGCTGGCCGGCTACCGGGTCCACCCGGTGCCGCTGACCACCCTGACGGTCGAGGCCCTGAAGGACTTCGGCCTGTCCAGGAAGGAGGCCGAGCGCTCCAAGAACATGTTCGCGCTCGGACTGCTCTCCTGGATGTACCACCGGCCCACCGAGGGCACCGAGACCTTCCTGCGCCAGAAGTTCGCGAAGAAGCCGCAGATCGCCGAGGCGAACGTGGCCGCGTTCCGGGCCGGCTGGAACTTCGGCGAGACCACCGAGGACTTCGCCGTCTCCTACGAGGTCGCCCCGGCGACCCGGGCCTTCCCCACCGGCACGTACCGCAACATCTCCGGGAACCTGGCCCTCTCGTACGGCCTGATCGCCGCCGCCCGCCAGGCGGACCTGCCCCTCTACCTGGGCTCGTACCCGATCACCCCGGCCTCGGACATCCTCCACGAGCTGTCCCGGCACAAGAACTTCGGCGTGCGCACCTTCCAGGCCGAGGACGAGATCGCCGGCATCGGCGCCGCGCTCGGCGCCGCCTTCGGCGGCTCGCTGGCCGTCACCACGACCTCCGGCCCCGGCGTGGCGCTCAAGTCCGAGACCATCGGGCTCGCCGTCTCGCTCGAACTGCCGCTGCTCGTCGTCGACATCCAGCGCGGCGGCCCGTCCACCGGTCTGCCCACCAAGACCGAGCAGGCCGACCTCCTCCAGGCCATGTACGGGCGCAACGGCGAGGCCCCGGTCCCGGTCGTCGCCCCGAAGACCCCCGCCGACTGCTTCGACGCGGCCCTCGACGCGGCCCGGATCGCGCTCACCTACCGCACCCCGGTCTTCCTGCTCTCCGACGGCTACCTGGCCAACGGCTCCGAGCCCTGGCGCATCCCGGAGGTCGCCGAGCTCCCGGACCTGACCACGTCCTTCGCCACCGGCCCGAACCACCAACTGGCCGACGGCACCGAGGTCTTCTGGCCGTACAAGCGCGACCCCGAGACCCTGGCCAGGCCCTGGGCCGTGCCCGGCACCCCCGGCCTCGAACACCGCATCGGCGGCATCGAGAAGCAGGACGGCACGGGCAACATCAGCTACGACCCGGCGAACCACGAGCTCATGGTCCGCACCCGGCAGGCCAAGATCGACGGCATCGAGGTGCCCGACGTCGAGGTCGACGACCCGGACGGCGCGCGCACCCTGGTCCTCGGCTGGGGCTCCACCTACGGCCCGATCACCGCGGCCGTACGGCGCCTGCGGGTCGCCGGACGCCCCATCGCCCAGGCCCACCTGCGACACCTCAACCCCTTCCCGAAGAACCTCGGCGAGGTCCTGAAGCGCTACGAGAAGGTGGTGGTGCCCGAGATGAACCTGGGCCAGCTCGCCACCCTCGTCCGGGCGAAGTACCTCGTGGACGCCCGGAGCCACACCCAGGTCAACGGCATGCCGTTCAAGGCCGAGCAGCTCGCCGCCGCCCTCAAGGAGGTCATCGATGCCTGAGCCCACGGAGACGCTGCTGAGCCTGGTGCCGAAGGCCGAAGCCGCCCAGTCGATGAAGGACTTCAAGTCCGACCAGGAGGTCCGCTGGTGCCCCGGCTGCGGTGACTACGCGGTGCTCGCCGCCGTCCAGGGCTTCATGCCGGAGCTCGGTCTGGCGAAGGAGAACATCGTCTTCGTCTCCGGCATCGGCTGCTCCTCCCGCTTCCCGTACTACATGAACACCTACGGGATGCACTCGATCCACGGCCGCGCCCCGGCCATCGCGACCGGCCTGGCGACCTCGCGCCGCGACCTGTCGGTGTGGGTCGTCACCGGCGACGGCGACGCGCTGTCCATCGGCGGCAACCACCTGATCCACGCGCTGCGCCGCAACGTCAACCTGAAGATCCTGCTCTTCAACAACCGGATCTACGGACTGACCAAGGGCCAGTACAGCCCCACCTCGGAGCTCGGCAAGATCACCAAGTCGACCCCGATGGGCTCCCTGGACGCCCCCTTCAACCCGGTGTCGCTGGCCCTGGGCGCCGAGGCGAGCTTCGTGGCCCGCACGGTCGACTCCGACCGCAAGCACCTCACCGAGGTGCTGCGCCAGGCCGCCGACCACGACGGCACGGCCCTGGTGGAGATCTACCAGAACTGCAACATCTTCAACGACGGCGCCTTCGAGGTCCTCAAGGACAACGAGCAGGCCAAGGAGGCGGTGATCCGCCTGGAGCACGGGCAGCCGATCCGCTTCGGCGCCGCGCTCGACAAGGGCGTCGTCCGCGACCCGGCCACCGGCGACCTCAGGGTCGTCCCCGTGACCCCGGAGAACGAGGCGCAGGTCCTCGTCCACGACGCCCACGCCGCCTCCCCCACCACCGCCTTCGCCCTCTCCCGGCTCGCCGACCCCGACACGCTCCACCAGACGCCCATCGGGGTGTTCCGGTCGGTCGAGCGGCCGGTGTACGACACGCTGATGGCGGAGCAGCTGGAGACGGCGGTGGAGCAGCAGGGCAAGGGCGACCTGGCGCAGCTGCTCACCGGCAAGGACACCTGGACGGTGGTCGGGTAACTCCCGTCCCGCGCGCGGTCAGTCGCGCTTCGCTGCCTCGGCGAACGGGCCGAGGCAGCGGGGCCTTCCGTCGCGGATCCGCCAGAGCGACAGGCCGGCGAGGGAGGCCTCCCCGGCTTCGCCCGCCATGGACTCGTAGGACCTGGCCACGCCCCGGTACTGCCGCTCGTCCTTCATGAACACGTTCGACATCGCCGCCCCCGGGCGCTCCGGGTTCCGCGCGGCTGCGGTGCGCAGGGCCTGCCCCACCCAGAACAGGGCGTCGTACGACTCCGCCGCGAAGCGGTCGACGGGGGCCGAGGCGGGGAGGCCCCAGCGCCTGCGGTACGCGGCGGTGAACGCCTTCGCGGCCGGGACCTCGTCCGGATCGACATAGCCCGTGCCGAAGAACCAGCCCTCGGCGGCCCGGCCGGCCAGCGTGAGGAACTCCGGCTGGAGCGCGGGCTCGACGCTTCCGCAGGGGCCCCGGTAGCCCTGCTGCCACAGCGCCTTGGCGCACAGGGCGGCCCGGCGCGGAGAGGTCCCCACGTACATCACGCCCGTCGGGGAGGTCGCCAGCGCCGCGCGGACCGCCGCGCCGAAGTCCTCGCTGTCCGCGGCGACCGGGTGCACGGTCGCCGTGCCTCCGGCGGGAGGCGACTGCCGCACGGTCTGGACGATGAGCCACCCGTAGGTGCCGGCGGCCCGGTCGTCGACGACCGCGGTGCGGTCCCTTCGGTGCGCGGTGAGATAGCGGCCGAAGGGCACGATGGCCGCCTGGGCGTAGGCGCGCGCCTCGAAGTACGTGCGCAGCTCCGGCGTCTGGCCCCGGATCGTCGCCCCGGGAGGGACCGCCGCCATCACGCTGAGCACCGGCACCTTCGCGTCGACGAGCGCGCCCGCGGTGGCGATCGCGGTGTCGGCGGTCGTCGGGCCGAGCACGGTGACGAGGGCCGGCTCCTTCAGCAGGGCGAGGGCCCCGGTGGTGGCCCGGCGCGGGTCGCCACCGTCGTCCGCCACCTTGAGCGCCAGGTCGAAGGGGCGGTCGGCGCGGGCGTTGAAGGTCTCCAGGGCGAGCCGCAGCCCGCGTTCCTGGGCGCGTCCGTCGGACTTGGCCGGTCCGCTCAGGTCGGTGAGCAGACCGAGCGTGTACGTCGCTCGCGGCGCCCCCGCCCCGCCGCCGGAGCCCGTGCCGCCCGCTGCCCCGCCGGCCGGGTCGCGGCCCAGCAGCCAGGCGGTGAGGCCGCCCGTGCCGGCGACGGCCCCGGCCGCGCCGAGGACGAGGAAGCGGCGCCGCGAGGTCGGCCGCGGCTCCTCGGCGTCGAGCATCGTCGGTTCGGCGACCGGCAGGTCCAGGACCCGGGAGGAGCGCTGGGCGATCAGCGCCGGCAGGCCCGGCGGCAGCCAGGCGCCCGCCGGGCCCTGGTGGGGGCCGAGGGCGTCCCGCACCTCGGCGGCGCTGGGCCGGTCGACGGCGTCCTTGGCCAGACAGGCCTCCACCAGCGGCAGCAGCGCCTCGGGCAGCCCGTCGAGGTCGGGCTCCTCGTGGACGGTGCGGTAGACCACGGCGGCCACCGCGCCCGTGCCGAAGGGGCGGCGGCCGGTCAGCGCGTACGCGAGGACGCAGCCGAGCGAGAAGACGTCGGCGGCCGGTCCGACCTCGCCCGCGCCCGCGACCCGGGCCTGTTCGGGGGCGAGGAAGCCGGGCGTGCCGATCATCGCGTCGGTGGCGGTGAGCACGGTGGCGCCGCTGGCGCGGGCGATGCCGAAGTCGATGAGCCGGGGCCCGTCGAGGGCGAGCAGCACGTTGGCCGGCTTGACGTCCCGGTGCACGAGCCCTGCCGTGTGCATGCCGTCGAGGGCGTCGGCGAGCCGGGCGCCGAGGGCCCGCACGGTGGCCTCGGGCAGGCCGCCGCCGTGCAGGGCGACGGCCTCGGCGAGCGAGGGCCCGGGCACGTACTCGGTGGCGAGCCACGGCTCCCGGGCCTCCGGGTCGGCGCCCAGGACCCGGACCACCCACCGGCCGGTGATGGTCCCGGCGGTGGCCGCCTCGCGGCGGAAGCGGGCCCGGAATCCGGGGTCGGCGGCGTGCTCGGCGCGGATCAGCTTGAGCGCGGCGAGCGCGCCGCCGGCGGACCTGGCCAGGTAGACCACGCCCATGCCGCCGGTGCCGAGCCTGCCGAGCAGCCGGTAGCCGGCGAGGACGGAAGGGTCGGCCTTCTTGAGCGGCTGCACCGTCAGCTCTTCCGGGCGGTCGCGGACTTGGTGTTGGCGGGCCCGCCGGGCGCGGGGCCGAGGTACTTGTAGGCCCCCTTCTGCACGCCGTAGAGGAAGGTGCCCACGCCGGACAGGTCGCCGTCCTTGTCGAAGGAGTAACCGCCCATGGCGCCGGTGTACTTCTGCTTCTGCAGGGCCTGCCACAGGCCCTTGCGGGTGAGCGGGCCCTTGGCCGCGCTCTTGGCGAGCCAGGTCGTGATCAGGTTGACCACGTCGAAGGACTCGCCGGTGTAGAAGGCCGGAGTGGTGCCGTAGCGCTTGCGGTGGGCGTCGAGGAAGTCCTGGGTGAGCTTGCGGTCGGCGGCCTTCTGCTTCGGGTCGGCGGCCCGCTGGACGGGGTCGATGACGGGCGCGCAGACGAACCAGCCCTCGGCGGCGCTCCCGGCCTCCTTCAGGAACTGCGGCCCGAAGACGTGCTGACCGGTGAACCGCGGCCCGGTGAAGCCGAGTTCGTTCAGGGCGCGGGCGGCGAGCACGGCCGTGGAGCGGATCCCGCAGTGGACGTACGTGTCGATGCCGGCGTCGATCATCTCGCCGATGATCCGGCGGTAGTCGGTGGCCCGGCCGGGGACCACCCGGAAGTGCGGCTTGAGGCCGGCCTGCTTGTAGCCGTAGCGGGCGCCGCTGACGTACTGCCAGCTGTACTGGTCTTCGGTGCGTTCCTGGAGGACGCCGGGGCGGCGGACCTGCGGCAGCAGCGTGGTGGACCAGGCCAGGAAGGTGCCCGCCATGAAGTGGCTCGGGATGGCGCGCAGCACGGTCGTGTTCCGGGGACCGCTCTCGCCGCGCAGGGTGAGGAGGTGGTAGCCCGCCGAGGTGGTGAGGAGCGGTACCCCGGCCTCCTCGAAGGCGGGCAGCGCGGCGACGCCGGTGTCGTCGGAGGTGGGGCCGAGGACGGCGATCACGGAGGGGTCGGCGGTGAGCCGGCGGGCGGCGGCGAAGGCGCCGGCGCGGTCCCCGCGGTCGTCGACGACCTTGAGTTCGAGGGTGAAGGGCTTGCCCTTGTGCGCGGCGTTGAACCGCTCGACGGCGAGCCGGGCACCGCGCTCCTGGGCCTTGCCGATCTCCTGGGCGGGCCCGGACAGGTCGGCGAAGACGCCGATGGCCCAGGTGTTGCGGGGCTTGGGCGCGGCGGGCTTGGCGTCGCGCCTGGTGTCGTCGCCGCGGCCGAGCAGGGCGTACGCGCCGCCGCCCGCCGCGAGGACCGCGGCTCCGGCGCCGAGCAGCAGGAAGCCGCGTCTGCTCGTCGCGGGCGGGTCGGCCGGAGCCGCCGGGTCGGTGCCGGGCGCGGTCGGGTCGATGTCGGGGAGCGCCAGCATGGCCGCCGAGCGGGCGGCGATGGTGGCGACGACGGGCGCGGGCAGCCAGTCGGCGGGGGCGCCGGGGGCGTCCTCGGTGAGCAGGTCGGCGACCTCCGCCGCGGTGGGGCGCGCGGCCGGTTCCTTGGCGAGGCAGCGCCGTACGAGGTCGAGCAGCCCCTCCGGTACGCCGGCGAGGTCGGGCTCGTCGTGGACGGTCCGGTACAGCAGGGCGTCCAGGGCGCCGGTGCCGAACGGCGGGCGTCCGGTGGTCGCGAAGGCGAGCAGGCAGCCGAGGGCGAAGACGTCGGAGGCGGGGCCGATCTCGTCGGCGCGGGCCTCGGCCTGCTCGGGGGCGAGGAAGCCGGGGGTGCCGACGACCATGTCGGCCGAGGTCAGTCCGGTCTCCCCGGTCACACGGGCGATGCCGAAGTCGATGAGCCGGGGGCCGTCGACGGCCAGCAGGATGTTGCCGGGCTTCACGTCCCGGTGCACGAGCCCGGCCGCGTGGACGGCGGCCAGCGCGCGGGCGACGGCGCCGCCGAGGATCCGCACGCTCCGCTCGGGCAGCGGCCCGTGGGCGCGGACGGCCTCGCCGAGGGAGGGTCCCGGCACGAAGGCGGTGGCCATCCACGGCTCGGGGGCGTCGGGGTCGGCGCCGGTCACCGGGACGGCCCAGGGGCTGACGACCCGGCGGGCGGCCTCGACCTCGCGGCGGAAGCGGGCCCGGAAGTCGGCCTGGTCGGCCTGGTCGGCGTGGGTGACCTTGACGGCGGCGAGCGCGCCGGTGTCGGTGCGGCCGAGGTAGACGACGCCCATGCCGCCGGCTCCGAGCCGGCCGAGGAGCCGGTAGCCGGCGAGGCTGGAGGGGTCGGAGGGGAGCAGCGGCCGGAGCGCGTCCGGATCGGGGGTCGCGCCGGAGGCCTGCCCGGGGGTCGAGGTCACGACGTGACTCCCATCTGCTTCTTGACGCGCTCCTCCATGGTGACCTGGGCCTGGGTCAGGACGGTGACGAGGTCCTCGTTGCGGCCGGGTGCGCCCTTGACGACGGTGGCCATGGTGACCTGGCCGATGCGGACCTGGTACCAGCTGTAGCCCTGCCGGCCCTTGAAGGCGTCGTTGACGTAGGAGCCGCTCTCGTTGAGGGAGTCGGTCGCATGGGCGTTGCCGCCGACGCCGTAGGGCAGGCCGAGGGAGCCCAGACCGGTGATGCGTTCGCCCTGCTGCAGCTGCTGGTCCGGGCAGCGCAGCGCCTCCTCCAGGGTCTCGGCCATCTCCCAGTCGGCGTCGGACTCGGTGCGGTGCACGGTGACGGTGGCGGCGACCCGCAGCGGGCCCTTGCCTCCGGCGGCCGGGATCTCGCTGTGGGCGGTGACGCTGGCCAGGACGGAGCGGGGCAGGGTGCCGGCCTCCCACGTGCAGTCCGCGTCGAGGACCGGCCAGGAGCCGGGGGCGCTGAGGTAGGGGCTGCGCTTGACGAAGTCGGGGCCCCAGGACTCGGGCCCCGCCACGATCGCCAGCGCCAGGCGCCGGGCCTCGGCGGCGTTCTTCGGGACGCGCTTCGGGTCGGCGGTGAAGTCGAGGGCGGTGGGCGCGGGCTTGGCGGTCGGGCTCGCGGCCGACGCCGTGGCGCTCGCGCTCGCACCGCCGCCGGTCTTCCCGCCTGAGCCGTTCTTGCCGTCACCCGTCCCGCCGGCGCCCCCTGAGCAGCCGGTCAGCAGTAAGGCCCCGCCGACAGCTGCCGCCCCGCAGGCGCGCAGCAGTCTTCCCCTGGCATCCGCCACGATTCCCCCACGCACGGTCACAGACTCCCCGAATGGTGAGCAGATCGTACGCCAGGGATCCCCAACCGGCCCTGGTTGCAACATCATTGGGACGAGGCGCGGACCGAGTCGTAGCGCTCGCGGGCTTCCTGCACCTCGCCCATCCGGCGCGCCGTCCACCGGGCGAGCCCGCCGACCTGCTCGGCGGCCTCGCGGCCGAGGGCGGTGAGGCTGTAGTCGACGCGGGGCGGGATGACGGGCTTGGCGTCGCGGTGGACGAAGCCGTCGCGCTCCAGGGTCTGCAGGGTCTGGGTGAGCATCTTCTCGCTGACGCCGCCGACCGCCCGGCGCAGCTCGCTGAAGCGGTAGGAGCGCTCCAGGAGGGCAATGAGGATCAGGACACCCCAGCGACTGGTGACGTGTTCCAGGACGAGCCGCTCAGGGCAACTTACTTCCATGCCAGTACCTTACTTCAAAGTGGGTACTTACGAAAGGTTAGCGCCAGTCGTACGGTTAGTGGAGTCTCGTGCGGCACACCGCACCGCCCACCTCCCCAGGAGCACACCATGAGCATCGTCGTCACCGGCGCCACCGGTCAGCTGGGCCGCCTCGTCATCGACGCCCTCCTCGCCACCGTCCCCGCAGGCTCCGTCGCCGCGGTCGTCCGCGACAAGGAGAAGGCCGCCGACCTGGCCGAGCGCGGGGTCGAGCTGCGGATCGGCGACTACGACAGGCCGGAGACGCTGGCCGACGCCTTCGAGGCCGGCGACCGGGTGCTGCTGATCTCGGGCAGCGAGGTCGGGCGGCGGGTGGCGCAGCACACCGCCGTGGTCGCCGCCGCCAAGGCCGCGGGCGTCGCCCAGCTCGCGTACACCGGCGTCCTCGGCGGGCCCGAGGCCGACTTCACGCTCGCCGACGAGCACAAGGCGACCGAGCAGGCGATCCTCGACTCCGGCCTGCCGTACACCTTCCTGCGCAACGGCTGGTACTCCGAGAACTACACGGCGAACCTCGCCCCCGTCCTGGCCCACGGCGCCGTCGTCTCCAACGCCGGCGAGGGCCGGATCGCCTCCGCCTCCCGCGCCGACTACGCGGCCGCCGCGGCCGCCGTCCTGACCGGCCCGGCCGAGGAGCACCTGAACCGGGCGTACGAGCTGAGCGGCGACGTCTCGTGGTCCCTCGCCGAGTACGCGGCGGAGGTCGCCCGGCAGTCCGGCCGGGAGATCGCGTACACGAACCTGCCCGCGGCGGCCCACCTGGAGGTCCTCACCGGCGCCGGGGTCCCGCGGCAGTTCGCCGAGATCCTGGTCGACGTCGACCGGGCCGTCGCGCACGGGGCCCTCGCCGCGCGCGGCGACGACCTGTCGCGGCTGATCGGGCGCCCGACCACGCCGATCGCCGAGACGATCGCCGAGGCCCTGGCCGCCGGCTGACCCGGCTCCGCGGCCGTCCTTGATCCGACAGGACCGTATGGCGATACGGGCATGACATCCCGCCCTGTGCGGCGCTACCTTCGACGGGACAGCGCGGCGCAGGGCGGGAGGTTCGGTGAAGGACGACAGTGAGGCCCGGGCAGGGCTCCTCTACGGGATCGGCGCCTACGGGATGTGGGGACTGGTCCCGCTCTTCTGGCCCCTCCTCAAACCCTCCGGCGCGGTCGAGATCCTGGCCCACCGGATGGTCTGGTCACTCCTCGTCGTCGGCCTCGCGCTGCTGCTGCTGCGCCGCTGGAGCTGGCTGCCGGAGCTGCTGCGCAGCCCCCGCAAGCTGGGACTCATAGCCGTCGCCGCCGCCGTGATCAGCGTCAACTGGGGCCTCTACATCTGGTCCGTCAACAACGGCCAGGTCGTCGAGGCCTCGCTCGGCTACTTCATCAACCCGCTCGTCACCATCGCGCTCGGTGTCCTCGTCCTCAAGGAACGCCTGCGCCCGGCCCAGTGGACGGCGGTCGGCATCGGCCTCGCCGCCGTGGTCGTCCTGTCCGTGGGCTACGGCCGGCTGCCGTGGATCTCCCTCACCCTGGCCTTCTCCTTCGCCGCCTACGGACTGGTGAAGAAGAAGGTCAACATCGGCGGCCTGGAGTCGCTCGCCGCCGAGACGGCCGTGCAGTTCCTGCCCGCGCTCGGCTATCTGATCTGGCTCGGCACCCAGGGCACGCTCACCTTCGGCGCCCACGGGTCGGGCCACGCGGCCCTGCTGGCGGCGACCGGCGTGGTGACCGCGGCCCCCCTGGTCTGCTTCGGCGCGGCCGCGATCCGCGTGCCGCTGTCCACGCTGGGCCTGCTGCAGTACCTGGCCCCGGTCTTCCAGTTCGTGCTCGGCGTCGTCTACTTCCACGAGGCGATGCCGCCGGAGCGGTGGGCGGGCTTCTCGCTGGTGTGGCTGGCGCTGACGATCCTGAGCTGGGACGCGCTGCGCACGGCGCGACGGAGCCGGGCGGCGGTGGAGGCCGCCGCGGAGGCGGGCGCGACACGGACGAGCGGGACGCCCGCCCCGGAGCCGGCCGCGGACCCGGCGTAGCCGGGAGGCGCAGTCGGGCCAGGGGCGTGTTCGGGCGGGAGGCGTGTCCAGGCCGGGGGCCCGGCCCGGACGGGGCCTAGTGCCGGGCGTCGCCCAGCAGGCCCTGGTCGCGGATCAGACGGCTGACCGCGGTCAGCCGCAGGGTCGCGAAGTCGTGTCCGGCCGGTTCGACCCAGCCGGCCTCCGCGAGCCAGTCGGTGAAGCCGAGGACGTAGTCGGTCAGCTCCTCCCGCCCCACCCTCCGCGCCACGGCCCGGCCGCGCGCCCCGCGCTGGGCCGGGACGAGGGCGTCGCACACGGCCGCCGCGTGCTGGTCGAGGGCGGCCATGAGCGCCGGCTCGGAGGAGCACTCCGAGAGCCGGGGCGAGTACGCGGCGGCGACCTCGGCCAGGGGGCAGCCGGGCGACCGGGGCGAATCGTTCATTCCTCCACATTAGGTGCGCCGGCGGGCCCCGGGACCGTGACGTTGGTCGCAGCGCGCCCGGGCGCCCGGCAGCCGGGCGCGCGGGCAGCCGGATCACCCCGACCGACTCGATCACCCTGGAATGTCAGTCCCCTCCCGTATAAACGGGCCATGACTCCTGTGCACTGGAAGCTCGTCATCGACTGCGCCGACCCGCACGCCCAGGCCGCCTTCTGGGCCGCCGCGCTCGGCTACCGCGAGGAGGACCACAGCGCCCTGATCACCCACCTGCTCGCCGCGGGCGCCGCCCGGACCGAGGACACGGTCACCGTCCACGACCGGCCCGCCTGGCGCGACCTGGCCGCCGCCCGGCACCCCGAGGACCCCCACGACCCGGCCACCGACACCGGCCTCGGGCGCCGGCTCCTCTTCCAGCGCGTCCCGGAGCCGAAGACCGTCAAGAACCGCCTCCACCTCGACCTGCACCCGGCGCCCGGCACCCGGGAGGCCGAGGTCGCCCGGCTCGAGGGCCTGGGCGGGAAGGTGTTGCGGCAGGTCGCGGAACGCGGCGGCGCGTGGACGGTCATGGCGGACCCGGAGGGCAACGAGTTCTGCGTACATTGACCGGATGACCCGTATCTGCTTCGCCGGAATCACCGGCTGGACCGCCCCGCCGATCCTCGCCGGGATCGCCCACGCCGCCGACCTCGACCTGGTCTCCGGGGTCTCCCGGTCGGCGGCCGGGCGGCCGGTGGCCGAGGTGGCGGGCGTCCGCTCCGAGGGCAAGGTGTACGGCTCGGTCGCCGAGGCGCTGGCGTCCACGCCTGCGGACGTGCTGATCGACTACACGAGCGCCTCCGCCGTGCGCGCCAACGTCTGGGCCGCGGTCGAGGCCGGTGTCCACGTGGTCGTCGGCTCCAGCGGCCTGACCGCCGAGGACTACGCCGAGCTCGACGCGCTGGCCCGCGAGCGGGGCGTCGGGGTGATCGCGGCGGGCAACTTCTCCGTGATGGCCGCGGTCCTCTCCCGCGCCGCCGAGATCGCGGCGGAGCAGCTGGACCACTGGGAGATCATCGACTACGCGAGCGCCACCAAGCCCGACGTACCGAGCGGCACCGCCCGCGAGCTCGCCGAGGCGCTCGGCCGGATCCGCACCCCGGAGCAGGGCGTCCCGCTCGCCGAGCTGCACGGCCCGGTCGAGGCGCGGGGCGCGGACGTGGCGGGCGGCAGGGTGCACTCGGTCCGGCTGCCCAGCTTCGTCGTCAGCACGGAGGTCGTCTTCGGCGGCGACGGCGAACGCCTGACCCTCCGCCACGACGCGGGCGCGACCCCCGACCCGTACACGGCGGGCACGCTGCTCGCCGTGCGGCGGGTGGGCGAGGCGGCTGGGGTGCGCAGGGGCCTGGGCTCGCTGCTCTTCGGCTGACTTACGGTCAGGGCCGGGGGACGGGGGCCGCGCCGGGCGTCCCGCGCCGCACCTCGAACTGGAAGCACCCGTACTCCACGGCCCTGACGTGGACGAGCACGACGGCCGGGTCCGCGAACGCCTCGTCGAAGGCCCGGTCGAAGCCCGCGGTCGTCTCCTCGGGGATCTCCAGGAGCCGACCGCCGACGATCCGGCCGCGCGCGTCGTAACGGCGCAGGGTGCGCAGCGCGCCGGGCCGGTCGAAGGGGTACGCCCCGGGCGCCGGATCCGGCCCCCCGCACTCCTCGGCGTGGATGAAGACGGGCCCCTGCTCGTCGTACGCCCCGGGCTCGGCCCCCGAGTCCGCGGCCCAGCGCCGCAGCGGGGCGTACGAGACGAGCGCGATCCGCTCCCCCGCGGCCACCGGCCGCAGACAGCAGCGGAGCGGGCTGCCGACACCGGTGTCCTCCGTGGCGGCGTACGCGACGCAGGCGCGGCCGGCGTCGTCGGTGCGGCGGAGCTCGGCGAGGGCGGCGGGCGGGATGGGCAGCGGGGTGTGGGTGAGCGTCATGCCCCCAGCGTCACGCGCCCGCACCGCGTGCGCTGGCGCTATTCGGACGTCGACTCGCCGACGGCGTGCGCCACGAACCCGGTCCAGGCGAGGGGGCCGAACACGAGGCGGGCACCGTCGGTGTTCTTGGAGTCGCGGACGTGGACGGTGCCGGGGGTGGTGGCGACCTCGATGCAGTCGTTGCCGTTACCGCTGTCGCTGTAGCTGCTCTTGAACCAGTCCAGCTCGGGGTTGCCGATCATGTCTCTCCCAGCAGTTGCTCGATGAAGTCCCGGGACTCCGCAGGAGTGAGGGCCTTGGAGCGGATGATGCCATAGCGCAGTTCCAAGATCCGGAGTCGTTTGAGGTCGGAAACAGGGCGGCCGCCGAAGTCTCCGTCCATGCGCCCCACCGCCGTGCCGTCCCCGAATTTCAGAATCGCGAGCCGCCCTCCCGTCACGGGGTGATCAGCGCGCTCGGTCGGCATCACCTGGATCTCGACATGGGGCAACTCGGCTACCTCCAGCAGGTGTTCGAGCTGACGGCGCAGGACCATCTTCCCTCCGATCGGCCGCCGCAGCGACACCTCTTCCTGGATGAAGCTGAACTCGGGTGCCGGGGTCTTGTCGAGCACCGAACGACGGGCCACTCGTGCCGCCAAGTAGCGCTCCAGCTCCTCCCGTTCGTACGCCGGCCGCCACGTGCGGAGGATCGCTCGTGAGAACTCCTCGGTCTGCAGCAGGCCGTGGACGGTGAAGTTGGAGTAGAGGCAGAACTCGACCGCCCGCGCCTCCAGCTTCGCCAGGTCCCGGACCTGCTTCGGGTACCGAACCTCCTCCACGTCCTTCTTCATCGCCGAGATCAGCCCCCGCGCCTCCGCCGCCTGGTCCGCCTTGTCCAGGTACTCCGGGCGCGGGATCCGTGCCCCGCGCTCGATCTTGCGGATCATGTCCTCGCCGTACCCGATCCGCGCCCCGAACTCGACGGCGCTCAGCCCCCTCGCCTCCCGCCACAGCCTGAGCTGGCGGCCCACCGCGGCGATGACCGCCGCACCCGACTCGTCCCCGGGCTCCACCTCCCAGCCCGCGTCCTCCGTCCCCGCGCCGTCCACCTCGTCGTCCACGCTCATGCGCGCCCACCTCCTTCGGCAGAGCCCTTCCCGGGGCGTCGCGCGGGACAGTCGGGACAGGGCAGGACAGCCGCGGGACAGTAACCGTACGTAAGGGCGTGTTCGATGGGCAGCGTAAGCAGAGCCCGCGACGCTGGGTGACATGAATCAGGAACCCACCCAACTCGTGGCGTCTGTACGCCAATTCGGAATCCAGCTCTCCGCCACCCGCCGGGGCGCCCGCCTGGCCAGGCTGCTGGCCGTGGAGCAGCTGCGCTCCTGGGGACTGGAGCACGCGACGGCCCCCGCCGCCCAGATCGTCGCCGAGCTCGCCGTGAACGCGGTGACGCACGGCCACGTCACGGGAAGGGACTTCCACCTCGCGCTGCTGGCGCAGGACGACGTGCTGCGGATCGAGGTCGCGGACACGCGGGGTGACCGGTTGCCGCGTTACGGGCGGGGGCGGGGGCTGCTGATCGTGGCGGAGCTGGCGCGGGGGTGGGGCGTCCGTACGGGCCCCGTGCCCCGGAAGACGGTGTGGGCCGAACTGGCCCTCGCGGGCGCCCACCGCGTCGAGGACGTACGCGACGCGGTGACCCACGCCGTAAAGACGTGAAAGGCCGGAGGGCAATACCCACCCAACCCCTCCAGCCTCCCCGTCGACTCGACGCCGACCTCGCCGTCGCCCTGACCGTCGCCCTGACCGTCGCCCTCGGCGCAGGCCGCTCCGTCAGCCTCCCCGGCCTCGTCACTCACGTGGGTGATCTATCCCAACTGGTCTGGATTTCGGGCAGGTTGCCTGGCATATGCTCACGCTCACAACCCCCACAAAGACGTCGGCCCCCGGCCGGGACTGCGAATCCCGATCGAGGGCCTGACCACCGAGGAAGCAGGACCTTCCCGATGGATACCCAGAAGACTAGCGCGCGCCCGGCCGCTGCCGGGCTCGTACACGTGAATGTCCGCCACACGACCCGCTACACGGTCGTCGGCAACCACCTCGCCCAGCACCGCGAGCTGTCGCTGCTCGCGATCGGGCTGTCCGTCCACCTCCAGTCGCTGCCCGCCGGGGCGGCGGTCGGTGTGAAGGCGATCGCGGCGAAGTTCCCGGAAAGCGAGCTGCGGGTCGCGGCGGCGATGCGGGAGCTGGAGGCGCACGGGTACCTCAAGCGGGTCCGGGAGCGGCTGCCGAACGGGAAGTTCGTGCAGTACACGGTCTCGTACAACCGTCCGGGGGCTGATCCGGAGCCCACGAGGGTGACGCCGAGCCCGCCCCGGCCCCCACAGCCCCCGCCACCCCCGAACCCGCCCCCGCCGGCGCCCGCGCCCGCGTCCGCGCCGCCTCTCGCGGAGCGGGACCGCCCGGCCGCCGAACTCCTCACGAGGCTGCGCCTCCACGATCCGCGCCTGCTCCTCGGTGAGCGGGACATCGAGCGGCTGGCTCCGGGGGTGACGGCCTGGCTGGACCGGGGCGCCCATCCCGACGCGGTGAGCCGGACGCTCTCGGCGGCGCTCCCCAACCCGCTCGCCCACCCGGCGGCCCTGCTGGCCCACCGCCTGAGGAGCCTCCTGCCGCCGCCCCTCCCCCCGGGGCCGCCACCTCTCCCCGCGACCCGCATGACGATGACGTCGCCGCGCTCCCCCTTCGCGGAGTGCGAGGACTGCGGCCTCCCCTTCCGTGGCGCTCCACCACCGGACGGCCTGTGCCTCGACTGCCGCCCGGTCGAGAGCGAGGCCGCCTAGCAGGAAGACGACCTACGGGCCGGTCCCGCACGACGGCGGCCGCCGCCGTCGTCGCCGCGGCCACCAGCAGCGCGAGCGGCATCACCGCGGCCGAGGCGAAGGGGAACCAGCGCTCGCCCAGGACGGCGATGGCGGCGCGGCGGGGGGCGAGCGCGCTGACGGTGCCGGCGACGAGCAGGTCCGCTGGCCCGTGGATCGGTCGATGACCAGCTCACCGGTCCACACCTCGTACCGGTTGCAGGAGGACCCGTCGGAGCGCCCCGCTACTCCTCGCCCTCCGCCAACCGCCAGGCCGTCAGCGCCAGTCGGGCGCGTGCCAGGTCGGTCGGGGTCGTGAGGTCCAGGGCGAGGGCCGCGCCGAGGTGGTCCAGGCGGCGGGCGACCGTGCTGTGGTGGAGGTGGAGGAGGTCCGCGGCCCGGCGGAGGGAGGCCGTGGTGCAGTAGGCGTCCAGCGTGTCCACCGTGGCGGCGGCTTCCGGGGGTTCCAGCGCGGCGACGACGCGGGCCAGCGCCGCCACGTCCGGGTTGGCCCGGGCGGTCTCCGGGGGGATCTCCGCCAGGAGGGCCAGGGCACCCAGGTCGGCGTGGGCCACCACCGGGGTCCGGGGGGTGGTGAAGCGGAGCGCCGTGCGGGCCTCGCGCCAGGAGTGGCCGAGGCCCGCGCGGGTGGACGGGGGGAAGCGGGCCGGGTCCACGGGGGCCGCGGTGAGCAGGACGCCCACGTCCGCCAGAGGGGCCGCCTTGACCAGGGCCGCGGGGCAGACGCTCGCGCCGACCCGGTCCAGCGGCAGCGGGGAATGGACGGCCACGACGTGGACGGGGCGGCCGGGGGCGAAGCCCAGGAGACGCAGGGCCCGTGCCCGGGACGGCTCGTCGCCCTCGGTGCCGACGGCCAGTTCGACGAGGGCCGGATCGGCCATGGTCGTGCGGGCCGGGCCGTAGCGTTCCACCGCCGTGGCCACGGCGAGTGCGAGGCGGTCCAGGAGGATGTCGTCGAGGGGGTTCGCCGGGCCCGGGCGCTCCAGCCACACCTCGCCGATCTCCTCCTCGTCCAGGGTGACCGGGGTGGAGGACGAGGCGGGCAGAGGGGGCGTGGTCGCCTCCGTGCCCAGAGGAGAGACGCGGGTCGCCGGCTCCGTACCGTGCAGGCGGATCCCCGCCACGCACTCCGCGAGGCCCGCCGACGCGCGGGCCAGCGCCGGAAGGTCCACGCGACGGCGCATCAGCGTGTCGTAGAACGCGACGATGCGGATCGCCCCGTCGACGTACGGGTCGAGTCCCGACAGGCGCAGGGCCAGTGCCTCCATGGGCAGCAGGATAGGCAGGCGCCCCGCCGGGGGTCGGCCGACGGGCGTCGCGCCCGCCGTGCGCGATGCGCGACGACCGGCGGGTGATCCGGTGCGCGCCGGCCGTGAGGATGAGCCTCATGGACCCCGAACTCGAAGCCTTCGTCCCGCTGTTCCCCGACGCCGACTTATCCGACCCCGCCGCCGCCCGCGCACGGTTCGCCGGTCTGGCCGCCTCCGTGCCGCTGCCCGACACCCCGGGCATCGAGGTCCAGGACGTGGCCGTTCCCGTGCCCGCCGCGGCCGACGTGCCCCTCCGGCTCTACCGGCCGCAGGGCGCCCGCGGCGCCCTGGTCTGGCTGCACGGCGGCGGGCACGTCATGGGCGACGTGCGCACCGAGCACCCGTGGGCGACCCGTATCGCGGCCGGGTCCGGCGCGGTCGTCGTCTCGGTCGGCTACCGGCTCTCGCCCGAGAACCCCTTCCCCGCCGCCCTCGACGACGCCTGCGCCGCCCTCGCCTGGACCGCCGGGCACGCGGACGCCCTCGGCGTCGACCCCGAGCGGATCGCCGTCGGCGGGCACAGCGCCGGCGGCGGGCTCGCGGCGGCGGTCGCGCTGCGCTCGCGCGACGAGCGGGGGCCCGCGATCCGCTTCCAGCTGCTCAACCAGCCGCAGCTCGACGACCGGCAGGAGACCTGGTCGCAGCGGCACTTCACCGACACGCCCTGGATCGACCGCGCCAAGGCCGCCGCCTCCTGGCGCCACTACCTCGGCGGGCGGCCCGCCACCCCGTACGCCGCTCCCGCCCGCGCCGAGGACCTCTCCGGCCTCCCGCCCGCCTACATCGCCACGGCGGAGCTGTGCCCCAACCGCGACGAGGACATCCACTACGCGCTCCGGCTCCTGCAGGCGGGCGTCTCCGTCGAGCTGCACCAGTGGCCCGGCACCTTCCACGGCTCGCAGGCCATCGTCTCCGCCGACGTCTCCCAGCGGCAGAACGCCGAGCTCGGCGCCGTGCTGCGGCGCGCCCTGGCCGGCTGAGCATGCGCTCCGGCAAAGCCGAACACCACCACCCGTACGAGAGGACCACCGCCCCATGGACACGCCCCGGCTCCAGGACGCCCTCGACCGCCTCCACCGCGCCGGAATGCCCGGCGTCTTCGCCGAGGTCCGCGACTCCGGCCGGATCTGGCGCGGTGCAGCCGGTGTCGCCGACCTCGAGACCGGGCGGCCCGTCACGCCGGGCATGCCGCACCGGGTCGGCAGCCTCACCAAGACCTTCGTCGCCGCCGCCGTCCTGCTCCAGGCCGAGGCGGGCCGGGTCCGGCTCGACGCGCCCGTCGGGGACCACCTGCCGGACCTCGTGCCGGGCGAGCGGGGGCGGCGGGTCACGGTGCGCATGCTGCTCCAGCACACCAGTGGCTTCGCCGAGTACATCCCGTACGCCTTCCCGTCCCTGCGGGGCGGGCCCTCGGGCGTATCCGCACAGAGCCTGGACGACAACCGGTTCCGGCGGTTCCGCCCGCCCGAGCTGATCGCGCTGGGGCTCGCGGCGCCGCCGGCCGGGGAGCCGGGCGGCACGCCCGGGGTGTACTCCAACACCAACTACGCCCTGCTCGGGCTGCTGTTGGAGCGCGTCACCGGCGTCCCGGTGGAGGAGTGCGTCAGGCGCGAGGTCATCGAGCGGGCCGGGCTGAGGCACACCGCCTTTCCCACCGGGCCGCGGATCGAGGGGGCGCACTCGAAGATGTACGAGGCGCTCTGGGGCGTGCTCGAACCGCCGCGCGACTACAGCGTCTACGACATGTCGTGGGTCATGGCCGGGGCCGGGCTCGTGTCCACGACGGCGGACCTGAACCTCTTCTACGCCGAGCTGCTCGCCGGCCGGATCGTCACCCCGGCCTCGCTCAAGGAGATGCAGCGCACGGTCCCGGTGATCGCGCTGGACGGCTCGACCATCCAGTACGGACTCGGGCTGCACAGGGCCGAGGTCCCGGGCCGCGGCACCTTCTGGGGCAACGAGGGCACCGTCTGGGGCGCCGGGACCGTCGCCATGATCCGGGAGGACGGCGGGCGCGCCTTCTCCTTCGCCATCAACCTCATGCGGTGGAACGGGCCGGGGGTGCCACAGCCCCATCCCGTCGACAGCGCGCTGGCGGCGCTGCGGGAGAGCGCGACGGGCTGTCCGGTCAGCGAACAGCCCTGACCGGATTCCGCCCTTGACGGCAAGTCAAACTCTCACTGAACATTCGTCACACACAGCGCAACCGCACGGCTTGATCCGTGCACACCCGGTTCCACCGCACACCCGCACATCAGCGCACCAGCACCGTCGCGCACCCGCACCGCCGCACCACCGCGCACCAGCGCACCCGCACAGCTCCAACGCCTCGCGCCACCCACGACGCGAGGCGCTCGCACGTTCCGTCCCATCCCCAGTTCGGAATCCGGAGCCCCCACATGAAACTCTCCGCGAGACTTTCCGCCGCCGCCGGAGCCTCCGCGCTCCTCGTCGGCGCCTTCGCCGGCGCCCCCGGCGCCAGTGCGGCCGAGCAGGCCGTCACCCCGCCCGACATATCCGTGGCGAACGTCAAGCAGCACCTCGCCGACCTGCAGACGATCGCCGGCAACAACGGCGGCAACCGCGCCCACGGCCGGACCGGCTACAAGGCCTCGATCGACTTCGTGAAGGCGAAGCTCGACGCCGCCGGCTACACCACGGCGCTCCAGCAGTTCACGTACAACGGCGCCACCGGCTACAACCTGATAGCCGACTGGCCCGGCGGCGACCCCAACCAGGTCATCATGTCCGGCTCGCACCTCGACTCCGTCACCGCGGGCCCCGGCATCAACGACAACGGTTCCGGTTCCGCGGCCATCCTGGAGACCGCGCTCGCCGTCTCCCGCGCCCAGCTGCAGCCCACGAAGCACCTGCGCTTCGGCTGGTGGGGCGCGGAGGAGCTGGGCCTGGTCGGCTCGAAGTACTACGTCAACAACCTGGCGAGCACCGAGCGTTCGAAGATCAAGGGCTATCTGAACTTCGACATGATCGGCTCGCCCAACCCGGGCTACTTCGTCTACGACGACGACCCGACGATCGAGCAGACCTTCAAGAACTACTACGCGGGTCTCGGCATCCCCACGGAGATCGAGACCGAGGGCGACGGGCGCTCGGACCACGCGCCCTTCAAGAACGCCGGCATCCCGGTCGGCGGCCTCTTCTCCGGCGCCGACTACACCAAGACCTCCGCCCAGGCGCAGAAGTGGGGCGGCACGGCGGGCCAGGCGTTCGACCGCTGCTACCACTCGTCGTGCGACACGACCGCGAACATCAACGACACGGCCCTCGACCGGAACGCGGACGCCATCGCGTACGCCGTCTGGAACCTGTCGAGCGGTACGACGACCCCGCCGACCGGCACGGTCTTCAGCAACGACACCGACGTGTCCGTCCCGGACAACGGCGCCGCGGTGACCTCCTCCGTGACCGTCAGCGGCATCACCGGCAACGCGCCGAGCAACCTCGCCGTCGGCGTGGACATCGTCCACACCTACATCGGTGACCTGGTCGTCGACCTCATCGCCCCCGACGGCTCGGTCTACAACCTGCACAACCGGACCGGCGGCAGCGCGGACAACATCAACCAGACCTACACCGTGAACGCCTCCTCCGAGGTCGCCAACGGCGTCTGGAAGCTCCGCGTCCAGGACAAGGCCTCGGTCGACACCGGGTACATCAACTCCTTCAAGCTGACGTTCCCGTAGCACGACCGCACGACCGCACGACCGAAGGCCGTAAGGCCGAAAGACCGCACACAAGCTCCTGGGTGGGTCGGTGACCATCGCCCCCGACCCACCCAGGGTCCCAATCCGGTGCCTACTTGCCGGCGTTCGCCGTCTCCACCAGCTTCTGCGGGGTCACCGCGCCGACGTAGACCTTGCCGTCCTCCGTCATCAGGGCATTGACGATCTTCGTCTTGAAGACCGTGCCCGAGCCGAACTTCCCGCTGACCTTGTCGCCGAGCGCGTCCAGGAAGCCCTGGACCTCCTTCGGCGCCTCGTCCGTCTTCGGGGCCGGGGCGCCCGAGTCCAGCTTCGCGATCGTGGTCCAGCCCTCGCCGATGACGTTGACGTCGCCGCCCTCGGCACCACCGAGGCCGGCCAGGCCGCCCAGGCCGCCGAAGGCCTTGTCCAGGTCCTCCGGAGCGCCGTCGCCCTTCCCGGGCTTCCCGGCCTCCTCGGCCGCCCCCTCCGTCACCTTCGCGCCCTTCGGCGCCTTGAAGTCGAAGACCGAGGCGTCCGGCTTGCCGAAGTCGACCTTGGTGAAGCCCGCGTCCACGACCGGCTTGCCGCCGCTGACGGAGTCGAGGGTGAACTTCAGCGGGGTGCCGTTGGCCGCGTCCACCGCGATCGTGACCGCCTCGACCGTCGAGCCGGACTGCTTGGGCTTGATCACCAGCCGGTAGGCGTCCCGGCCGGCCACCTTCGCCGTGCCGCCGACGGTGATCGAGGTGGTGTCGCCGGCCGCCTTCAGGACCTCGTCGGCGAGCTCCTTCGGGGTGCCGGGGACCTTCTTCTCCGGGGCGGCGCCGCCCGCGCCCTTCTCGTGGAAGACCTCGTTCGACTTGCTGTCATACGCCCAGACGTCGTCGCCGTTGTGGATCAGGCTGTACTCCTCGGAGCCGTCGAGCAGCGTCAGCTTCTGCCGGTCCGGGCCGTCCGCCGCCACCCGCAGGGTGTGCGAGCCGGAGACCAGCTCGGTGAGCTTCTCGGAGGGGTCGGCGGAGGACGGGCCCGACCCGGCGGCGGAGGACAGCAGACCGGCGAAGGACGGCAGGCCCAGGTCGGTGCTGATCCGGAACGTCCCGGACAGGGTCTGGGTGTCCGAGGCGGCGATCTTCTCGATCAGCTGCTGCGCCGTGATCTCCGGCAGGTCCGGGTCGCCGGACGCCGCGAGCGCGGGGACGAGGCCGATCGTCGCCGCCGCCACCCCCGCCACGGCGACCGGGACGACGTAACGGCTCGCCTTACGCGGAGCACGCTGACGGGTTTCGTTCGTTGCCATGATCTGGCTACCTCCGTGGGCACCTTGGTCGATGGATCCATCTCACCAAGGCGGCGGGGCGAAAGCGTCAGCCCGCGGGATCAACCTGGAGTACCCCTCCAGGATGACCCCACCCTGAGAACCCCTAGCCCGCGCGGTGGACCACCGCGTCGCACATCTCCGCGAGCGCCGACTTCGCATAGCCGTCGGGCAGCGGAGCCAGCATCGCGCGGGCCTCCTCCGCGTAGCGCACGGTGTCGCGGCGGGCCTGCTCCAGGGCGGGGTGGACGCGCAGCCGGCGCAGCGCCTCGGCGTGCCGGGCGTCGTCGGTGAGGTCGCCGTCGATGAGGGCGACCAGCTCCAGGTCCTCCGGGCGCCCGTGGGCGGCCGCGGCGGCCCGCAGCCGGAGCACGGGGAGGGTGGGGATGCCCTCGCGCAGGTCGGTGCCGGGGGTCTTGCCGGACTCGTGGGAGTCGGAGGCGATGTCGAGGACGTCGTCGGCGAGCTGGAAGGCGACGCCGAGCCGCTCCCCGTACTGGGTGAGGATGTCGACGACGCTCTCGTCGGCGCCGGCCATCATCGCGCCGAAGCGACAGGAGACGGCGACCAGCGAGCCGGTCTTGCCGGAGAGCACGTCGAGGTAGTGGTCGACCGGGTCGCGGCCCTCCTGCGGGCCCGCGGTCTCCAGGATCTGACCGGTGACGAGCCGTTCGAACGCCTCGGACTGGATGCGTACGGCCTCGGGTCCGAGGTCCGCGAGCGTGTGCGAGGCGCGGGCGAAGAGGAAGTCACCCGTGAGGACGGCGATCGAGTTGCCCCAGCGGGTGTTCGCGCTCTCCACCCCGCGGCGCACGTCCGCCTCGTCCATGACGTCGTCGTGGTAGAGCGTGGCGAGATGGGTGAGCTCGACGACGACGGCCGAGGGCACGACACCCGGCGCGTAGGGGTCGCCGAACTGCGCGGCGAGCATCACGAGCAGCGGCCGGAACCGCTTGCCGCCGGCCAGCACCAGGTGCTGGGCGGCCTCCGTGATGAACGGCACGTCGCTCTTGGTGGCGTCGAGGAGGCCGGCCTCCACCGCCGCCAATCCGGTCTGGACATCGGCTTCGAGAGCCTGGTCCCGCACGCTAAGACCGAACGGCCCGACGACGGTCACGAGGGGGTCTCCTGTCTGCTGACGCCTGCTGACGCTGTCCTTGACGCTGTGCGAACCACACGTCGACCACTACGCCGATGACTCGGATTGTCGATGTGTCGGTCGATTCACTCAAGCCAGCGTATCCGGTCACGTTTCGATCACCGTGGGCGCCTTCCCGTCACCCCCGGTATGTTCGGGATCAGCTCATACGACCAGGAGTAGGCGTTTTGTCCCGAACAGCGATCGACATCGACACGAACGGCGAGCAGCCGCCCCCCGAGGACGACAAGGCGTTCCTCGGGCAGCCGAGGGGGCTGCTGACCCTCTCCGGCCTGGAGGTCTGGGAGCGCTTCTCGTTCCTCGGGATGCAGGCGATCCTCGTCCTCTACTTCGCCGACACCGTCGCCCACGGCGGCATGGGCATGGACGCGGGCACCGCGGCCTCCGTCTCCGCCGCGTACGGCACGCTCGTCTATCTGGTCTCGGTCGCCGGCGGCTGGCTGGCCGACCGGATCCTCGGCTCTTACCGCGCGGTGCTCTACGGCGGCGTCCTGATCGCCTGCGGCCACTACGCCATGGCCGTCCCCACCGCCGCCATGACCTGGGTCGGCCTCGGCCTGATCAGTGCCGGCACCGGCCTGCTGAAGCCGAACGTGGCCACCATGGTCGGCAAGCTCTACCGGACCGACGACGAGCGCCGGGACGCCGGCTTCGCGCTCTACTACATGGCGATCAACATCGGGGCCTTCGCCGGCCCGCTGATCACCGGCTGGCTGGGCGACCACAAGGGCTGGCACTGGGGCTTCTCCGCCGCCGCCATCGGGATGACGTTCGGCCTGGTCCAGTACGTGGCGGGCCGCCGTCACCTGGCCGGGCGGAAGCACTCCGCGGAGTACGCCCTCGCCCCGCAGGCGCTGCGCCGTGCGGTCCGGACCATGGGCGTCGGCGCGGTGGTCACCGCCCTCGTGGCGACCGGTCTGGCCCTGGCGGGCTGGCTGACCATGGACCGCTTCGTCGATCTGCTGACCCTGATCTCGGTGATCGCGCCGGTCGTCTACTTCTGGGTCATGTTCGCGAGTCCCCGGGTGACCGCCGAGGAGCGGGGCCGCCTCAAGCCGTACGTCGTCCTCTTCCTGGCCTCGGTGGCGTTCAACTTCATCCTCTTCCAGGCGTACTCGACGATGATGCTGCTGGCCTCGACCAACGCCCGCACCACCCTCCTCGGCTTCGACTTCCCGGCGAGCTGGTACGCCTCCGCCCTCGGCGCCTTCGAGGTGCTCCTGGCACCCGTCGTGGCCGCCGTCTGGGCCCGCATGGGGCCCCGCCAGCCGCACGCCTCCAACAAGATCGCCTTCGGGGTGATCCTGGGCGGCCTGTCCTTCCTGCTGATGGTCCTGCCGACCTCCGGGCACGCGGACGACACCTACAAGATGGCCGCCTGGTGGATCGTCGGCTCCTATCTGCTGCTCGGCCTCGGCGACGTGCTCCTGGAGACCTCCGGGATGTCCGCCACCAGCAAGCTGGCGCCCAAGGCCTTCGCCAGCCAGACGATGTCGCTCTGGTTCCTCTCCCTCGCGCTCGCCAACGGCATCCAGGCCCAGACGGTGAAGCTTTACGACGACGTCTCCAAGCCGGCCTACTTCGGTGTGAACGGCGCCATCGCGGTCGCCGTCGGCCTCGCCGTGATCGCCCTGGCGCCCTGGCTGCGCCGCACCATGCACCCCGTCCACTGACGATTCCGCCGAGGTCCGTCATGCACATCCGCACCGACTTCCCGTACGAGACCCGCCACGAGGACGTCCGCATCCCGCTGCCGGACGGGACACGGCTCTACGCCCGGGTGTGGCGGCCGCTCACCGACGAGCCCGTGCCGGCCCTCCTGGAGTACCTGCCGTACCGCCTCACCGACTGGACCGCGCCCCGCGACTGGCAGCGCCACCCCTGGTACGCGGGCCACGGCTACGCCTCCGTACGGGTCGACGTGCGCGGGCACGGCAACAGCGAGGGGCTGCCCGGCGACGAGTACGACGCCACCGAGCTCGCCGACGGCGTGGCCGTCGTGGAGTGGCTGGCCGCGCAGCCCTGGTGCTCGGGGAAGGTCGGCATGTTCGGCATCTCCTGGGGCGGCTTCAACTCGCTCCAGATCGCCGCGCTCGCCCCCGAGCCGCTGAAGGCGGTCGTCACCGTCTGCTCGACCGACGACCGCTACGACAACGACGTGCACTACATGGGCGGCTCCGTCCTCGCCGTCGACATGCACGCCTGGGCGGCCACCATGCTGGCCTTCGTCTCCCGGCCCCCGGACCCGCGGTACGTGGGCGAGGAGTGGCGGGAGCTGTGGCTCAAGCGGCTGGAGGCCGTGGAGCCCTTCATCCACACCTGGCTCGCCCACCAGACCCGGGACGCGTACTGGAAGCACGGCAGCGTCTGCGAGGACTACTCCGCCGTCAAGGCCGCCGTCCTCGCCGTGGGCGGCTGGCACGACCCGTACCGGGACACCGTGCTCCGGCTCGTCGAACACCTCCCCCAGGACCGGGTCCGCGGCATCATCGGGCCCTGGTCGCACCAGTACCCGGACCGCGGGCTTCCGCCGGGGCCGGCGATCGGCTTCCTCCAGGAGACCCTGCGCTGGTGGGACCACCACCTCAAGGGCGTCGAGAACGACGTGATGGCCGAGCCGCTGCTGCGCTCCTGGATCAGCGACTCCCACCCGCCGGCCACCGTCTACGAGGAGCTGCCGGGCCGCTGGGTCGCCGACCCCGACTGGCCCTCCCCGCACGTCACGCCCGTCACGTACGCCTTCGGCGGCGAGCCGGTGGCGGTCGCCTCCCCGCAGCAGACCGGGCTGGACGCGGGCCGCTTCTTCCCGTTCGGCAACGACGCCGACCTGCCGCCCGACCAGCGCACGGAGGACGCGCACTCGGCCTGCTTCGACTTCCCCGTTCCGCTCGGAGGGGAACCGATCGAGATCCTCGGCCGCCCCTCGGTCCGCCTCCGCCTGCGGGCGGCCGCGCCCACCGGGCAGGTCGTCGCACGGCTCTGCGACATCGCCCCGGACGGCTCCTCCACCCTGGTGACCCGCGGGGCGCTCAACCTCTCCGCCCGCTACGGCCGCGACCGGGCGGTCGAGGCGCAGCTCGACGAGTGGGAGACGTACGAACTCGAACTCAACGGCATCGGTCACACCTTCCCGCCCGGCCACCGGGTCCGGCTGGCCGTCTCCTCCGCGTACTGGCCCTGGATCTGGCCGCAGCCCGACGCCGCAGGCTTCACCCTCGACCCGGCCGGCTCCGCGCTCACCCTGCCGGTCCGTGCCCGGACCGAGGACGCCGTGGAGTTCGGGGAGCCCGAGCAGTCCGAGCCGCTCGGCGTCGCCTACCCGCGCACCCTGGAGGAGCCGCGGCCGGAGCGGCTCGTGGTCCGGGACGTCGCCAAGGGCGAGTGGCGCCTGGAGGTCGACCCGCGCTACGGCGGCACCCGGGTCTACCCCGACGGCCTGGAGTTCACCGAGGACGCCCTGGAGACGTACACGATCGCCGAGGCGGACCCGCTGTCCGCCCGCACCCGCTCCGACTGGTCGATCCGGCTGCACCGCCCGGAAATGGCGTGGGACGTCAGCATCGAGACCCGTTCGGAGATCCGCTGTGACGCGGACTCCTTCCTGACCTCGAACGAGGTGGTGTGCAAGGAGGGCGGCGAGGTGGTGTTCCACCGGACGTGGGAACGCGCCATTCCGCGCACGGCCGGGTGAGGCGCCCGCGTTCCTGATGGTCCGCGGGCCCCTCGGCCCCTGCTCGGATCAGACGTCCGAGCCGGCCCTGCGGCGGCGCACGACCATCATCGCGCCCGCGCCGAGCACGACGGCCGCGCCGCCCGCGAGGGCGATCGGCAGCGTCGAGGAGCCCGCGCCGGTCGTGGCGAGGGAGCCGCCGCCCTGCTGGGGGGTGGTGCCGGAGCCGGAGCCGTGGGTGGGGGACGGCTTGGGGGACTCGGTCGGCTGGGCGGGGTCGGTCGGCTTGCCCGGCTCGCCGGGCTCGCCGGGCTCGCCGGGCTTCCGGCTGATCGAGAACTGCATGTGCCCGCCCTCGTCGGACAGGCCGCAGGAGCCGTCCTCCGCGGTGAACCGGACCAGGCCGGCCTCCACCTCGCCCGAGACGGCCTTGGTCTCGGTGTCCACCGAGACCTTCAGCCTGAAGTCGAAGGACTCGCCCGGCCTGAGCGCGGAGCCGCTGTTGACGCCCTCCTTGCCGACCGGCCGCCACTTCGGGCTGTCCACCGAGGACCAGGTCAGGTGCACGTGGCGCCAGTCCTGCTCGATCCGCTCCCAGCCGAAGGCCATGGCGTCGGTCCGGAGCGCGCTCACCGTGCCCTCGCCGTTGTTGGTGACGCGGTAGGTGAAGACACCGCTGTCCCCGGCGACGATCTTCTTCGGGCCGGTCATCGACACGGCCAGGACATCGCCGCGCGCGCACTCCTGCCCGCCGGTCTCCTTCTCGGCGTTCTTGAGTGCCACCACGGCGGCGTCGAGGGCCTTGCGCGCCTCCTCCGTCGCCGCACGGGCCGCGCTCGCCTCACGGGCGGCGGCGACCTGCGCGTCCACCATGTCCTCGCGCGCCTGTCGGGCGGTCGCGTCCGCGGTGGTCTTCGTGGCCGCGGCCGTCTCGACGGCCTGCTGCGCCTCGTCGACGGCCTTCTGGGCCGCTTCCTTCTGCGCCGGGTTCGCCCCCTCGGGCAGCGCGGTCCGGTCGGCCTGTGCCTTCGCCAGCTTCGCGTCCGCCTCCGTCTTCGCGGTGGCGGCGGCCTCGGCCGCCTTCTTCGCCGCGGCGTAGGCGACGGCGAGCGGGTGGTCGCCGCCCTCCCCCAGGGACTTGAGGGTGGCCTCGACCCTCTTCTGGACCTCGGCCTCCGCGGCGACCGCCGCGTCGTACACCCCCCGCGCCTTGGTGACCGCGAGCCGCAACTCCTCGATCGTCGGCTTCGATTCCTGGCGTACGTCCGCGAAAGCGGGCGCGGCCGAAAGGACCGCGACGGGCGTGATCACGGCCGCGGCGACCGCGGTCGCGAGAATTCGACGGATCTTCACAAAGAGCCCCCTTCAAAAGGAAAGCGGCCCCGATCCGACCGAAACGGATTCGAGGCCGCCTTTCTCACTGCTGCTTACTGCTCACTGCTTACTGACCGCTGCCTGACGCTTACGCGTCGGCGCCGGCCTTGCGGCGACGCACGACGACCATCGCGCCCGCACCGAGCACGACCGCCGCGCCGCCCGCGAGGGCGATCGGCATCGTGGAGGAGCCGGCACCGGTCGCGGCGAGGGTGCCGCCGGTGGTGCCGTTGTTCACCGGGGTGGTGGACGAGCCGCCCTGCTGGGTGGTGTTGCCGTTGCCGGAGCCCTGGGTCGGGGACGGGGTCGGCTTGGCGGGCTTGGCGGGCTTGACGATGGCGAACTCGGCGTAGGCGCCGTCCTCGCTCATGCCGCAGGAGCCGTCCTTGTTCATGTAGCCGCCGCCACCGACCACCACGCCGTCGCCGGCCGCGGCCTTGGCGTCCACGGTGACCTTCAGCTTGAAGTCGAAGGAGCCGCCCGGCTTGATCGCGGAGAGGCTGGAGAAGCCCTCCTCCTGGTCCACCGGCTGCCACTTCGGGCTGTTGGCGGAGGACCAGGTCAGGTGGATGTACTTGTCCTGGTCGTCCTCCGTGCCGAACGCGTCGGCGTAGCCGCCGACCTCGTCGAACGTGACCTTGCCCTTGTTGGTCAGTCGGAAGTTGAAGACGGCGCTGGTGCCGGCCGTGACCTTCTTGGGGCCGGTGAGCGTGGCCACGAAGCCCGCGTCGACCTCACACTCGTCCTCGCCCGGCTCCTCCTCCAGCGCCGCCCGCAGCGCAGCCTTCGCCTCGTCCAGCGTCTTGAGCGCGGCGGCCTTGTCCTTCTGGGCCTGGGCGATCTTTCGGGAGGCGGCGATGCGCTCGTCGTCGACGGCCTTCACCGCCTTCTCGTAGGCGGTCTGGGCATCGGCGGCGGTCTTGTCCGCCAGCTTCTGCGCCTCCTTCGCCTTGTCCAGCTCCAGCTGCAGGGCCGGCTTGTCGGCCTCCGCGGCGGCGTCGACCTTCGCCTGGGCTTCCTCGACGGCCTTCTTCGCCTTGGCGGCCTCACCGGCGGCCGCGGTGGCGGCGGCCTTGGCCTCGGCCCGCTTGACCATCAGCGGGTTGTCGTCCTTGAGGAGGGCCTCGAAGGCCTTCTGGGCGTCCGAGTCGGCGATGACGGCCGCGTCGTACGCGGCCTGCGCCTTGGTGACCGCGAGCCGGAGCTCCTCGATCGTGGGCTTGGCGGTCCGCTGGTCGGCGGCGGTCGGCTTGGTGTCGGCGAAGGCGGGCGCGGCGGAGAGGAGCACGACCGGAGTGGTCACGGCGGCGGCCACGGCGGTCGCGAGAATGCGACGGATCTTCACGATGGACCTTTTCTGGTCGGACGAAGATGAAAAGAGAGTTGTGGGGGTCGCGCACGCGGATAACTCACACGGCACGACATCACCGAGATCGTATGACTGGAATTAGCGCCCGGAACAGCGCTATTGGCACCTCATTGACGCGTGCACGTCGACATAGTGACTTCACAGCGGACTCAAAGCAGCCGAATCGGGACAGTTGCCCACGGAGGCCGCACTTTCCGTGTGACACATGTCATCTGCGCCTCGCCGCCCGCCCCGTAACGTGTCCCCCACACACCTGGAAAGCGAGGCAAGCACCGATGCCCGAGCAGAGCCCGCTCGACCTGGCCGAGGGCGACCCCTTCGGCCCGCACAACCTTCCGTACGGCGTCTTCACCACCGCCGACGAGCCCGACCGGCGCCGTCTCGGAGTCAGGATCGGCGGGCACGTGCTCGACGCGGGGGCCGCGGCACACGCACTCGGCTCGCCGTACGCCGCGCTGCTGGCGCAGCCGAGCCTGAACCCGCTGCTCGCCGCCGGCCGCACCGCCTGGCGCGACGTCCGCAGGGCGCTCACCGGCTGGCTGACCGTGCCCGCGCACCGGCCCGTCGTCGAGCCCCTGCTGCACCCGCTGGACGCGGTCACGCTGCACCTGCCGTACGAGGTCGCCGACTACGTCGACTTCTACGCGAGCGAGCACCACGCCACCAACGTCGGGCACATCTTCCGCCCCGACGGCGAGCCGCTCACCCCGAACTGGAAGCATCTGCCGATCGGCTACCACGGGCGCGCCGGCACCGTCGTGGTCTCCGGCACCGACGTCGTCCGCCCGGCCGGTCAGCGCAAGGCGCCCACGGACCCGGCGCCGGTCTTCGGTCCCTCCGTGAAGCTGGACATCGAGGCCGAGGTCGGCTTCCTCGTCGGCACCCCCTCCGCCCTCGGCAGCCCCGTCCCGCTCCGCGACTTCCGCGAGCACGTCTTCGGTCTGACGCTGCTCAACGACTGGTCGGCCCGGGACATCCAGGCCTGGGAGTACGTGCCGCTCGGCCCCTTCCTCGGCAAGTCGTTCCAGACCTCCGTCTCCGCCTGGGTCACCCCCCTGGAGGCCCTGGACGCCGCCCGGGTCGCGCCGCCCGCGCGGGACTTCCCGCTGCTGCCGTACCTGGACGACTCCGGGGAGGAGGAGCCCGGCGGCTTCGACCTGCGGATCACCGTGACGATCAACGGCGAGGTCGTGGCCGAGCCGCCGTTCTCCACCATGTACTGGACGGCCGCCCAGCAGCTCGCCCACATGACGGTCAACGGCGCCTCCCTGCGCACCGGCGACCTCTACGGCTCCGGCACGGTCTCCGGGCCCGAGGTCGGCCAGCGCGGCTCGCTGCTCGAACTGACCTGGAACGGCCGCGACGCCCTCGAACTGGGCGACGGCAAGCGCACGTTCCTGGAGGACGGCGACGAGGTCACGCTGACCGCCTGGGCCCCGGGCCCGGACGGCACCCGGGTCGCGCTCGGCGAGGTCACCGGCCGGATCGCGCCGAACGCGGGCTGAGCGAGGTTCCCCGCCGCCTCAGACGGCCCGCCACAGCGCGGGCACGTTCGGCGGCTCCCAGCCGGGCTGGGCGGTGTGCGCCTGGAGGCACGCATAGCCCCGCCCGGCGTAGGTGACCGCGTCCCCCGCGCGGTACGCGACCCCCACGGCCCAGGTGCCCCCGGGGGTGGGGGACGGGGTGGGCGTCGGGCCCGGGCCCTGCGGTACGTCGAGGACGAAGTCGAACGCGGCCTGCCTGGCCCCGCCCGCGTCGCGCACGTTCATCAGCAGCCGCGCGTCGAAGAGCGAGTCGGTGGAGTTGCGGGGCTCGCCCGGGAAGTACAGCTGCGTGGTGAGGACCGGCCGGCCCGGTGCCTGCACCTTGACGTGGAGGTGCCGGGTCCGGCCCGGGTAGAGGCCGGGCACGATCGTGCTGAGCGTGAAGGCACCGTCCGCGCCGGTGAACTGGTGGCCGCGCAGCCGGAATCCGACGCTGTCGTAGGCGCCGTTGGTGTCGGCCTGCCAGAAGTCGAGCAGGGCGCCGGCGACCGGCAGACAGGCCCGCCCGAAGACATAGCCGCTGACGGTGAGGCGCACACCGGGCAGGCCCTGCTCCGTCAGGACCGTGCGCAGGGGCGAGTTCGGCTTGAAGTACGGGCCCTCCATCTGGGCCGGGGTGGGGTCGTCGCCGTCGTCGCACTCCGGGGTGAGCTCGGGCGCGACCGTGCCGTCGGTGAGGGTTCGGGCGAGGGCGGGGACGCCCATCAGCACGGCGGGGACGGCCATGCCGGCCGCCAGCGCCGCGCGCAGCACGGCCTTGCGGGTGACGTGCCCGGTACTGGTCTCGCTGTCCATGTCTGCTCCTCCTGTGGGGGGGTGAGCGATCGACCATGAACCTAGGCCGGGCCGGGGTCCGCTTCGATGGACGCAGCGCGGCGGTCGTGGTGCTTTCGGAAGGCGCCGGGGCTCATCCCGGTCTCCCGGCGGAAGAAGCGGCTGAAGTAGGCGGGGTCGTCGAAACCCGTCCTGGCAGCGACCTGACGGACCGACAAGTCGGTGCGCGCGAGCAGGCGTTGGGCTTCCTGGGTGCGGGCCTCGCGTAACAGCCCGGCCGGGGTGCGGCCGAGTGCGGCCCGTACGGCCTCGGTGAGATAGCCGGGGGTGACCCCGAGCCGCTCCGCGCACTCGCGTACGGACCTGGGTCCTTCCGCTCCGGTACGGGCGGCCAGCCGGGCGAACTCCTCGGCGACGGCCGCGTGCCGCCCGGGTGCCGGACCCCCGGGTGCCGGCCGTGCGGGCCGGCCGGCCGCCCGGGCGCCGAGGCGGGCCGTACGGACCAGCAGGACGTGCAGCAGCGAGCGGAGCACGGTGGCGAAGCCGGCGTCCCCCTGGCCGTACTCCTCGGCGAGTTCGCCCATCAGCCGGGCGGTGCGGGCGTGCGCGGCCGGGTCGAGGCGGAGCCAGGGGCGTTCGCCGAGGCGGCGCAGGAGTTCCCGGTCGCCGGGGTGGTCGAGCAGGAACTCGGGGGTGAACAGGACGACGGAGCCGTCGAGATCGCGGGCGTCCTCCCAGTGGTGGAGCTGCCCGGGCAGGATCAGGCCCAGGTGCGGCGGGCGCAGTTCCCATCGGTCCAGGTCGACGACATGGGTGCCGGTGCCCCGGGTGACGTGGACGATCTCGTAGAAGGTGTGGCGGTGCGGGAAGGCGGCCCGGGAGAGCGGGCCGATGGTGTCGAAGCTGCCGACGGCGAACGGCACGTCGTCGGGCAGGCGCACCTCCAGGCGGTGCACGGGCGGTTCGCCGCGCCTCGGGACGGTGCGGGGGGTGTCGGGCGACGCGGTGGTCCCGCGCATCGTGCGGCCTCCCTCGATTGGTCGAGACCATTCCGGGTCACCCACGATGACACGGTGTCCCCCAATGGGTCACCCCGCGTGCGCCACCCCGCCCCCGCGGGTCACGCTGCTGCCATCCCCCCACGCACAAGGAGCACCGCATGACCGCAGGATCACGCCGGCCCCGCCCGCTCATAGCCGGGGTCGGCGTCGCCGCCCTCGCCTCGGCGCTGCTGGCGACGAGCCCGGCCCGGGCGGACGACGCGTCCGTGAAGCTCGACCTGTCCAAGGCGTACAAGGCGACGGCGAAGTACGCCTACGAGCCCTTCGCGATCAGGGACGGCTTCCTGCGCACCGACGTGTGCGTGGCCGACCCGGGCATGGGCGGCATGGGCTACCACTACGTCAAACCCCAGAACGTCGGCTCGACCGATCCGGCCCGGCCCGCCGTCGTGATCTACGCGACCGGCAAGGACGGCAAGCGGCACCTCGTCGCCGTCGAGTGGGTGGTCCCCAACACCGGGCAGCCCGTGCCGAGGATGTTCGACCGGAACTTCGACGGCCCCTTCGCCAACCCGGTCCTGGGAAACATCTACGACCGGCACGTCTGGCTGTACAAGAAGAACCCGGCCGGCCTCTTCGCCCGCTACAACCCGGACGTGAAGTGCCCGTAGCGCGACGGGAAAGCCGAGGGGCCCGGCCGCCCGTGACAGGCGACCGGGCCCCTCGCCCGCGTACGGCGGCTAGCGCACGAACACGCTCGCCTGGTTCGCCAGGTCCAGGAAGTACTGCGGGGCGAAGCCCAGGACCAGCGTGACCACCACACCCGCGGTGATCGCCACGGAGGTGAGGCCCGAGGGCACGGCGACCGTGGGGCCGTCCGCCTTCGGCTCGCTGAAGAACATCAGCACGATCACCCGGATGTAGAAGAACGCGGCGACCGCCGACGAGATCACACCGACCACGACCAGCGCGCCCGCGCCGCCGTCGGCCGCCGCCTTGAAGACGGCGAACTTCCCGGAGAACCCGGAGGTCAGCGGGATGCCGGCGAAGGCCAGCAGGAAGACCGCGAAGACCGCCGCGACCAGCGGCGAACGGCGGCCCAAACCGGCCCACTTGGACAGGTGGGTGGCCTCGCCGCCCGCGTCCCGCACCAGCGTGACCACGGCGAAGGCGCCGATCGTCACGAAGGAGTAGGCGCCCAGGTAGAACAGCACCGACGAGACGCCGCTGGGCGTGGCCGCGATGACACCGGCCAGGATGAACCCGGCGTGGGCGATCGAGGAGTACGCGAGCAGCCGCTTGATGTCGGTCTGGGTGATGGCGACGATCGCACCGCCCAGCATGGTGACGATGGCGACGGCCCACATGACCGGCCGCCAGTCCCAGGTGAGGCCCGGCAGCACCACGTACAGCAGGCGGAGCATCGCGCCGAACGCGGCGACCTTCGTCGCGGCGGCCATGAAGCCGGTGACGGGGGTCGGGGCGCCCTGGTAGACGTCCGGGGTCCACATGTGGAACGGGACGGCGCCGACCTTGAAGAGCAGGCCCATCAGGACCATGGCGAAGCCGATGAGCAGCAGCACGTCGTTGCCCATGGTGTCGGCGAGCGCCGGGTCGATGGCGGCGACGTCGCCGTCGACGACGTCGGCGATGGCGGCGTACGAGACGGAGCCCGCGTAGCCGTAGAGCAGGGCGATCCCGAAGAGCAGGAACGCCGAGGAGAAGGCGCCGAGCAGGAAGTACTTCACCGCGGCCTCCTGCGAGAGGAGGCGCTTGCGGCGGGCGACGGCGCAGAGCAGGTAGAGCGGGAGGGAGAAGACCTCCAGCGCCACGAAGAGGGTCAGCAGGTCGTTGGCGGCGGGGAAGACCAGCATGCCGGCGACCGCGAACAGGGCGAGCGGGAAGACCTCGGTGGTGGTGAAGCCGGCCTTGACGGCCGCCCGCTCCTGCTCGCTGCCGGGGACCGCGGCGGCCTCGGCGGCGAAGGAGTCGACCCGGTGGCCGTGGTCGGCCGGGTCGAGCCTGCGCTCGGCGAAGGTGAGCACCGCGACGACCGAGGCGAGCAGGATCGTGCCCTGGAGGAACAGCGCGGGCCCGTCGACGGCGATGGCGCCCATGGCGGCGAGGTGCGCCTTGGTGGAGCCGTAGCCGCCGGCGGCGAGGCCGACGACCGCGGCGAAGGCGCCCACGAGCGCCAGGACGCTGAGGAACACCTGGGTGTAGTGGCGGCCCCGGCGCGGCACGAAGGCCTCGACGAGGACGCTGACGATCGCCGCGCCGACCACGATGAGCACGGGCGAGAGCTGGGTGTACTCGATGTGGGGCGCCGGGATCTTCTCGATCGGATCGGCGGCCGTCGTCCACAGGGTGTGGACAGCGGGTGCGACGGCGTACGGGCTCACTTGGCCGCCTCCACTTCGGGGCTCGGGTCCTTCTGCTGGACGTCGGACATGGTGTGCTGCACCGCGGGGTTGACGACGTCCGTCAGCGGCTTCGGGAAGACCCCGAGGAAGATCAGCACCGCGATCAGCGGGACGACCACGGCGATTTCACGGGCCCGCAGGTCCGGCAGCTCGCGCACCTCCTCCTTCACCGGGCCCGTCATCGTCCGCTGGTAGAGGACGAGGACGTACAGCGCGGCGAGGACGATGCCGGTGGTGGCGATGATCCCGGCCACCGGGTAGCGCGAGAAGGTGCCGACGAGGACCAGGAACTCGCTGACGAACGGGGCGAGTCCGGGCAGCGACAGGGTGGCGAGACCGCCGATGAGGAAGGTCCCGGCGAGCACCGGGGCGACCTTCTGCACCCCGCCGTAGTCGGCGATGAGCCGCGAGCCGCGGCGGGAGATCAGGAAGCCCGCGACCAGCATCAGCGCGGCCGTCGAGATGCCGTGGTTGACCATGTAGAGCGTGGCGCCGGACTGGCCCTGGCTGGTCATCGCGAAGATGCCCATGATGATGAAGCCGAAGTGCGAGATCGACGCGTAGGCGACCAGGCGCTTGATGTCCCGCTGGCCGACGGCGAGCAGTGCCCCGTAGACGATGCTGATCAGGGCGAGCGCGACGATCACCGGCGTGGCCCACTTCGAGGCGTCGGGGAAGAGCCCGAGGCAGAAGCGGAGCATCGCGAAGGTGCCGACCTTGTCGACGACGGCGGTGATGAGGACGGCGACCGGGGCGGTGGCCTCCCCCATCGCGTTCGGCAGCCAGGTGTGCAGCGGCCACAGCGGCGCCTTCACCGCGAAGGCGAAGAAGAAGCCGAGGAACAGCCACCGCTCGGTGCCGGTCGCCATCTCCAGGGAGCCGTTGGCCCGCGCCTCGGCGATCTCCGTCAGGGAGAAGTTTCCGGCGACGACGTAGAGGCCGATGACCGCGGCCAGCATGATCAGGCCGCCGACCAGGTTGTAGAGCAGGAACTTGACCGCCGCGTAGGAGCGCTGGGCGGCCGCGTTCTCGTCGGAGCCGGAGTGGGCGCGGTCGCCGAAGCCGCCGATGAGGAAGTACATCGGGATGAGCATGGCTTCGAACAGGATGTAGAAGAGGAAGACGTCGGTGGCCTCGAAGGAGAGGATCACCATCGCCTCGACCATGAGGATCAGGGCGAAGAAGCCCTGGGTGGGCCGCCACCGCTTGGAGGAGGTCTCCAGGGGGTCGGCGTCGTGCCAGCCGGCGAGGACGATGAAGGGGATGAGCAGCGCGGTGAGCGCGATCAGCGCCACCCCGATGCCGTCCACGCCGAGCTCGTAGCGGACCCCGAAGTCCTTGATCCAGGAGTGGGACTCGGTGAGCTGGTAGCGGTCGCCGCCGGGCTCGAAGCGGGCGAAGACGACCGCCGCGAGCACCAGGGTGGCGAGCGAGACCAGCAGCGCGAGCCACTTGGCCGCGGTGCGCCGGGCCGCGGGGACGGCGGCGGTGAGGATCGCACCGACCGCCGGCACCGCTGCCGTCGCCGTAAGGAGCGGGAAGGACATGGCAGTTACACCGCCCTCATCAGCAGGGTCACGGCGATGAGCACCGCCGTGCCTCCGAACATGGAGACCGCGTACGACCGGGCGTAGCCGTTCTGGAGCTTGCGCAGGCGGCCGGAGAGGCCGCCGACCGAGGCCGCGGTGCCGTTGACCACCCCGTCGACGAGGCTGTGGTCGACGTAGACCAGGGAGCGGGTGAGGTGCGTGCCGCCCCGGACGAAGACGACGTGGTTGAAGTCGTCCTGGAGGAGGTCGCGGCGGGCGGCCCGGGTGAGCAGCGAGCCGCGCGGGGCGACGACCGGGACCGGCCGGCGTCCGTACTGGAGGTAGGCGAGGCCGACGCCGAGGAGCATCACGGCGACGGTGGCGGTGGTGATCGCCGCGGCGCTGAGCGGGGAGTGCCCGTGCTCGAAGCCGGTGACGGGCTCCAGCCACTCGGTGAAGCCGGCGTACTCGAAGAGGGCACCGGCTCCGACCGAGCCGACCGCGAGCAGGATCATCGGGACCGTCATGGACTTGGGCGACTCGTGCGGGTGCGGCAGCCGCCCCTCGGCGTGCTCGGCGGCCGGCTCGGCGCTGGGCGCCGTGTCGGCGTCCGGCGCGGGCTGCCAGCGCTTCTCGCCGAAGAAGGTCATGATCATCACGCGGGTCATGTAGTACGCGGTGATGGCCGCGCCCAGCAGGGTGACCGCGCCGAGGATCCAGCCCTCGGTGCCGCCCTTGGCGAAGGCCGCCTCGATGATCTTGTCCTTGGAGAAGAAGCCGGACAGGCCGGGGAAGCCGATGATCGCGAGGTAGCCGAGGCCGAAGGTGACGAAGGTGACCGGCATGTACTTCCGCAGGCCGCCGTAGTGGCGCATGTCCACCTCGTCGTTCATGCCGTGCATGACCGAACCGGCACCGAGGAAGAGCCCGGCCTTGAAGAAGCCGTGGGTCACCAGGTGCATGATCGCGAAGACATAGCCGATGGGGCCGAGGCCGGCCGCCAGGATCATGTAGCCGATCTGCGACATCGTCGAGCCGGCCAGCGCCTTCTTGATGTCGTCCTTCGCGCAACCGACGATCGCACCGAAGAGGAGCGTGACGGCGCCGACGACGGTGACCACGAGCTGGGCGTCGGGGGCGGCGTTGAAGATGTCGGCGGAGCGGACGATCAGATAGACGCCGGCGGTGACCATGGTGGCGGCGTGGATGAGGGCCGAGACCGGGGTCGGGCCCTCCATCGCGTCCCCGAGCCAGGACTGCAGCGGCACCTGGGCCGACTTGCCGCAGGCGGCGAGGAGCAGCATCAGGCCGATCGCCGTCAGCTTGCCCTCGGACGTCTCACCGGTGGCCGCGAGGACCGGCCCGAAGGCGAAGGTGCCGAAGGTGGTGAACATCAGCATGATCGCGATCGACAGGCCCATGTCGCCGACCCGGTTGACCAGGAAGGCCTTCTTGGCGGCGGTGGCCGCGCTGGGCTTGTGCTGCCAGAAGCCGATCAGGAGGTACGAGGCGAGGCCGACGCCCTCCCAGCCGAAGTAGAGCAGCAGGTAGTTGTCGGCGAGGACCAGCAGCAGCATCGCCGCGACGAACAGGTTGAGGTAGCCGAAGAAGCGGCGGCGCCGCTCGTCGTGCTCCATGTACCCGACCGAGTACAGGTGGATGAGCGTGCCGACCCCGGTGATGAGGAGCACGAAGGTCATCGACAGCTGGTCGAGCTGGAAGGCGATGTCCGCCTGGAAGCCCTCGACCGGGATCCAGGTGAACAGGCGCTGGTGCAGCGCCCGGTCGTCGGCGCTGCGGGAGAGCATGTCGGCGAAGAGCGCCAGGCCGATGCCGAAGGAGACGGCCGCGAGCAGGGTGCCGAGCCAGTGCCCGGCCTTGTCGAGCCGCTTCCCGCCGCACAGCAGGAGGGCGGCTCCGAGCAGGGGCGCCGCGATGAGCAGCGCAATGAGGTTGTCCACGGTCAGCCCCTCACAGCTTCATCAGGCTGGCGTCGTCGACCGAGGCCGAGTGGCGGGCACGGAAGACGGACACGATGATCGCGAGTCCGACGACGACCTCGGCGGCGGCCACGACCATCGTGAAGAAGGCGATGATCTGGCCGTCGAGGTTGCCGTGCATACGGGAGAAGGTGACGAACGCGAGGTTGCAGGCGTTGAGCATCAGCTCGACGCACATGAAGAGCACGATCGCGTTGCGCCGGATCAGCACACCCACCGCACCGATGGTGAACAACAGCGCTGACAGATACAGGTAGTTGACGGGATTCACCGCGAAGCCTCCTCTGCGTCCCGGCCCAGCCGCTCCTGGGAGCGCTGTTCGAGGGCCTTGAGGTCGGCGAGCGCCTCGCCGGACACGTCCCGGATCTGGCCCCGCTTGCGCAGCGTCGAGATGACGCTGAGCTCGGCCGGGGTGCCGTCGGGCAGCAGGCCCGCGATGTCCACCGCGTTGTGCCGGGCGTAGACGCCGGGGGCGGGCAGCGGCGGGAGGTGCTTGCCCTCGCGCACACGCTGCTCGGCCAGCTCGCGCTGGGTGCGGGCGCGCTCGGTGCGCTCCCGGTGGGTGAGGACCATCGCGCCGACGGCGGCGGTGATGAGCAGCGCGCCGGTGATCTCGAAGGCGAAGACGTACTTGGTGAAGATGAGGGCTGCCAGGCCCTCGACGTTTCCGCCGGAGGCCGTGTTGGCCGTGCCCAGGCCGTTGAACTCGGTCAGCGAGGCGTGGCCGATGCCGGCGAACAGCAGGACGCCGAAACCGAGTCCGCACAGGGCGGCCCACCAGCGCTGCCCCTTGACGGTCTCCTTCAGCGAGTCCGCCGCGGTGACACCGACGAGCATGACCACGAAGAGGAAGAGCATCATGATCGCGCCGGTGTAGACGATGATCTGCACGATGCCCAGGAAGTAGGCGCCGTTGGCGAGGTAGAACACCGCCAGGATGATCATCGTGCCGGCGAGGCTGAGCGCGGAGTGCACGGCCCGCTTCATGAGGATCGTCGACAGGGCGCCGACGACGGCGACGGTGCCCAGCACCCAGAACTGGACGGCCTCACCCGTGGACGTCGCGTAGGAGGCGAGGTTGGCACTCATGCGTCCGCCCCCTCCGGCTCGCCCTTCTCCCCCTTGGACACGGCGACCTGCCGGACGGTGCCGGGCGCGGCCTCGGTGACCAGGCCCCGGTAGTAGTCCTGCTCGTCCATGCCCGGGAAGATCGCGTGCGGGGTGTCGACCATGGTCTCCTCCAGGCCCGCGAGGAGCTGCTCCTTGGTGTAGATCAGGTTCTCCCGGGAGGAGTCCGCCAGTTCGAACTCGTTGGTCATCGTCAGCGCGCGCGTGGGGCACGCCTCGATGCACAGCCCGCACAGGATGCAGCGGGCGTAGTTGATCTGGTAGACGCGGCCGTAGCGCTCGCCCGGGGAGTAGCGCTCCTCGTCGGTGTTGTCGGCGCCCTCCACGTAGATGGCGTCGGCCGGGCAGGCCCAGGCGCACAGCTCGCAGCCGACGCACTTCTCCAGACCGTCGGGGTGACGGTTGAGCTGGTGCCGCCCGTGGAAGCGGGGCGCCGTCGTCTTCTGCTGCTCCGGGTACTGCTCGGTCAGCCGCTTCTTGAACATGGCCTTGAAGGTCACGCCGAAGCCGGCCACCGGATTCTGGAAATCAGACACCGTCCGTCTCCCTTCCGTCACTCTCGGTAGCAGTATCGGGGCCACCACTGACAATCAGCTCCCGCTCCCCGCGGGGCCGGCGCCGCGGTACCGGCGGCAGGGACTGGCCGGGCCTGGGCGGTACGGGGAAGCCGCCGGCCATCGGGTCGAACGGCGCCTCGGGGGCGGCCTTCGCCTCGGCCGCCCTCCCCTTCTTGTCGCGGAAGACGTCGGCGACGAAGGAGAGCAGCAGCACTCCGAGGACGGCTCCGGCGACGTACAGCACGATGGTCTGGAAGTCGTAGTTCTCGTTGCGCAGCGCCCGGACGGTGGCGACCAGCATCAGCCAGACCACCGAGACCGGGATGAGCACCTTCCAGCCGAGCTTCATCAGCTGGTCGTAGCGGACGCGGGGCAGCGTGCCGCGCAGCCAGATGAAGAAGAAGAGCAGCAGCTGCACCTTGAGGACGAACCAGAGCATCGGCCACCAGCCGTGGTTCGCCCCCTCCCAGAAGCCCGAGACGGGCCAGGGGGCGCGCCAGCCACCCAGGAACAGGGTCACGGACACGGCCGAGACGGTCACCATGTTCACGTACTCGGCGAGCATGAAGAGCGCGAACTTGATGGACGAGTACTCGGTGTTGAAGCCGCCGACCAGGTCGCCCTCGGACTCCGGCATGTCGAAGGGGGCGCGGTTGGTCTCGCCCACCATGGTGACGATGTAGATGATGAAGGAGACCGGCAGCAGCACGATGTACCAGCGGTCGGCCTGCGCCTCCACGATCTTCGAGGTCGACATCGACCCGGAGTAGAGGAAGACGGAGGCGAACGCGGCGCCCATGGAGATCTCGTACGAGATCATCTGCGCGGCCGAGCGCAGTCCGCCGAGCAGCGGGTAGGTCGAGCCGGAGGACCAGCCGGCGAGGACGATGCCGTAGATGCCGACGGACGCGACCGCGAGGACGTACAGCATCGCGATCGGCAGGTCGGTCAGCTGCATCGTGGTGCGCTGGCCGAAGATCGACACCTCGTTGCCGGCCGGACCGAACGGGATCACGGCGATGGCCATGAAGGCCGGGATGGCGGCGATGATCGGAGCGAGGACGTAGACGACCTTGTCGGCCCGCTTGACGATCACGTCCTCTTTCAGCATCAGCTTCACGCCGTCGGCGAGCGACTGGAGCATGCCCCAGGGGCCGTGCCGGTTGGGCCCGATGCGCAGCTGCATCCAGGCGACGACCTTGCGCTCCCACACGATGGAGAAGAGCACGGTCACCATCAGGAACGCGAAGCAGAAGACCGCCTTGAGCGCGACGAGCCACCAGGGGTCCGTGCCGAACAGGGACAGGTCTTCGGCGGCGAGGTTCATGTTCACGCCTCCACCTCCGTCAGGGTGGCCGGGCCGATGCGGACCAGGTCGCCGGGGCGGGCGCCGGTGTCGGCGAGGACGCCGCGGCCGGCCGAGTTCAGCGGCAGCCAGACCACGCGGTCGGGCATCTCGGTGACCTGGAGGGGGAAGCGGACCGCGCCGACGGGCCCGGTCACTTCGAGCGTGTCGCCGTCCTTGACGCCGGTCGCCGCGGCGGTGCCGGCCGAGAGCCGGGCGACGGCGGCGTGCCGGGTGCCGGCCAGGGCGGTGTCGCCCTCCTGGAGGCGGCCCAGGTCGAGCAGCATCCGGTGCCCGGCGAGGACGGCCTCGCCGTCACCGGGCCGTGCGGCGGCCTGACCGTGCTCGGCCGGCTCGCCGGCCCGCTCGCCGGTCCAGCCGCCGAGCCGGTCCAGCTCGCGCCGTACGGACCGCAGGTCGGGCAGTGCCAGATGCGCGTCCATGGCGTCGGCCAGCATGTGCAGCACACGGGCGTCGGCGGGCGGCAGCGTCCTGGTCATCTGCTCCGGCTTGAGCGCGGCCTCGAACAGCCGGGCGCGGCCCTCCCAGTTGAGGAAGGTGCCGGGCTTCTCGGCGACCGCGGCGACCGGGAGGACCACGTCGGCGCGCTCGGTGACCGCCCCGGGCCGCAGCTCCAGGGAGACCACGAAGGCCGCGTCGAGGGCCTCGCGGGCGCGGGCCGGGTCGGGCAGGTCGTCGACGTCGACGCCGCCGACGAGCAGCGCGCCGAGTTCGCCGGTCGCGGCGGCCTCGACGATCTGGCCGGTGTCGCGGCCGTAGCCGTGCGGCAGTTCGCGCACGCCCCAGACGGCGGCGACCTCCTCCCGGGCGCGCGGGTCGGTCGCGGGCCGGCCGCCGGGCAGCAGCGCCGGGATGGCACCCGCCTCGACGGCGCCGCGCTCTCCGGCGCGGCGCGGGATCCACACCAGCCGCGCGCCGGTGGCGGCGGCGGCCCGCAGGGCGGCGGTGAGCGCACCGGGCACCCCGGCGAGCCGCTCGCCGACGGCGATGACGGCGCCGTCCTGGCGCAGCGCCTCGGCGGCGGCGATCCCCTCGTCGGACAGGCCGACCCGGGAGGTGAGGGCGTCGAGCCACTCGGTCTCGGTGCCGGGGGCGGCGGCGAGCAGGGTGCCGCCGGTCTTCTCCAGGCCGCGGGTGGCGAACGCGGCGACGGCGAAGGTCCGCTGGCCGTGCTTGCGCCAGGCCTTGCGCAGCCGCAGGAAGACGCCGGGCGCCTCCTCCTCGGACTCCAGGCCGACGAGCAGCACGGCCGGCGCGGCCTCCAGCGAGGTGTACGTGACGCCCGAGCCGTCCAGGTCGCGGCCCCGCCCGGCGACGGCGGAGGCCAGGAAGTCGGCCTCCTCGCCGGAGTGGACACGGGCCCGGAAGTCGACGTCGTTGGTGTCGAGGGCGACCCGGGCGAACTTGGCGTACGCGTAGGCGTCCTCGACGGTCAGCCGGCCTCCGGCCAGCACGCCGGTGCGCCCGCGCACCAGACCGCGGGCCGCGGCTTCGAGGGCCTCGGGCCAGGAGGCCTCCTCCAGGACACCGGTCTCGGGGTTGCGGACCAGCGGGGTGGTCAGCCGGTCGCGCTGTTGCGCGTACCGGAAGCCGAACCGCCCCTTGTCGCAGATCCACTCCTCGTTGACCTGGGGGTCCTCGGCGGCGAGCCGCCGCATGACCTTGCCGCGCCGGTGGTCGGTGCGGGTCGCGCAGCCGCCCGCGCAGTGCTCGCAGACGCTCGGCGACGACACCAGGTCGAAGGGGCGTGAGCGGAAGCGGTAGGCGGCCGAGGTCAGCGCGCCGACCGGGCAGATCTGGATGGTGTTGCCGGAGAAGTACGACTCGAAGGGGTCGCCCTCACCGGTGCCGACCTGCTGGAGCGCGCCGCGCTCGATCAGCTCGATCATCGGGTCGCCGGCGACCTGGTTGGAGAAGCGGGTGCAGCGCGCGCACAGCACGCAGCGTTCGCGGTCGAGCAGCACCTGGGTGGAGATGGCGACCGGCTTCTCGTACGTGCGCTTGCTGCCCTCGAAGCGGGACTCGGCCTGTCCGTGGGACATGGCCTGGTTCTGCAGCGGGCACTCGCCGCCCTTGTCGCAGACCGGGCAGTCCAGCGGGTGGTTGATGAGCAGCAGCTCCATCACCCCGTGCTGGGCCTTCTCGGCGACCGGCGAGGTCAGCTGGGAGCGCACCACCATGCCGTCGGTGCAGGTGATGGTGCAGGAGGCCATCGGCTTGCGCTGGCCCTCCACCTCGACGATGCACTGGCGGCAGGCGCCGGCCGGGTCGAGGAGCGGGTGGTCGCAGAAGCGGGGGATCTCGATGCCGAGCTGCTCGGCGGCCCGGATCACCAGGGTCCCCTTGGGGACGGTGATCTCGATGCCGTCGATGGTCAGCGTGACTGCGTCCTGGTCCGTCACGCGTTCACCTCCCGGTGCTTGTCCGCCCAGGCGGTCGACTTGGCGGGGTCGAAGGGGCAGCCCTTGCCCGTGATGTGCTGCTCGTACTCGTCGCGGAAGTACTTCAGCGAGGAGAAGATCGGCGAGGCGGCGCCGTCGCCGAGCGCGCAGAACGACTTGCCGTTGATGTTGTCGGCGATGTCGTTCAGCTTGTCGAGGTCGGACATGACGCCCTTGCCGGCCTCGATGTCGCGGAGCAACTGGACGAGCCAGTAGGTGCCCTCGCGGCAGGGGGTGCACTTACCGCAGGACTCGTGGGCGTAGAACTCGGTCCAGCGGGTGACGGCCCGCACCACGCAGGTCGTCTCGTCGAAGCACTGGAGCGCCTTGGTGCCGAGCATGGACCCGGCGGCGCCGACGCCTTCGTAGTCGAGCGGGACGTCGAGGTGCTCGTCGGTGAACATCGGGGTGGAGGAGCCGCCCGGGGTCCAGAACTTGAGCCGGTGCCCGGGCCGCATCCCGCCGCTCATGTCGAGGAGCTGGCGCAGGGTGATGCCGAGCGGGGCCTCGTACTGGCCGGGCGAGGCGACGTGCCCGCTGAGCGAGTAGAGCGTGAACCCGGGGGACTTCTCGGTCCCCATCGAGGTGAACCAGTCCTTGCCCTTGTTCAGGATCGCGGGAACCGAGGCGATGGACTCGACGTTGTTCACCACGGTGGGGCAGGCGTACAGACCGGCGACCGCGGGGAAGGGGGGACGCAGCCGGGGCTGGCCGCGGCGCCCTTCGAGCGAGTCGAGCAGCGCGGTCTCCTCGCCGCAGATGTACGCGCCGGCGCCGGCGTGCACGGTGATGTCGAGGTTCAGGCCGCTGCCCAGGATGTCCCGCCCGAGGTACCCGGCGTCGTACGCCTCGCGCACCGCCTCGTGCAGGCGCCGCAGCACGGGCACGACCTCGCCGCGCAGATAGATGAACGCGTGCTCGGAGCGGATCGCGTAGCAGGCGATGATCATTCCCTCGATGAGGGAGTGCGGGTTGGCGAAGAGGAGCGGGATGTCCTTGCAGGTGCCCGGCTCGGACTCGTCGGCGTTGACGACGAGGTAGTGCGGCTTGCCGTCGCCCTGCGGGATGAACTGCCACTTCATCCCGGTCGGGAAGCCCGCGCCGCCGCGGCCGCGCAGGCCGGAGTCCTTGACGTACGCGATGAGGTCGTCGGGCGACATGGCGAGCGCCTTGCGCAGGCCCTCGTAGCCCTCGTGCCTCCGGTACGTCTCCAGGGTCCAGGACTCGGGCTCGTCCCAGAACGCCGACAGGACGGGCGCGAGCAGCTTCTCGGGGCTGCTGTTGTTGATCTCGGCCGCCAAGGTCATCACTCTCCCTCCTCACGGGCCGCCTCGCCCCGCGGATGGACGATGCGGTGCTGGGGGGACTCCCCCTTGGCCAGACGCAGGCCGACGAGCGAGGCGGGCCCCGCGCCGCCGGTGGCCTCGACGGCGCCCTCGCGCTCGTCGGGGAAGCCGGCGAGGATGCGCGCGGTCTCCTTGAAGGTGCACAGCGGCGCGCCGCGGGTGGGTGCGACCGGGCGCCCGGCGCGCAGGTCGTCGACGAGCCGCTTGGCGGACTCGGGCGTCTGGTTGTCGAAGAACTCCCAGTTCACCATCACGACGGGTGCGAAGTCGCAGGCCGCGTTGCACTCGATGTGTTCGAGGGTGACCTTGCCGTCGGGGGTGGTCTCGTCGTTGCCGACGGCGAGGTGCTCCTTGAGCTCCTCGAAGATGGCGTCGCCGCCCATGACCGCGCACAGCGTGTTGGTGCAGACGCCGACCTGGTAGTCGCCGGACGGCTTGCGCCGGTACATCGTGTAGAAGGTGGCGACGGCGGTGACCTCGGCGGTGGTCAGGTCGAGCATCTCGGCGCAGAAGCGCATGCCGGTACGGGTGACGTGGCCCTCCTCCGACTGCACGAGGTGCAGCATCGGCAGGAGCGCGGAGCGGGACCCCGGGTAGCGGGCGATGATCGCCCTCGCGTCCTCCTCCAACCGGGCGCGGACCTCGGCGGGGTAGTCGGGCGCGGGCAGTTGGGGCATCCCGAGACTGGTGTGTCCGTCCGTCATCGGTCGACGCCTCCCATCACGGGGTCGATGGACGCGACGGCGACGATGACGTCGGCGACCTGGCCGCCTTCGCACATCGCGGCCATGGCCTGGAGGTTGGTGAAGGACGGGTCGCGGAAGTGGACCCGGTAGGGGCGGGTGCCGCCGTCGGAGACGACATGGACGCCGAGCTCGCCCTTGGGCGACTCGACGGCCGCGTAGGCCTGTCCGGCGGGGACCCGGAAGCCCTCGGTGACCAGCTTGAAGTGGTGGATCAGGGCCTCCATGGAGGTGCCCATGATCTTCTTGATGTGGTCGAGGGAGTTGCCGAGCCCGTCGGGGCCGAGGGCCAGCTGGGCCGGCCAGGCGATCTTCTTGTCGCCGACCATGACCGGTCCCGGCTCCAGGCGGTCGAGGCACTGCTCGATGATCCGCAGGGACTGGCGCATCTCCTCCAGGCGGACGAGGAAGCGCCCGTAGGCGTCGCAGCTGTCGGCGGTGGGGACCTCGAAGTCGTAGTTCTCGTAGCCGCAGTACGGGTCGGTCTTGCGCAGGTCGTGCGGGAGGCCCGCGGAGCGCAGGATCGGTCCGGTGGCGCCGAGGGCCATGCAGCCGGTGAGGTCGAGGTAGCCGACGTCCTGCATGCGGGCCTTGAAGATGGGATTGCCGGTGGCGAGCTTGTCGTACTCCGGCAGGTTCTTCTTCATGGTCTTCACGAACTCGCGCACGGCGTCGACGGCGCCCGGCGGGAGGTCCTGGGCGAGGCCGCCGGGGCGGATGAACGCGTGGTTCATGCGCAGGCCGGTGATCAGCTCGTACAGGTCCAGGATCATCTCGCGGTCCCGGAAGCCGTAGATCATGATCGTGGTGGCGCCGAGCTCCATGCCGCCGGTGGCGATGCAGACCAGGTGCGAGGAGAGCCGGTTGAGCTCCATGAGGAGCACCCGGATGATGCTGGCCCGGTCGGGGATCTGGTCGGTGATGCCGAGCAGCTTCTCCACGCCGAGGCAGTACGCCGTCTCGTTGTAGAACGAGGTGAGGTAGTCCATCCGCGTGACGAAGGTGGTGCCCTGCGTCCAGGTCCGGAACTCGAGGTTCTTCTCGATGCCGGTGTGGAGGTAGCCGATGCCGCAGCGGGCCTCGGTGACGGTCTCGCCGTCGATCTCCAGGATGAGCCGGAGCACGCCGTGGGTGGACGGGTGCTGGGGGCCCATGTTGACGACGATGCGCTCGTCGTCGGCCTTGGCGGCGGACTGGACGACCTCGTCCCAGTCGCCGCCGGTGACCGTGTAGACGGTCCCTTCGGTGGTCTCGCGTGCGGACGACGCGTTGGGGCTGGTCACGAGTACGACCTCCGCTGGTCCGGAGCCGGGATCTGGGCGCCCTTGTACTCGACGGCGATGCCGCCGAGGGGGTAGTCCTTGCGCTGCGGGTGGCCCTGCCAGTCGTCCGGCATCATGATCCGGATCAGGGCGGGGTGGCCGTCGAAGACGATGCCGAAGAAGTCGTACGTCTCGCGCTCGTGCCAGTCGTTGGTCGGGTAGACCGGGACGAGGGACGGGATGTGCGGGTCGGCGTCGGGGGCCGAGACCTCCAGGCGCAGCAGCCGGCCGTGGGTCAGCGAGCGCAGGTGGTAGACGGCGTGCAGCTCGCGGCCCTTGTCGCCCGGGTAATGGACGCCGGAGACGCCCGTACAGAGCTCGAAGCGCAGGGCGGGGTCGTCGCGCAGGGTGCGGGCGACCCGGACGAGGTGTTCGCGCTCGATGTGGAAGGTGAGCTCGCCGCGGTCGACCACCGTCTTCTCGATGGCGTTCTCGGGGACGAGGCCCTGTTCCTCCAGGGCGCCCTCCAGCTCGTCGGCGACCTCGTCGAACCAGCCGCCGTACGGGCGGGTGGCCGGACCGGGGAGCCGGATCGAGCGGACCAGGCCGCCGTAGCCGGAGGTGTCGGCGCCGCTCTGCGCACCGAACATGCCGCGCTGGACGCGGACCTCCTCGCCGTGGTCACCGCGCTGGCCCGGCAGGTTCTGCGCGCTGAGCTCCTTCTCGGGGTTCGGGGTTTCGTCGCTCACCGGAGCAGACCCTTCATCTCGATCGTGGGCAGCGCCTTGAGCGCCGCTTCCTCCGCCTCGCGGGCCGCCTCCCGGGCGTTCACGCCGAGCTTGGAGGTCTGGATCTTCTGGTGGAGCTTGAGGATCGCGTCCATCAGCATCTCCGGGCGCGGCGGGCAACCCGGCAAATAGATGTCAACCGGAACAATGTGGTCGACGCCCTGCACAATCGCGTAATTGTTGAACATTCCGCCCGACGATGCGCAAACCCCCATGGAGATGACCCACTTGGGGTTCGGCATCTGGTCGTAGACCTGCCGCAGGACGGGCGCCATCTTCTGACTGACGCGGCCGGCCACGATCATCAGGTCGGCCTGGCGCGGGGAGCCGCGGAAGACCTCCATGCCGAAGCGGGCGAGGTCGTAGCGTCCGGCGCCGGTCGTCATCATCTCGATGGCGCAGCAGGCCAGGCCGAAGGTCGCGGGGAAGACGGAGGCCTTCCGGACCCAGCCCGCGGCCTGTTCGACGGTGGTCAGCAGAAAACCGCTGGGCAGCTTCTCTTCGAGTCCCATGGGTGCTCCTCAGCCCCTCAGTCCCATTCCAGGCCGCCGCGCCGCCACACGTAGGCGTAGGCGACGAAGACGGTGAGCACGAAGAGCAGCATCTCCACGAGCCCGAAAAGCCCCAGGGCGTCGAAGGTGACGGCCCAGGGGTAGAGGAAGACGATCTCGATGTCGAAGACGATGAAGAGCATCGCCGTCAGGTAGTACTTGATCGGGAAGCGGCCGCCTCCGGCCGGAGTGGGCGTCGGCTCGATGCCGCACTCGTAGGCCTCAAGTTTTGCCCTGTTGTACCGCTTTGGCCCGATTAGCGTGGCCATGACCACGGAGAAGATCGCAAACCCCGCACCCAGGGCACCGAGCACGAGGACGGGCGCGTACGCATTCACGCTCCTCGCTCCTTCCAGTCGTCCTTGACCGTTGGACCGCACTGCCGGCCTGCGACGCCACGCGGAAGATCGCTCCCATGTGAGGCAGTTCACAAGCCCGACTGCCCCGCATCTTAAGCCCGCCCCTCTGTGATCTGCGACACGGGGTACGCCAACGACTTTGTGATCTCCACCACCTGACGAAGGATCATGAAGTCGGATGAGCGGTGATCTTGCCACGCGAAGCGCCCAGGTGATCACCAGATGTGACATCCGGACCGGAAAACGCTGGTCGGAAGGGGTGGCGCACTATCAAGAGTTGGGCGGTACAAGCAAATTGGCTGCGAGACGCGTACGGGTGATAAAGGAAGCGCCCGTCGCCCGGTCGAGGGGTCCGGCGTACGGAGGTGGACGCGTGCACGCGTTCACGAGCGAGGATGTGACCTGCGCCACATCGGGAACCGGTCCGGAAGAACGGGGCTTGGCCATCGAGGTGAAGAGGTGGTAAGCGACGGGCAATTCGGGCGTTTCATTGAAAACCCATGATCAAGCCCGCATTGAGCCCCGCCCGATTTGCCCGTTACGGCGTCAATAAGGGCGCACAAGAAGCGGATTCAGCGGTTCCGAACGTAACTGTGGCGCAACCCACGTTTCTTGAAGGGAACCGTGAAGCCCTGATAGCGGTTGTACCCATGTCCCACACCGCTCACATACCCAGCCACCGGAAGCCCCGCCGCAGCGCTTCCAAGCTCGCGTTCCGAGCCGGAGTTGCCGGTGGCGTCTTCAGCACCCTCGCGGTGGCCGGCGCCGCCGCTCCGGCGAACGCCGAGCCGGTGACCGAGACGACCCTCGAGATGCCCACCCTGGGCTCGCTCGACGCCGACCTCGCGAGCGCCGTCTCCGCCTCCGCCGAGGCCACCCAGCAGGAGGCCCTCGACCAGAGCCTCGCCGCCCAGGAGAACGCCGCCCTCAAGAAGGCCTCCGCCGAGGCCAAGAAGGCGAAGGCCGAGGCCGACCGCAAGGCCGAGGCCGAGAAGGCGGAGAAGGCGGCCGAGCAGGCCCGTGCCGAGGCCCAGGAGCGCGCCTCCCGCACCTCGACGCGCACCACGCTCTCCGCGAAGTCGTCGTCCGGCTCCTCCGACGCCGTCGGCTCGTCCTCCGGCAGCAGCTCGCAGGTCGCCACCGGCTCCGCCGCCGCGATCGTGGCCTTCGCCCAGGCCCAGATCGGCGACGCGTACGTCTCCGGCGGCACCGGCCCCAACTCGTGGGACTGCTCGGGCCTCGTCCAGGCCGCCTACCGCGAGGCCGGCATCGACCTGCCGCGCATCTCGTACGAGCAGTCGAGCATGGGCACCTCCGTCTCGCTGAGCAACCTCCAGCCGGGCGACATCCTCTACTGGGGCAGCCGCAGCGGCTCGTACCACGTGGCCATCTACGTCGGCGGCGGCAAGTACGTCGGCGCGCAGAACCCCTCGACCGGCGTCGTCGAGCGCTCGCTCGACTGGGACACGCCGTCGGGCGCCGTGCGGATCCTCTGATCCCACCACCCGCATGGCCGAAGGGCCGTCACTCCTCGGGGGAGCGACGGCCCTTCGGCATAGCCATGGGGCTCGTCGGGTGCTACTTCCGGAACGCCTCGATGATCCGGGCGTAGCTGTCACCGCCGTGCCCGGCCGCGACCGCCTCCTTCATCATCTCCAGGTGCAGCCGGGGCAGCCGGTCGTCGATCCCGCGCTCCTCCCCCGCGTGCAGCAGGTGCGCGATCGACGCCACGTGCACGTCGAGGGTCGCGTCGTCGCCCGGGTACTCCCCCGCGTCGACCTGCTCGGCGTACGTGGTCATGAACCAGGCCATCGTGCCCAGCGAGCGCACCGCGACCGCCGTGAACTCCTTGGCGGACACCCCGTCGGCGCCGGTGAGCGCGGTGGCGTGCAGCCAGCCGCCGAAGACCGACCACATCAGGCCCAGCAGACCGGCGTCGTACAGCGAGGCCAGCCCCGCGTCCGTGCCCAGGTCGACCGGGTCGCCGAGCACTTCGAGGGCCGGGCGGTGCTCCGCGAGGAGCCCGGCGCCGCCCGCGTAGAGGATCATGCTGGCGCTGTCGCCGATGCCGGGCGGCGTCGTCATGATGCCCCCGTCGAGATAGCCGATGCCGTGCCCGGCCGCCCAGGCGGCCTCCTCGCGGGCCTGCTCGGGCGAGCCGGAGGTGAGGTTGACCAGCACCCGGCCGCGCAGCTCCGCGGCGACGGGGGCGAGGAGCGAGCGGACGGCGGGGTAGTCGAGGACGCAGACGACGACGAGTTCGCCCGCCGCCACCGCCTCGGCGACGGTGCCGGCGAGGACGGCGCCGCGCTCGACGAGCGGGGCCGCCTTCCCGGGGGTGCGGTTGAAGACGGTGGTGGGGTGGCCGGCGTCGAGGAAGGCGCCCGCGAGGGCGGCGCCCATCTGCCCGAGGCCGATGACGGTCACTGGAGTGCGCTTCGTGCTCATGGCTCCACGCTCGCAGCGGCCGGATCCGGCCGACAGGACCGGGACCGCCGCCCTGCGCACGGTTCCTGCCATAGGCTCGCCGGTATGAGCACCGGAGTCGTCGCCGTCGTCCTCGTCCCCGACGAGCAGGGCCGGATCTCGCCGTACGACCTCTACGAACTGTCCACCGCCTCGATGGTGTTCGGCATGCCGCACACCGACCTGGCCGACCCCTGGTACGAGCTGCGGGTGGTCGGCCCGGCGCCGTACGGGACGCACGGCCCCCAGGCCGTGGCCGGCGCGGACACCGTGATCGTGCCGTCGGTGCCGGACGCGGTGGTCGAGGGGCGCCAGGAACTGTCCCCGGAGCTGGTCGAGGTGGTGCGCGCGGCGGCGGACGCCGGGGCGCGGGCGGTGTCGATGTGCAGCGGGGCGTTCGCGCTCGCCGCGGCCGGGCTGCTGGACGGACGCCGGGCCACCCTGCACCGGGCGTACGCGGCCGAGCTGGCCGCCCGTCACCCGCGGGTTCTGGTCGACCCGTCGGTGCTCTACACGGACGAGGGGCGGGTGCTCACCGGCGCGGGTGCCGCGGCCGGCCTCGACCTGTGTCTGCACCTCGTGCGCAAGGACCTCGGCGCGGCCGTCGCGGGCGCCCTCGCCGACCGGCTGGTCGTCGCGCCCCACCGGCCGGGCGACCGGCCCCAGTCCGTGGCGGCGCCGCTGCCGCCGGACGAGCACCAGGACACCCTCGGTCCGGCCCTCCAGTGGGCCCTGGAGCGGCTGGGCGAGCCGCTGACGGTGGACCAGCTGGCGCGGCAGGCCCGGATGAGCGCGCGCACCTTCCACCGCCGGCTGCGCGAGACGCACGGCACCACCCCGCTGCAGTGGCTGCTCGCCCAGCGGGTGGCGCGCGCGCAGACGCTCCTGGAGTCGACGGAACTGCCGGTGGAGCGGATCGGGGAGGAGAGCGGCCTGGGCTCGGCGGCGAACCTGCGCCGCCACTTCACCCGTGCCGTCGGTCTCTCCCCGACCGCCTACCGGCGCTCGTTCACGCCTTCGGGGCCACCTTCGAGAGGCCGTTGATGATGCGGTCCATCGCGTCGCCGCCGGTCGGGTCGGTGAGGTTGGCCAGCATCTTCAGGGTGAACTTCATGAGCACCGGGTGGGTCAGGCCGCGCTGGGTCGCGATCTTCATGACCTTCGGGTTGCCGATGAGCTTCACGAAGGCGCGGCCGAGCGTGTAGTAGCCGCCGTAGGTGTCCTTGAGGATCTTCGGGTAGTTGTGCAGGGCCAGTTCCCGCTGGGCGGGGGTGGCGCGGGCGTGGGCCTGGACGATGACGTCGGCCGCGATCTGGCCGGACTCCATGGCGTACGCGATGCCCTCGCCGTTGAACGGGTTGACCAGGCCGCCGGCGTCGCCGACGAGCAGCAGGCCCTTGGTGTAGTGCGGCTGGCGGTTGAAGGCCATCGGCAGGGCGGCGCCGCGGATCGGGGTGGTCATGTTCTCCGGGGTGAAGCCCCAGTCCTCGGGCATGGAGGCGCACCAGGCCTTGAGTACCTCGCGCCAGTCCAGCTCGCGGAAGGCGGAGGAGGAGTCGAGGATGCCGAGGCCCACGTTGGACGTGCCGTCGCCCATGCCGAAGATCCAGCCGTAGCCGGGGAGCAGCCGGTCCTGCGGGCCGCGCCGGTCCCACAGTTCGAGCCAGGACTCCAGGTAGTCGTCCTCGTGCCGCGGGGTGGTGAAGTACGTGCGCACGGCGACGCCCATCGGGCGGTCCTCGCGCCGGTGCAGGCCCATCGCCAGGGAGAGGCGGGTGGAGTTGCCGTCGGCGGCGACGACCAGCGGGGCGTGGAAGGTGACCTCGCGCTTCTCCTCGCCGAGCTTGGCGTGGACCCCGGTGATCCGGCCGGTGCGGTCGTCGATGATCGGGGCGCCCACGTTGCAGCGCTCGTACAGCCGGGCGCCGGCCTTCTGCGCCTGCCGGGCGAGCTGCTCGTCGAAGTCGTCGCGCTTGCGGACGAGTCCGTAGTCCGGGTAGGAGGCGAGATCCGGCCAGTCGAGCTGGAGCCGGACGCCGCCGCCGATGATCCGCAGGCCCTTGTTGCGCAGCCAGCCGGCCTCTTCGGAGATGTCGATGCCCATCGCGACGAGCTGCTTGGTGGCGCGCGGGGTGAGGCCGTCGCCGCAGACCTTCTCGCGCGGGAACGCGGTCTTCTCCAGGAGCAGGACGTCGAGCCCGGCCTTGGCGAGGTAGTACGCGGTGGTCGAGCCGGCCGGGCCCGCCCCGACGACGATCACGTCTGCGCTGTGCTCGGAGAGGGGCTGCTCGGTCACGGCGGGGTCTCCCGAAGACTCGACGGTAGGACGGGTACGGACGTACCCGGGCAGTCTATGGGGACGCGTATCGGACGGGTGGAAGGGTCACCCCCTGATGCGCGATCACCTTGCGCTGGTGCAAGATCACCTGCCGTGACTCCTACTCGCACACACATACGACGCGGTCCGCTGGTCGCGGCGCTCCTCGCCCTGCTTAGCTCGGCGTTCCTGGTGCTGCCCGCCAGCGCCGACCCGCTGCCCTTCGACGACTGCCCGGCCGCCACCCTCTGCCTCTACAGCGGGAGCAACGGCACCGGCGAGCGACGGGACTTCACCGACCTGCAGAGCGCCGAGAAGTACGACGCGACCTGGGACGACAGGACCCTCTCGGCGAAGAACAACACCAAGGGCTGGGCCTGCCTCTACGTCGACGCCGGCTACGGCGGCCTGATGCAGACCATCAAGCCGGGCAACTCGGACGAGTACCAGACCTCCGACACCCGCTTCGTGAACACCCTCAGCGGACACAAGGTCGTCCCGACCCGCGCCCTGTGCTTCACCGGCTACGAGCGCTGCCCCGACAACCGGGTCTGCACCTTCCCGCAGGAGAACGGCCGCGGCCCGATCACCGTGCACCTGCCCTCGACCGACCCGGTCAGCAGGAACTACGGCAACAGCTACGGCACCGAGGCCGCCCCCAGGTCGGTCTTCAACCGCACCCGGAAGCACGTCTGCTTCTACCCCGAGCCCACCTACACCGGCACCTGGACCGACCCCGCCGACCAGAAGAAGTACGGCGCCTACGTCGTGCTGCGGGGCGACAGCACCACCGTGCCCGCGCCGTTCGCCGGCACCTTCCGCTCGCACGAGCTCGTCAACGGAACCTCGGAGTGCCAGTGACCAGGAACCGCCGGCCGCTGGCCGCCCTCGCCGCCGCCGTCAGCGCCCTCGCCCTGACCACCACGGCCGCCGCCGCCCCCACCGTCGAGGAGCCGCCGAGCAGGCTCGCCCTCGGCTGGACCCAGGGCGCCCCGGTCGCCCTCGGCCCCGGCGTCACCCACACCACCTGGACCGAGACCACGCTCGACAACCGGAGCGCGGCCAGGATCCTCCAGGTCGTCGAGATCGACCCCACGGCCGGCGCGACCACCCTGGAGAGCTTCGTCGGCACCGCCGACTCCGACGCGGAGAAGGTCGTCGACCAGCTCGCCGCGGTCACCACCGTCGCCGCGCGCCACCCCGCCGCGGGCGTCAACGGCGGCCTGTTCCAGCTGGAGCCGTCCGGCCGGGTGGTCCACTCCAGCGCATCCGCCGTCGACGGCGTGCTGCACAGCTCCAGCTGCTGGAGCGGCGGGGCGGGCAGCACCGGCGCGGTGATCCGCTACGGCATCCCGTACATCACCAAGCTCCTCACCGACATCAAGCTCACCGCGCCCACCGGCGAGTCGATCCGCGTCGACGACGTCAACCGGACCCCCGGCCACGTCTCGCACTGCGCGCGCGACCAGTTCGACGTGAAGGTGAGCTCCGCCCCGCTGGTCTACTCCGACCCGAACGAGATCGTCGTCTTCACCGACGACTACGGGGCCGCCGTCCCCGCCCCGGGCACCGACCCGAACGGCGCGGCCACCACCGACAGCGGCTTCGAGGTCGTCCTCGACGCCCACGGCACCGTCACCGACGCCCACGAGGGCCGCGGCGGCATCGCCGTCCCGGCCGGCGGCCGGATCCTCCAGGGCATCGGCACCGGAGCCCAGTGGCTGCGCACCCGCTTCGTCCGCGACGACCGCGCCACCGTCGAGACCAGGCTCCGCGACGTCACGACGGGCCGGGACATCCCGCTGGACGCCTCGGTCGACGTCGTGAGCTCCTTCCACCAGCTGCTGCGCAACGGCGACATCCCCGCCGAGCTGCCCAACTCCTGCAGCGGCACCGCGAAGGGCGCCGACGGCACCCGGCTGATCTGCACCGACTCGCGCACGGCGCTCGCCACCAACGTCAAGGGCCACCCGGTGCTCCTCACCCTCACCGGGCAGGCGAACGAGGACGGCGACTACCTGCGCACCTTCGCCGAGATCCTCGACTCCAAGGAGCTGGCCCTGATCGACGCCCTCAACCTGGACGGTGGCGGCTCGACCACCCTGGTGACCGGAACCACCGTCCGCACGCCGCCGACGGACACCGAGAACGGCGTGAAGGTCCACCGCAAGGTGGCCGACACGGTGTACACGGGCGTCGGCGGCTACGGGATGTACGCCAAGCCGTAGCCCCGCAGGGGGCCTACGCGGCCTTGAACCCGCGGTGCATCGCCACGATCCCGCCGGTCAGGTTCCGCCAGGCCACCTCGGACCAGCCGGCCTTCTGCATCAGCTGTGCGAGGGTCGGCTGGTCCGGCCAGGACCGGATGGACTCGGCGAGGTACACGTACGCGTCCGGGTTGGAGGAGACGGCCCGCGCCACCGGCGGCAGCGCGCGCATCAGGTACTCCTCGTACACCGTGCGGAACGGGGCCCAGGTGGCGTGCGAGAACTCGCAGATCACGACCCGGCCGCCGGGCTTCGTCACCCGGTACAGCTCGCGCAGCGCCTGGTCGGTGTCCTGGATGTTGCGCAGCCCGAAGGAGATGGTGACGGCGTCGAACACGTCGTCGCGGAACGGCAGCCTCGTGCCGTCGCCCGCGGTGAAAGGCATCCACGGGTGGTTCTTCTTGCCGACGCGCAGCATCCCCAGGGAGAAGTCGCAGGGCACGACGTACGCCCCGGCGCGCGCGAACGGCTGCGAGGAGGTCGCGGTGCCGGCGGCCAGGTCCAGGATCTTCTGCGCGGGCCGCGCGTCGACCGCCTTGGCGACCTCCTTGCGCCAGCGCCGGTCCTGGCCGAGCGACAAGATGTCGTTGGTGAGGTCGTAGTTCGCCGCCACGTCGTCGAACATCGAGGCGACTTCGTGCGGCTTCTTGTCCAGGGTGGCGCGGGTCACTGGCGTTCGCCTCACTTGGTTCGTACTGCGGGCTTGGTTCTTGCTGCGGGCCGACAGGCCGACGTTACGCCCGCATTGTCGCAGGGGGCACCGGGCCCCGCGGTCAGCGGGCCCGGTACACCAGCCGCCCGGCGATGACCGTGGCCACACAGGTGGCCGGCCCCCGGCGCACGAGCGCCGCCCGGTCGGGCACGTCGAAGACGGCGAACCGGGCCTGGGCGCCCGCCGTGAGTCCGGGCAGCAGCACCAGCGGCGCCGGCGTCAGGGACGGCGGGCCCGGCAGGTTCGGCGGGCGCTGCCCCACCGCGAGCCCGGCCCTGCGCACCGCGTCCTGGGCGGGGCGCCCGCGCAGCTCCCCGCCGACGGCCACCGTGCCGTGCGCGAGCAGCCGCTGCACCCCGCGGCGCGCGGAGGCGCCCCGGCGGGCGGGGTCGGCCTCGAAGATGTCCTGCGCCCGCTCCCCGGTGATCGGCTCGGTGCCGAACTCCGCGGCCTCGCGCGGATCCGGGTGGTAGGTGGCCTCCAGCAGCTCGGGGCCGTACGGGTTGAGCAGTCCCGGCGTGAGGATGCCGGGCCAGCGGCGCAGCCGGGCGTCCTGGTGGGCCTCGGCCAGCTCCTCGTACGGGCCGACGGCCGCGACGAACGCGCCGTCGACGAGGACCGCGAGCTCGGGCGAGGCGTCGGCGGCGTGCAGGGTCAGCATCGGGGAGCCGTTCTCAGCGGGCGTCGAGGAGCTTCAGCTCGGGGTGGGCCGTGCCGCCCTCGATCGCGACGGACGAGATGTGGGAGGCCACGCGCTCGTCGACCGGGTCGTTCGCCGGGTCGTCGTGGACGACCAGGTGCTCGTAGGTGGTGGAGCGCTGCGCCGGGACCCGGTCCGCGGTGCGGATCATGTCGATCATCTCGCGCAGGTTGGAGCGGTGCTTGGCGCCGGCGGAGGAGACGACGTTCTCCTCCAGCATGATCGAGCCGAGGTCGTCCGCGCCGTAGTGCAGGGTGAGCTGGCCGATCTCCTTGCCCGTGGTGAGCCAGGAGCCCTGGATGTGGGCCACGTTGTCGAGGAAGAGCCGCGCGATGGAGATCATGCGCAGGTACTCGAAGAGGGTCGCCTGGGTGCGGCCCTTCAGGTGGTTGTTCTCGGGCTGGTACGTGTACGGGATGAAGGCCCGGAAGCCGCCCGTGCGGTCCTGCAGATCGCGGATCATCCGCAGGTGCTCGATCCGCTCGGCGTTGGTCTCGCCGGTGCCCATGAGCATCGTGGAGGTCGACTCGACGCCCAGCCCGTGGGCGATCCCCATGATCTCCAGCCAGCGCTCGCCGCTCTCCTTCAGCGGGGCGATCGCCTTGCGCGGGCGCTCCGGGAGCAGCTCGGCGCCGGCGCCCGCGAAGGAGTCGAGGCCGGCCGCGTGGATGCGGGTGATGGCCTCCTCGACGGAGACCCCGGAGATCCGGGCCATGTGCTCGACCTCGGAGGCGCCGAGGGAGTGGATGACCAGCTGCGGGAACTCGGCCTTGATGGCGGCGAAGTGCTTCTCGTAGTACTCGACGCCGAAGTCGGGGTGGTGGCCGCCCTGGAACATGATCTGGGTGCCGCCGAGCTCCACGGTCTCCGCGCAGCGGCGCAGGATGTCGTCGAGGTCGCGGGTCCAGCCCTTCTTGGTGTCCTTGGGGGCCGCGTAGAAGGCGCAGAACTTGCACGCCGTCACACAGACGTTCGTGTAGTTGATGTTGCGCTCGATGATGTACGTCGCGATGTGCTCGGTCCCCGCGTAACGGCGGCGGCGCACGGCGTCGGCGGCGGCGCCGAGGGCGTGCAGCGGCGCCGAGCGGTACAGGTCGAGCGCCTCCTCGGGGGTGATCCGGCCACCGGCGGCGGCGCGGTCGAGAACGGCTGTGACATCAACAGACGTGAGTGCGGCCTTCTCGGTCACCGGTAGTCCCTTTCGGAGGCTGCGTACGCGCGGGCGGGCACGTACTGGACGGACCCGGCCAGCCTACGCCAGCACCCCCGGGCGGATTCGTGCCGGTCCCGAGCCAACCGAACGGCCGCCGGATCCCTCTCCCTCTCCGGAATCCGCCGTAATACCCGAAACGCTCTCGGAGACCCCCCATGACACGTCGCCGCCGCCTCCGCCGCTCGCTCGCGGCCGCCCTCGCCCTGGGGACCACGCTCGCCGTGGTCTCCGGCTGTTCCTCGGACGGCAAGGGCGACCCGGTCTCCTTCGACACCCCGAGGAACGGGCAGCCCCAGCAGGCCTCCGTGCACAAGCCCGGCGGGAAGAACACGGTCCGGGCGGGCGGGAAGGCCGGGAACCAGGCCCCCGAGACCGTCTTCCCCACCGGCCCGAAGGCCGAGTTCACCGACGCCAACACCGTCGAGGACGGCACCAAGATCGGCGTCACCGAACTCACGGGCGCGAAGTCCGGCTTCACCGGCAAGGTGTGGGTGTGGGCCCCGAAGCAGTATTTCGACCCGAAGTACGCGAACAGCGGCTTCCCGGTCCTCATCTCGCTGCCGGGCGGCGTCGGCTATCCGACGAATTACTGGATGGGCACCGACCTCAAACTCCAGTCGAGCATCGCGCGGTGGTCCGAGGAGGGAAAGAGCCTTCCGTTCATCGTCGTGATGCCCGTCCTCAACCCGGACGACAAGCACTATTACGACGGCAGCGATATCCCGGGCCAGCCGCGAATGGGCACCTGGCTGACGGAGGACGTACCGGATTTCGTCCGGGCCAATTTCCGCACGTTCAAGTCGCGGGACGGCTGGGCCTTCATGGGCTCGTCCTCGGGCGGCTTCGTGGGGCTGAAGTCGGTGCTGCAGAAGCCGGACAAGTTCAAGGGCGTCATCGCCTCGGGCCCGGACCTGGTCCCGGACTCGCCGCTCTGGCAGGGCCACGCGCGCGAGCAGCGGGCGAACGACCCGGGGCGGCTCGCCCGGGTGCTGGCCGCGAAGCCGGACACCAAGGCGAACGAGATCTTCCTGGCCTTCCAGATGGGCACCAAGGAGACCTGGATGGCGCCGCGCCTGAAGGCCTTCATCCGGACCTACACCAAGGGGCCGATCAAGTCCCGGCTGCAGATCATCCAGAACGGCGGGCACAACGCGAAGAGCTATGTGCGGGGCATGGACGAGGGATCGATCGCCTGGCTGAGCCGCCACATGCAGGGACCGATCCCCTCCGCCTAGCCGGCCCGGTGGTGCTCCCGCGCGAGCAGCTCCACCCGTACGTCCGCGGGGAAACCGGTCGTCGGACCGGTCCTGCGGGCGAACTCGCGCACGCCGGCCAGCTGCTCCGGCCCGAAGCGGAAGTCGAGCGTACGGAAGTAGCGCTCGAGGAGCTCCGCGTCGAAGGCCTCCCAGCGGGCGGCCTGCTCGGCCACCTTCGCGACCTCTTCGAGGGAGAGGTCGCGCGAGGCCAGGAAGGCGCGGTGCACGTCGTGGGCGGTCTCCGGCTCACGGGCCAGGAAGTCCTTCCTGACCGCCCACACGGCGAAGACGAACGGCAGGCCCGTCCACTCCTTCCACATCAGCCCCAGGTCGTGGACCTGGAGCCCCAGCCGGGGCGCCTCGTGCAGGGAGGCCCGCAGCGCGGCGTCGCCGATGAGTACGGCCGCGTCGGCCTCCTGCATCATCAGGCCGAGGTCGGGCGGGCACGTGTAGTAGTCGGGCCGCACCCCGTACCGCTCGGCGAGCAGCAGCTGCGCCAGGCGCACGGAGGTGCGCGAGGTGGAGCCGAGCGCCACCCGGGCGCCGTCGAGCTCGTCCAGGGGGCGCTGGGAGACGATCACGCAGGACATGACGGGGCCGTCGCAGCCGACGGCGATGTCCGGCAGGGCGACCAGGCCGTCCGCGTGGCGGAGGTACTCGACGAGGGTGATCGGGCCGATGTCGAGATCGCCCCGCACCAGCTGCTCGCTGAGCTTCTCGGGGGAGTCCTTCGTCAGCTCCAGGTCGAGGAGGGTTCCGGTACGGGCCAGGCCCCAGTAGAGGGGCAGGCAGTTCAGGAACTGGATGTGCCCGACGCGGGGCCGGCTGCGCTGGTGGTCATCGGTTGCATTGTCCACATCGCGAGGCTAGACCCGTCTCGTCCGGTGGGCCTCGCCGGGGCCGCATCGGACATCCGTCCGAGATCCATCCGAACGCGCGGGGGCGCCCGCGTCAGCACGTCAGAAGCGTGTCAAACAAGCGAGTGACGTGATCTTTCCCTCTACCGCTTCGAGCACGCTGCGTGCTACGCTCGACGCAAGTTGCAGTTTGGTTTCCCTTGCAGTACAGAGCCTGCGGAGCATGTAACCCGCAGGCTTTTGTAGTTTTCAGACTTGGTTGCAGGTTCTGGAGCAGGGCGACCCTTTGGCCCATAGGAGGGCTCATGGCTACCGGAACCGTGAAGTGGTTCAACGCTGAAAAGGGCTTTGGCTTCATCGCCCAGGAAGGCGGCGGCCCGGATGTCTTCGTCCACTACTCCGCGATCAACGCCTCTGGCTTCCGCTCCCTCGAGGAGAACCAGCAGGTGAGCTTCGACGTCACGCAGGGCCCGAAGGGTCCGCAGGCGGAGAACGTCACCCCGGTCTAAGTGACCCGGGTCGACGATCGCGATCTCTAGAGCTGTACCCAAGGAGCCCCGCTCCGTGCGCGCCGAGCGCACGAGCGGGGCTCCTGCCGTTCCCCCGGCGGGCGGCCTAGCAGTCCGGGATCACGTTGCCGCTGTTGTCCCGGGCCTCGTCGTTGCCCCACCGCGACAGGTAGTAGGCGGACACGTACGCCCCGTACCCGTTCTTGCCGGAGTAGACGGTGTCCAGGTCGGTCCTCAGCCACCAGTGGTTGTAGTTGCCGGAGCCGTCGCGGATCTCCTGGCCCCAGACCTTGCAGTACACGTAGTTCGTGCCGGCGTTCAGCACCCCCTGGGCGTCGTTCGTGTTCGCCTGGGCGTAGCCGGTGGCGTTGGCGAAGGTGTCGACCCAGTACTTCCCGCCGCCGCCCGAGCAGCCGTTGTCGCTGGTCAGGTACTTCGCGTAGTACGAAGAGGGGTAGGGCGCGAGGGAGACCCCGTTGATCGCGATGGTCTGGCCGACGCCGTTGTAGAGCTGCTCGTAGTGGATGTGGGCACCCGAGCTGTTGCCGGTGGAGCCGGTGACGCCGATCTGCCGCCCCTGGTCCACCCGGGCGCCGTCGGCGACGGAGTAGGAGCTGAGGTGGAAGTAATACGTCTTCCAGCCGCCGCCGTGGTCGATGACGATGTAGTTCCCGGCGCCGCTGGGCTGCGAGTAGCGGTACGCGGTGCCCGAGGCGGAGGCGAGCACCGGGGTCCCGGCGGTGGCCCCGCCGTCCGAGCGCACGAAGTCCAGGGCCTGGCGGACCTCGGCGGAATGGTGGCTGTAGGTCCACTGCTGGCCGCAGGGGTAGGGCGCCTTGAAGTTGGGAGCGGCCTGGGCGGGGGTGGCGGCGAGGACGGTCAGCAGCCCGGCGAGCAGGGCGAGGAGACCGCCGACGGCGGTGGTTCTGGAACGCATGCGTACTCCGGTGGGTGGGGCCAACAAGGGTCGACGCGCGTTGAACGCGGCCAGCGTGCCCGAATTCCGGCGTCCGCAGAAGTCCGCCGTACCCACATGTGCGGCGCGGCGGATACGTAGTCTGGACACATGACCGAACGCAAACCGCCTGGCGTCAGCTTCGAGTCGTTCGTGGACAAGCAGATCCGCGAGGCAGCGGAGCGCGGGGAGTTCGCCCGCCTGCAGGGCTTCGGCAAGCCCCTGCCGGACGACACCGCGCCCTATGACGAGCTGTGGTGGGTCAAGCAGAAGATGCACCGCGAGGGCGCCTCCGTACTGCCCCCGTCCCTGGCCCTCCGCAAGGAGGCCGAGGACGCCGCCGAGGCCGCCCGCGCGGCCGTCACGGAGTCGCAGCTGCGGCGGATCCTGGGCGAGATCAACACGAAGATCGCCGAGGCCCTGGCCATGCCGCCGGCGGGGCCGCCGCTGAACCTGACGTTGTTCGACGTGGAGGGGATGGCGGCGGAGTGGCGGGCGGGGCGGGGGACCGGGGCGGGGGCCGGGGGCGCGTAAAGGAGCCGTGGAGATCGGTGGGGGCGGAAACCAAGTGGCCTTCAGGGACGTCCACTTGACGCGTACTCATCTACGCTGAGCGCGTTCGACCGACCACGGGGAAGTGCCACGACCAGGGGGAGTACGACCGGCATGAGCGGCCAGAACGGCAAACGTGACAAGGGCGGCAGCGGCATGGAGCCGCTCGCGGTCGGCGATCCGCGGCTGATCGGTCCGTACCGGCTCCTCGGGCGGCTCGGCTCCGGGGGGATGGGGCGGGTCTTCCTGGCCCGCTCCGAGGGCGGCCGGACCGTGGCGGTGAAGGTCGTGCACGAGGAGCACGCCCAGGACCCGCAGTTCCGGGCCCGGTTCCGGCGCGAGATCGACGCGGTGCGGAAGGTCGGCGAGCACTACACCGCCCCGGTCCTCGACGCCGACCCCGAGGCGGAAAGGCCCTGGGTGGCGACCGGCTTCGTCCCGGGACCGTCGCTGGAGCAGGTCGTACGGGAGTACGGGCCGCTGCCCGACGAGTCGGTCCTCGCGCTCGCCGACGGGCTGCTCCGCGCGCTCCAGGGCATCCACGGCGCCGGGATCCTGCACCGGGACCTCAAGCCGTCCAACGTGATGCTGACCGTCGAGGGCCCCCGGGTCATCGACTTCGGCATCGCGCGCGCCCTGGAGCCCTCCGTCGAGTCGCTGCTGACCAGCACCGGCATGGTGGTGGGCTCGCCCGGCTTCATGGCCCCCGAGCAGGTCCGCGGCGAGTCCCTGGGCCCGGCGGCCGACGTCTTCGCGCTCGGCTGCGTCCTGATGTACGCGGCCACGGGCCGGCTGCCGTTCGGCCACGGCGCCAGCAACCAGCACGCGATCATGTTCCGGATCGTCGAGGCCGAGCCCGAGCTCGACCGGATCGGGTCCGAGCCGCTGCGCGCCTTCATCGGCCGCTGTCTCGTCAAGGACCCGGCCCGGCGGCCCGGCATCGACGCCCTGCTCGCCGACCCGGCCCTGCCGGGCGAGGACGGCGGCTCCGAAGGCGAGGCCGGCGGCTCCTGGCTGCCCGGCGCGCTCGTCGCCCGGCTGGCCCGGCAGGCCGCCCGGCTGCTCGACGTGGAGGCGCTGACGGAGGAGCTGGCCGAGGAGGCCCGCAAGGCGCGGGACGCCGCGGCGGCCGACGGGGCGCCCGACACCGGCACCCTCGGCCTGCGCCCCCAGGGCGACCCCCCGGCCGGCACCACCGGCACGGCCGCGCGTTCCCCGCGCCGCGCCTCCCGGGTCTGGGCCGTGGTGGCCGCGGTCTTCGTCGTCCTCGGCATCAGCGGCACCGTGGTCCGTCTCATCGACGCCGACGCCGACGCCCGCGACCTCCAGGGCGCCCCGGGCACCAGCGCCAGTACCGCGCCGCCCGCCACCACGACGGGCGGCCCGTCGACCGGGACGCCGTCGGCCGTGCCCTCCAAGGGCCCGGCCCCGACGCAGGCCGTACCGCCGCCCGGCGGCACGGGCGGCGCGGGTGGCGCGGGTGGCGCGGGTGGCCCAGGGGGCGGCGGGGGCGCGGGAGGCGCCGTCGGCGGCGGCTCCGGGGGCTCGGTCTCCGGGGGTACGGGTGCCTCCGGCGGGGCCGGCTCGACCGGGGCCGGCTCGACCGGTGGCGGCTCGACCGGTGGCGGCTCCTCGACCACCGCCTCCGGCGGTACGACCACCCGCCCGCCCGCCACCACCGCGCCCACCACCAGGCCCCCGGCGACGTCGTCCGGCACCGTCCCGTCGGCCTTCGTCGGCACCTGGAAGTACACGGCCGACTTCAACATCGGGCAGCCGACCACCGTGTACATCTACCGCGTCGCCCCCGGCCGGGTCGCGGCCAAGCTGATCACCGACACACAGCAGGGCCTGCACTGCGAGCACGTCGCCCGACTGATCTCCGTCACCGACGGCGGCAGCCGGATCAACCTCGGCGCCACCGTCACGGACCGGGCCCGCTCCGACAGCCTCTGCCAGGACGGCGACCCCTCCTACTTCGCACTCGCCACGCCGACCGGCCTGCGGCACGACGTGGGGCCCTCCCACGGCGAGGGCTACCACTACGAGAGGGGATGAGGGGCGGACTGATCCCGCGTTCCCGAAAGCAATATGCTGGCGGACGCTCACGTCGGTACGGCGCACATCTGTACGTCGTACACCGGTACTTGGAAGCACACGGGGGTCTTGTGTCATTCGACGACGAATGGGCCGGCATCAGGTCGGTCGCGCAGGAGAACCAGGCGGCGATGCAGCTCGCCCACGTCGACGTCGACGGCGGCGACGGCTCCGTCCAGGGCGGCGACCTGCGGGTCGGGCAGACGGACCTGGCGGCCGTCGGGGACGCCGCCTTCAAACTCCACCAGCGGCTCGGCACCGACGGCGACCACGCCAAGAGCAGCACCCAGGAGGCCGGCACCGCGATGAAGCAGGACTTCGCGCTCGGGCCGGCCCTGACGACCGTGGCCGAGAAGTGGAACGAGCAGGTGAACACGCTGCTCGACGCCTGCGCCCACATCTCCAACCACCTGGAGTACTCGAAGAAGACGCACGCGGCGGACGAGCACTGGATCGCCACCCGCTTCAAGTACGAACAGCTCGACAGGGGCTTCGAGGAGAGGGCGGCGCACTGATGGACCTCGACGCACTCAGGTTCGCCGACTTCTCGAAGCTGGGCACGGCGGCCGCCGACTGGGACGCCATGGCGAAGAAGCTGTGGGAGCTGGAGTCGGACGCCCGCGACAACCTGGGCGGGAAGGCCGCGAAGGCCGACTGGAAGGGCGTGAACGCCACCGTCACCAAGGAGTTCATCGGCAAGACGGCGAAGGAGTTCGCCGACGCCGCGACCCAGGCGACGAGCATCGCCAACATCCTCCGCGACACGCACGGCGAACTCGACGGCTTCAAGAAGCAGCTAAACGAGACGATCAGCCAGGCGCTGACCCGCAACCTGACGGTGGTCGGCACCGGCGACGGCGGCTTCACCGTCACCATGAACATCCACCCCGACCGGGCCGCCAAGGGCACCACGGTGCCCGAGCACACCGAGGCCGACGCGATCAGCCTGCGCAACGAGGTCCAGAAGATCCTCCAGCAGGCCACCGAGAGCGACTCGACCGCCGCCCAGGCGCTCACCATGCTGGTGAGCCAGACCCCGTACGGCTTCTCGGACGCCGCCTACTACGACCGGGACCGGGCCGCGCAGGCGATGAAGGACGCCGAGCGGATCGCGAACCTCCTGAAGACCAAGGGCGACGACCTGAGCCCCGAGGAGTTCGACAGGCTCAACAAGGACCTGGCCGCGTACAAGGACGACCGCCTCTTCCAGGAGAAGCTCGCCACCACGCTCGGCCCGCGCGGCGTCCTCGACTTCTGGGCGGACCTCTCCGACCCCTCGGACGGCGGCAACCTCCAGCGCGCGCGCCTGAAGGACCTGGGCGACTTCCAGCAGAACCTGTCGCTCGCCCTGGCCGGCGCGACCCAGTCCGACTCCCCCGCCATGCGGACGTGGGAGAACGACATGGTGAGGCTCGGCGAGGAGCGCATCCAGACCCGCGGCGCCCAGGTCTACGGCTACCAGCTGATGAGCAACCTGATGCGCACGGGCGACTGGGACGACCGCTTCCTCAACGCCTACGGCAACGCGCTGGTCGCGACCGAGAAGAAGATGAAGCTGCCCGACCACTACTGGAACGCGGGCGCCCCGCCGACACCGAAGATGAACTTCATCGGCGAGGACTTCGGCCGCGACCCGATGACCGGCTTCATGACCGCGCTCGCCGCGAGCCCGAACGCCGCCACCGAGTTCTTCAACGGCACCGAGCCCGACGACAACGCCAAGTACGTCCTGGGCGACCGCCGCACCTTCGACGACACCCCGCTGAACCACAAGGACGGCAACTCGGCCTGGAACGCCACCGGCGCCGCGCTGGCCGCCGCCGCCACCGGCATGAACCCGAACGACCCGACCGCCCCACGGGTCGACCTCACCCCGGAGCACCGCAAGGTCCTGGACCGCTCCCTGGAGTACCTGTCGGCCCGCGGCGACGACATGCCGTCGGAGCTGCGCGACGACATGGCGAAGGTCCTCTCCCGCCACAGCGACGTCGTGCACCACTCGGCGAGCTCGCTCTCGGACGACGCCCAGGACCCGCGCCAGCTGGACCGCAAGCAGCTCCTGGAGGTCACCAAGCAGATCTCCCGCGACCAGGACTCCTACGGCGTGCTCAACGACGCCATGAACCGGGAGATCCTCAACGACATCCACACCGAGCACCCGAGCGACCCGAAGGAGACCCTCCAGCGCGGCGGCGCCACCATCGGCTTCCTCGAAGAGGCCCGCTACCAGGCCCTGAAGACCGACAAGGAGGACCCGTCCTGGAACGCGAAGTGGCTCTACCACGGCTTCGGCGGGGCGGTGAACTTCATCCCGGTGGTCGGTGACGCCGCCCAGCGCGGTGTCGACGCCCTCGCCTACCAGTGGCAGCTCGACGAGCAGGCCCGCATCGAGAAGGGCATCCAGGAGCAGAACGGCAAGACCTTCGAGTTCCGGGAGAACCAGCTGCGGGCCCTGTCGCAGGAGTGGGCGAAGGCCAACCCCGGCAGCGGCAACAACGCCTACACCCTGGAGAACGAGATCAACCTCTCGGCCCTGAACGGAAACAGCCGCGCCAAGGGCCTGGCGGGCGACCAGTGAGGCACGGGGCGCTGACGGCGCTGGTGGTGGCCGCCGCGCTGACGGCCGCCGGGTGCTCGAAGGGCGCCGACGAGGGGCAGGCGCGGCTGCCGGCCGCGCTGTGCGGGGTCGCCGTCGACGCGGAGGTACTGCGGCCCGTCCTGGTGCCGGGCGAGGAGGTGACCGCCTCCGGGGCGAACAGCCGGTGCTCGGTGCTGGTGGACGGCAAGCGGATCCTGGCACTGGAGGGCACGGCCCTTCCGCCGGGGCAGAACTACCGGGCCACGTGGGACGGGCAGATGCCGCACGGCACGCCGGTGCCGATCGGCGACGAGGGGCGGGCCGTCGACACCTACGTCGGTGCCGCGCGGAAGTGCTCGGTGGGCTCCGAGAAGCGGGTGTTCGTCTCGCACGTGGAGCGCTTCTCCACCCAGGGCGGTGACGCCGCCGCACGGAAGGAGGCGCTCGTCCGGTTCATGACGGCGTACTTCCCGGCGGCGCAGAAGACGGCCGGCTGCACGGACTGACCGCCGGCGCCGTTCGGGTGATTTCGCCCGGGCGGCGCCGGTCCGGAGCGGGGCGGGGCGCGGGTCGGCGGGAAACCTGGGGGCCATGAACAGCGCAGCCCTGCTCCTCGACGCGTTCGCCCGGGTCCAGGAGGCCGTGCACGAGGCCGTGGAGGGGCTGTCGGAGGACGATCTCGCCGTACGGATCGACGCCGACGCCAACTCGATCGCCTGGCTCGTGTGGCACCTGACCCGCATCCAGGACGACCACGTCGCCGACGCCTTCGCCACCGAACAGCTCTGGCACTCCGACGGCTGGGCCGACCGGTTCGGCCTGCCCTTCCCCCCATCGGCCACCGGCTACGGCCACAGCAGCGCCGACGTCGCCGCCGTCCGCGCCCCCGCCGACCTCCTGCTCGCCTACCACGACGCCGTCCACGCCCGCACCCTCGACCGGATCGGCTCCCTCACCGACGCCGACCTCGGGCGCATCGTCGACACCCGCTGGGACCCGCCGGTGACCCTCGGCGTCCGGCTCGTCAGCGTGATCACCGACGACAACCAGCACGCCGGTCAGGCGGCGTACGTACGCGGGGTGGTCGAGCGCCGCTGACGGCGCACGCCCGCCCGCCGAGCGCCCCTCCCTCTCCCGGGTCACGCTCCGTGACCCGCACCGGCGCGCCCCCGTTCCCCGGGCATGAACCTCTCCACCATCCCCCGCGTCCTCGTCTCCGCCCTGGCCCTGGCCGGCGCGGCCGTCGGCTTCGCCGCCCAGACGGCCCAGCCGGCCCAGGCCGCCCCCGCGAGCGCCGAGGCCACCGCCACCGTCCAGGCCGACGAGCCGGAGCCGGTCGAGATCGGCGAGGACGGGAAGCCGGACCACACGGAGGACTGACACGACGTGACGGAACGGCCGGACACCACGAGGGCGGTGTCCGGCCGTTCGCGCGTCGGGGGCGAGGCTCAGCCGCCCATCAGCGCCTGGATCGTGTCGACCGCGCTGCCGTCGTGGTCGCTGCCCGCGGTGCCGCTGCTGCCGTACTGCACGTTGGCCGCCCGGTCGACTTCGAGCACCGAGTCGGCGTGCGAGTTGTCGATGACCGTGACCAGGCTGCCTTCCGCCGTGGCGGGCGCGGCCGCGGCCGCCACGAGGACGGCCGCGAGTCCGAGCGTCCTGAGCGGGACCGCCCCGCCCTGGCGGGGGATCACGCCCCCACCCGCTCGCGCGCCTCGTGGTTCCGGGCGATGTTCCGCTCCAGCAGCCGTGTCGACGCGGCGACGCCCACCCCGTCCGCCGGGTCGAACGACGGCAGCCGTCCGTCGGCCCGCTTGAGCTCCGCGAGCGCCGAGTCCATCGCCTGGTGCGCGGCGAAGAGACACGGCGTGCTGTAGATCGCCACGTCCACCCCCAGCTCGGCGAGTTCGCCGAGCGAGAGCCGTGGCGACTTGCCGCCCGCGATCTGGTTGAAGAGCAACGGCTTGCCGCCGACGACCTCCCGGATGCGCCGGATCCACTCCACGCTCCGTACGCCGTCCACGAGCACCACGTCGGCGTCCGTCGCCGCGAGGCGCTCCGCCCGGTGCAGGATGTCGTCCTCGTCCGTCGCGTCCGTCCGCGCCACGACCACCAGGTCCCGCCGGGTCTGCAGCACCATGTCCAGCTTGGCCAGGTACTCCTCCAGCGGCAGCACCTGCTTCCCGTCCGCGTGCCCGCACCGCCGCGGGCGCTTCTGGTCCTCCAGGATCACCCCCGAGGCCCCGATCCGCTCCAGCCCCTCCACCACGTGGCACGCCACCTCGGGGTCGACGTAGCCGTCGTCGATGTCCACGAGCAGGTGGTGCTTCGGGAACGCCCCGCGCAGCCGCTGCACGAACGCCACCATGTCCGGCCAGGCGATGAACCCGATGTCCGGCAGCCCGTAGTACGAGGCCGCGAAGCCGAACCCGGAGACGAACATCCCGTCGTAGTGGTCGGCCGCGACCGACGCCGAGTACATGTCGTACACGCCGATGAGGGGCGTGGTCCCCGGTGAGGCGATGGCCTCGCGCAGCTGGTTTCCGTAACTGATGCGGTAGCTCAACGTCCGACTCCTGGTCGTCTCGGGAACAGGGAAAAGGCCGAGGGGGCCGTGCAACACGACGCCCCTTTACCAAAACCTGATGATTTCCTGGATGACCGCAGAAGCTTCGTATACCTCCGCTTTACTCACTCTCCAGGAGTAGCGCTTTCACCACAGAAACGTCACTGGAGCCCCACCGTCGCCCACACCGTCTTGCCGACCGACCTGGCCTTCACCCCCCAGGCCGTGGAGAGCGCCGCCACCAGCAGCAGTCCGTACCCGCTCCCGTCCGGATGCGGATCCGGCACCGGCTCCCGCTCGCCCCGCGTGTCCGACACCTCGATCCGCACGTGGTCCCCGCCGAGCTCCAGCCGCAGCTCGAAGTCCCGCCCCGGCACCCGGCCGTGCGTCACCGCGTTGCTCGCCAGCTCCGCCACCACCAGCTCCGCCGCGTCCGTCGCCGCCACGCCCCAGTCCCGCAACTGCTGCACCGCCAGCAGCCGCGCCAGCCGCGCGCCCCGGCGCGTGGCGGAGAGGCGTTGCGCGAACTCGCCACCCGACTCACCGGTTGGGGTGGTCGCGAAGGTCATTTCCGTCTTCATGACCCCGAGCCTGGACCGCCCGCCCTACCCTGACCAGGGGCGACACCACGACGCTGAGTAGCGGTACGAGCACGCCAAGAGGGCGGTACGGATGTCGGTGAACGAGGAGGAGCGGCCCGAGCGGCCCTCCGAAGTCGACGGCACGGCGCACCTGTTCAGGGCGCTGGGCAAAATCATCAAGGTCCTGCGCAGGAACGCCGGCCTGAGCCAGGCGGAGCTCGCGGAGGCGACGCACTGTAGCGAGGACCTGGTCTCGTCGGTGGAGCGCGGGGTACGGACCCCGCAGCCCGACTTCCTGATCCGGGCGGACCCGGTACTGGGGGCGGGCGGGGTACTGATCGCGGCGGTGGACGAGGTGCGGGAGGCGTTGGCGCGGGCGCGCACCCGGCACCCGGACTGGTTCCAGGACTTCGCGAAGGCTGAGGCGGAGGCGTTGGCGCTGCATTACTACGCGGTGCAGGCCGTGCCGGGGCTGCTGCAGACACCCGCGTACGCGACGGCCGTGTACGGCCACCGCCGTCCGGTGTGGGACGAGGAGACGATCGAGAAGCGCGTGGCCGACCGTCTCGCCCGCCAGGCGATCCTCGACAAGTGGCCGGCACCCACGATCAGCTTCGTCCTGGAAGAGGCGATCCTGCAACGCCCAACCGGCGGGATCGACGTTCACCGGGAGCAGCTGCGCCGCCTCCTGGAGATCGGAAATCGGCGCACCATTCACCTCCAGGTGATGCCGCTCGCCCGCACGGAACACCCCTCGCTCGACGGGTCGTTCACCCTCCTGACCCCCAAGGGGCGGCGAGAGGTCGCCTACACCGAGATCTACGGTCACGCCCGCTTGATCACCGACCCCGAACTCGTACGCCAGTACACCGAGCGTTATGGGATCATCCGGGCTCAGGCACTCACGCCTCGCGAGTCCCTGGAGTTGATCGAGAAGATGCTGGGAGAGCTATGAGCACCGCACATCTGGCCTGGTTCAAGAGCAGCTACAGCAGCGGCGAGGGCGGCGAGTGCATCGAAGTCGCTTACGACTGGCGCAAGTCCAGCTACAGCAGCGGCGAAGGCGGCAACTGCGTCGAGGTCGCCGCTCACCCCACCGCCGTCCACGTCCGCGACTCCAAGGACCCCCACGGTCCCCAGCTCGCCGTGACCCCCGCCTCCTGGGCCGCGTTCGTGGTCGTAGCATCTGGCGCGTGACCAGCAAGAACTTCGTTCTCTTCGATGTCGACGGCACCCTGATGGACGCCGTCGAGAACCAGCGCCGCGTTTGGCACGCCTGGGCAGCGCGGTACGGGCTCGACGGCGCCGAGGTGTACGCCGTCGCGCTGCGGACGCGGCCGGTCGAGACGTTCGCGGCCGTGGCGCCGAGCGCGGACCCGGAGGAGTGCCTGGCGCTGCTGCACGCGCTGGAGGACGAGGACGTGCGGACGGGGACGTACGCCGCGTTCGACGGGGCCGCCGAGCTGCTGAAGGCGCTGCCGGAGGACCGGTGGGCGCTGGTGACGTCGAACTACGCGCACCGGGTGCGCGGACGGTTCGGGCGGACCGGGCTGCCGGTGCCGGAGGTGGTCGTGGACGCGGCTTCGGTGAGCGAGGGCAAGCCGTCGCCGGTGCCGTATCTGCGGGCGGCCGAGATCCTGGGCGCGGACCCGGCCGACTGCCTGGTGATCGAGGACGCCCCGTCGGGCGTCCGGTCGGGGCGGGCGGCGGGGATGACGGTCTGGACCGTCAACACCCCGGCGCCGGCGGAGGGTTCGCAGAGGCACTTCGCGACGCTCGCCGAGGCCGCGCCGGAGATTCTGGCGCGGTTGGCCGGCTCTTCGGGGTGACGGGACTGGTGGGCTTCTGGTGCGGCCGCCCTCTTTCCGAGAGTCGCGCCTTCCACCACCGCGTCAAGGGCGCTCCCTTCGGTCGCGTCGCTGCGCGATGGCCTACGGCCACCCTTGACCCGGCGGCTCCAGGCGCGAAAGACCTCTCGGAGGGCGGCCGGGGGCGCGGCCACGCGGACAGGCCGGGCAGGGGTCACCGTCGGCGCGCGGCGTGAAGGCCGGTGGGTGGGGGCGTCGGTTCGTGGCCCGGCCCGGTGGTCGGACTCCCGCCGGTCCGGGGTGCGCGGGAGTGGAATGGGGCTGCCGGGCCGGGCTCGGCGGGTGGCCCCCGGTGGGCGGCTTGGCTTCAGGCCCCGCTGGTCACTGCCGGTGGGTGGGGGCACTTCATGCAAACTCCCCCATCCCGAACCGAATCGGGGGGTGAGGGGCTGATGTGACGAGAGAGGCGACGATCCCCCCTCCCGGTGCGCGGAGTGCGCGAAACACGGACTTCGCACCGCCCCCACAGCCCACCACCCATGCAAAGTCCCCTATCCCGCACCCTGGTGGGGCGAAAAGGAACTCATGTGACGGGAGAGGCGGTCAGCAGCCCTCCCCACGCGCGGAGCGCGCAGATATCGGCACCCCGACCCCGCCCGACGGGAGAGGCGACGCCCGCCCCTCCTCACCCACCGGCAGTGACCGGCGGGGCCTGAGGCCAAGCTGTCCACCGGGGGTTCCCCGCTGAGCCGGGCCCGGCCGCCCCACTGCACTGCCGCGCGCCCCGGACGACGGAAACGGACTCCCCCGGCCCCGCCACGAACCCGGCCCCCACCCACTCACCCCACAGGCAGCGAACGGCCCCGGCCCATACCCGGCCTCCCCCACCCACCGGCCGGGCAGCCGCCGCCCTGCCGCACCCCCTCCCGCAGAGTCCGCGCGGCCCCGCCCCCGGCCGCCCTCCGAGTGTGAAAAGGCCCGCGGAGCCGGGCCGTCAAGGGTGGAGCGACAGCGGAATCGCGAAGCGACGCGACCGCAGGGAGCGCCCTTGACGGCCCGGCTCCGCGGGCCACACTCGGAAAGAGGGCGGCCGCACCAGGAGCCCGCCAGGACCTCCGCCGCGACCGCCCCCTCCCCGGAGCCGGGGGTGGTGCGGGCGGGTCCGCAGCGCCTCGCGCGCGGCGGGCGTCAGCTCAGTCGCGCGTCGGCGTAGACGTTCATCGCGTCGCGCTGGTACTCGGCGAGGCCGTCGGCGATCCGCTCGAAGTTCCGCCGGAAGCGCGGGTCCTCGACGTACATCGCGGCCAGACCCTTGTACGCCTCCGCGGTCGGCGTCCAGAAGCGGCTGATGTGCCGGTAGTGGACGTCGACCTCGGCCTGGACGGCCGGGTCGTCGGCAGGGGTGCCGGCGGCCATGAACTCGGCGAAGCGGATCATCTGCGCCGTGACCTCGCGCTGCCAGCGCTCCATGTCGTCCTGGGTCATGCCCTGGGTCTTCTGCCGGGACTCCTCGTAGGCGTCGGGCCAGCGCTCGCGGGCCTCGGCGTCGAGCTCAGGGTCGGGCTCGAAGCCCTCGAACAGGTTCTCCGGGCGGTTGATCTTCGTCATCGGGGTGCCTCCTTCGAGTTCGGTGATGGTGCGGGCGACCGTGCGGGCGAGGGTGCCGAGCCGGTCTCGTTCCGCGAGCAGGCGTTCGTGGTGCTCGCGGAGGACGGCCACCCGGTCGACCTGGCTGTCCAGGACGGCGCGGATCTCCCGCAGGCCGACGCCGAGCTCCCGCATGAGGAGGATCTGCTGCAGGCGCAGCAGGTCGTCCTCGTCGTAGTAGCGGTGGCCGTTGGAGGCGGTGCCTGCGGGGGGTAGCAGGCCGATCTCGTCGTAGTGGCGCAGGGTCCGGGAGGTGACTCCGGACATTCGGGCCACGTCCGCGATCGACCAGGGCATGGGGGGTCCTTCCGTCGCCGGGCCGGTCTTTTCCGGCCCCACACGAAGACCGTAGAAGTTGCCGCAACGTCAACCGCAACCCACCGGGCCGCGCCCGCCGTAGCTGCGGGCACCCACTCCGCCGGGACGGCGCCCACCCTCCCCGGCCTGCGGCCGACCCCGCCGCGGGTCACCCGCTCCGCTGGGGCGGTGCCCACCCTCCCGGCCGCGCCCGCACCCCGTTGTGGGCCTGCGGCCCCCCGTTGTGGGCATTCGTTCCGCTGGGGCGGAACGGGTGGGCACAACGGACGGCGCCCCTTGCCGGGCCTAGGCTTCCGCGCCCTGACCCGCACCACAGGTGCGGCACAGTCGTGGTGCGGGCCCAGGCACGGGGAGCGGAGGCGCCGCTGAGGGCGCCGTCCCGTGTGCCCACCCGTCCCGCCCTGCGGGACGATTGCCCACACTCCGCGGGGCGGGGCGGAGGCGGCCCGCGCGGGGGCGCGGACACGTACGGGCGCGGTTCACGCGGGGCGGGCCGGGCGCGGGCGGAGGCGGGCCCGATCGATTCGGGCAGGGGATGTCGGGTGCTGGGAGGGTGGGGGTTCCTACGGTGGAGGCACAAGAGGGAAGGACACGCACCCGTGCTGGATCGGCTGAACGAGGCGCTCGCGCACATCGAGGCAGGGCTCGACGGCGAGCCCGACGTCGCCGGGGCGGCCCGGATCGCCATGACGTCGGAGTACCACTTCCGCCGTCTGTTCTCGGCGCTCGCCGGCATGCCGATCTCCGTCTACGTACGGCGCCGGCGGATGACCCTGGCAGGGGCCGAGGTCCTGGACGGAACGCGGACGCTGCTCGACGTCGCCGTGCGGTACGGCTACGGCTCGGGCGAGGCGTTCGCCCGGGCGTTCCGGGCGGTGCACGGCATCGGCCCCGGCGAGGCCCGGCGCACGGGCGCGGCGCTCACTGCGCAGCCGCGCATGTCCTTCCGTGTCGTCGTCGAAGGGAGTACGACCATGCGGTACCGGATCGTGGAGAAGGAGGCGTTTCGGATCGTCGGCAGGAAGGCGCGGGTCCCCCTCGTGCACGAGGGCGTCAACGCGGCGGCCCTGGCGCACGTGGAGAGCCTCGGCGAGCAGGCGATCCTGCGGATGAAGGAGCTCGGCGACGGGGACCCGGCGGGGGTCCTGTCGGCGACGGTGCACCTGTCCGACAGCCGGGAGGAGGGCGCCGAGGTGGACTACTGGATCGGCGTCGCGACCGGCCCCGGGGTGACCGCCGAGGAGCTGGAGGTCCTCGACGTGGCGGCCGGGACCTGGGCGGTCTTCGAGAACCACGGCCCCTATCCGAGCGCCCTGCAGTGGTTGTGGCGGGACGTCTTCACCCAGTGGTTCCCGTCCAACCCGTACGAGAGCCGGCCGGGCCCGGAGCTGCTGAGGACCCGGCCGGTGGAGATCGGCGCGGAGACGGACTCCGAGCTGTGGATCCCGGTGGCGCGGCTCAGTGGGGATGCCCGGAGCGCCGGGGTCTGAACACGGGGACCCGGAGGTCGCCCTCCGGCCGGAAGGCGACCTCCAGGTCCATGCCCACGCGCAGCTCCGCCTGGGGGCAGTCGACGACCTCGGTCATCATCCGGGGGCCCTCCGCGAGGTCCACCACGGCCGCCACGTACGGCACCCGCTCGCCGAAGGGCGGCAGGTCGTTGCGGTGGACGACGGACCAGGTGTAGAGCACCGCGCCGCCGCCGGCCTCGCGCCATTCGACGGCCTCGCTCCAGCAGTGCGGGCAGAACTCGCGCGGGTAGTGGTGGGGGCGGTCGCAGGCGGTGCAGTGGCGCAGCAGGAGGCGGCCTTCGGCGGCGGCGTCCCAGTAGGTGCGGGTGAAGGCGTCGACGTCCGGGAGGCTTGCCGGGGTGCCCGTCATCAGAAGAGTCCGATCGCGTGGTCGAGGGACCAGGTCTGCCAGGAGACGGCGAAGAGGGCGACGAGGGAGATCAGCGCCATCATCGCGTTCTGCCCCTGCTCGGCCCAGTCGTGGATCATCAGGGTCAGGTAGAGGAGGTTGAGCAGCAGGCCCCCCACCAGGGCCACGGGGGTGAGCAGGCCGGTGACCAGGCCGAGGCCGAGGGCGAGTTCGGCGTAGACGACGACGTACGCCATGAGCTTGGGGCGGGGGGCGACGATCGTGTCGAAGCCGTTCTTCACGGCCGCCCACCTGTGCTTGCCGGCCACGTCGGCGGCCCAGGCGATGCCGGTGCCGCGCTCGAACCAGCCCTTCTTGTCCTTGTGGCGCCAGCTCTCCAGCCACCACAGGCCGAGCCCGATGCGGAGGACGGCGAGCCATTCGGCGCCGGTGAGCCAGATCGTCTGCATGTGCCCGTCCGCCCCTCGGGAGATGGGATCTGACGCTTCGTCAGGTAGGCGTCAGTTCAGCGGATGGGCCCGCTTCTCCGCAAGACCTCTGCATGCGTGATCGATTCGCAACCGAACCCCCTCTTGACCGAGACCCATTGCGTGTACGCGTCATTACGCTCAGCAGTCATGACCACCCCCCGAACCCACCCCGTCTACGTCATCGGCGGCGGACCCGGCGGACTCGCCGTCGCCGCCGCCCTGCGCGAGCAGGGCGTGCGGGCCGTCGTCCTGGAGAAGTCCGACGCCGTCGGCACCTCCTGGCGCAACCACTACGACCGGCTGCGGCTGCACACCACCCGCCGGCTCTCCGCACTGCCCGGACTGAAGATGCCCCGCTCCTTCGGACGCTGGGTCGCCCGCGCGGACGTCGTGCGGTACCTGGAGAAGTACGCCGAGGTCCACGACCTGGAGATCGTGACGGGGGTGGAGGTCACCCGCGTCGAGCGCGCGGACGCCGCCGACTCCGCCGGCCCCTCGGACGGCGCCCGCTGGGTGCTGCACGCGACCGGCGGGCGGCGGCTCCTCGGCAGCGCCGTCGTCGTGGCCACCGGCTACAACCACACGCCCCGCATACCGGACTGGACCGGCCTCGACACGTACACCGGCACGGCCGGCCGCGAGCTCGTGCACGCGAGCGCGTACCGCAACCCCAAGCCGTACGAGGGCCGGGACGTCCTCGTCGTCGGCGCGGGCAACACCGGTGCCGAGATCGCGGCGGACCTCGCGGACGGCGGCGCCGCCCGGGTCCGCATCGCGGTGCGCACGCCCCCGTACATCGTCCGCCGCGCCACCCTCGGCTGGCCCAGCCAGCGCAGCGGGATCCTGGTGCGCCGGCTCCCCGTGGGCCTGGTGGACCGACTGACCGGACTGCTCGGCCGCTTCATGTACGCCGACCTCTCGGCGTACGGGCTGCCGCGCCCGACCGGGGGCCTGTACTCCCGGGTCCTGCAGGGCGCGGTCCCGGTGCAGGACGTGGGCCTCGTCGCCGCCGTCCGGGCCGGGAAGGTCGAGCCGGTGGCCGCCGTCGACGCCTTCGACGGCGCCGAGGTCGTGCTCGCCGACGGCTCCCGGATCGCCCCCGACGCGGTCATCGCCGCGACCGGCTACCGGCGCGCCCTGGAGCCCCTGATCGGCCACCTCGGCGTCCTCGACCCCCGCGGCCGCCCGCTGACCCGGGGGGCCCGCTGCCCCGCCCAGGCGCCCGGGCTCTACTTCACGGGCTTCACCAACCCGATCAGCGGGATGTTCCGCGAGTTGGCGCGGGACGCGGAGAGGATCGCCAGGCGGATCGCGCGGGAGGGCTGACGGCGGGGGCCTGGGAGGCCGGGGGCGTCCGGACGACCGCCTGGTCTCCGTGCGGCCCGAACAGGTGCAGGATCTCCACCGCCTCGGAGCCGTCCGCCGGGCCGAACCAGTGCGGCTCCGCCGTGTCGAACTCCGCGACCTCGCCCGGCCGCAGCGTGACCTCGCGGTCGCCGAGGACCAGCCGGAGCTCCCCCGCCAGGACGTACAGCCACTCGTACCCCGTGTGCGTCACCAGCTTCGGCTCGCGGTGGGACAGGACCTGCTTGAAGACCTGGACCCGGCCGGGATACTGCGTCAACGGCACCAGGACGCTGCCGCGCCCCCGGCTGCGGGGCCTGAGGTGCACCCGCGGGTCCCCCGTCGCGGGGGCCGCCACCAGCTGGTCGAGGGCGACCCGGTGGGCGCGGGCGAGCGGGATGAGCAGGTCGAGGGTCGGCCGGCGGACGCCCGACTCCACCCGCGAGAGGGTGCTCACGGAGAGCCCGGTCTCCTGGGCGAGCGCTTCGAGGGTGAGCCCGCGGTCGCGGCGCAGGGCGCGCAGCCGGGGGCCGATGCCGTCGATGATCTCCGCGGTCTCAGGGTCCATGGGGCCATTTTGCGATGTTCGCAAAGTTCCTGGGCGGGGGGCGGGGCCGGCTTCGAGCATGAGCATGTCCACGCTCCCGTACCGAAGGGGTACGACATGACCACGCCGTCGATGGCCACGCCCGACACGCCCGACACGCCCGCCGTTCCCGTCGTGCCCTCCTCGCCCGCCCCGCCCTCCTCGCCCGCCCCGCCCGCCCTCAGCCTCCGCAGACGCCGGACGGTGCTCGCCGTCTGCGCGCTGAGCATGTTCCTGGTCGGCGTGGACACCACCATCGTCAACGTCGGTCTGCCCGAGATCGGCCGCGGGCTCGACATCGGCACCCGCGGCCTCGAATGGGTCGTCGACGCGTACACCGTCGTCCTCGCGAGCCTGCTCGTCGCCTCCGGCGCGCTCGCCGACCGCTTCGGACGGCGCCGGATCTTCCGTACCGGGCTCGTCCTCTTCGGCCTCGCCTCGCTGGCCTGCGCCCTGGCGCCGTCGCTCGGCGCGCTGGTCGCGGCCCGGGCGGTCCAGGGCGTCGGGGCGTCGATGCTCAGCCCGGTGGCCCTGGCGATCGTGGTGAGCGCGACGCCCGACCCGCGCGAGCGGGCCCGGGCCATCGGCGTGTGGGCGGCCGTGTTCGGGCTCAGCATGGCGGCCGGGCCGGTGACCGGCGGCGCGCTGATCGGGGCGTTCGGCTGGCGCTCGGTGTTCTGGATCAACGCCCCCGTCGCCGCCCTCGCCCTCGTCCTGGTCGCCCTGTTCGTCCCGGAGTCCCACGGGCAGCGCGCCCGGCGCCTGGACCTGCCCGGGCAGGTCCTGCTCACGGCGACCCTCGGGCTCACGGTGGGGGTGCTGATCGAGGGCCCGCGCCTCGGCTGGGGCTCGCCCGCCGCACTGACCGGCTACGCCCTGGCCGGGCTCGCCGCGCTCGGCTTCGTCCTCGTCGAACGGCGCCGGCCGGAACCGCTGATGGAGCTCGCGCTCTTCCGCCGCCCGCCCTTCGCGACGGCGGTCCTCGGCGCCACGGCGGTGTTCGTGGCGCTGAACGTGAGCCTGCTGCTCACCACGTTCCACCTCCAGCACACCCGGGGGCTCAGCCCGCTGGCCGCGGGCCTCGCGACCCTGCCGATGGCGCTCGGCGCCACCGTGTGCGCGCCGTGGTCGGGCCGCCTCGTCGGCCGGTACGGGCCCCGTCGGCCGCTGCTCCTCGCGGGCGCGTTCACGGCGGCGGGCGGCCTGTGCCTGGTGGGCCTCGACCAGGACACGGGTCTGCCGCTGCTGCTGACCGCCCACCTCCTGACCGGCACCGGCTTCGGCTTCGCCAACGCGCCCCTCACCCACACGGCGGTCAGCGGCCTGGCGCCGTCCCGGGCGGGCGTGGCCGGGGCGATCACGTCGACGGCCCGGCAGCTCGGCTCGGCGATCGGCATCGCCGTCGCGGGAGCCCTGGTCACGGGCGCCGCCCCGGCGGAACTGCCGGCCGCGTCCCGCGCGGGGTGGTGGCTGGTGACGGGGTGCGGGCTGTTCCTGCTGGCGGCGGGGCGGGTGGCGCGGCCGGCGGCGGGGCGGGGTGCGGAGTGAAGGTCCGCGCGTGAACTCCCCACCTTGAGCCCGGCCCCTGCATCCCCGACCTCGCCCCCCAGCCCGCTGCACCCCCGGGCCTCGCCCCCCAGCCCCCTGCACGCCTGGGCCACGTCCCCCAGCCCCCTGCACCCCCGGCCTCGCCCCCCCAGCCCCTGTACCCCCGGCCTCGCCCCCCCCAGCCCCTGTACCCCCGACCTCGTCCCCGGCCTCGAACTCCCCGCCCGCGGAACGGTCGCGCCTTTCCCTGCACGGCCATTCCTGACTCCCCGTCAGTTCTGTAATCTGACTGAGCGTCAGAGATGGGACCGGCCGGGACGGCCGGAACGGCACACACGGACGAACGGGCGGACCGACGGACGGGCGGAGCTACCACGATGCTTGGATCGACTCACGGCACCTTCACCACAGACCTCCGCGCTCGCGTCGTCGCCTGCGGCGAGCAGCCCACCCGGGTCGCCGTGCACGGCGTCGCCGCGGTCGAGGGCGACACGGACGTCAGCGGGCGCCCGCTGCACGCGCCCGTACCCGAACTCGACCGGTTCTTCCGGCCCGAGGTGGTCGCCGTCGTCGGCGCCTCCGACGCCGAGGGGCGGCCCAATACCGGCATCACCCGCCAGCTCCTCGACTGGGCCGGGCGGGTCGGGGCGCGGGTGGTGCCGGTGCACCCGACCCGTACGTCCGTCTTCGGCATCGACTGCGTGGCCTCGGTGACCGAGCTCGACGACTCCGTCGACCTCGCCGTGCTCCTCGTCGCCGACCCCCTCCCGGTGATCGAGCAACTGGCGGAGGCCAAGGTGAGGTTCGCCGTCGCCTTCGCCTCCGGCTTCGCCGAGACCGGCGAGGAGGGGGCCGCCGCGCAGGAGCGGCTCGCCGCGGCCGTGGGCCGCTCGGGGCTGCGCCTGCTCGGCCCCAACACCAACCTCAACGCCTTCGAGCGCTTCCGCGAGGACCTCGAAGGGCCCGCCGTCGCGCTCATCACCCAGTCCGGGCACCAGGGCCGGCCCGTCTTCACCATGCAGGAGCTCGGCGTCCGCCTCTCCCACTGGGCGCCCACCGGCAACGAGGCCGACCTGGAGACCGCCGACTTCCTCTCGTACTTCGCGCACCGGCCCGAGGTCGGGGCCATCGCCTGTTACGTGGAGGGGCTCAAGGACGGGCGTTCCTTCCTGCTCGCCGCCGACCAGGCCGCGCGGCGCGGGGTGCCGGTCGTCGCCGTGAAGGTGGGACGCACCGAGGCGGGGGCCCGGATGGCCGCCTCGCACACCGGGAAGCTGACCGGGGCGGACCAGGTCGTCGACGCGGCCATGCGCCAGTTCGGGGTGATCCGGGTCGACGGGCTCGACCAGCTGCAGGACACCGCGGCGCTGCTCGCCCGGGCCCGCAGGCCGGTCGCGGACGGGGTCGTCGTCTACTCGATCTCCGGGGGCACGGGCGCGCACTTCTCCGACCTGGCGACGGCGGCCGGGCTCACCCTGCCCACGCTGTCGCGGGCGAAGCAGGACGAGCTGCACCAGTGGATCCCGCCGTACCTGAGCGTGGCCAACCCGGTCGACAACGGCGGGCACCCGGTGGGCGACTGGCGCGGCCGGAAGATCATCGACGCGATCCTCGCCGACCCGGAGGTGGGGGTCCTGATCTGTCCGATCACCGGCCCCTTCCCGCCCATGAGCGACAAGCTCGCGCAGGACCTCGTCGACGCCGCCGAGGAGACGGACAAGCTCATCTGCGTGGTGTGGGGCTCGCCGGTCGGCACCGAGGACGCCTACCGCACGACCCTGCTCGGCTCGTCGCGGGTCGCGACCTTCCGCACCTTCGGGAACTGCATCGGCGCGGTGAAGGCGTATCTCGACCACCACCGCTTCACCACCGGCTACCGCTCGCCCTTCGACGAGGCCCCGCGCACCCCGTCCCCCTCCTTCCGCAAGGCGCAGGCCCTGATGCGGCCCGGCCACCGGCTGAGCGAGCACGCGGCGAAGCAGCTGCTGCGGGCGTACGGGATCCGGGTGCCGCGCGAGCAGCTGGTGACCAGCGCGGCGGCGGCCGTACGGGCGGCGGGGCTGGTCGGCTACCCGGTGGTGATGAAGGCCTCGGGCGCGCAGCTCGCCCACAAGACGGAGCTGGGCCTGGTGAAGGTCGGGCTGACCTCCGCGAGCCAGATCCGCGACACGTACCGCGAGTTGACCGACATCGCGCGCTACGAGGGCATCGACCTGGACGGCATCCTGGTCTGCCAGATGGTCCCGCGCGGGGTGGAGATGGTGGTGGGCGTCACCCGCGACCCGCTCTTCGGGCCGACGGTGACGGTGGGGCTCGGCGGCGTCCTGGTGGAGGTCCTGAACGACGCGGCGGTCCGGGTGCCGCCCTTCGGCGAGCGGGAGGCCCGCGACATGCTCGACGAACTGCGCGGGCGGGCGCTGCTCGACGGGGTGCGGGGGGCGCCGCCGGCGGATGTGGACGCGCTGGTGGAGGTGGTGCTGCGGGTGCAGCGGATGGCGCTGGAACTCGACGGGGAGCTTGCGGAGCTGGACATCAACCCGCTGATGGTGCTGCCCCGGGGGCAGGGGGCGGTGGCGCTGGACGCGCTGGCGGTGTGCCGATGACGAAGGGGTCAGCCATGTCGGACGTCCTGCACGCCGTCGAGAACGGCGTCTCGTGGATCACGCTCAACCGCCCGGAGGCGATGAACGCGGTCACCTGGGACCAGCGGGAGCGGATCATCGCGCTGCTCGCGGACGCGTCCGCCGATCCGGACGTCCGGGCGGTGGTGATCACGGCCACCGGCCGCGGCTTCTGCGCGGGCGCGGACCTGCGGGGCGGCCCGAGCGCGTCCGGGGACCGGGTCCAGGGCCATGTGGCCCGCATGATCCGCCTGGGCGCGCAGCGGTTCGTCGGCGCGGTCATGGACTGCGAGAAGCCGGTGATCGCGGCGGTGAACGGGACGGCGGCCGGGATCGGCGCCCATCTCGCCTTCGCGTGCGACCTGGTGCTGGCGGCGGAGCAGGCGAAGTTCGTGGAGGTGTTCGTCCGGCGCGGCATCGTCCCCGACGGCGGCGGCGCCTACCTGCTGCCCCGCCTGGTGGGCCCGCAGCGGGCGAAGGAGCTGATGTTCTTCGGCGACGCGCTGCCGGCGGCGGAGGCGCGGGCGATGGGCCTGGTGAACCGGGTGGTACCGGCGGAGGACCTGGAGAAGACGGCCCGTGAGTGGGCCGAACGCCTCGCCCAGGGCCCGACCCGCGCCCTGGCTCTCACCAAGCAGCTGGTGAACGCCTCCCTGGACACCGACCGCGCCTCCGCGTTCGCGGCGGAGGCGGCGGCGCAGGAGATCTGTATGACGACGCGGGACGCCCAGGAGGGCGTGGCGGCCTTCGTGGAGCGGCGGACACCGACGTACGGGGGACGGTGACGGCGACGGCGACGGGCCGGGAGCGGCGGAGGAGGCTCGCAAGCCTTCCCATCTGACGCTCCGTCAGCTTCACTGGTCACCATGATGGGACACGCTGGGATGGCGGCCACCGCCGTCCGATACCTGAGGTCGGCCGGTGCGCCCACGGCCGTGGAACCCCTCCCCCGACCCGCCCTGCGCGCCGTGCGCGACGACGAGCGGCTGCCGGTCGACCCCGCCGAGTTCCGGCGCGTGCTGGGCCACTTCGCGAGCGGGGTCACGATCGTGACGGCCCTGGACGAGGACGGCCCCGCGGGCTTCGCCTGCCAGTCCTTCGCGTCGCTCTCCCTCGACCCGCCGCTGATCGCCTTCATGGTCGCCCGCACCTCGACGACCTGGCCCCGGATCGCCCGGACGGGCGCCTTCTGCGTCAACATCCTCGGCGCCGACCAGGGCGAACTGTGCCGCTCCTTCGCGGTGAGCGGCGCCGACAAGTTCGCGGGCGTCCCCTGGACCCCGGCCCCGACCACCGGCTCCCCCCGCCTCCCGGACGCCCCGGCCTGGCTCGACTGCACGATCACGACCGTCCACACGGGCGGCGACCACCTGATCGTGGTCGGCCGCGTGGAGTCCCTCGACGCGACGGACACCACGGCGGACCCGCTGCTGTTCCACCGGGGGCGGTTCGGCCGGTTCAGCGCGTAGCGGGGGCGGGGGATGCCACCCGGGTCCTGCGGATGACCAGGGCCATCAGGGCCGCGGCCGCGCACAGGGCGCCCGAGGCGTACCAGACGATGTCGTAGGAGCCGAAGACGTCGCGGGCGAGGCCGCCGGCGAAGGCGATCAGGGCGGCGCCCACCTGGTGGGAGGCGAGGACCCAGCCGAAGACGATGGCGCTGTCCTCGCCGTAGTGCTCGCGGCACAGGGCGATGGTCGGCGGGACCGTGGCGACCCAGTCGAGGCCGTAGAAGACGATGAAGAAGACCATCGGCGGGTGTACGGCCGGGGCCAGCAGCATCGGGAGGAAGAGCAGCGAGACGCCGCGCAGCGCGTAGTAGACGGCGAGGAGGCGGCGGGCCTCGAAGCGGTCGGTGAACCAGCCCGAGGCGATCGTCCCGACGACGTCGAAGACGCCGATGACCGCGAGCAGCCCGGCCGCGGCCGTCACCGGCATGCCGTGGTCGTGGGCGGCGGGCACGAAGTGGGTCTTGACCAGGCCGTTCGTCGAGGCGCCGCAGATCGCGAAGGTGCCGGCCAGGAGCCAGAACGGGCCGGTGCGGGCCGCCTTGAAGAGGACCGTGACGGCGCGGCGCGCCGCGCCCGCGACGGGGGCGGGCTTCGGCGCGTACGCACCGCCGTACGGCGCCAGGCGCACGTCCGCCGGGTGGTCGCGCAGCAGCAGCCAGACGAACGGCACGACGGCGAGCGCGGCCAGGGCGACCGTGACGGCCGCGGGGCGCCAGCCGTGGTTCTCGACCAGCCAGGACAGCAGCGGCAGGAAGACCAGCTGCCCGGAGGCGCCGGCCGCGGTCAGGATGCCCGTGACCAGGCCGCGCCGCGCCACGAACCAGCGGTTGGTGACCGTCGCCGCGAACGCGAGCGCCATCGAGCCGCTGCCCAGGCCCACGAGGACGCCCCAGAACAGCACCAGCTGCCACGCCGCCGTCATCCAGACGGTCAGGAGGGAGCCGGCCGCGATGACCGTCAGGGCCACCGCCACCACCTTCCTGATGCCGAAGCGGTCCATCAGCGCCGCGGCGAACGGCGCCGTCAGGCCGTACAGCGCGAGGTTCACGGAGACCGCGAAGCCGATGGTGCCGCGCGACCAGTGGAACTCGCCGTGCAGCGGCTCGATCAGCAGACCGGGCAGCGAGGCGAAGGCCGCCGCCCCGATGATCGTGACGAAGGTGACGGCCGCGACGAACCACGCGCGGTGGATGCGGGGGGTGCGGGGGGCGGGGAGGGGGCGGTCGGGGCTGTCGGGGGCCGTGGGGGACGCGGCAGGGTTGGTTGTCTGGGTCACGTCATACAGAATCCGGCCGCCGCGACCCGGCCACCATTGGCCCGAAGGCCGAGTTTGCAACGGATCGGGCCAACCGCCCCTCGCCGCGCCTAGGCCCGGCCCAGCGTCCTGATCGGCCGCACCACCAGCAGCGCCGCCACCACGAGCACCGCGATCCCCGCCCCGGCCAGCAGGACCTCCTCCGTGCCGGCCACCGCCGCCACCGGGCCCGACAACGTCCGGCCCACGCCCATCATCAGCAGCGATCCGGCCACGTCGTACGCGTGCATCCGGTTCAGCGCGTCCTGCGGGACATGCGTCTGGACCGACGTCGACCACATCACCAGCCAGAAGGCGAAGGCCGCGCCGCCGACGAACTGCCCCGCGTACAGCAGCGGCACCACCGCGTCCGTGCCGAGCAGCACCAGGTTCACCGGCAGGCCGAGCAGGGCGACCGCCCCGGCCGCCAGCGGGCGGACCGGGCGCAGCCGGAGCGCCAGGAGGCCGCCGACGGCGCTGCCCGCTCCGTTGACCGCCATCAGCACGCCGTACGTGGCCGAGCCGTGCTGCTCCGTCACCAGGCTCGCGGTGAGCGGCACCATCGGTCCCGCGACCGTCAGCCCGTACACCGTCCAGATGGCGATGACCCCCCACAGCCAGCTCCGGGAGCGGAACTCGCGCCAGCCCAGGGCCAGTTCGAAGACCATCGAGCCGCGCTCGACGGTGTCGGAGGGGACCGGGACGATCCGCATCAGGGTGAAGCAGAGGGCGCTGACGGCGAAGGCCGCGGCGTTGACGGCGAAGGCCGCGCCCGCGTTCCACAGGGCGACCAGCAGGCCGGCGGCGGCCGGTCCCGCCATGGTCATGAGGGCCTCGACGACCCGGAGCACCGCGTTGGCCCGCTGCACGTCGGGGGCGATGCGGGGGATCGTGGACGCGACGCCCGGCTGGAAGAGCGCGGCGCCGACGCCGCTGACGGCGGACAGCACGTACACCGCCCACAGCGGCGGGCCGCCGAGCGCGAAGGCGACCGCGAGGAGCCCGGCGCCCGGCAGTCGGAGCAGGTCGGCGAGGATCATCATGCGCCGCGCGGTGAAGCGGTCGGCGAGGACGCCCCCGAAGAGCACGAAGACGGCGAACGCGGCCGTCCACAGGCCGAGCGCGTAGCCGACGGTGGCGCCGGAGTGGCCGGCGCCGATGAGTCCGGCGGCGAAGGCGACCGGGACCATGCCCTCGCCGAAGACGGCGACCGCGCGGGCGACGAAGAAGAGCCGGAAGTTACGGTTCCAGAGTGCGGGCGGCCCGCCCGGGGCGGGAATCCGCTCGGCGGCCTCAGACTTGTACGTGTTGTCCGTCACGAGCACACAGACGTACCAGCGACTGGTCTGGACCACCACTGTATTTCGGAGGGTGAGAAGGGTTGAACATCATGCGTCCGCACCGGGTCGCCGTCCTCGCCCTGCCCGGGCTGCTCCCGTTCGAACTGGGCATCCCGCACCGCATATTCGGCCGCGCGAAGGACCCCGACGGGCGGCCGCTGTACGAGATCGTCACCTGCGCGCCGGCCGCGGGGCCGGTTCCGACGGACGCCGACTTCGCCATCCACGTCGAGCACGGACCCGAGGCCCTCGGCACCGCCGACACGGTCGTCGTGCCCGCCTCGTACGAGCTGGGTCCGGTGTACGAGGAGGGGCGGCTCACCCCGGAGCTGGCGGCCGCGCTCGCGCACATCCGGCCCGGGACGCGGCTGGTCTCCATCTGCACCGGCGGCTACGTCCTGGCCGCCGCCGGGCTCCTCGACGGACGGCCCGCCACCACCCACTGGGCCTCCGCCGAACACTTCCAGCGGTTGTTCCCGCGGGTGCGGGTCGACGCGGACGTGCTCTTCGTCGACGACGGCGACGTGCTGACCTCGGCGGGGGTCGCCGCCGGGATCGACCTGTGCCTGCACATCGTGCGGCGGGACCACGGGACGGGCGTCGCCAACGACGTGGCGCGGCGCACGGTCGTGCCGCCGCACCGGGACGGGGGCCAGGCGCAGTACATCGCGCGCCCGCTCCCCGAACCGGGCACCTCGACGACGACCACGGCCCGTGCGTGGGCCCTGGCGCACCTCCACGAGCCGATCCAGTTGCGGGATCTCGCGGCACGGGAGTCGATGAGCGTACGGACCTTCACGCGGCGCTTCCGGGAGGAGGTGGGGGTCAGTCCGGGGCAGTGGCTCACCCAGCAGCGGATCGAGCGCGCCCGCCACCTCCTGGAGTCCACGGACCTGCCGGTCGACCAGATCGCCCACGACTCGGGCTTCGGCACGGCGCAGTCCCTGCGGGTGCACCTCCAGACGGCGATCGGCGTCACCCCGACGACCTACCGCCGAACCTTCCGCCCCACAACCCCAACCCCCTGACCCCGGGCCTCCGCCCCGTCCGCGGAGTGCGCGCCGCCGCGCCGTCCGGTCCGCCTCCGCCCCGCGGAGTGTGGGCAATCGTCCCGCAGGGCGGGACGGGTGGGCACACGGGACGGCGCCCTTAGCGGCGCCTCCGCTCCCCGTGCCTGAAGCCCCGCCCCGACTGCGCCGCACCTGTGGTGCGGGTTCAGGCGCGGAAGCCTAGGCCCGGCAAGGGGCGCCGTCCGTTGTGCCCACCCGTTCCGCCCCAGCGGAACGAATGCCCACAACGGCGTGGGCAGGGGGCCACAATTCGCGGGCGTGAGCGCCCAGGACGGTGGGGCGTTGGGGCGGGAGGGGTCAGAACGTCAGTACCCCCCGCGCCACCTTCCCGCCCTCCATGTCCTCCACCGCCCTCCCGAACTCCTCCACCGGATACGTCCTCGTCACCAGCTCGTCGAGCAGGAGCCGGCCCGTGCGGTACAGGTCCGCGTACAGCGCGATGTCCTTCTGGGGGCGGGAGGAGCCGTAGCGGCAGCCCAGGATCGACTTGTCGAGGAACATCGCGGCGGGCAGGAAGCTCGCCTCGGCCTTCGGGGCGGTCATGCCGAGCAGGATCGCCTGGCCGTGCCGGTCGAGCAGGTCGACCGCGGTGCGGACGAGCCCGGTGTGGCCCACGCACTCGAAGACGTGGTCCGCGCCGGTGGGGAGGATCTCCCGTACCGACTCGACCGAGGCCGAGGTGAGGAAGTGGGTCGCGCCGAACGCCCGCGCCATCGCCTCCTTCGCCGGATTCGTGTCCACCGCCACGATCGTCGACGCCCCCGCGATCCGGGCGCCCTGGAGGACGTTGAGGCCGATCCCGCCGGTGCCGATGACGACGACGGTCTCGCCGCGGTCGACCCTGGCCCGGTTGAGGACGGCCCCGACGCCGGTGAGGACCCCGCAGCCCATGAGTGCGGCGGAGGTCAGCGGGATGTCGGCGGGGATCTTCACGGCCTGGACGGCCTTGACGACGGTCCGCTCCGCGAAGGACGAGTTCGACGCGAACTGGAACAGCGGCTGCCCACCCCGGGAGAAGGGCTGCCCGGGCATGCCGATCGCCTTGCGGCACATCGTCGGGCGCCCGCGGTCGCAGTCCGCGCAGGCCCCGCAGTTGGCGAGGGTGGACAGGGCCACGTGGTCGCCCGGGACGACATGGGTGACACCGGGGCCCACCGCCTCCACGACGCCGGCGCCCTCGTGGCCGAGGACGACGGGCGGCGGAAAGGGGATCGTGCCGTCGACGACCGAGAGGTCGCTGTGGCACAGTCCGGCCGCGGCGATGGCGACGAGCACCTCTCCGGGGCCGGCCGCGCGGACCTCCAGGTCGTCGACGACCCGGACCTGCTTCCCGTCGAAGACGACGCCTCTCATGGTCAGCCCTCCTTGCGGGAGTTGGGCCGGTCCCCGGCGGCAGCGGCCCGAGCCATCTCCTCCAGCTGCTGGAGCATCGGCATCGGGTCCACCCCGACCGTGCCGGGGAGGAAGTCGGCGATCCGCTCCGGGGTCCAGGCGCCGCCCTCCGCGTAACCGGCCCGCAGCTCCCGGGGCTGGGCCCAGACGGCGATCTTGGGTCCGGCGATCGTGTACACCTGGCCGGTGATCTTCTCGGCCCTGGCCCGGTCGGAGAGCAGATAGACCACGAGCGCGGCCACGTCCTCCGGCTCGCCGATCTCCTTGAGCTCCATCGGCACGTTGGCCGACATCCGGGTGCGGGCGACCGGGGCTACGGCGTTCGCCGTGACGCCGTACTTGTGCAGGCCGAGGGCCGCCGAGCGGACGAGGGAGATGATGCCGCCCTTGGCCGCCGCGTAGTTGGCCTGTGCGACCGAGCCCTGGTGGTTGCCGCTGGTGAAGCCGATGAGGGTGCCCGCGCCCTGGCGGCGCATGACGGCGGAGGCGGCCCGGAAGACGGTGAAGGTGCCCTTGAGGTGGGTGGCGACGACGGGGTCCCACTCCTCCTCGGACATGTTGAAGAGCATCCGCTCGCGCAGGATGCCGGCCACGCACACCACGCCGTCGATCCGCCCGTACTCGGCGAGCGCCACGTCGACGATCCGCTGTCCGCCCGCCATCGTCGAGATGTCGTCGGCGACGGCGACGGCGGCCCCGCCGGCCGCCTCGATCTCCTTGACGACGGACTCGGCGATCTCGCTGGTGGGCTCGCCGCCCTCGATGGAGACCCCGTAGTCGTTGACGACGACCTTCGCGCCCTCCGCCGCGCAGGCGAGGGCGACCGCGCGGCCGATCCCCCGCCCGGCGCCCGTCACGGCGACGACCTTTCCTGCCAAGAAGTTCCCCATGCCCGGCCCCTTCCCGCATTTTCTGACGGTCCGTTAGATTCGTTCGTCGGCAGGATTCTACGGCCCGTCAGATACCGGAAAACAAGACCCCGGAGGCCCGATGTCTTCCCCCAGCGCACTCCCGCCCGCATTCCACGAGCTGTCCAAACGCGTCAACAACTGGGGCCGTTGGGGCCGGGACGACGAGATCGGCACGCTGAACCTGATCACCGACGAGGTCGTCCGCGAGGCCGCCGCCACCGTCCGCACCGGCCGCCGCGTCCCGCTCGCCGTCGCCCTCGAACAGGACGGCGTGCAGACCGGCATGATCCCCGGCCGGGTCAACCCGCTGCACGTCATGGTCCAGGTCAACCAGGAGCTCTTCGGCCCCGGCACCGTCGCCACCAGCGACGACGCCGTGACCCTCGGACTCCAGGCGGGCACCCACTGGGACGCGCTCACCCACGTCTCGCACTCGGGGCGGATCTACAACGGACGCCCCGCCGACACCATCACCCCGCACGGCCGCTCGCAGTTCAGCGGCATCCACACCGCCCGCCACCTGGTGAGCCGCGGGGTGCTGCTCGACGTGGCCGCCGCCAAGGGCGTCGACCGGCTGCCCGGGGACCACGCCGTCACCCCCGAAGACCTCGACGAGGCGGCGGATTTCGGCGGGGTCACCGTACGCTCCGGCGACATCGTGCTCGTACGGACCGGGCAGATCCAGGCCTATCTGGCCGGGGACAAGCACGGGTACGCGTTCCCCTCCCCCGGCCTGTCCGTCCGCACCCCCGAGTGGTTCCACGCCCGGGACGTGGCCGCGGTCGCCAACGACACGCTCACCTTCGAGATCTTCCCGCCGGAGATCGAGAACCTGTGGCTGCCCGTGCACGCCCTCGACCTGGTCGAGATGGGGATGCTCCAGGGGCAGAACTGGAATCTGGAGGAGTTGTCCACAGCCTGTGCAGAAGCGCGCCGCTACGCCTTCCTGCTCTCCGCGATGCCCGAGCCCTTCGTCGGCGGGACGGGCACGCCGGTGGCACCGGTGGCCGTTCTCTGACCAGGGCACGGAGGAAGACCCCGGGTGGCGGCGCGCTCGCGCGCGCCCCGAGCACGGCACGGCCGCCGCCACCCGTCACGACCCGCGCTCGCCGAGGGGCACGCCCCTCGGCTCCCCTCGCCGTACGAATCGCTCACCCAAGAGTGATCAATTCACCATGAACCGTCAACAGTGCACCCGGGAGGGTGAGACCTGCGCGGCCGGCCCGACGCCGGGTGCCCGGTCCACCTCGCACCAGATGCTCTTGCCGGCGCCCTCGCGCTGCCAGCCCCACCGGTCGGCCAGGCCGTCCACCAGCTCCAGGCCGCGCCCGTTGGTGTCGTCGCCCTCCGCGTGCCGCGGCGCCGGCGGGCGGTCGCTCGTGTCGGCGACCTCGACCCGCACCCCGCCCCCGCCGAACAGCATCCGCAGCACGGCCGGGCAGCCCGTGTGGACCACCGCGTTGGTCACGAGCTCGGAGATGAGCAGCACCAGCGTGTCCGCCAGCGGCTCGTCGTCCCCTATCCCGGACCCGGCCAGCCGCGAGCGCGCCCATCGCCGGGCCCGCCCCACCTCGGCCGGATCCGGTCCGACCTCCAACTGAACCTGAAGCACCTGCACCGTTCACACCATCCGAACCGGCGTCCTCGACGACCTAACGGAACGTGATTCCCTTGTGGGACAGCATGGTTGACGTACAGTCACCGCAACAAGCGCTTCGGGCATATTCCAGCGCGAAGGAGTACGCATGGTCCATACTGTGCGACGCACGTCGCTGGGAGTCGAACAGAGGCGCGCACAAGGCCGCCGGGGGGCGCGAGCGGCGGGCATTCCCGACCACGGAGCCGCCGCGGGGGCGGCACCGGCGCGATCCGGGTCCACATGCACTCGCATCCCACGGAGCGTACCGGAGCCGGAGGCCGACTCCGGCCCGTGACGACCCCGCCGAAGGACACAACACGGTATCGACGCTCCGTGACGCCCCGGCTACCCACCGCCCATGCCCTGCCGCCATCCGCCAAGCCCCCGTGCCAGGCCCCGCTGTCCGCTCCCCGTCCGCCCCCTGCCCGCTCCCTGTCCGCCCTCCGCCCCCCTCCCTGCTCACAGCGCGGCCGCCACCGCCTCCTCCGCCGCCGCGCCCGACAGTCCCCGCTCGGCCCGCACCCAGGCCCGCTTGAGGTGCAGGTGCACATCGGCCTCCCAGGTGAAGCCCATGCCGCCGTGCACCTGGAGGCAGTCCCGGGCGCCGCGCACCGCCGCCTCGTCGGCGAGCAGCCTGGCCCCGGCGATCTCGACGGGGTCACCGGTGACGGCCGCCGCGTACACGGCCGCCCGCGCCAGCTCGGTCCGCACGAGCATCCCGGCGCACAGGTGCTTGACCGCCTGGAACCCGCCGATCGCCTGACCGAACTGGGTCCGGTCCTTGGCGTACGCGACGGCCATGTCCGTGGTCGCGGCGGCGCTGCCGAGCTGCTCGGCGGCGGTGAGCAGATCCGCCACGGACGCCTCCCGCGCGGTCGGCGCCGGCACCGCCGCGCCCGCAGCCGACGCCACCCTGTGCAGCGGGGTCAGCGGGTCCACGGACCGCACGGGCACGGCCCCACCGGCCTCGCCGAGCACCACGTCCGCCGCGTCGAGCCACTCGACGAGCGCGCCGTCGACGGCGGTGACCACCACCGATCCGTCCGCCGCCCCCGGCACCTCCCCGGCCGCCAGGTGGGTCGCGATCAGCGGCCCCGGCAGCAGCGCCCGTCCCGCCTCCTCGAAGAGCAGCACGGCCTCGGGGAGCCCGAGGCCGACGCCGCCGGCCTCCTCGGGCAGCCGCAGGGCGAAGAAGCCCGCCGCGCCGAGCTCCCGCCACAGCGCGCGGTCGAGCGCCCCGCCCGCGTCGACCGCGGCCCGCAGCGCCTCGCGGTCGAAGCGCCGGGCGAGCAGCTCCCGCACGCCGGCCCGCAGCGCCTTCTGGTCCTCGGTGAGCCGGAAGTCCATGGCTGGGTCACCGTCCCTTCGGCAGGCCGAGGATGCGCTCGGCGACGATGTTCCGCTGGATCTGCGAGGTGCCCGCGGCGATGGTGTACGACAGCGAGGACAGCCGGTCCGTGTTCCACTCCCGCGCGAGGTCCAGCGCGTCCGGGCCGAGCACGTCCGCCGCCAGGTCGTACAGCTCCTGCCGGGCGTGCGAGTACCGGAGCTTGAACACCGAGCCGCCGACCCCCGGCACCCCGCCGGTCGCCTGCGCCTCGCTGACGTTCCACTGGGTGAGCCGCCACAGCGCCCCGAACTCGGCGGCCAGCCTGCCGAGCCGGCGCCGGACCACCGGGTCGTCCCAGGAGCCGTTCTCCCGGGCCGTGCGGGCCAGTTCGCCGAGGGTGCGGCGGCAGGCGACGACCTCGCCGACGAAGGCGGTGCCGCGTTCGAAGGAGAGGGTCACCATGGTGACCCGCCAGCCGTCGTTCTCCGCGCCGACCCGGTTGGCGACCGGCACCCGCACCTCGTCGAGGAACATCTCCGCGAACTCGGTCGAGCCGGCCAGCGTCCGCAGCGGCCGTACGGTGATGCCGGGGGCGTCCATGGGCAGGGCGAGCCAGGTGATGCCCCGGTGCTTCGGCGCGTCCGGGTCGGTGCGGACCAGGAGTTCGCACCAGTCGGCGACCTCGGCGTGCGAGGTCCAGATCTTCGATCCCGTCACGACGTACGCGTCGCCGTCCCGGACCGCCCGGGTCCGCAGGGACGCCAGGTCGGATCCGGCGTCCGGCTCGCTGAAGCCCTGGCACCACACCTCGTCGCCGCGGAGCACGCCGGGCAGCCAGCGCGCCCGCTGCTCCGCGGTGCCCTCGGCGGCGATGGTCGGCCCGGCGTGCAGGAGTCCGACGAAGTTGGCGCCGACGTACGGGGCTCCGGCGCGCTCGGTCTCCTCCAGGAAGATCAGGCGCTGGGTGGGGGACGCGTCCCAGTGCACGTCCGCGTAGCCGGCGTCGTACAGCAGCCGCTGCCAGCCGGTGTCGTAGGCGCGCCGCCCGGGCCAGTCGAGCGGGTCGGGCCGGGGCGGCAGCTTGGGCAGGACGGTGCCGAGCCAGTCCCGCAGCCGGGCCCGGAACTCCTCCTCCTCGGCCGTGTACGCGAGGTCCATCAGACCCGGCCCCGGTCGAGGTCGAGGCCCAGCATGCGGATGGCGTTGCCGCGCATCAGCTTGTAGACGGTCTCGTCGTCGAGGCCCTTCACATGGTCGAGGGCGACCTCCTTGGTGTGCGGGAAGGTCGAGTCGACGTGCGGGTAGTCGGTCTCGAAGGTGGCGTTGTCGCGGCCGACGACGTCGAGCGAGGCGATGCCGTGCTTGTCGCGGAAGAAGCAGCAGAAGATCTGCCGGTAGTAGTACGAGGACGGGGGCTCGGGGATCAGGTCGCGCACCCCGCCCCAGGCGCGGTGTTCCTCCCACACGTCGTCGGCGCGCTCCAGGGCGTACGGGATCCAGCCCATCTGGCCCTCGCTGTAGGCCAGCTTCAGGCGGGGGAACCTCACCAGTACGCCGCTGAAGAGGAAGTCCATCATCGACGCCATGGCGTTGTTGAAGGAGAGCGAGGCCTGGACGGCGGGCGGGGCGTCCGGGGAGGCGGCCGGCATCTGGCTGCTGGAGCCGATGTGCATGTTCACCACCGTCCCGGTCTCCTGGCAGACGGCGAAGAAGGGGTCCCAGTAGCCGGAGTGGATGGACGGCAGTCCGAGGTGGGTGGGGATCTCGGAGAAGGTGACGGCCCTGACGCCGCGGGCCGCGTTGCGCCGGATCTCCGCGACGGCGAGGTCGATGTCCCAGAGCGGGATGATGCACAGCGGGATGAGCCGGCCGCCGCTGTCGCCGCACCACTCCTCGACCATCCAGTCGTTGTAGGCGCGGACGCAGGCGAGGGCGACCTCCTTGTCGTGCGCCTCGGCGAAGGTCTGCCCGCAGAAGCGGGGGAAGGTGGGGAAGCACAGGGAGGCCTCGACGTGGTTGAGGTCCATGTCCCGCAGCCGCTCCGCCGGGTCCCAGCAGCCGCGGCGCATCTCCGCGCGGGTGATGCCCTCCAGGGTCATGTCGTCGCGGTCGAAGCCGACGGCGGCGATGTTGCGCTTGTACGGGAACTTGAGGTCCTCGTAGATCCACCAGTCGGTGGGCGGCCCGTCGGGGTCCATCGTGATCTGGTACTTCCCGCCGACGTACGCGAGCTCCCCGATGCCGGCGGTCAGGGGCTTGGGCCCCCGGTCCCGGTACTTGGCCGGCAGCCAGGTCTCGAAGAGGTGCGCGGGCTCGATCACGTGGTCGTCGACGCTGATGATGCGGGGCAGTTCCGTCATGGAGCCCTCTCCCATTTCTGATGACCCGTCAGATCCGATGGAGTCAGGCTAGCCCCGCACCCCTGGACCGACAAGCGCCGGACCTCTACGCTCACCGCCATATCTGACGGAACGTCAGTCGCGAGGAGTACGGGATGAACGAGACCGCACACGCCCTGGGCGAGTCCCGCACGCTCTGGGAGCTCGTCGAACGCCGGGCCGCCCTCACCCCCGACCGGCCCGTACTGCTCCAGGGCGACCGGGTCCTCACCTTCGGCGAGCTGCGCGACCGGGCCGAGCGCTGCGCCGCGGGGCTGTACGCCAGGGGCGTGCGCCCCGGCACGGTCGTCGCCTGGCAGCTGCCCACCCGGATCGAGACGGCGGTGCTCACCTTCGCGCTCGCCCGCGTCGGCGCCGTACAGAGCCCGGTCATCCCGTTCTACCGGGACAAGGAGGTCGGCTTCGCGCTGCGCGAGTCCGGCGCCGAGTTCTTCGCCGTGCCCGGGGTCTGGCGCGGCTTCGACCACACCGCCATGGCCCGCCGGCTCGGCGCGCGCGGGATCTTCGAGGCGTACGAGCCGGAGGACCTGCCCGACGGGGACCCGGCGCTGCTGCCGCCACCGCCCGCGTCCGGCACCGAGGTCCGCTGGATCTACTGGACCTCGGGCACCACCTCCGACCCCAAGGGCGTCCTGCACACCGACCGTTCGCTCATCGCGGGCGGCTCCTGCCTCGCCCACGCCCTCCACCTGAGCGACGCCGACGTCGGCTCGATGGCCTTCCCGTACGCGCACATCGCCGGGCCCGACTACACGGTGATGCTGCTGCTGTACGGATTCCCCGCCGTGATGTTCGAGCAGTTCGCCCTGCCGGACGCGCTGGAGGAGTACCGCAAGCACGGCGTCACGGTGGCGGGCGGGTCCACCGCCTTCTACGCGATGTTCCTCGCCGAACAGCGGAAACAGCCCGGCGAGCCGGTCATCCCCACCCTGCGGCTCCTCGCGGGCGGCGGCGCCCCGAAGCCGCCGGAGATCTACCACGCGGTCGTCCGGGAGATGGGCGTCCAGCTCACCCACGGCTACGGCATGACCGAAGTCCCCATGATCACCATGGGCGACCCGGGCGACACCGCCGAGAACCTGGCCACCACCGAGGGCCGCCCACCCGCCGGCATGGAGATACGGATCACCGCCGACGGCGAGGTCCGGCTGCGCGGCGAGGCCGTCTGCCGCGGCTATCTGGACCCCGCGCAGACCGCCGCCGCCTTCGACGAGGACGGCTTCCTGATCACCGGCGACGTGGGACACCTCACGGACAGCGGCCACCTGGTCCTCACCGGGCGGATCAAGGACATCATCATCCGCAAGGGCGAGAACATCTCGGCCAAGGAGATAGAGGACCTCCTGCACGAACACCCCGGTGTCGGCGACGCGGCCGTCATCGGCCTGCCCGACGCCGAGCGCGGCGAGCGCGTGTGCGCCGTCGTCGAACAGCCCGAGGGCGCCGAACCGCTGACCCTGGAGACCGTCACGGCCTTCCTGCGGGAGGCGGGCCTGTCGGTCTTCAAGCTGCCGGAGCAACTGGAGCTGGTCGACGCGCTGCCGAGGAACGACACCCTGCGCAAGGTGCTCAAGTACAAGCTCCGGGAGCGCTTCGCGTAATTCCGTGCCGGAATCGGACGGTCCTGTTAGCGTGGAGGAGGACCGGCGCCTCGGACGCCGGCGGATCGAGGAGCGGCAGCAGACATGGCGGGCGACGACGACATCTCCGGGTGATTCCCGGTGGTGAGCGGCCACCGGCAGGCGCGTAGGAGCGTCGCCGGGGTGGCCCTCTCAGTCGTCCCCTCTTTCCCGTCTCCCCTGTTGCCGCCCGGGCAGTGATCTCCGCCTGCCCTCCTTCTCGTACGAGGTCGCCTCCATGTCCATGCCCTCCGCTGCCGTCGTCTGCTCCCACCTGTCCTTCTCCTGGCCGGACGACACCCCCGTCTTCGAGGACCTGTCCTTCACCGTCGGCCCGGGCCGTACGGGCCTGGTGGCGCCCAACGGCGCCGGCAAGTCCACGCTGCTGCGGCTCGTCGCCGGCGTGCTGCGCCCCCGCGCCGGTGCCGTGTCGGTGGACGGCACCCTCGGCTACCTCCCGCAGAGCCTGCCGCTGGGCGACGGCACCTCCGGCGGCCTCACGGTCGCCGAGGTGCTCGGCGTCGCCGACGTGATCCGCGCCCTCGACGCCGTCGAGTCGGGCGACGTCGCCGAGGAGCACTTCACGACCATCGGCGACGACTGGGACATCGAGGAGCGCACCCGCGCCCAGCTCGACCGCCTCGGCCTCGGCGACCTCACCCTCGACCGCCGGCTGGGCACGCTCAGCGGCGGGCAGATCGTCTCCCTCGGGCTCGCCGGGCAGCTCCTGAAGCGCCCCGACGTGCTCCTGCTCGACGAGCCCACCAACAACCTCGACCTGGACGCCCGCCAGGCGCTGTACTCCGCCCTGGACGACTTCACCGGCTGTCTCCTCCTGGTCAGCCACGACCGCGCCCTGCTCGACCGCATGGAGCGCATCGCCGAGCTCGACCGCGGCGAACTGCGCTTCTACGGAGGCGACTTCACCGCGTACGAACAAGCCGTACGGGCCGAGCGCGAGGTCGCCGAGAAGAACGTGCGCAGCGCCGAGCAGGAGCTGAAGCGCGAGAAGCGGGAGATGCAGCAGGCCAGGGAGCGCGCGGAGCGCCGGCAGAGCAACGCCGCCCGCAACCTCAAGAACGCCGGCCTGCCGCGGATCGTCGCCGGCGGCCTGAAGCGCTCCGCGCAGGAGTCGGCCGGCCGGGCCGGGCAGACCCACGCCACCCGCGTCGGCGACGCCCAGGCCCGCCTCGACGAGGCCGGACGCGCGGTCCGCGACGAGCAGCGCCTCACGCTCGACCTGCCCGACACCGACGTGCCCGCCGGGCGCACCCTCTTCCTCGGCGAGGGGCTGCGGATCCGGCTCGGCGACCGGCCCCTGTTCGCGGAGCCGGGCGTCGACCTGACCGTCCGCGGCCCCGAACGCATCGCGCTGACCGGCCCGAACGGCGCGGGCAAGAGCACCCTGCTGCGCCTCCTCAACGGCGACCTCGTCCCCGACGGCGGCGAACTCCGGCGCGCCGAGGGGCGGATCGCCCACCTCTCCCAGCGCCTCGACCTGCTGGACCTGGAGCGCACGGTCGCCGAGAACTTCGCCGACTTCGCGCCCCGGCGCCCGGAGGCCGAGCGGATGAACCTGCTCGCCCGCTTCCTCTTCCGCGGCGCGGGCGCCCACCTGCCGGTGGGCGCCCTGTCCGGCGGCGAGCGCCTGCGGGCCACCCTGGCCTGCGTCCTGTACGCGGACCCGGCCCCGCACCTGCTGCTCCTGGACGAGCCGACGAACAACCTCGACCTCGTCAGCACGGGCCAGCTGGAGAGCGCCCTGAACGCCTACCGGGGGGCCTTCGTCGTCATCAGCCACGACGAGCGCTTCCTCCGCGAGATCGGCGTGGAGCGCCGGCTGCGGCTCGCGGACGGGAGGCTGACGGAGACGGGGGCGCCGCTGGGGTGAGGCGGGCCCCGGACCACGCCCAAGGCTCCCTCCGGATTCCTCGGAATTCGCCGAACTCCTCCCGTACCGCGCTCCTTTCGGCAGGATGTCCTGCACCGTGAAGCACGTGCTGTGGAGGGTCGATGACGACCGAGGACCTGGCCTTACCCCGCTCCGGGACGGCCGGCCGCGCGCCGCGCGGCCGGGCCCCCGCGGCAGCCGTCCCGCGCCAGCCCGCCCGCGCCGCCGACGCCTCCCGCACGGCGTCGCCGCTCGTCTACCGCTCCGTCCTGGACGTCCCCGGCGTCCCGGGCGGCACCGGCATCATCCCGGAGGTCCGCCGGGTCACCGCCTGCTGGCTCGCGGACAAGAAGAGGTTCGACCAGGCGCCGCTGGAGACCGGCACCCACCGCCTCGACGAGCGCACCGTCCTCATGTCGCAGGCCCTCTACCACCCGAACGGGACCGAGCACGCGCTGCGGATCCAGCTGCGGGAGGACAACGAGGAGGCGACCTGGCGGGTGACCGTGACCGCCGTGACGCCCGCCGGGGCCGAACCCCAGTCCGCCGCGGTGACGCTGGAGTGCTTCGACAACGGGGTCACGGCCCTCAACCCCGGCCGGCCCGCGCTCGTCGAGCAGCTCGTCGACGCGCTCCGCCCGCGCGACGGCCGCGCCCGGCTCACCGTGCACGCCCAGGCCGTCTCCGCCGCGGGCGTCGACGAGCTCGTCCACGTGCTGTGCGACCCCGACCGGCGGCTGCCCGCCGTCGTCGCGGCCCGCCCCCTGCACGCCGACGACACCTGGTCGCGCCGGCTCCGGCAGCTGATGCCGAAGTGCTCGGGCGACGCCTCCCTCTACCTGCTGTGCGACGCGGACGCCGTCGGCGCCTTCCGCGAGGCCGTCGGGGAGCACCACCGGATCGCCCCCGGAGCCGTACGCACCTATCTGCCCGAGGTCGACCCCGCCTGGAGCGCCGACGCGCCCCGGCACCGCCTGCTCAGCGGCACGCGCATCAGCGACCCCCGGGACCAGGCCTTCCGGCTGGTCTCCCGCGGGGTGCACCGGCACGCCCTCGAACGGCAGGCGCCCGCGCGGCTGCGCACCCTCGTCTTCCCCGACGAGCACCAGCGCAAGCAGGACGAGCGGCGGGCCGCCCAGGACGCGGCCCGTGCCCATGTCCAGGCCCCGCACGTCGCCCTGGACGAACTCGCCTCCCTCAAGGAGGAGAACGCGATCCTGACCCAGCTGCTCGCGGAAGGCGACCAGGACCTGTCCGAGGCCGCCCGGCGCGAGTTGCTCGCCGAGCGCACGATCCAGGCGCTGCAGCAGCAGCTCCACCAGGTCACCGCGCGCTACCAGCAGGAGATGGAGGACCACCTCCTGGCCCTGGAGGACGTGGAGCGCGCCCAGAGCGAGACGCGGCTGCTGAGGCAGCGGCTGCACGCGCAGGGGCGCCACGAGGACACCGTGATCCTCGAACCGGCCGCCGCCCAGCCGAGCTCCTTCGAGGAGCTGTGGGAACGGCTGGGCGAGCTCGACCACGTGCTGGTGACGGCCGAGCGCTCACTCGCGATCGGCCTCGACGACCAGGTCCTCGCCCGCACCTGGGCGGCGAAGGCCTGGCAGGCGCTGCGGTCCCTCGACTCGTACGCGGCGGCGCAGAAGGAAGGCCTGTTCAGCGGCGGCTACTTCCAGTTCTGCAAGGACGTGCCGGTGGCGGGCGCCCGGATCTTCCCCGTGAAGCAGATCGCGATGGGCGAGACGGAGGCCACCCGGACCACCTGGGGCGACGAGCGAATCTTCCCGGTGCCCGCGGAGCTGGCGCCCGGCGGCCGGATGCAGATGCTGGCGCACCTCAAGCTCGGCTCGAAGGGCTCCATCTCGCCGCGCGTCTACTTCCACGACGACAGCCGGGGCGGCACCGGCCGGGTGATCGTCGGCTACATCGGCCCGCACCTGACGAACCGCAAGACCAGCTGAGCGGGTGCGGGCCCGGCCGTCACGAGGCGGGGGCGACGAAGCGGAGCGGTTCGGCCTCCTCGTCGAGGGCGGCCGGCAGGTCCGGGTAGACCTCGAAGAGGCGGCGGACGCCGAGGGCGCCGAGGACGCGGTTGACGTGGGCGCCGTCCTCCGCGCCGCGGGCGGGCAGGATCAGGCGGAGCCGGCCGCCGCAGGAGCGCATCAGGCGCCGGGCGGCGACGAGCACGCCGACGCCGCTGGAGTCGCAGAAGCGGACCGCGGCCAGGTCGAGGACCACGTCGCGGCGGCCGGCGGCGACGGCGTCGTGGACGCGTCTGCGGATCCGCGGGGAGGTGACCAGGTCGAGTTCGCCGCTGATGCGCAGCACGGTCCATGAGTTCTGCTCGTCCTCGTCGACTCTGATCGTCACGAGCGGCGCCTTTCAACCGGAGGCAGTGCTTCCTGCTCCCCTCCCCGCTGCCCCGTCGCGGCGCCGTGAAACCCCCGTCGGCGAGGTTGCCCCGTTCCTTACCATCCGCGGATCCGTCAAGGGCGCACTTGCGGCAAACCGAAGTGCGCCGGGTCATGGCGCACTACTTTGGAAGCGGTGACCGAGGGCTTCGGGAGGGCTTCGGATGGCGAAGGACACACCACCGCGCTGGGACCGCCGGATGCAGCAGCGCCTCGCACGCGGCGAGGCGGCCGCCCTCGGCGAGCTCTACGACCGTTTCGCCTCCCTCGTGCACAACCTCGCCCACCGGGTGCTCGACGACGACGACGCGGCGGACCAGGTCACCCGCGAGGTCTTCGGCTACATCTGGGAGAACCCCGACGCCTACGACCCCAAGCAGGGCAACATGCGGGCCTGGGTCGCCCGGCTGACCCAGCGGCAGGCGGTGCACCGGCTGCGGCAGGCCGAGGCCGTGGCCTACGCGGAGAGCGGCGAGGGCTCGGTGGAGGAGCTGGAGCAGAAGGTGCGACGGGCCTCGGTCGCGGCCCGCGCGGACTACATCGTCACGTCCATGCCGACACCGCTGCGGCAGGCCCTGGAGCTGGCGTACTTCCAGCGCCGGGACTACCGGCAGACCGCCGCCGACCTGGGGGTCACGGAGGACGAGGCGCGCCGCCGGCTGCGCCTCGGCCTGCAACTGCTGTCCACGGCCAACACCCGTCCCGTGGAGGGCTCCTCGCCGCCCGGTGCGTACGGACGGGCGCTGTGAGCGGGGTGAACGACGAGCCCGAGGAGACCGGGGAGACCGCACGCGCCCCGCGGATACCGGCCCCGCGGTGGTCCCCGGACGACCACGCGGACCTGACGGAACCCATCCGTCCGCCGGAGCCTCTCCCTCACCGTGTACTGAAATCCCTCCTCGGCGCGTGGGCGCTGTCGGCGTGCTCGGCCGAGGAGACCCAGGCCGTCGAGGAGCACCTGACCGAGTGCGCGCCGTGTGCCGAGGAGGCGCTGCGGCTGCGGGACGCGGTGGGGCTGCTGCACGCCGAGCGTGACCTGGACCTGGATCCGCTGCTGCGCTCGCGGGTCCTGGAGAACTGTCTGGGCCGGCGCCCGGCCCGCATCCCGGTGCCCGCGTGGGCGACGCCTTACGACGCCGAGACGGCGCGGCTGGACGCGCTGCTGCAGGACATCGGCGAGTCGGAGTGGCACGCGCCGGTGCGGCTGAAGTGGTTCGAGGACGAACGCCGGGTGAACCGGAAGACGACCGTGGCCGGGGTGATCGGACATCTCCTGGCGGTGGACGGCCTGGTGGCGGCGTCGCTGGGCCTGGACGACCCGCTGGGCCCGGGCGTGGGAGAGCTCTCCCCCACCGAACGCACGGAGACGTACTGGTCCGGCTCGCTGCGCCCGCCGACCCGCGCGATCCGCGAGCCGTGGCGGGAGCAGAGCCACACGCTGATCCGTACGGTGTCCTTCGCGGGCCGCGGGGTCGCGGACCTGACGGTGACGTACGGGGACATGGCGCTGCCGCTGCGGGACTCGCTGCTGGAGCGGGCCTTCGAGTGCTGGGTGCACGCGGGGGACATCGCGCAGGCGGTGGACTATCCGTACGACCCGCCGAGCGGGGCGCACATGCACGGCATGATCGACCTGGCGGCCCGGCTCCTCCCGGCGGCCCTCGCCGGCCGCCGCCGTACGGGCCTGGCGGCCCCGGCCCGCGAACTCGTCACGGCCGGCTCGCCGGGGCGCTCCCTGCACCTGGAGATCGAGGGCGCGGGCGGGGGCCACTGGTACATCGCGCTGGACTCGCCGGCGGCGCTCGGCTCCCGCGAGCACGCGGTGGCGCAGGTGGCGATGGACGGAGTGGAGTTCTGCCAGCTCCTCGCGGGGCATGTGCCGCCGGAGGAAGCGGCGGCGGGCCAGGACGGCGACCGCGAAGCCATCCGAGACGTCCTCACGACAGCAGCGTCTTTGAGCCACTTGTAGCCGCCTCCGCCCGCGGAGTGCGCGCCGCCGCGCCCGCGCCCGTGCGGGCGGCCTCCGCCTCGCCCACCCCCGTGTGGGCAATCGTCCCGCAGGGCGGTGGGGGTCCCCCGGACGAAGTCTGGGGGAGGGTGGGCACACGGGACGGCGCCCTCAGCGGCGCCTCCGCTCCCCGTGCCTGAGCCCCGGCCCCCAGCGCGCCGCACCCGTGGTGCGGGTTCAGGCGCGGAAGCCTAGGCCCGGCAAGGGGCGCCGTCCGTTGTGCCCACCCGTTCCGCCCCAGCGGAACGAATGCCCACAACGGGCGGCGCGGGTGTGGTCGGCGTTATGCGAAGACGACCGTGCGGTGGCCGTTCAGGAGGATTCGGTGTTCCGCGTGCCACTTCACGGCTCGCGCCAGCGCCTGGCACTCCACGTCCCGACCGATCGCCACCAACTGGTCCGGCGTCACCTCGTGCCCCACCCGCTCGACCTCCTGCTCGATGATCGGCCCCTCGTCGAGGTCGGCCGTCACGTAGTGCGCCGTCGCACCGATGAGCTTCACACCGCGGGCATGCGCCTGGTGGTACGGCTTGGCGCCCTTGAAGCTCGGCAGGAAGGAGTGGTGGATGTTGATGATGCGGCCCGAGAGGGCCTTGCACAGGTCGTCCGAGAGGACCTGCATATAGCGGGCCAGGACGACCAGCTCCACGTTCTCGGACTCCACCAGGGAGAGGAGTTCCGCCTCCGCCTCCGCCTTCGTCTCCCGGGTGACCGGAATGTGGCGGAAGGGGATGCCGTACGAACCCACCAGCTCCGCGAAGTCCGTGTGGTTCGAGACGACCGCCACGATCTCCACCGGCAGCGCCCCGATCCGCGAGCGGAACAGCAGGTCGTTCAGGCAGTGGCCGAACTTCGACACCATCAGCACGACGCGCATCCGCTCGTCGGCCCGGTTGATGGCCCAGTCCATCGTGAACGAGTCGCCCACCGCCGCGAAGCTCGCCCGCAGCTTCTCCACGGTGACCGGCGCCTCCGCCGAGAAGTGGACCCGCATGAAGAAGAGACCGGAGTCACGGTCTCCGAACTGCTGGCTGTCCTCGATGTTGCATCCCGTGATGAAGAGATAGCTCGACACGGCGTGCACGATGCCCTGCTTGTCGGGGCAGGAAAGGGTGAGGACGTACTGGTCGGTCATTCGCCAAGCCTGCCACATCGCGAGGGGGCCGGAGCCCCGCCGTCCGTCAGGCGGACCTCGTCATGATGCGCAGGATCTCCAGGGAGCGCGGGGGCGTGTCCGGGTCCTCCCCGTCCGCCGTCGCCAGACGTACGTGCGCCTCGCGCGCGGCCCGCACCGCCTCCGGCCACCCGTGGTGTTCCAGATACGCGGAGACCGGCGCGTCCGGGCCGACCTGGTGCATGATCCGCAGCACCCGCAGCACGGCCACGTCGACGAGCGCGGCCTCGCCGGAGTCGCGGAAGATCGTCCCCACGTACTTCTCCGCGGACCAGTTGTCCAGCCAGGTGTCCTCGACCAGGCGGTAGACGGCGTCGGTGACGTCGCCGTACCCCTCCTGGCCGGCCAGCCAGGTCGTCTCGTGGAACCCCGGGTCCGAAAGCATGTGCAGCGCCGAGCGCACGTTGCTGCGCCAGCGCCACCACGGCATGTCGTTGAGAGGCATGCCGCCCATGGTGGAGGAGCGACGGCCGCGACGGGAAGAGTTCACCGAAGGGGAGGTGGTACCGGACATCGTTCGATCGTACGTTCACCCACTGACAGCGCCCTTCCCGGCCTCCACCGGCCCCGGTAATTCACCTTCACGTCACCCAGCGTTGAATCCCGCTCACTCCCGCGTTACCCATGAGGCGGAAGTGTGCATGCCCATGACCGGTAGGCGACTTACCTCACTCCTCGCGTACGTCACGACAGCGGCGACCGGAGCGTCGCTGCTCGCCGGCTGCGGCGTACTCCCTGGGGCCACGGGGGGCTCCAGGGAGCCCGTCACCGTCATGACCTGGGCCCCCGACCAGACCCGCGCCACCAATATGCCCGGCATGCCCGCCATGGCGCAGACCTACGCCCGCTGGGTCAACGCCAACGGCGGCATCGACGGGCACGAGCTGCGCGTCCTGACCTGCAACGAACAGAACACCTCCGCCGGCGCCGCAGCCTGCGCCCGCCGGGCCGTCCGCGAGGGCGCCGTCGCCGTCGTCGGCTCCTACAGCCAGAACGGGCGCGCCTTCATGGCCCCGCTGGAGGCCGCCGGCATCCCGTACATCGGCGGCTACGGCATCTCCGAGGACGAGTTCACCTCCCCGCTCTCGTACCCCGTCAACGGCGGCCAGGCCTCCCTCATCGCCGGCCACGGCATGCAGCTCGCGGCCGGCTGCCGCAAGGTGTCCCTGGTCCGTCCCGACACGATCGCCGGCGACAAGCTGCCCGACCTGCTCAACTCCGGCCTGCGCAAGGCCAGTCACCGCCAGGCCATCGACATCCCGGCCGTCGAGGACGCCGCCGAGTACACCGAGCAGGCCGGCCGGGCCCGCGCCCGGGCCGGGGACGAGGGCGGCTGCGTCACCGCCGTACTCGGCGAACGCACCCAGACCTTCTTCGACTCCTTCCGCCGCCTCCCGGAGGAGGAGACGGGGAAGGACAAGGACGGCGTGCGGATCTCCTCCGTGCTCGGCAGCGTCGGACAGCCGCTCATCGACCGCACCGGGGGCGCGCACAGCCCCTTCGAGGGCGCGTACGTCACCGGCTGGTACCCGGAGGCCGACGACAAGAGCTGGGCGCCCATGCGCAAGGTGATCCAGGAGCACGCCTTCGTCGACAACCGGGTCGACCCGGCGGACGCCGGCGTGCAGACCACCTGGATCGCGTACACCGTGCTCAAGCAGGTCGTGGAGTCCCTCGCCAGCGACAAGGTCAGCGCCGTACAGCTCTCGCACGCGCTCGACAAGGGCGTACGGATCGACACCGGCGGTCTGACGCCCGCGCTGCGCTGGCGGTACGACGACCTGCTCGGTGCCCCCGGCTTCCCCCGGATCGTCAACCACGACGTGACGTTCCAGGTGGTGCGCCAGGGGCGTCTGGTGGCGCAGAAGCCCGGCTTCGTGGACGTCGGCGAGACGGTGCTCGCCGCGCCGTAGCGGCTACAGCTGGGTCGTGCTGCGCTTCGTCAGTCCGTACTTCGCGGCGGTCGGGTTCCACAGCCCGGCCGCCTCGCGCTTGGCGGTGGTCGCCTCGCCGCTCTTCTTGTTGGCCTCGACGGTCTGCGAGGTCGAGCGGGCCTTGCCGCCCTTGCAGACCTTCTTGCTCTTCGCCTGGACCGCCCAGGCCGCGTAGTGGTCGTCGGCGGACGCCGAGGCCTGCCAGGCCTTGGTGAGGGCGGCCGTGAGCGCCGCGCTGTCCGGGATCTTGTCCACGGAGAGCGCCTCGAGCCGGGTGACGAGCCCGCGCCGCTGCTCCGCGGCGCCGCGCAGGTCGCTCGCGGCCTGGTCCAGGTTGGAGCAGCTCTTGATCGACTCGACCGAGCGGATCACGGCGTCGCGGCTGTTGTTGCTGTCGGCGAGCAGCTTGTCGAGCTCCTTGGCCTGCTCCTCGGCCGGGTCGGCCGCCTTCTCGGTCGCGCCGTCGGCGGAGGGCGCGGCGGAGCTCGCGGCCACGTTCTGGCCGCCCTTCTGGTCGGTCTTGTCGTCGTCGCCTCCGCTGAGCAGCATGCCGGCGCCGAGTCCGACCACGGCGCAGCCGACGACGACCGCGCCGATCAGCGCGAGCGGGGACTTCCGGCGGGGCTGCTCGGGCTCGTCGTACTCGTCGTAGTACGCGTCCTGGAAGCCGCCCCCGTACGGAGGCTGGGCGGCCGGCGGCTGGTAGGGCTGCTGGTGCAGCTGCACCGACGGCTGGTGCTGGACGACGGGCTGGGCGGCCGGCTGCGGGGTGTCGCTGCGGAAGAGGTTCTCGAAGTCGGCGAGCGGCGGGCGCTCGCCGGTCGGGCCCTGCGGCGGCCCCTGCTGCGGTACGGGCGCGATGTACTGGGTCGCCTGCATGTCCGGGCCCGCCGGGGCGGCGGCCACCGGCGGGATCATCTGGGTCGCCTGCGCGTCCGCACCCCCCGCCACCGGCGGCAGGTACTGCGTGGCCGCCGAGTCGGCGGGCATCGGCGCCTGCGGGTAGCCGTAGCCCGGCTGGTGCTGCGGCTGGGGCGCGGGCGGATACCCGTACCCCGGCTGCGGCTGGGCCTGCGGCGGCGCGGGCGGGTAGCCGTAGCCGGGCTGCGGGGCCGCCGGCGGCTGGGCCGGCACGGGCGGCAGGTACTGCGTCGCCTGGGCGTCCGAGGGGCCACCAGGGGTCACCTCAGGGGGGAGGGGCTGAGCGGCCGGATACTGCTGCTCCGGCCCCTGTCCGCTGTGCGTCACCGGGACTCCTACTGATGCCTGCTGATGGACCTGCGTACCTACGGAATCGTCGGCTCACGCTACCGGGTGCGCACGGCGCCCCGCACACACGTGTGACAGAGGTGTGACGTACCCCGCTCGCCCCGCCCCCTCAGGCGGCGTGCAGTTCCAGCCTCGCCCCGAACTCCCGCACCACCGCCTCCCCCGCGTACGGCTCCAGGCGCCCGCGCAGGTCGTCCAGGTACTCCATGCCCCGCGAGGAGCGCAGGGTCACCAGGAGTTCCAGGGCGCGGGTGCCGGTCTGGCAGGCCTGTTCGACCTCGCGCTGCTGGACCTGGGCCGTGGCGAGCAGGGCGAGCCCGATCGCCCGGCGCCGGGCGCGGGTCTCGGGGTGTCCGGCCAGCGACCGCTCGGCCGCGCGGGCCGCCTCCCGTGCCTGACCGAGGTCGCGGTGGCAGTGGGCCAGCTCGTCGGCGAGGTAGGACCCGTCGAAGTGGGCGATCCAGTCGGGGTCGTCCCCCGACTCCGGGTCGGCCTGCTCCAGGGCGTCGACGGCGCGCCCCGCCACCAGCTCGAAGGCCGGGGCGTCGCCCAGGAGCGCGTGTCCGCGGGCCTCGGCCGCGAGGAACATCGCCTCCGCGCGGGGCGTCACCCGCCCCCGCGCGCCCTCCTGCGCGGCCCGCGCCAGCTGCGCGATCTCGCGCGGGTTGCCGAGCTGGGCGGCGAGGTGGCTCATGGACGCGGCCAGTACGTAGCCGCCGTAGGCCCGGTCCCCGGCGGCCTGCGCGAGGCGCAGCGCCTGGATGTAGTAGCGCTGGGCGAGCCCCGGCTGGCCGGTGTCCACGGCCATGTACCCGGCGAGCTCGGTGAGCCGCGCGACCGCCGCGAACAGCTCCCGGCCGACCGCCTCCCGGTAGGAGCCGGAGAGCATCCCGGACACCACGCTGTTGAGGTAGTGCACGACCACGGGCCGCACGTGCCCGCTGCCGAAGCGCCGGTCGAGGTCGACGAGCGCCGCCGTCATCGACCGTACGGCCGCGACGTCCGAGGGCCCGACCCGCGCCCCCGCGGCCCGCGCGACCTGCGGGTCGGCGCCCGTGATCAGCCAATCGCGGCTGGGCTCGACGAGCGCGGAGGCGGCGACGGCCGAGCCGGACAGGAAGTCCCGGCGGCCCACGTCGCTGCGCCACAGCTCGCAGACCTGCTCGATCGCGCCGAGCACGGTCGGCGCGAACTGGAGGCCGACGCCCGAGGCCAGGTTGCGCCCGTTGGCCATGCCGACCTCGTCGATGGTGACCGTGCGGCCCAGCTTGCGCCCGAGCGCCTCCGCGATGACGCCGGGTGCCCGGCCGCGCGGCTGCTGCCCGCGCAGCCAGCGCGCCACCGAGGTCTTGTCGTACCGCAGGTCGAGGCCGCGCTCCGCGCCGACCATGTTGACCCTGCGGGCGAGGCCGGCGTTGGAGCACCCGGCCTCCTGGATGAGCGCCTGCAGCCGTTCGTTGGGCTGGCGGGCGACGAGTGGCCTGGCTGCCATGATGACTAACCCCCTGAGGCCGTGCGGTGATCAACAACAGGACTGATCAATGCCCGGCAGATATCCGGTCAATGCCGATGTGAACACGCGAAACCGGACACGACGGTCGTGAGCACCCCCACGGGACCCTCCCCACCGACGCCCCCCGCTCCTGCCTACCCGCCCGCCGCTCTCCTGCCCCACGCGCGCCCCCGCCCGTGCAACCGTGCGCCCCGCGTGCAGGATCGATGCTCCACACCGCTCGCCGCCGCGCCCGTAACCCCAGGTGACGGCGGCAGTTGAGTTCGACGTGGAAGAGACCATGGGAGTCACGGAAGCCGCACAGATCCCCAAGCAGCGCGGCGAGCAGCTGCTGGACAGTGCCGTGCGGTACGCGGAAGAGCGGCACTGGGACGTGTTCCCCGGGACCTGGCTGGAGGCGGTCGAGGGCAGGGAGCGCTGCTCCTGCGGCGCGGAGGAGTGTCCCGCGCCCGGCGCGCACCCCGCGCGGCCCGACTGGTCGACCCAGGCCACGGGCAGCGCCGTGGGGGCCCGGCGGATGTGGTCGAAGCAGCCCAAGGCGTCGATCCTGCTGCCGACCGGCCGCACCTTCGACGCCCTCGAGGTGCCCGAGTCCGCCGGCTTCCTCGCGCTGGCCCGCATGGAGCGGATGGAGCTCACGCTCGGCCCGGTGACCTGCACGCCCGACCGCCGGATGTTCTTCTTCGTGCTGCCCGGCGCGGCCGCCAAGGTGCCGGACCTGGTGCGCAAGCTCGGCTGGGTGCCGTCCTCGATCGATCTCGCCACCCGCGGCGAGGGGCACTACGTGGCGGCGCCGCCGACCCGGGTCGGCGGATTCGGGGCGGTGCAGTGGGCCCGCAAGCCCACACCGGCCAACCGCTGGCTGCCGGACGCCGAGGAGCTGATCAGCGCGCTGGCCTACGCGTGCGGCCGGGAGGCGGCCGACGCGCGCGCCCGGCGGCAGTGACGGGCCCGTCCTCACTGCCGAGTCCAGGCAATGTGGCCGAAAGGCGCCCAGCCGTAAGGTGGTGCCCGTCAATACGGGGACGACCGAAGGGTTGACGCAACATGATGCCTGACCAGGCATTTGACGGAGTGTTCGAAACGGCGGGCGGTGCACCGGGATCCGGTGCGGTGCCCGCCGTTCGCGTCGAGGGGCTGTGGAAGCGTTTCGGACAGCAGATCGCGGTGAACGGGATCGATCTGGTCCTGCCCGCGGGCAAGTTCATCGGTCTTGTCGGCCCCAACGGCGCCGGCAAGACCACCACCCTGTCGATGATCACCGGCCTGCTCCGTCCCGACCACGGGCGCATCCTGGTCGCCGGCCACGACGTCTGGGCGGACCCCGAGTCCGTCGCCCAGGTCAAGGCCAGGATCGGCATCCTGCCCGAGGGGCTTCGGCTCTTCGAGCGCCTCTCGGGCCGTGAACTCCTCGCGTACAGCGGGCGGCTGCGGGGGCTGCCCGGCGCCGAGGTCGACAAGCGGGCCGCCCAGCTGCTCGACGTGCTCGACCTGGCCGGCTCGCAGAACAAGCTGGTCGTCGACTACTCCACCGGCATGCGCAAGAAGATCGGGCTCGCCGCCGCCCTGCTGCACAACCCGGAAGTCCTCTTCCTCGACGAGCCGTTCGAGGGCGTCGACCCGGTCTCCGCGCAGACCATCCGCGGCGTCCTGGAGCGCTACACCGCCTCCGGCGCCACGGTCGTCTTCTCCAGCCACGTCATGGAGCTGGTGGAGTCGCTGTGCGACTGGGTCGCGGTGATGGCCGCGGGCCAGATCCGCGCGCAGGGGCCGCTGGCGCAGGTGCGGGGCGAGGCGCCGTCGCTGCAGGCCGCGTTCCTGGAGCTGGTCGGCGCGAACGGGCGGGACGCCGGTCAGTCCCTGGACTGGCTGGGCGGTTCCGGCCGATGAGCACCGCCACCGTGCCCGCCCCCTCGCTGACCTCCGTCTTCGTACGGCTCAAGCTCTCGCTGCTGAAGAACGGCCTGAAGCAGTCGAGCGGCCGGACGGCCGCCTACATCGCCTCGGTCGTCTTCGCCGCGGTCTTCGCCGCGCTCGTGCTGCTCGGCTTCCTGCTGATGCGCGGCAGCGTCAACGCGCCGACGGTCACCGTCCTGCTCACCGGGGTCATGGCGCTCGCCTGGACCGTCATGCCGCTGTTCGTGCCGAGCGGCGACGAGACCCTCGACCCCTCGCGCCTCGTGATGCTGCCGCTGCGGCCCCGGCCGCTGGTCCGGGCGCTGCTCGTGGCCTCGCTGGTCGGCGTCGGCCCGGTGTTCACCCTGTGCGTGACCCTCGGCGCGGCCCTGGCCCTCGCACGCGGCGCGGCCGGCACGGTCGCCGCCGTCCTCGCCGTGCCGATGGTGGTCCTGGTCTGCGTCGCGCTGTCGCGGTCGGTGGCGGCGGCGAACGTGCGGCTCCTCACCTCCCGCAAGGGGCGTGACCTGGCCGTCCTGTCCGGCCTCGTGATCGCCGTCGGCATGCAGCTGGTCAACTTCGGCGCCCAGCGGCTGAGTCGGGTCGGCGGACTGAGCTCCGTCGAGCCGGCCGCCGAGGTCGTGGGCTGGCTGCCGCCGGCCTCCGCGGTCTCCGCGGTGGACGCGGCCGGCGACGGCGACTACGCCGTGGCCGCGGCCAAGCTGCTGCTCACCGCCGCCGCGCTCGTGGGCCTCGTCTACTGGTGGCAGCGGAGCCTGGTGCGTCTGATGGTGGAGCCGGACGGCTCCACCATCGGCGCGGCCTCGGACGCGGGCGCCAAGGACAAGGCGTCCTCGGGTCTGCTGGGCCGGATCCTGCCGGGCGGGCGCACGGGCACCGTGATGGAGCGCAGCCTGCGCTACATCTGGCGCGACCCGAAGACGAAGGCCGCGTGGGTGACCTCACTGGTGATCGGCGCGATCGTGCCCGTCTTCAACGCGCTGCAGGGAACCGGCACCATCTACTTCGCCTGTTTCGCCTCGGGCATGCTCGGCATCCAGATGTACAACCAGTTCGGCCAGGACACCTCCGCGTTCTGGATGGTCGCCCAGACCATCGCGACGAAGGCCGACGCGTACGCGGAGCTGCGTGCCCGGGCCCTCGCGCTGCTGACCGTCACCGTGCCGTACACGCTGCTCGTCACGGCGGTGACGGCCGGGATGCTCGACGCCTGGCAGAAGCTGCCGGAGGCGCTGGGCGTGGCCCTGGCGCTGCTCGGCGCGATGGTGGCGACGGGCGCCGTGGCCTCGGCGAACTTCCCGTACTCGATCCCTCAGGACAGCGCGTACAAGAACGTGGCGCCGGGGCAGGGCGGGCTCGCCTGGATCTCCATCTTCGGCGGCATGCTCGCGGCCGCCGTGCTGTGCGCGCCGGTGATCGGGATGACGCTCTACCTCCACCTCGCCGACCACGAGGACCTGTTGTGGCTGCTGCTGCCGGGCGGGGTGCTGTACGGCGCGCTGGTCACCTGGGGCGGTCTGCGGCTGGCGGCTCCGAGGCTCGCGGGCCGGCTGCCGGAGATCCTGGCGGCGGTCAGCAAGGGCTAGGGCCGGGGCCGGTCGCACGCGGCTCACGGCGAAGGGCCGGACTCCCGTTTCGAGGAGTCCGGCCCTTTCGCACGCCCTGCGGCCACCGCCGCCCGCCAGCGGGTCGGCGAGGTCAACGGGTCAGCGTGGTCTCCGCTTCGACGCGGGTCAGCTTCTCCGGGTTGCGGACGTAGTAGAGGCCGGAGATGAGGCCGTCCTCGACGTGGGCCGCCATGGTGCCGTCCAGCTCGCCGTTGACGTACACGAGGAGCGCCGGGCTGCCGTTGAGCACGGTGGGCGCGCAGGTGACCACGTCGCCCCGCTTGGCGGTGCCGCCGAGGTAGAAGCGGGTGATCCGGTCCGCGCCGACGACCGGGCGGACCGCGGCCTGCTTGAAGCCGCCGCCGTCGCTGAGCAGGACGACCTCGGGGGCCAGCACGTCCATGAGCAGCTGCGGGTCGCGGTTTTCGAGGGCGCGCCGGAACGACTCCAGGACCGTGCGGGCCTCGCGTGCGGAAACCTTCTTGCGGGGCCGGCGGGCCTCGACGTGCTTGCGGGCCCGGTGGGCGATCTGCCGTACGGCGGCCGGGGACTTGTCGACGGCCGCCGCGATCTCGTCGTACTCCACCTCGAAGACCTCCCGCAGCACGAAGACCGCTCGCTCGGTCGGCGACAGCGTCTCCAGGACGAGCATCAGGGCCATCGACACGCTCTCGGCGAGCTCGACGTCCTCGGCCACGTCCGGCGTGGTGAGCAGCGGCTCGGGCAGCCACTGCCCCACGTACGCCTCGCGGCGGCGCTTCATGGTGCGCAGCCGGTTGAGGGCCTGCCGGGTGGTGATCCGGACCAGGTAGGCCCGCGGGTCGTCCACCTGGTCCAGGTCGACCCTGCTCCAGCGCAGCCAGGTCTCCTGGAGCACGTCCTCGGCGTCGACGGCCGAGCCGAGCATCTCGTACGCGACGGTGAAGAGAAGGTTCCGGTGCGAGAGGAAGGCCTCGGTGGCGAGGTCGCCGGTGTCCGCCGCGTCGGCGGGACGGCCGGAGTCGGTGCCGTGATCGCTCATGTCCTGATCTTGGGTGAACAACCCCATGGCTGACTAGCCCACCCGTGCGGCGGTGGCGGGCGCCCGGTCGCCCCGGGCCTCCTGGAGCGCCTTCGCCCGCGCGTCGCCGCCCTTGCGGTGCAGGCCGTACGAGCCGGGCTTGTGCGCCTCCTCGGCCAGGTGCTGGGGGACGCCCTTGCAGATGGCCTCCTTGATCTTGGCGCCCATGCCGCCGTCGACGTGCATCCACACGGCGACGTCGGACCGGTTGGCGAGCTGGAAGATGCCGTCGTTCCGGCCCAGGCTGACGCACTGCGCGGCGAAGTTCTGCCGGAGCGTCTCGGGCTCCTCGCCGGCGATCCGGCTGAGGACGGTGTCGGCCGCCCGCGCGCCCTGCGGCATCGCCATCTGGCAGCTCATCCGCTGCGGCAGGTCCGAGGGGGCCGCCGCGTCCCCGGCCGCGATGACGCGGTCGTCGTCGACGCTGGTCAGGGTCTCGTCCGTGAGCAGCCGGCCGAGGGCGTCGGTGGTGAGACCGCTGCGCGCGGCCAGGTCGGGGACGCCGAAGCCGACGGTCCAGACGGTCACCGCGCTCGGCAGCTCACGCCCGTTGGCCAGCCGCACGCCGTCGGCGCGTACGGTCGTCACCTTGGCGTCGGGGCCGTCGAGCACGGTCACACCGAGCCGGGCGAGGCGCTTGGCGACCGAGCGGCGGCCGCGCTGGTGCAGGTAGGGGCCGAGGACACCGCCGCAGACCAGGGTCACCGGGCGGCCCGCTTCGGCGAGTTCGGCCGCCGTCTCGATGCCCGTCGGGCCGCCGCCGACCACGACGAGGGGGGCGGTCGCGGGAGCGGCGTCGAGGGCCGGGCGCAGCCGCTCGGCCTCCTCCAGGGTGCCGAGCGGGTACGCGAACTCCGCGGCCCCCGGCACGCTCGGCTCCGCGCTGCCGCTGCCCACCGCGTACACGAGGTAGTCGTACGAGACGGTCCCCCCGCTCGCCAGGTCCACACCGCGCCCGGGGGCGTCGATGCGGGTGACCGTGTCGACGAGCAGGCGGACCCGCTCGGCCAGGACGTCCTCGTAGGCGATGACGGCGGTGTCGGAGCCGCCGACGAGCTGGTGCAGGCGGATGCGGTGGACGAAGGTGGCGCGCGGGTTGACGAGGGTGACGGTGACGCCCTCGCGCGCGGTGAGGCGGTTGGCCGCCATGACACCCGCGTAGCCGCCGCCGATGACGACCACGTGCGTGTCGGTGTGCGTGTGCTCGGTCATGGTGACTCCTCCGTTTTCCCGTCTTCAGGGGTTCGGCAACAAGACACCGCGTGACCGGATCCTGTGACGTGATGTGACGCAGGTCACACCGGGAGCGGAGTGTTCCAGTCGAACAGGGCGGGGCGCGAATGGTCCGGATCGGAACATTTCCGAGATCTCCGCAGGTCAGGGCGGTGCGGACAGTGGTTCGCGATTGAAGCGATCCCGCCGCGAAACCCCCGGCACCCGGCGCGAGCTGCCCGAACTACCGGTCGGTAGGGACGCGGCCGGAAAGCGGTGAGCGCGTGTGCGAGCACCCTCCGCGTCGACAAGACTCCGTTCCGTATCCGCACACCCACGCGAAGGGACACCCCCGTGCGTTACTTCCGTACCTTCGGCGCCACCGCGCTCGCCACCCTCACCGGCATCACCCTCGTCGCCACCGCGATCACCAGTGACGCCGAGGCCGCGCCCGCCGGGCTCTACCCGCCCACGGCGCTCGTGCTCACCGTCGGCAAGGGCGAACGGCCCGCCACCGCCACGATCGAGCGCGCCGTCACCCTGACCTGCTCCCCCACCCCCGGCGGCACCCACCCGGCCGCCGCCGCCGCCTGCGACGAACTCGCCTCCGTCGGCGGCGACCTGACCCGCCTGGCGGCCTTACCGGGCGCGAAGCCCTGTACGCGCGAGTGGGACCCGGTCATCGTCACCGGCGCCGGCGTCTGGCAGGGCGAACGGGTCAACTGGTCCAAGCGGTACGGCAACATGTGCGAGCTGCGGGCGAGGACGGGCGAGCTGACGGTCTTCGCCTTCTGACCCGGGACGGCACGACGGAGGAGGCCGGCCCCGCGCGGGGCCGGCCTCCTCGACGTACGGCGCCGCTCGAAGCGGCCCGGCGCTCAGTGCGCGACGGCGGAGAACGCGCCCACCTGGTAGTCGCCGGCGGGCTGCTGGGTGATGACGTTGAGCCGGTTCACCGTGTTCATGAAGGCGATCAGGGACACGAGGGCCACCAACTGCTGCTCGTCGTAGTGCTTCTCCGCGTCCTGCCAGGCCTCGTCCGTCACCCCGCCCGCGCCGTCCGCGATACGGGTGCCCTGCTCGGCCAGTTCCAGCGCGGCGCGCTCCGCGTCGGTGAAGACCGTGGCCTCGCGCCAGGCTGCCACCAGGTGCATCCGGGCCGAGGTCTCCCCGGCCGCGGCCGCCTCCTTGGTGTGCATGTCGATGCAGACGGCACAGCCGTTGATCTGGCTGATGCGGATCATCACCAGGTCCCGCGTGGCGTGCGGCAGGGGGCCGTCGGCGACGGCCATGCCGGCGGACATGATGTGCTTCATGGCCTTGCTGGAGGCGATGGTGGCGGCGAGGTTGAGGCGGGGTTCCATGTCGGGCTCCTTGGCCTTGTGTCGGGTGCCTGCACCCCCTGGGACGAGATGGCCCCGCCGGCTGTGACATCCCTCGCCGCCGGCTGTCCCTACAGTCCGGAAGCCGGGGTCTGCTGCGACGTCAGAACGCCTTCGAGGAAGGGCTCGACGGCCTCCCGCCAGGCCTCCGCGTGCTCGTAGTGGAGGAGATGGCCGGCGTCGGGGATCTCCGCGTAGGCACCGCGGGGCAGGACGCGGACCATCTCCTGGGCCTCGGCACGGCCCAGCTCGCCGTCGAGGCCGCGGACGACGAGGGCGGGGCAGCACACCTGGGCGAGGGAGTCCCAGTGGGCGTCGTGGACCCAGGTCTCGCGGGAGGTGAGCATCTGGGCGGGGTCGAAGACGGGGCGCCAGCCGTCGGGGTGCTCGGTCATCACCTCGGCGAAGAACTCGCCGCGCGCGGGGCGCGGCCGCTCCACCCAGGGGTCCTCGTCACCGAACCAGCGCCGCACGGCGTCGAGCGAGGCGAAGGGGGCGGGCCAGCGCCGGAACCAGTCCTGCCACTCGCGCTGGGAGGCGGCGCCGAGGGCGGAGGCACGCATATCGCAGATGACGAGGGCACGGACGAGGTCCGGGCGCTCGGCGGCGAGCTGCCAGGCGGTGAGGGCACCCATGGAGTGGCCGACGAGGGTGACGGGACCGAGGCCGAGCTGCTCGACGGCGGCGGCCGCGTCGGCGACGTACGCCTCGCGGGTGAAGGGGCCCGCGGCGGGCTTCTCGCTGCGGCCGTGGCCGCGCTGGTCGAGGGCGACGGTGCGGTGCCGGCGGCCGAGCCAGCGACCGGCGTGGTCCCAGTGGGCGGCGTGCCCCATGAGCCCGTGGAGGAGTAAGACCCCTCCGCCGCCCGGCGCCGGCGGCACGTCCTGTTCGGTGAAGTCCCAGGCCGCCAGGCGTACGCCGTCGGCCCCGGTGACGTCGAGTCGTCGCACCATGCTGCTCGGCACCCCCTTTTCCCGTGGAACTGCGCCAGAGTATCGAACCCGTATTCGAAAATGCGCTCCTGCCACTCAACACCCCTCGTTCGAGTGACAGCGCTCAAGGATTGACGGCCGCGGCCGAGGGGAGATCTTCAGCGGGAGGCGGACCGCTCGGGGAAAACGGTCCGAGGGGAATGACCCTGGGAGCTCGGGGCTCCGGGTCAGCACAGGGGAGGACAGGCCCCGGCGCCCTAGGGCGCCGGGGCTCTCTGTCATATGCGGGAAGGACGGCCCTCATCCCCACAGCGTGGCACGGGAAGGGGCGCGGCCGTGGCGATTCCGCCGTAAAACGGGCCCCGTCCGGGGCCGGGGGGAGCGGGACGGTCAGCGCTTGGCGACGAAGACGTGCGCGGCGACCTCGGCGTCGAGCTCGGCCGCCTCGCCGCTGCTGCCCACCAGGACCCCACCCGGGGACTCGGTCACGGAGACGACCGAACCCGGCTGCACACCGGCCCGACGCAGCGTGTACATCAGCTGGGCGTCCGTCTGGATGGGCTCGCCGATCCGGCGGACGATCACCGTCTTGCCCTCGCCCTTGGCCTCCAGGTCGGCCAGCGAGACCATCGAGTCGTCCAGGAAGGACTCCGCCTCGGCCTTCTCGCCCAGCTCCTCCAGACCCGGGATCGGGTTGCCGTACGGCGACTCCGTCGGGTGCCGCAGCAGCTCGAGGACCCGGCGCTCCACGGCCTCGCTCATCACGTGCTCCCAGCGACAGGCCTCCGCGTGGACCTGCTCCCACTCCAGGCCGATCACGTCGACGAGCAGGCACTCGGCGAGCCGGTGCTTGCGCATCACGCGGGTGGCCAGCCGGCGGCCCTCGTCCGTGAGCTCCAGGTGCCGGTCGCTGGCGACGGCCACCAGGCCGTCCCGCTCCATCCGGGCCACGGTCTGGCTCACGGTCGGCCCGCTCTGGTCCAGCCGCTCGGCGATCCGGGCGCGCATGGGGACCACACCTTCCTCTTCGAGCTCAAGGATGGTGCGGAGATACATCTCCGTGGTGTCGATCAGTCCGGACATACGTGCCCCTCGATGAGTCGTGCGCTGGCCCTGCACCAATTCTGACGCATCGCGCCGACAACCGGGGCGTGCCGGGGTGAGGCGGTATTGACAGAGCAATGGTCCAGACCGCACCGTGATCCGCGACCACGACGAGAAGGAGCCGCCGCCATGGGCGAGAGCAAGCTGGCCGGACAGTTCTTCGACGCCGCGATCGGCCTGCTCCAGAAGGTGCGGGACGAGGACGCCGACGCGATCGCGGCCGCCGGCACGGCGATCGCCGAGGCCGTCGCGAACGGCAACCGGCTCTTCGCCTTCGGCGCCGGCCACTCCTCGCTCGCCGCGCAGGACGTCGTCTACCGCGCGGGCGGCCTCGCCCTGATGAACCTGCTGGCCGTCCCGGGCGTCGTGGGCGTCGACGTCATGCCCGCGACCCTCGGCTCCGCCCTCGAGCGCGTGGACGGACTGGCCGGCGCGGTCCTGGACTCCTCCCCCGCGCGGGCCGGCGACGTCCTGATCGTCATCTCCCTGTCCGGCCGCAACGCCCTGCCGGTCGAGATGGCGATGAACGCCCGCGCCCTGGGCCTCACGGTGATCGGCGTGACCTCGCTCGCCTACGCCACGGAGACGAAGTCCCGCCACGTCTCGGGCACGTACCTGAAGGACCACTGCGACATCGTCCTCGACTCCCACATCGCCATCGGCGACGCGGAACTCACCCACGAGGGCATCGAGGCACCCTTCGCCCCCGCCTCCACGGTCGTCACCAGCGCCCTCATGCAGGCCACGATGGCCGCCGCCGCGGAGGAGCTGGTCCGCCTCGGCATCGAACCGCCCCTCCTGCGCTCGGGCAACGTGGACGGCGGCCACGAGTGGAACGGGCGCGTGCTGACCGAGTACGGCGACCGCATCTTCTTCCGCCACTGAGGCCGAAAGCGCGCGGAGGGGCCATGGCGAACCCTCGCCATGGCCCCTCCGCTTTCCGTCAGGTCCGGTCGGCCCCCGCCCCCAGCTCCGCCGCCACCCGACCCGCGACCGTCTCCGCGTACGTCGCGTCCGCGCGTTCGAAGGGCGGGCGGGAGGCGGAGCGCAGGAAGGTCGCGACGCCCAGGGTGCGGGCGCGGGTGCGGAGGGGGACGCAGAGGGCGTGGACCATGTCGGGGGGCCAGAGCCGCGCGGTGGACCAGTGGGGGGTGTCCGGGGCGGCGCTCGCGCGGGTGGGGCCCGGGCGGGTGAGGGCCTGGCAGGCGGGGTGGGACGGGGGGTAGGAGAGGGGGATGCCGCCGGTGGCCGCGGGGGTGACCGGGCCGGGCGCGCCGGCCGGGGTGGCCAGGGTGCGGACCAGGCGCCCGTCGGGGAGGGCGCGGTCCAGCAGGACGTGGTCCGCGAAGCCGGCCAGGGCGAAGTCCAGGAGGACCGCGACGGCCTCCAGGGGATCCTCGCACTCCGCCGCCGCGGCGCCCGCGCGGTGCAGCTGGCTCCAGCGGAAGCGCAGCCGGTCCGCCTCCTGCGCGGCCAGGCGGGAGTCGGTGACGTCCTGGAAGAGCCAGCCGACGCCCAGCGGAACCGGTTCGGGCTCCTCGGCGAGCGGGGAGGAGAGGCGGACGAAACCGGAGCGCCAGCAGCGGCGGCGCTCGCCGCGCGGGCCGCGCAGCGTCACCCACAGGTCGGCCGGCTCGGGCGGCGCGCCCGCGACCAGGACGTGCTGGAGGGCGGACTCCAGCTCCTCGACGCCCTGGGTGAGGATCTCGCCGAGCGGCCGACCGAGCAGCGTCGTGCGGGAGGTGCCCAGCGCACGGGCCGCGTAGGCGTTGACGACGGCCGGGCGCAGGTCCACGTCGACGAGGACGACGCCCCAGGCGGCGTCCTGGAACAGGGCCTCGCTGAGGGCGAGGGAGCGCTCCAGGTCGACCTGGACGTGCACCTCGCTGAACGCGCAGTACACCCCGGCGGGGCGGCCGTCGGCCGTGCGCACGCCCGCCGTCTGGGTGCGGACCAGGACCCGCCCGCCGTCCTTGCGCAGCAGCGCGAACTCGTGCACCTGGCGGCCCGGCGCGGTCATCGCCCGCATCACCCGGGCCAGCGTCTCCTCGGCGTCGGCGCTGCGTGCCGCCCAGCCGTCGAATCCGCGCCGCCCCACGGCCTCCCCGGCCGACCAGCCCAGGATCCGCTCGGCCTCGCGGTTCCAGTGGGTCACGGTCCCCTCGGCGTCGAGCGCGCACAGCGCCGCGTCCATCCCGTCGAGCAGGGCGGCCAGCAGGTCCGCGCCAGGAACCCTCGCCGTCGAAGCACTCATCCGACACCCCCCGGCCTCATTCAACTGGAAACGTGACCCAGGACACAGCCGTTCCGAAAAAATGGGTTGGCGCGGTTGCCGCGGCTTCCTACAGTGGGGGCACACGCGAAAGGAGGTGATCCGAAAAAATGGTTTCTTTTCGGACTCGTGAGGTGACTGCGGGCTAAGGCCTGCCGTCGCACTCTTGTGCACCTCGGCAGGCCCTCTGCCGAAACAACCGCAGTCACCCGACCCGTGGGCCGCCGGTCAGTCCGGCCGGCTTCCGTCCGAACTGCAGCGGACGGGACCAAGGCCCACGGGTCGTCTGCGTCTCCGGGCCCCTCGGGCCTCAGGGGGAGAGGCGCTCCACCCGCCAGGCCTGCGAGCCGTCCTCGCGCACGTACCGCAGGCGGTCGTGCAGCCGGTTCTCGTGGCCCTGCCAGAACTCCACCGCCTCCGGCACCACCCGGAAGCCGCCCCACTCCGGCGGCACCGGCACCTGCTCGTGCTCCGGGTAGCGCGCCGCCAGCTCCTCGTACCGGGCCAGCAGCTCGGCCCGCGAGTCGATCACCGTCGACTGCCGGCTGGCCCAGGCGCCCAGCTGCGAGCCGTGCGGGCGGGTGCGGAAGTACGCCACCGTCTCGTCGCGGCCGGTGCGGACCGCGCGGCCGGTGACGATCACCTGGCGGGCCATCGGGTGCCAGGGGAAGAGCAGCGAGACGTACGGGTTGTCCGCCAGCTCGCGGCCCTTGCGGGAGCCGTAGTTGGTGAAGAACACGAAGCCCGCCTCGTCGTAGTGCTTGAGCAGCACGGTGCGGGAGGACGGGCGGCCGTCGGAGTCGGCGGTGGAGACGACCATCGCGTTCGGCTCGTGGATCGCCGGGGTCGCGGCGGTCTCCTTGAACCAGCGCGCGAACTGTTCGATCGGTTCGGGTGCGAGGTCCGCCACGGTCAGCTCCATGGTCCGGTACTGCTCGCGCATGTCGGCGGGATCGAGAGCGTCGGTCACGGGGCCATCCTGCCGTAGCGGCCGAGTCTGCCCGGCATCGCGGGCCGTTAATCCTTCGTCGCCGGATCGGCGCAGTGTGCCGGATGTCACGCTTCCCCGCATCATCGGAACCGTACAGACTCATCCGCTGGATCACTGTTGCGTCCCGCCAAGCGGCTCGACGCAATGATTGATCATCGATCAGGCACCGCATCATCGACGCGTGCGCATCCCGCACAGCTGCGCACGCACCCACCAGCACACAGAGGAGCCGCCTCATGTCTGACTTCGTACCGGGGCTCGAAGGAGTCGTCGCGTTCGAGACGGAGATCGCCGAGCCCGACAAGGAAGGCGGCGCGCTGCGCTACCGCGGCGTCGACATCGAGGACCTGGTCGGTCACGTCTCCTTCGGCAACGTCTGGGGCCTGCTCGTCGACGGCGCCTTCAACCCCGGCCTGCCGGCCGCCGAGCCCTTCCCCATCCCGGTGCACTCCGGCGACATCCGCGTCGACGTGCAGTCCGCGCTCGCGATGCTCGCGCCCGTCTGGGGTCTGAAACCGCTCCTGGACATCTCCGCCGAGCAGGCCCGCGACGACCTCGCCCGCGCCGCGGTCATGGCCCTGTCGTACGTCGCCCAGTCGGCCCGCGGCCAGGGCCTGCCGATGGTGCCGCAGAGCGAGATCGACAAGGCCGAGACCGTCGTCGAGCGCTTCATGGTCCGCTGGCGCGGCGAGCCCGACCCCAAGCACGTCAAGGCCGTCGACGCCTACTGGACCTCGGCCGCCGAGCACGGCATGAACGCCTCCACCTTCACCGCCCGCGTCATCGCCTCCACCGGCGCCGACGTGGCCGCCGCCCTCTCCGGGGCCGTCGGCGCCATGTCCGGCCCGCTGCACGGCGGCGCGCCCTCCCGCGTGCTCGGCATGATCGAGGAGATCGAGCGCACCGGCGACGCCACCGCGTACGTCAAGAAGGCCCTGGACGCCGGCGAGCGCCTCATGGGCTTCGGCCACCGCGTCTACCGCGCCGAGGACCCGCGCGCCCGCGTGCTGCGCCGCACGGCGAAGGAGCTGGACGCGCCGCGCTACGAGGTGGCCGCGGCCCTGGAGAAGGCCGCCCTGGAGGAGCTGCACAACCGCCGCCCCGACCGCGTCCTCGCCACCAACGTCGAGTTCTGGGCGGCGATCGTCCTGGACTTCGCCGAGGTGCCGGCGCACATGTTCACCTCGATGTTCACCTGCGCCCGTACGGCCGGCTGGTCGGCGCACATCCTGGAGCAGAAGCGCACCGGCCGCCTGGTCCGTCCGTCCGCCCGGTACATCGGCCCGGGCCAGCGCGACCCGCGCGAGATCGTCGGTTACGAGGACATCGCGGGCTGACCCCCGGCCCGCCTCACGCGGACTTCGCCGGCCGGTCCTCGGCCGGCGTCACGCGGACATCGCCGGCTGGTCCTTGGCCAGCAGCAGGTCCGCGTGGTGGCGGGCCGCGGCCAGCGGGTGGGCGCGGAGCTTGCCCTTCAGCTCGTTGCGGCCGTACTCGGCGAACAGCGGGTTCGCCGGGTCGGTCGTGATCCCGGGCGCCGCCGACGCGTGCGGGAACTCCAGCGGCGCGATCCGGGCGTCGAGCCGCGGGTTGTAGAAGAACGGGACGGAGAACCGTTCCGTCGCCCCGGGCGGCGACACCACACGGTGGTTGGTGGCGACGAGATAGCCGTTCGTCGCCACCTCCAGAAGCTCCCCGAGGTTCACCACGAACGCGCCCGGCAGCGGCGGCACGTCGTGGAAGAGGCCGTCCTCCCGCTGCACCTGGAGCCCGCCCACGTGGTCCTGGAGCAGCAGCGTCAGGAAGCCGTAGTCCTTGTGCGCGCCCACGCCCTGGTCGTCGCCCTCGCCGCTGCTGCCCGGGTAGCGGACCAGCTTCAGGTGCGGGTGGGCCCGCGGGCCGAACGCGTCGTCGTAGAAGTCGGGCGCGGCGCCGATCGACGTCAGCAGCTCGTGCAGCAGCCGCTCGGCGACGCCGCTGAGCCGCTCGATCCAGTTCAGCGCGGCGAACCGCAGCTCGGGCAGGGCCTCCGGCCACTGGTTGGGGCCCTGGAGCCACCAGTACGGGGCCTCGTGCGGGCCCGGCACGTGCGCGGGCCGCTCGGCCCCGATGTCCAGCTGGTCCCGCCAGTCGCGGGCGCCGCCGGTGCGCTCGTCGCCGATGCGGGTGTAGCCGCGGAAGTGCGGCGAGTTGGTGGTGTCGAGGGCGAGCCGGTCGGCCTCCGGCAACGCGAAGAAGGCCCGCATGGCGCCGGTGAGCGCCCGCGTCTCGGCCTCGGTCACGCCGTGCCCGACGAGCTGGAAGAAGCCCACGTCATGGGCGGCGGAGTGGAGCTGCGCATGGAGCAGACGACGGGCCTGGGGGCCTCGGTCCGCCGCGGCGAGGTCGACGATGGGGAGCTGCGAGGTGTAACTCATGATGTGCGTCCGCGGGGGTGTACGGCGCCCGGGTCCGGAACTGCGGCAGGTCGTGCCGTGTGGTGTGGTCCGTACCGGGCGATGAGTGGGGCGTGGGGTCAGGGACGACCCGGACAGCCCATGCTCGCGACGCGGAGGAAGTCCACGTGGCGGCGACGTACGAGCGAAAGCATGCGACCAGCGTACTGCGGGGACGCCGGGGCGGCTGTGGCCTGCGTCACTGCCCGGTGCGCAGCTCCCAGAGGCGCACCGTCCGGTCCTTCCCCGCGGTGGCGAGGGTCCGGCCGTCCGGGCTGAACGAGACGCTCTGGATCCCCTCGGCGGGGATGTCCACGGTCCTGCCGTCGGCCAGGTTCCGCAGCCGCGCCGGGCCCTGCCGGTCGACGAGGGCGGCGGTCGTGCCGTCCGGACCGAACTCCACCAGGTCCATCCCGGGGATGGCGGCGTCGAGGGTGGTGGGCGCCCCGGCGGCGACGCTCCACAGCTCCAGCGCCCCGGAGACCCCCGCGACGGCGAGCGTCCTCCCGTCCGGGGCGAACGCCAGCGGCTCCCCGCGGTCGAAGGTGGCGAGCGGCTTCCTGGTCCCGAGGTCCCACAGCTCCGCCGGCTCCTTGTCCCAGCCGCTCGCGGCGAGCCTCCCGCCGTCCGGGCTGAACGCCAGGAGGAGGCCCGAGGCCAGGGTGGCGGTGTGCTCCCGGTCGCCCACGTCCCACAGCCACACCCCGCCGCGGTCGCCGACGACACCGGTGGCGAGGGTCCTGCCGTCGGGGCTGAACGCCATGTCCTGGACGCCGTTGGTGTGGCCGGTGAGATCCGCGACGTTCCTCCCAGTGGCGACGTCCCACAGGCGGACCGGGTTGGCGTACGTCTCCCCCAGGGCGGCGGTGCTCGCGGTCGCGAGGGTCCTGCCGTCGGGGCTGAACGCCATGGCGACCCTCCCCTTGGGATGGGCGGGGAGGACGCGGGTGGCACCGGTGGCGACGTCCAGCAGCTTCACGGAGATGTCGGCGGCCTTGCTGTCGACCTCCACGAGGACCAGGGTCCTGCCGTCCGGGGCGGCCAGCTCCGGGTAGCCCTCGGTGCGCTTGGCGGTGGTCTTGCCGGTGGCCGGGTCCAGCAGCCGCGTGGTCTGGCCGGTGGCGGCGACGAGGGCCTTGCCGTCGGCGGTGAAGTTCACCCAGGTGCCGGCGTCGGGCAGGGTCCTGCGCAGGCTGAGCCCGACCACGGCGGCCCCCTTGCCGGACGCCGACCCGCCGTCCGGGCCCCCGTCCGTGGTGTCGCCCTTGTCCCGCGTCGTCACGAGGACCACGACGACGGCCGCCGCCAGCACGAGGAGGGCGACCACGGCGGCGAGAAGCCTCGCGCGGCGGCGGGGGATGCCCGGGGGTACGGGGCCCGGCTCGGGCGCGAGGTCCGGCTCGGGCGCGGGGTCCGGCGAGGGGTCGAGGGCGGGGCCCGGCGACGGGTCGGGGTCCTGCTCCGGCGCGGGGCCCGGCGATGGGTCGGGCGCGGAGTCCGGCGACTCCTGTCGCTCTTCCCGCTCTCGTTCTCGCTCTCGCTCTCTCTCCTGCTCCTGCTCCTGCTCCTGCCGCTGCCCCTGCTCCCCCTCCTCCCGCTCCCCCGAGAGCCCCCGCAGCAGCCCCGTGGCCGCCGCCGACACGAGCTTGCTGTCGTCGTCGGCGAGGCGGCGGACGTCCCCGAGGACGGACTCGCGCACGAACTCGTTGCCGATGCGGTGCAGACGGGCCAGCCCGTCCAGGGCCCGGAGCCGGTCGGCCGCGATCGGGCTGTCGAGTGCGCCGCGCAGATGGCCGGGCAGCGCCCAGTTGACGTTGCGGGCGATGACCGTGCGCCCCACGACGTCGTCCTTCTTCTTGGGCCGCTGCTGCGGGACCTCCTCGACGACCCGGTCGTGGACGTAGTCGTAGAGCTCGTCGAGGGTGATGTCGCCGTCCCCGTCGAGGTCCGCGCTGCCGTCGCGCAGGCCCTGCACCAGGTAGTGGGTGAACACCGACCGGACCGGCTCGCCGTCGGCCCTCGCCCGGTCGCCCTCGAAGGAGTACTGGGTCGCGTCCGACGCCGTCAGGACCGTCCGGCCGCTGCCCTGGAAACGTTCGAGGGTGTGCACCGCGGGGTCGGCCTTGGTGAGCCGGCCGGCCGGGAACGCGCCGCTGTAGCAGCAGTCGAGGATCAGCACCTTCCGGCCCGAGACGCACCCCTCGACGGCCTGGTCGATCTGCTCGGCGGAGAGCGCGGTGAACATCAGGCTGTCGCGGCGGGTGTCGGCCATCGCCAGGTACAGACGGCCCTCGTCGTCCTTCAGGCCGTGGCCGGTGAAGTACAGCAGGGTGAGGTCGTCGCGCCGCCGGTCCCGGTAGAAGTCGGCGATGGCCTCGCCGACCCGGTAGTGCGGTTCGTTGACGAGGACGGTGACGTCGAAGCCCGCGATCTCCGGGTCCGCGAGCACCGCGGCGAGCGCCTCCGCGTCGTGTGCCGGCGCGGTCAGCCGCCGCAGTCCGGTGTCCTCGTACGCGTACGTGGCGATCAGGAGCGCCAGCCGCCGGCCCATGGCCCTACTCGTCCGCGGGCCGGTCGGCGGGGGGCGCCGTGTGGCGGCGGACGTACGCCTCGACGAGCGCGCTCCGTTCCGCGTCCGTGGCCCGCTCCAGCTCGATGGTGTCGCCGCCGATGGTCACCGAGACCCGGTGCCGCGCGGAGGAGCGGCCGAGCCAGTCCCGTACGGTGTCGATCAGGGCCGTGAACACGCCGCCGGACGCGCTCAGCGCGACCACGAGCGCCCCCAGGGTGACCACGTCGCCGCTCTTCGCGCCGTCGGGGGCGGGGCCGCCGGGTTCGGAGCGGACCGACCCGACGTCGAGGGCGGCGATCTCGGCGCGCAGCCGGCGGGTCAGGCGTTCGGCCGCCTCCGGGCCGAACTCCGGGTCGGGCGTGATGACCAGCCGTACGTCCCTGTCGTGCATGCGTCCCCCGCTGGACCGTGAGTCGTCGCCGGACTTCCGCCCACAGTCTGACGCCAAGTGACCGCGGAGGACAGCGGGTTCACCCGACCGGGGTCCCTCACCCGAGGGCGTCGTCCAGCAGCCGCGCCCACTGCGCGACCACGCGCTCGCGGCGCGCCCGGTCATCGGTGAGCAGGGTGGCGAGGCCCAGCCCGCGGGCCATGTCGAGGAGGCCCTGGACGGATTCGCGGACGCCGGGGCGGGACTCGTCGGCACCGAGGAGTTCGACGGCGATACGGTGCGACTCGCGCCCCACGCGGGCCTCCAGTTCGGTGACGCGGGCGCGCAGCTGCTCCTCGTCGGACGCGGCCACCCACAGGTGCAGGGCGGCGCGGAAGAGGGGGCCGGTGAAGAGGTCGACGAGGGCCGCGACGGCCTCCTGCCGGCCGACGGCGGGCAGCTCCCGCAGGGCCTGGGAGCGTTCCTCCGCGACGTACTCGACCGCCGCGGTGAACAGGTCCTCGCGGGTCGGGAAGTGGTGCTGGGCGGCGCCGCGCGAGACGCCCGCGCGTTCGGCGACGACGGCGACGGTGGAGCCCGCCCAGCCGTGTTCGGCGAGGCAGGACACCGCGGCCTCCAGGAGCCGCTGCCGGGTGGCGCGGCTCCTGTCCTGCTTCGGGCCGGTCAGAGCCGCCATGCTGGGTCCCGTCGTTCGAGGAAGGCCGTCATCCCTTCGCGTGCCTCGGCCGAGGCGAACAGCGACGCGGACAACTGGACCAGCTCCTCCGCGTCCCGCTCGAAGGTTTCCAGGACTCTAGCCGTGACCAGCCGCTTCGCGGCGCGCAGCCCCTGCGGCGAGGCGGCGCGCAGTCCGTCGAGGATGCCGTCGAGCTCGGCGGCGGGCGCCGTCACCAGGCCCATGGCGCGCGCCTCCGCGACCCCGAAGCGCTCGCCGGTGAGGTAGTAGCGGGCCGCCGCGCGCTGCTCCGCCTTGGGGAGCAGCGTCAGCGAGATGACGGCGGGCGCGACCCCGATCCGTACCTCCGTCAGCGCGAAGTCCGCGGCCCCCGAGGCCACCACGATGTCGCACGCGCCCAGCAGGCCGAGGCCGCCCGCGCGGGCGTGGCCGTCGACGAGGCCGACGACCGGCTTGGGGAGCTCCACTATCTGTCGCAGCAGGTCGACGAAGGCGTACGGCCCGGGCGGGGCCTTCAGGTCGGCGCCCGCGCTGAAGGTGGCGCCGGTGTGGGTGAGCACCACGGCCCGGACCGACGGGTCCTTGCCGCAGGTGCTCAGGGCGTCGGCGAGCTCGGTGACGAGCGGGGCCGAGAGCGCGTTGCGCGTGGCCGGGGAGTCCAGGGCGAGGGTGGTGACGCCACGGTCGACGGAGACGGAAATCAGGCTCATGTGCGGTCCCTCAACTCTCTGCGGAGGATCTTCCCCGACGCTGCCCTCGGCACGGTCTCGATGAACTCCACGCGCCGGATCTTCTTGTACGGGGCCACCCGCTCGGCGACGAACGCGGCCACCTCCTCCCCGGTCAGCTCGCTCGCCGCGGGCTGGCGCACCACGAAGGCCTTGGGGATCTCGCTGCCGTCCTCGTCGGGCACCCCGATGACGGCCGCGTCGGCGATGCCGTGGTGGGTGAGCAGCAGGGCCTCCAGTTCGGCCGGGGCGACCTGGAAGCCCTTGTACTTGATGAGCTCCTTGACCCGGTCGACGACGAACAGCCAGCCGTCCTCGTCGACGCGCCCCACGTCTCCGGTGTGGAGCCAGCCGTCGGCGTCGATCATGGCGGCGGTGGCATCGGGCCGGCCCAGGTAGCCCTTCATGACCTGGGGGCCGCGGAAGGCGATCTCGCCCTCCTCGCCGGGCCCCGCGTCCCGCGTGGGGTCGTCGAGGGCGATGAGCCGCATCTCGGTGGACGGCAGCAGCTTGCCGACGGTGCCGGGCGGTGGGTTTCCGGCGGCACTCGGAACGAGGTGGGTGACCGGGGACATCTCCGTCATGCCGTATCCCTGGCGGACCGGCGGCAGCCCGAGCCGGGCCGAGCAGGCGTCGGCGAGGGCCGCGTCCAGCGGGGCGGCGGAGGAGATGATCGTACGCAGCGAGGACAGGTCGTAGGCGGCGACCGCCGGGTGCTTGGCGAGGGCGAGGACGATCGGCGGGGCCACGTACAGGGTGTCGATGCGGTGCTTCTCGACGGCGGCGAGGAAGCCGTCGAGCTCGAAGCGGGGCAGGACGACGACGGTGGCGCCGCGCTGCAGCGGGGCGTTCATCAGGGCGGTGAGCCCGTAGACGTGGAAGAAGGGCAGGACGGCCAGGATCCGCCGGCCCGGCCCCAGCGGCATCAGCGGTTCGAGCTGGGCGAGGTTGGTGGCGATGGAGGCGTGGGTCAGCATCACGCCCTTGGGTATCCCGGTGGTGCCGGAGGAGTACGGCAGGGCCGCGAGGTCGGTCTCCGGGTCGACGTCGACGACGGGCTCGGGCGCCGTGGAGCCGAGGAACTCCTGCAGCGAGCGGCACTCCCCGGCGGTGTCGCAGACGAAGACCTCCTCGACCCCGCCGGCCAGCCGGGCCGCCTCCCGGGCCGTCGCGAGCAGCGGCGACACGGTGACGATCCACCGCGCGGCGGAGTCCCGCAGCTGCTTGGCGAACTCCTCGGGCGTGGCCAGCGGGTGCACGGTGGTGACGGCCGCCCCGGCCCGGGTGGCGGCGTAGAAGGCGACCGGGAAGAACACGGTGTTCGGGCTGTAGAGCGCGAGCACGTCCCCCTTGCGCACCCCCGCCTCCGCGAGCCCGGCGGCGATCCTCCGGTGGAAGACGTCGACCTGGCCGTACGTGAGTGCCGACTTCCCCGTCCCGTCCGTGCCGTCGACGAGCGCGGGCAGCTCGCCGAACTCGGCGGCCCTGCCGAGCACGGCGTCGTGGATGGGGAGGGAGACGGTCGGAACATCCGCGAACTCGCTGTGAAACACCATGCGTGCGTGCCCCCTGATCGGTGGGTGGACGGTGGCGAACGGGACGGTGGCGACGGGGCGGTGGCGAACGGGACGGTGGCGACGGGGCGGTGGCGAACGGGGTGATCAGGATGGCCCGGATCAGTACGACTTGGGGAGGCCCAGGGACTGGTGGGACACGAAGTTGAGGATCATCTCGCGGCTGACCGGGGCGATCCGGGCCACCCGCGCGGCCGTGACCAGGCGGGCGAGGCCGAACTCCTTGGTGAGCCCGTTGCCGCCGAGGGTGTGGACGGCCTGGTCGACCGCCCGTACGCAGGCTTCGGCGGCCGCGTACTTGGCCATGTTGGCGGCCTCGCCCGCGCCCATGTCGTCGCCCGCGTCGTACAGCGCCGCGGCCTTGCGCATCATGAGTCCGGCCAGTTCCAGCTCGATGTGGGCCTGCGCGAGGGGGTGGGCGATGGCCTGGTGGGCGCCGATCGGCGTCTTCCAGACCTGGCGCTCCTTGGCGTACGTCACCGCCCGCGCGAGGGCGTGGCGGCCCATGCCGATCGCGAAGGCCGCGGTCATGATCCGCTCGGGGTTGAGCCCGGCGAAGAGCTGGAGCAGGCCCGCGTCCTCGTCGCCGACGAGGGCCTCGGCGGGCAGGTGCACGTCGTCGAGGGTGAGCTCGAACTGCTTCTCCTCCGCGGCCAGTTCCATCTCGATCTGCCGGCGGCCGAAGCCCGGGGTGTCGCGCGGGACGACGAACAGACAGGGCTTCAGGTTGCCGGTGCGGGCGTCGGAGGTCCGGCCCACGATGAGGGTCGCGTCGGCGATGTCGACGCCCGAGACGAAGACCTTGCGCCCGTTGAGGACCCAGCCGTCCTCGGTGCGGGTGGCGGTGGTGGTGATGCGGTGGGAGTTGGAGCCGGCGTCGGGCTCGGTGATGCCGAAGGCCATGGTGCGGCTGCCGTCGGCCAGGCCGGGGAGCCAGGCGCGCTTCTGCTGCTCGGTGCCGAAGCGGGCGATCACCGTGCCGCAGATGGCGGGCGAGACCACCATCATCAGCAGCGGGGCGCCGGCCGCGCCCGCCTCCTCCAGGACGATGGACAGCTCGGCCATGCCGCCGCCCCCGCCGCCGTACTCCTCGGGCAGGTTCACCCCCAGGTAGCCGAGCTTGCCCGCCTCGGCCCACAGGGCCGCCCGGTCGAAGCCGGGGCCGTGGCGGTGGCCGAGGGCGGAGACGGCGGCGCGGAGCGCGGTGTGTTCCGGGGACTCGATCAGGCTGCTGCTCATAGGGAGTCTTCCTCCTGTGCTTCGGTCGGTACGTCGGCCGTTTCCGCGGGCCGTACGACGGCGAGCAGGGCACCGACCTCGACCTGGCGGCCGGGGGCGGCGTGGAGCGCGGTGAGCGTGCCGGAGGCGGGTGCGACGACCCGGTGTTCCATCTTCATGGCCTCCAGCCAGAGCAGGGGCTGCCCCGCCTCGACCCGGTCGCCGACGGCCAGGCCCTCGGCGACGCGGACGACACTGCCGGGCATGGGCGCGAGCAGGGAGCCGGGGGCGGTCTGTTCGCGCGGGTCGGGGAAGCGGGGGGCGGCGGTGAGGCGGTGGCGGCCGACGAAGACCGTGTCGCCGTACCGGGCGACGTCGAAGTGGCGTACCACCGCGTCGACTTCGAGGCTCACCCGGTCGGGTGCGACGGACACCGCGCGGATCCCGGGCGGGGCGGTCACCTCGTGGCCGCCGTCGCGGGTGGGGCGGTAGCGGACCTCGTGGGTGCCGTGCCCCGCGTACGTGCGGAGCTCGTCCTGCGAGCGGACGTTGCGCCAGCCCCCGCCGAAGCGGCTGCGGCCCGTGGCCGCCGCGGCGAGCGCGGCGGCCACGGCGGCCTGCTCCTCCCCGGCGGGCGGCTCGGTCAGGGCGGGCAGGTGCCGCTCGTAGAAGCCGGTGCCGAGCCGGTCCGGGTCGGTGAAGTCCGGGTGGCGCAGGGAGGCCACCAGCAGGTCGCGGTTGGTGGCGGGGCCGTGCAGGCGGGCCCGCTCCAGGGCGTGGGCGAGCTTGCGGATGGCCTCGGCGCGGGTGGGGGCGTGGGCGACGACCTTGGCGAGCATGGCGTCGTAGTGGACGCCGACGGTGTCGCCGGACGCGTAGCCGGTGTCGACCCGCAGACCGGGCCCGGTCGGCACGTCGAAGGCGTGCAGCAGGCCCGTCTGCGGAGTCCAGCCGCCCGCCGGGTCCTCGGCGTAGAGGCGGGCCTCGACGGCGTGGCCGCGGGGGGCCGGGGGCTCGGGCGGGAGGGCGGCCCCCTCGGCGACGGCGAGCTGGAGGGCGACCAGGTCGATGCCGTGGATCTCCTCGGTGACCGGGTGCTCGACCTGGAGGCGGGTGTTCATCTCCAGGAAGTGCGCGACGGGGGTCCCGCCCGCCCGAGCGGAGCCGGCAACGTGGGGGCCGCCGGCGACCAGGAACTCGACCGTGCCGGCGCCCGTGTAGCCGACGGACCTCGCGGCGGAGGCGGCGGCCGCGTACAGGGAGTCGAGCAGCTCCGCCGGGAGGTCGGGGGCCGGGGCCTCCTCGACGACCTTCTGGTGCCGGCGCTGGAGGGAGCAGTCGCGGGTGCCGAGCGTCCACACCGTGCCGTGGGTGTCGGCGAGGATCTGCACCTCGACGTGCCGGCCGTCCTCGACGTACGGCTCGACGAACACCTCGCCGTCGCCGAACGCGCTCAGCGCCTCCGCCGACGCGGCCGCCAACGCGGCCGGCAGCGCGTGCAGTTCCCGTACGACGCGCATACCGCGGCCGCCGCCGCCCGCCGCCGCCTTCACCAGGACGGGCAGGTCGGCCTCGGTGACGTCACGGGCCGCGAGCGGCGGGATGCCGAGGAGCTCCTTCGCACGGGTCTTGGAGGCCATCGCCTCGATGGCGGCCGGCGGGGGGCCGATCCACACGAGGCCGGCCTCGGTCACCGCCTCCGCGAATTCCTTCCTCTCGGAGAGGAACCCATAGCCGGGGTGGATCGCGTCCGCGCCCGCCGCGAGCGCCGCCTTCACCACGAGGTCACCGCGCAGATACGTCTCCGCGGGCGTCGCCCCCGGCAGCCGCACGGCCACGTCGGCCTCCCGTACGTGCAGGGCGCCGGCGTCCGCGTCGGAGTACACCGCGACGGTCGCGATGCCCAGCTCGCGGCAGGTGCGGAAGACCCGGCAGGCGATCTCGCCCCGGTTCGCCACAAGGACAGTCGAAATCACCAGAGGCCTCACATTCGGAAGACGCCGAAGCCGCCGCGCGCGCCCTCGACCGGTGCGTTGTGGATCGCGGACAGGCAGAGCCCGAGCACGGTGCGGGTGTCGCGCGGGTCGATGACGCCGTCGTCGTAGAGCCGCCCCGAGAGGAACAGGGGCAGCGACTCCGCCTCGATCTGCGCCTCGACGAACGCCCGCATGCCGGCGTCCTGCTCCTCGTCGTACGGCTGCCCCTTCGCCTCCGCCGAGGCGCGCGCCACGATCGACAGCACGCCCGCGAGCTGCTGCGGGCCCATCACGGCCGACTTGGCGCTCGGCCAGGCGAAGAGGAAGCGGGGGTCGTAGGCCCGGCCGCACATGCCGTAGTGCCCGGCGCCGTACGACGCACCCATGAGGACGGACAGGTGCGGGACCTTCGAGTTGGCCACCGCGTTGATCATCATGGCGCCGTGTTTGATGATGCCGCCCTGCTCGTACTCCTTGCCGACCATGTAGCCGGTGGTGTTGTGCAGGAACAGCAACGGGACGTCCCGCTGGTTGGCCAGCTGGATGAACTGCGCCGCCTTCTGCGACTCGGCGCTGAACAGCACGCCCTGCGCGTTGGCGAGGACGCCGACCGGATAGCCGTGCAGCTGGGCCCAGCCCGTCACCAGGCTCGGCCCGTACAGCGGCTTGAACTCGTCGAAGTCGGAACCGTCGACGATCCGGGCGATCACCTCGCGCGGGTCGAAGGGGGTCTTCAGATCACCGGGGACGATCCCGAGGAGCTCCTCCTCGTCGTACTTCGGCGGCAGAGCCGGCGACGGCTCGGGGTGCGCCCTGCGGTGGTTGAGGCGGGCGACGATCCGGCGGGCCTGGCGCAGGGCGTCGGCCTCGTCGACGGCGTAGTGGTCGGCGAGGCCGGAGACCCGGGCGTGCATCTCCGCCCCGCCGAGCGACTCGTCGTCGCTCTCCTCGCCGGTCGCCATCTTCACCAGCGGCGGCCCGCCGAGGAAGACCTTGGAACGCTCCTTGATCATCACGGTGTGGTCGGACATGCCGGGCACGTACGCCCCGCCGGCCGTCGAGTTGCCGAAGACGACCGCCACGGTGGGGATGCCGGCGGCGGACAGCCGGGTGAGGTCGCGGAAGAGCGCGCCGCCGGGGATGAAGATCTCCTTCTGCGAGGGCAGGTCCGCGCCGCCGGACTCGACGAGCGAGATGACCGGGAGCCGGTTGGCGAACGCGATCTCGTTGGCCCGCAGCGCCTTCTTCAGCGTCCAGGGGTTGGAAGCGCCGCCGCGCACGGTCGGGTCGTTGGCGGTGATCAGGCACTCGACGCCCTCGACGAGACCGATGCCGGTGACGAGCGAGGCGCCCACCGGGTAGTCGCTGCCCCAGGCGGCGAGCGGGGACAGCTCGAGGAACGGGGTGTCCCGGTCGACGAGCAGCTCGATCCGCTCACGGGCGAGCAGCTTTCCGCGCCCGCGGTGCCGTTCGGTGTACTTCTCGCCGCCGCCCGCGCACGCCTTGGCGTGGTCGGCGTCGAGCGCGGCGAGCTTCTCCAGCATCGCGGAGCGGTGGCGCGCGTAGTCGGGTCCGCCGGTGTCGAGGGCGGAGGCGAGGACGGTCACAGGAGTTCCTCCGGTAGGTCCACGTGCCGGGAGCGGAGCCATTCGCCGAGTCCCTTGGCCTGCGGGTCGAACCGGGCCTGCGAGGCGACGCCCTCGCCGAGCAGCCCGGTCACGGTGAAGTTGACGGCCCGGAGACCGGGCAGCAGGTGCCGCTCGACCGGCAGTTCCTTCGTCTCGGGAAGCAACTGCCGGAAGAGGTCGACGGTGAGCGAGTGCGCGAGCCAGCGCCAGGCCGGGTCGCCCTGGACCCACACCCCGACGTTGGCGTCCCCGCCCTTGTCGCCGCTGCGGGCTCCCGCGATCCGGCCGAGCGGCGCCCGCCGGGTGGGCCCCGGCGGCAGCGGGGCGGGCAGCGGCGGCTCCGGTACGGGTTCGAGGACGCGGCTGTCCGGCGGTACGGGGACGGCGACGCGGGTCCCGTCGGGCAGCACCGCCGTGTGCGGGACCTCGCCGACGGGCACGTACGCCGTCTCGAAGACCCCGTAGGGGGCGCCCTTCCCGGGCGGGGCGGTGACGTGGAAGCCGGGGTAGCTCGCCAGGGCCAGCTCGATCGCCGCGCCGGACAGGGCCCGCCCGACGGCCTCGGGGTCCCGGTCCCGGACGACGAGCCGCAGCAGGGCGCTCGCGGTCTCCTCGGTGCCGGCATCCTCGCGATCGGTACGGGACAGCTCCCAACGGACCTGCTCGGGGCGGGACTTCGGTCCGCGCCCGAGGGCGTCCTCGACCTGGTCGCGGACGAGCTCCGCCTTGGCCTCGATGTCGAGGCCCGTCAGGACGAAGACGACCTCGTTGCGGAAGCCGCCCAGCCGGCAGAGCCCCGCCTTCAGGGTCGGTGGCGGCGCCTCGCCCCGTACGCCGTCGATCCTGACCCGGTCGGGGCCGTCCTGCGTGAGCCGCACGGTGTCGAGCCGCGCGGTGACGTCGGGCCCCGCGTAGCGCGCGCCGGCCGTCTCGTACAGCAGCTGCGCGGTGACGGTCCCGGTGTCGACGACGCCGCCGGTGCCGGGGTGCTTGGTGACGACCGCGGTGCCGTCCTCGTGGATCTCCGCGAGCGGAAAGCCCGGGCGGCGCAGGACCTTGGGGTCGTGGGCGGTGAAGAAGGAGTAGTTGCCTCCGGTGGCCTGGGTGCCGCACTCCAGGACGTGCCCGGCGACGACGGCGCCCGCGAGCCGGTCGTACTCCTCGGGCCCCCAGCCGAAGAACCACTGCGCGGGCCCGCTGACCAGGGCGGCGTCGGTGACCCGGCCGGTGACGACGACGTCGGCGCCCGCCTTGAGGCAGGCGGCGATGCCGGCGCCGCCGAGATAGGCGTTGGCGGCGAGCACGCCGTCCGGGGCCGGCAGCCGGTCGCCCTCGACATGGGCGATCCGGGCCGGGACGCCGACCCGGTCGGCCAGGGCGCGCAGGGCGTCGGCGAGCCCGGCCGGGTTGAGCCCGCCGGCGTTGGCGACGATCCGCACCCCGCGCTCGTGCGCGAGCCCGAGCCCCTCCTCCATCTGGCGCAGGAAGGTCTTGGCGTAGCCGGTGGAGGGGTCCTTGAGGAGGTCGCGCCCGAGGATGAGCATGGTCAGCTCGGCGAGGTAGTCCCCGGTGAGCACGTCGAGGCCGCGGTGGGAGCCGGGGGCGGGCCCGGGGGCGGAGGGGGAGCCGGGGCCGGAGGGGGAGTCGGGGCCGGTGGCGGGGTCGCCGCCGGTGAGCATCTCGCGGAGGGCGTCGAAGCGGTCGCCGTAGAAGCCGGAGGCGTTGCCGATACGGAGGGTCCTCATCGGCCGGCCGCCTCGGAGCCATCGCTCCCCTCGGAGGGATCGTGCCCCCCGGAGTCACCTCCGGAGGGATCGTTCCCCTCGGAGCGGAACACCCCTTCCACCCGTTCCGCCCCTTCCGCCCCCTCAACGCCCTCCGCCCGCCCCGCCCCGGCGGCCTTGGGCGGGCGGCCCTGGCCCGCCGGGCCCGCGAAGGCCTGGGCGAGGGTGAGCCACCGCTCTGCTTCCTCTCCGAGTGCAACGAGGGCCGTATCGGCGACATGGACCCGCTGCGTGACCACCAGGCAGAAGTCCAGGGCGGGCCCGCGGACCACCTGGCGCGCGTTCTCGGGGCCGTACGTCCACAGCTCGCCCTGGGGAGCGGTGAGTTCGAGGCGGAAGGGCTCGGCGGGTGGGGTGAGGCCCCGGGCCAGGTAGGCGTAGTCGCGGGCGCGCAGACCGATCCAGGCCACGTGCCGCAGCCGCGCCGTGGGGGCGCGGACGACCCCGAGGGCGTCGGCGACGTCCTGGCCGTGCGCCCAGGTCTCCATGAGCCGGGCGGTGGCGAGGGAGTTGGCGCTCATGGCGGGCCCGTACCAGGGGAACCGGGTGCCGGGCGGGGCCTCGCGCAGGACGCGGTGGAGCTGTTCGCGGCCCTCCCGCCAGCGGGCGAGGAGCACGGCGGGAGGCAGGGCCGCGCCCTCCTCGGCGCCCTCGTCGACGAAGGCGTCGGGCGCGGCCAGCGCCTTCGCCGACTCGGCGGCGAAGGCGTCCGGGTCGGTGGCGGCGAGCAGCGCGGCCCGGTCGGTCCAGGCGAGGTGGGCGATCTGGTGGGCGACCGTCCAGCGGGGCGCGGGCGTCGGCGCGGCCCACCCTTCGGCATCCAACTCCCCCACCAGGGAGTCGACTTCCTCGCTCTCGGCACGCAGGTCGTCGAGGACGGTGACAGGGTCGGACACGGAGCGCTCCCCTCGGGGACGGCGGTCACGGGCGGGTGCACGGGTGGGTGCACGGGCCTGTGGACGGGCGTGCGTGTTGCGGAGGAGCATGGCAGGACCCCTGGAAACAATCAAGCACGCTTGCATGATTTTTGCGCCCGGAACGGCGAGGCCCCGGAAACGTCCCCGGGTGGCTACAACCCTTCACCCCGCCGGGTCGTCCAACGGTGCACACCCGGTATTCGGCCAGACAGGAGCACTCCCATGCGGTTCGAACGTGCGCTCGTGGACGCCGGGGCGGCGGCGCTGCTCCTCGGCACCCTCGGCGCGCTCGCCACCGCCCCCGCGTACGCAGCGGACCCGGCGCCCGTCGACGCGGTGACGACGCTCCGCGCGGAGCCCAAGGACCTGGCGCCGGGGCGCACGCTGCAGCTGAGCCTGGTGACGGACGTCGTCGCCGGGACGGTGCCGAAGCTGGCGAGCACGATCAGCCTGCCGCCCGGCGTCACGTACCTCAGGCCCGAGCCCGGCGACCTCGAGTACACCAGGTGCCTTCCGTCGCCCGGCGGGCGCTCGGTGACCTGCCGTTCCCTGGACGCCCCGCACCGGCACGTCTGGGAGCAGTTGACGGTCAAGGTCGGCGAGGGGGTGGCCGTCGGTACGGAGCTGACGTTCACGGCGACGACCGACATCGGCGACGCGGTCGACGCCAAGCCCGAGAACAACACCGCGTCGGCGGCGGTGAAGGTGGGCACGGGCCCCGATCTGGGCATCACGTGGAAGGCCCCCTCGGGCGGCGTGCGCGTGGGCCGGGACGTGCCCGTGGACCTCGTGATCACCAACCACGGGCCCGGTACGGTCAAGGCCGCCGTCGCCCGGTTCTCCACCGGCTGGAAGTACCTGCCGACGACCGACGACAAGCGCTGCTGGTGGGACCCCGGCACGGCCGTCTGCGAGACGTACGAACCGCTCGCGCCGGGCGAGAGCGTCTCGTTCACGTTCACCTGGAACTTCCCGGAGAAGGCGGCGGGCACCACCTACCGCGGCTCCGCGGGGCTGATGTCGGCCGACCCGCTCGACCCGGTGCAGGCGAACGACGAGGCGGAGCTGGTGCTCAGGGTCCCGAAGGCGACGGCCCCGACGCCCACGCCCACACCCAAGCCCACGCCCACGCCGACCGGGACACCGCCGAAGCCTGCCCCGACCCCGACCCCGACCCCGACCGCTTCGACCGCCGCCCCCGCCCCCGCTCCGGCCACCCAGTCGGGCGGCGGCGCGCTGGCGGACACGGGCTCCGGCCCGCTCGGCGCCCTCGCCGGGACGGCGGCGGCCCTGACCGGCGCGGGCGTCCTGCTCGCCCGTGCCCGGCGCAGGCGCGGCTAGGCGGTGACGCGGCGGGGCCTGGGCACCAGTTCCCCGCCGCAGTTGGGACAGACGTCCTGCATCTCGTCGGCGCAGGGCACGCAGAAGCTGCACTCGTAGGAGCAGATGCGGGCGGGGCCGTCGGGGGTCAGGGGGGTCGTCTCGCAGCGTTCGCAGATCTCGCGCATGTCCAGTGCCATGCCCCCATCCTGCGGAAGGCCCGCGGGCCGGGAAACCGTCCGCGGGCCAAAGATCAACAAAATCAGGCCGCCGTGGCCGACCTCTTCGCCTGGGTCCGCACCGCGCCCATGCTCGCGGCGATGACGAGGGCGATGGCGAGGGCGTCCGTCGCGCCGAGGGCCTGGTGCAGGACGAGGAAGCCCGCGGTGGCGGCGATGGCCGGTTCCAGACTCATGAGGATCGCGAAGGTGGGGGCCGGGAGGCGGCGCAGGGCGAGCAGTTCGAGGGTGTACGGGAGCACCGAGGACATCAGGGCGACGGCCAGGCCGAGTCCGATGGTCGACGGTACGAGGAGCCGGTCGCCGGCCTCGACGATGCCGAAGGGCAGGCTGATGACCGCGCCGACGCCCATGGCGAGCGCGAGCCCGTCGGCCTGCGGGAAGCGGCGGCCGGTGCGGGCGCTGAAGACGATGTAGCCGGCCCACATCGCGCCCGCGGCGAGGGCGAAGGCGGCGCCGGCCGGGTCGAGCCGGTCGAAGCCGCCGCCGCTGAGCAGGACCACTCCGGCGAGGGCCAGACCGGCCCAGAGCAGGTTGGCCAGGTGGCGGGAGGCGACGACGGAGAGGGCGAGCGGGCCGAGCACTTCCAGGGTGACGGCGGCACCGAGCGGGATCCGGTCGACGGCCAGGTAGAACAGGATGTTCATGCCGGACATCGCGGCGCCGAAGGCGAGGACGGTGCCCCAGTCGGCGCGGCTGTAGCCGCGGACGCGGGGCCGGCAGACGACCAGCAGGACGGCCGCGGCGAGCACGAGCCGCAGGGTGACGACGCCGAGGGCGCCGGCGCGCGGCATGAGCAGCACGGCGACGGCGGAGCCGAACTGCACGGAGAGCCCGCCGGCGACGACGAGGGCGACCGGCCCGAGCCGGGAGGCCCGGGCCCCGGGAACGGGCGCGGGGGCGGGGGCGGGGGCGGGGCCGGTCGCGGGGGCGGGCACGTGCGCGGGCACGGGCGCTCCGGTGACCGCCGGGCCGGCGGTGGGTGCGGCTGTGTCCTTGACCGGGCTGTCCACCGGCGCGCTCCTTGCAGACGATCACGAGTCCATTACTCTGAACCAACCAGTCCAGAGTAATGGACCGGACCCCCAGGCTCCACTCCTCACGCTACGAGCCGCCGCGCGCCGCGTGAAATGCCGATCGGGCTGCGGTTATGCTCCGCACGCATGAGCCGGTCCCCCCTTGAGCTCCGCCACCTGCGCTGCTTCCTCGCCATCGCGGAGGAAGGCACCCTCACCCGTGCCGCCGCCCGCCTCCACCTCACCCAGCCGGCCGTCTCCCGCACCCTCGCCGCCCTGGAGCGGCAACTCGGCGCCCGGCTGGTGGACCGCTCCACCCACCACCTCGCCCTCACTCCCGAGGGGCGGGCCTTCCACGACCGGGCCGCGGCGGCCGTCACCGCCTTCGACGCGGCCGTCGACCCGGAGCTGCTCCGCCGGCGCCCCCTGCGCCTGGGCCACGCCTGGTCGGCCTTCGGCCCGTACACGACGCCGCTGCTGCGCCGCTGGCAGACGGCGCACCCCGAGACCCCGCTCGAACTCCTCCGGGTCGACGACCGCACGGCCGGACTGCTGCGCGGCGAGGTGGACGCGGCGCTGCTGCGGGGGCCGGTGGAGATCCCGGGCCTGGCGACCGAGGAGCTGCTCACCGAGGACCGGGTGGCGGCGGTCCCGGCGGACAGCCCGCTGGCCGCCCGCCCGACGCTGACCCTGGCGGAGCTGGCGGCCGAGACCGCGATCCTGAACCCGGTCTCGGGCACGACCACCCTCGACCTCTGGCCGGCCGCCGCCCGCCCCCGCACGACCGTGACCGTCGCCAACACCGACGACTGGCTCACCACGATCGCCGCCGCCCGCGGCATCGGCGTCACCTCCGCCTCGACGGCGACCCTGCACCCGCACCCGGGCGTCGCCTACCGCCCCCTGACCGACGCCCCACCGGTCCCGGTCCTGCTGGCCTGGCGGGACGCCGACCGGCATCCGGCGGTGGGCGCCCTGGTGGAGCTGGCGCGGGAGATCGCCCGGGAGGGCTGAAAGCGTCCGGGCGACCGTCGATCCGTCACCCCTCCGCGGGGTCCTCCAGCGCCTCGGCGAGGACCTCCGCCAGGTGCCGGGCCCGGTGGCCCGGGGACATGTGGGCGATCTGGGTGCGGCAGGAGAATCCGTCGGCGAGGACGACCGCGTGCGGCGGGGCCGCGCGCAGGGCGGGCAACAGCTGGTCCTCGGCGCAGGCGGCGGAGACCCGCTCGTGGCCGGGCTCGAAGCCGAAGTTCCCGGCGAGGCCGCAGCAGCCGCCCGCCAGTTCCCCCTCCAGGCCCGCCCGGCGGCGCAGCGCCCGGTCCGCCGCGTCGCCCAGGACCGCGTGCTGGTGGCAGTGGGTCTGGCCGGTGACGGGGCGGGCGGCCCGGGGCGGCGCCCAGTCGGGGGCGAGCTCCCCCAGGGCCTCGGCGAAGGTGCGGACGGAGGAGGCGAGGAGCGCGGCCCGCGGGTCGTCCGGGAGGAGTTCGGGCAGGTCGGAGCGGAGGGCGGCGGCGCAGGAGGGTTCCAGGACGACCACCGGGCCCAGGGAGGCGAGGGCCGCGCCTTCCGGGGCGGGGGCGGCCAGGGGCACGGCCCCCGGGGCGGGGGTGCGGGCCGCGTCGCCCGGGCCCGCGCCCACCATCACGTCCAGCGTCCTGCGCATCACCTTCCGCGCCGCCTCCAGCCGTCCCGCCGACACGTACGTCAGCCCGCAGCAGACCCGGCCGGGCGGCAGCGTGACGCCCAGTCCCGCGGCCTCCAGGACGCGGACGGCCGCGCGGCCGACCTGCGGGGAGAGGTGGTCCGTGAAGGTGTCGGGCCAGAGGGTCAGCGCCGGGGGCCGGTCCGAGGCGCGCTCGCCGAACCAGGACGTGAAGGACCGCCCCGCCACCCTCGGCATGGGCCGCTCCGGTGTGACGCCCGCGAGCCGGGCCGCGAACGGCAGGCGCATCGCCGCGTTCAGGGCGGGCCCGAAGTGGTCGAGGAGGCGCGGCAGGCCCCCCATCGTCCAGTGGGAGCGGGGGCGCGCCCAGGGGCGCCCCGCGTAATGGGCTTCCAGGAAGCGGGACTTGTACGCGGCCATGTCGACGCCCGCCGGGCAGTCGCTGCGACAGCCCTTGCAGGACAGGCACAGGTCGAGCGCCTCGCGGACCTCCTCCGAGCGCGGCCCGTCCGTGATGACCTCGCCGAGCGCCATCTCGTGGAGCAGCCGGGCCCGGCCGCGCGTGGAGTGCTGCTCCTCGCCCGTCGCACGGTACGAGGGGCACATCACCGACGGCCCGGAACTCGGGCCTTCGGTACGGCACTTGGCCACGCCCACGCAGCGGGCGACCTCGCGGCCCAGGCCGACGACGGGAAGCCCCCGGAAGCGCAGCCCCGTGTCCAGCGGCTCCGGCCTGACCAGCATGCCCGGGTTGAGCCCGCCCGCCGGGTCCCACAGGTCCTTCACGGCCCCGAACAGGCCGACGAGCTCCTCCCCGTACATCCGCGACAGCAGCTCGGCCCGGGCCTTGCCGTCGCCGTGCTCGCCCGACAGGGAGCCGCCGTGCGCGACCACCAGCTCGGCCGCCGCCTCCGAGAAGCGGCGGAAGTGCCGCACCCCCTCGTCCGTGTACAGGTCGAAGTCGATGCGCACATGGACGCAGCCGTCGCCGAAGTGCCCGTACGGGGTGCCCCGGAGCCCGAATTCCTTCAGCAGCGAGCGGAATTCGCGCAGATACGCCCCGAGCCGCGCCGGCGGCACCGCGCAGTCCTCCCAGCCGGGCCAGGCCTCTCCCCCGTCCGGCATCCGGGTCGCGGTCCCCGCCGCGTCCTCCCGGATCCGCCAGAGCGCCCGCTGCCCGGCCGGGTCCGTGACCACCAGCGCGTCCAGGGCGTCCGCGGAGCGGGCGAGGGCGGCGGCGGCCCCGGCCCCGTCGACCTCCACGAACAGCCAGGCCCCGCCCCGCGGCAGCCCCTCGCCCCCGCCGCGCACGAGGTCGGCGGCCATCCCCTCCACGGTCAGCGGACGGTGTGCGAGAAGCCCCGCCGCGGCGTCGGCCGCCGCGCTCTCGTCCGGGTAGCCGAGCACCACCAGGGCCGGTTCCGCCGGGAGCGGGACCAACCGGACCTCCGCCTCCGTCACCACGCCCAGCGTGCCCTCGCTGCCGCAGAAGAAGCGGGCCACGTCCGTCCCGCGCTCCGGCAGCAGCGCGTCCAGGGCGTAGCCGGAGATCCGGCGGGGCAGCCCGGCCGGGTAACCGGTGCGCAGCAGCGCCAGGTTGCGGCCGACCAGTTCGCGCAGTCCGGCCGGCGCGCCCTGCCCGTCCCTGCCCAGGCGCAGCCGTTCGCCCCCGTACGTCACGACGTCGAGGCCGCGGACGTTGTCGGCGGTCGTCCCCCAGGCCACCGAGTGCGAGCCGCACGCGTTGTTGCCGATCATTCCGCCGAGCGTGCAGCGGCTGTGCGTGGACGGGTCGGGGCCGAAGGTCAGGCCGTGCGGGCGGGCGGCCTCCCGCAGCCGGTCGAGGACGAGGCCGGGCTGGACGACGGCGGTGCGCGCCTCGGGGTCGAGGGAGACGACCGCGCGCAGATGCCGGGTGAGGTCGAGCACGACACCCGTTCCGGTGGCCTGTCCGGCGATGGAGGTGCCCCCGCCCCGGGGGACGACCGGCACCCCGTGGGTCCGGCAGACGTCGAGCGCCGCCGCCACGTCGTCGGCGTCCCGCGGGGCGACCACGCCGAGCGGGACGCGCCGGTAGTTCGAGGCGTCCATCGAGGTCAGGGCGCGTGCGGTGGTCGAGAAGTCGACGTCGCCCGCCACCGCAGCGCGCAGGGCGTCCGCCAGTTCCGCCCTCGCGCGTTCGTGTGATCCCACGACTACAGAATGTCTCAGTCCTCGTCTCATCGGGCGGACATGCCTCAACCTCGTCTCCGCCGACCCGATACGCTCCGCCTCGTGGCCGATATCCAGATTCCCGCTGACATCAAGCCCGCCGATGGCCGTTTCGGCGCGGGCCCCTCCAAGGTGCGTACGGAGGCGCTGGACGCCCTGGCCGCCACCGGCACCTCCTACCTCGGCACGTCCCACCGCCAGGCCCGGGTCAAGAACCTGGTCGGCGAGGTGCGTACCGGCATCAGTGACCTGTTCTCGCTGCCCGAGGGCTACGAGGTGATCCTGGGCAACGGCGGATCGACCGCCTTCTGGGACATCGCGACCCACGGTCTGATCGAGAACAAGTCGCAGCACCTCACCTTCGGCGAGTTCTCCTCCAAGTTCGCGAAGGCCGCGAAGCTGGCCCCCTGGCTGGCCGAGCCGACCGTGATCTCCTCCGACCCGGGCACCCACCCGGAGCCGGTGGCCGAGGCGGGCGTCGACGTCTACGCCTACACCCACAACGAGACCTCCACCGGTGTCGCCGCCCCGCTGAAGCGGGTGGCGGGCGCCGACGAGGGTGCGCTCGTCCTGGTCGACGCGACCTCCGGCGCCGGCGGTCTGCCCGTCGACATCGCCGAGACCGACGTCTACTACTTCGCCCCGCAGAAGTCCTTCGCCGCCGACGGCGGTCTGTGGCTGGCGGCCTTCTCCCCGGCCGCGCTCGAGCGCGCCCAGCGCATCCACGCCTCGGGCCGTCACATCCCCGAGTTCTTCAGCCTGCCGACGGCGATCGACAACTCGCTGAAGAACCAGACGTACAACACCCCGGCGCTGGCGACCCTCTTCCTGCTCAACGAGCAGCTGAAGTGGATCAACGGCCAGGGCGGTCTGGACTGGGCCGTGGCCCGGACGAAGGAGTCCTCGCAGGCGCTGTACGGCTGGGCCGAGGAGTCGAAGTACGCGACCCCGTTCGTCACCGACCCGGCGAAGCGCTCGCAGGTCATCGGCACGATCGACTTCGCGGACGAGATCGACGCGGCGGCCGTCGCCAAGGTGCTGCGCGCCAACGGCATCGTCGACACCGAGCCGTACCGCAAGCTGGGCCGCAACCAGCTGCGCATCGCGATGTTCCCGGCGATCGACCCGGCGGACGTGCGGGCCCTGACGGCCTGCATCGACTACGTGATCGAGAAGCTGTAACGCCGGTCGGAACGGTACGAGGGCCCGGCGTCGGACATGGCCGACGCCGGGCCCTCGGCTGTCCGCCGGGGACTCAGCCGCGCCGGCGCAGCCGCTTGGCGCCGACCACCAGGGCGGCGGCCCCGGCCAGGACGAGGAAGCCGAGGGTGACGTCGCCCTGCTCGCCCCGCTCGCCGTCGGCGGCGGAGGCCGAGGGCTGCCTGGGCGCACCGCCCGGCGTCCGGGCCGGCTCGTCGCCGCCGGTGTTCTGCCGGTCCACCCGCACCACCCGGCTCTTCTTCCCCTCCGAGCCGAACATGAAGGCCGAGCCGTCGAGGGTGTACGTCACGGACTCGGACTGCCCCTGGAAGGGTGCTCCGACGGACACCCCGTCGCCGTCGATGCGGCCGTCCTTCCAGGCGTACTCCCGGGCGCTGAAGTAGCCGCGCAGGACGAGCCGGTCGCCGGACGGGGAGAAGGCGCCGTCGGTGACCCAGGGGACCTCGCCGATGCGGCGGAAGACGTTGGTGCCGGCGGTGGAGAGGTGCGCGGGGCCCTGGTAGAGGCCGCCGCCGTCCTCGTTCTTGCTGGCGATGTAGACGCGGCCGGTCTTCGGATGGACCATCAGCGCCTCGGCGTTGCGGGCCCCGTCGGCGTACCTCACGTCGTACTGGGTGGCGCGGACGGTCTGGTCCTTGAGCTCCCTGGGCTCGGGGAAGCGGTAGATCCAGACGTGGTCCCAGGAGCCGTCGAGGTTGTCGCCGATGTCGCCGACGTAGATGTCGCCGTCCGGGCCGACGGAGATGCCCTCCATGTCGCGGGGGGTGCCGACGCCCTTCATGGTGAGGGTCGCGACGGTCTCGCCGGTGCGGGAGTCGATGCCGTAGATCAGGGGGGCGTCCTGGTCGTTGTGGGTCCAGTAGACGCCGGGGTGCGCGCGGCTCGCGGCGAGACCGCTGGACTCGGTGATCCGCGGGTCCTCGATGGTGAAGTCCCGGTCGGCGTCCGCCGCCGCGGCGGGCACCGCAGTGAGCAGGACGAGGGCCGCCGTTCCGAGGGCGCGCAGGGCAGTTCGCATGCCCTCCAGCCTGCCACGGGCGCCGTGCCGGGGCTCCGGGAAGCGGGTGTCGGGGGTCACGTCGCCGGGCCCGCCGGCGGTCGGTGATGATGGGCGGCATGCGTTTTCTGTTCGTCGGCGACAGCATGACCATCGGACGCGCCGGCGACTTCACCTGGCGCTACCGCATGTGGCAGCACCTGGAGGCCGTCCTGCCCGGGGCGTACGAGATCGTCGGCCCGCGCACGGCGCTGTACGAGGCGGAGGCCGACGCGGCCGTGTCGGACGCCTACGCCGACCCGGCGTTCCCGGCCGGGGCCCGCCGCCATCTGGCCGGCTGGGGCGAGGGCTGGCTGCACATGGCGCCGCTGATCGGCGGGACGGTGGCGGCGACCGGGGCGGACGTCCTGCTCGTCTCGCTCGGCCTGATCGACCTGGGCTGGTACACGAACAGCGAGCAGACCACGGTCAACGTCCGCGCCTTCCTGTCCGCCGCCCGAGCGGCGAACCCCCGGGTGCGGGCCGTCCTGCTGCCCGTCATCCCGAACGTGCGGGCCGAGGCCGAGGCGTCCTTCGCCGCCGAGTGCGCCCGCTTCAACGAGCTCCTGGCGAAGACGGTGGCGGACCTGGACACGGCGGCCTCGCCGCTGCTGCTGGGCTCGGTGCCGGAGTCGTACGACATCCACGCGGACACGTACGACGGCACCCACCCCGGGCCGACGGGCGAGCACAAACTGGCGGCGGCCTTCGCGGACGCCCTGCACCAGGCGTGGGGCGTGGGCGGCCCCTACCGGGCGCGGGGGCCGTCGGGCGGCTAGGCGTCGAGGACGGCGTCGAGTTCCAACTCGACGAGCCAGTCGGGGTCGATGAAGCGGGAGACCTCGACGAAGGTGGTCACCGGCCGTATGTCGGCGAAGCGTTCGCCGTGGGCGCGGGCGGCATCCTTCCAGACGGTGACGTCGGTGAGCATGACCCGGGTCCGCACGACGTCCGCGAGCGAGGCCCCGGCCCGCACGAGGGCGGCCTCGGCGATGTCGAGGATCCGCACCGTCTGGGCGTAGACGTCCCCCCGCCCCACCGTGCCGCCGTCCTCCCCGATGGGCGCGGTGCCGGCGACGACGACGTGCCGCCCCTTGCGGACGGCCCGGCAGAAGCCGATCTCGGGTTCGAGCGGCGATCCGGACGCGATGTTCTCACGGGTGCTCATCAGGCTTCTCTCGTACGGCGGTCGGCGAACGGGGAGACCGTATACGCGCCTTCCGGCAGGCCGCGGGCGGGACCGGCGCGGGGCGGTGGCGCCTTGTCGCCACCGGCGTGGCGGTCGCGGACCTCGACCCGGCCGAGACCCCGTCGGACCTCGTTCCCGAGACCGACGGGTTCCCCCGCGACCGACGCGCGGCGGAACCCGTCGGAATCCCGGCCAGGGGGCTACCAGGCGAAGGCCTCCGGCGAGGGCCCCGGGCCCGGGAAGATCTCGTCCAGGCCGGTCAGGAGCTCCTCGGTCAGCTCCGTCTCCAGGGCGCGCAGGGCGCCCGTGAGCTGCTCCGGGGTGCGGGGGCCGATGATCGGGCCGGTCACTCCGGGGCGGGTGAGGAGCCAGGCGAGGGCCGTCTCGCCCGGGTCGGCGCCGTGCTTGGCCAGCAGGTCCTCGTAGGCCTGGAGCTGCGCGCGTGCCGCCGGGTCGGCGAGCACCTCGGCGGCCCGGCCGGTGGCGCGCCGGCCGCCCTCGACCTCCTTGCGGATCACCCCGCCGAGCAGCCCGCCGTGCAGCGGCGACCAGGGGATGACGCCGAGGCCGTACTCCTGCGCGGCCGGGATCACCTCCATCTCGGCGCGCCGCTCGTAGAGGTTGTACAGGCACTGCTCGCTGACCAGGCCGGTCGTTCCGCGCCGGGCGGCGGTCTCGTTGGCCTGGGCGATCTTGTAGCCGGGGAAGTTGGAGGAGCCCGCGTAGAGGATCTTGCCCTGCTGGACCAGGACGTCGATCGCCTGCCAGATCTCCTCGAAGGGGGTCAGGCGGTCGACGTGGTGGAACTGGTAGACGTCGATGCGGTCCGTGCCGAGCCGCTTCAGGCTGGCGTCGACGGCGCGGCGGATGTTCACCGCGGAGAGCTTGTCGTGGTTGGGCCAGGCCTCGCCGTCGGGGCCCATGTTCCCGTAGACCTTGGTGGCGAGCACCACCTTGTCGCGGTGGGCCGGGTCCTTGGCGAACCAGGAGCCGATGATCTCCTCCGTACGGCCCTTCTCCGCCCCCCAGCCGTAGACGTTGGCGGTGTCGAAGAAGTTGAGCCCCGCGTCGAGCGCGGTGTCCATGATCGCGTGACTGGTGGCTTCGTCCGTCTGCGGTCCGAAGTTCATCGTGCCGAGGACGAGTCGGCTGACCTTGAGTCCCGTGCGTCCGAGCTGCGTGTACTTCATGGACAGCCAGCCAACGCCTTCGAGTGCGCTCGAAGCAAGGGGTCACCGGCCGCGCGTACGGCGCCGGCTCAGCCCACGACCGACGCCACCGCGATGATCGCGAACATCAGTACGAGCACGCCGGCCATGATCCGGTTACGGGTTTTCGGGTCCACCCTCCGAGATTAACCCGGCCGGTCCGCCGCCCCCGCCCCGCCCAGGGGCCATGTGGCGACCGTCTCGTACCGCGGCCGCTCCCCCGGGGCACCGCCGACGGGCAGGTTGCTGCGGACCAGGGCCAGCTCCCCGACCTGCCAGCGGGTGCCCTCGAAGGCGTCCAGGGCACCGACGAAGGGCCGCAGGTCCAGGTCCGTGCGGGAGCGGGCCACCGTGAGATGGGCCTGGTAGCGCCGGTGCTCGTCCATCGCCACGCCCGCCCTCCGGGCCGCGGCGTCCGCCCGCTCGGCCAGCAGCCGCATCCCGTCGAGATCGCCCGCCGCGCCCGCCCACAGCACCGCCCGGCCGAAGTGCCCGCCGCCGTGCAGCCGGAGCGCGAAGGGCTCCGTGCGGTGGGCGGCCCGGCCGAGGCGGACGCGCAGGTCGGGCAACAGGGCCTCGTCGACCTCGCCCATGAAGGCGAGGGTGAAGTGCCAGCCGGGCCGCGAGGTCCAGCGCAGCCGCTCCGCCCCGGACAGGTGGGCGAGCCGGTCGACCTCGTGGGCGAGCTCGGCGAGCTGGGCGGGAGGCGGCACGACGGCGGCGAAAAGCCTCATGGGACGAGTGTGGCAGGGACTAGCCTCGGCCGGATGAACAACGCGATCAAGATCAGGAAGGGCGGGGTCGAGGACGTTCCCGCGATGCTCGCGATCCTCGACAGCGCCGTCGTCTGGCTCAACGGCATGGGCATCACCGCGCAGTGGGGCACCGAGCCGTTCAGCGCGCGGCCGAAGACGGTGGAGCTGGTGGAGCGGGTCGCGGCGGAGGGCGTCCCGCTGATGGCCGAGATCGACGGCGTGCCGGTCGGGACGCTGACGCTGACCCCGCATCCGGGTGCGCACGTGGCGCCCGCCGACGAGCCGGAGTCGTACATCCGCTTCCTCGCCACCGACGGGCGGTTCCACGGGCACGGAGTCGGCGCGGCGCTGCTCGCGCGCGCCGCGCAGGAGACGCGGGAGCAGGGCGTGTCGCTCCTGCGCGTGGACTGCTTCGCGGGCAGCGAGGGGCGGCTCGTCGCGTACTACGCGGGCCAGGGGTTCACCCCGACGGAGACGTTCCTGGTCGGGGACTGGCAGGGACAGGTGCTGGAGCGGCGGGTCTGAGGAGGGCCGGGAGGGCCGGCGACCCGCCGCTCGCGCGCGGTCAGCTGGTGAAGTACCCGGCGTCCAGCGCGATCCAGCCGGCGAAGCCGCGCTCGTCGTACACGCGCAGCTGGCCGTCGGGGGTGACCTCCCAGCGGACGGCGAGCGGGCCGGTGATCGTGCCGGCGCCGGTCGCCGTGCCCACCATGCCCTGGGTACGGGTGGGGCGCAGGTGCGTCGGGAGCGTGAGGATCGTCGAGCCGCTGGCCCACGGCTGCCCGTCCACACGGGTCACCCGCAGGCGGAGGTCGACGCGGTCGCCCGACTGCCGGTACTGCGGGCGGTAGCTGCTGGTGGCCGTGTAGGCCGGGTCGTAGGCCAGGTCGGTCCACGGGACGGTGGTGCCGGAGATGCCGTAGAGGGCCATGTGTCGTGTCTCCTGGGTGGCGAAGCCGAACACGAGCTGCGGCCCCGCGGGGGTTCGGCGGACGGTGAGCGCTTCGGTCTCACGGTGGACCAGGTCGAGGGCGGTGCCGTTGAAGGTCCGCTCGACCACGGCGCCGGTGAGCACGTCGTAGACGGTCCACCAGGAGTTGCCGGGGCTCGGGTTGGTGGCGCTGTAGGCGCTGCCCTGGTTCTGGTAGAGGAGGTCGCCGTACAGGCACCAGGACTGGGTGGTGTACTGCGCCGGGAAGCTGCGCTCCGGGGTGAACGCGCGGCTCTTGAAGGCGTCGAGCCGGTAGACGCGGTACTCCGCGACACCGCCCGTCTCGTGGCGCACCGCGATGCGCCCGTGGTCGATGTCCAGGGACGGGGTGACCCGGGCGGCGCCCGGGACGGGGTCGAACACCTCGACGAGGCTGCTCCCGGCGTCGACGACGGCGCCGGGCGTGAAGGCGATCCGGCCGATGTGCTTGCCGTAGGCGAAGGTCGTCGTTCCGCTGACGCGGTCCGCGTCGGTCTCCAGCCAGAGCCAGGGAGTGCCGTCGACGTGCTCGACGCCGAGTCCGCCGCCGTGGCCGAAGCCCCTCAGGTGCATGACGGCGAGGACGGTGCCGTCGGGCGCGAGCTGGTTGACGCACAGGTCGCCGCGCTGGTTGCGGTCCGTCGTGGACAGGGTGACGTTCGGGTCCTCGTCCGGGAGCCGGCGGCCGCCGCTCATCAGCTGCACGGCGTAGCCGAGGCCGGTCACCGGGTCGAAGGCGACCTGCTGGTGCACCCGGGTGTGCTCCAGCAGGATCTCCCTGCCGAGCAGGTCGGCCGGCTGCGACTTCAGGTCGAACCGGTGCCCCGCGGGCAGGGTGACGGCGGCGGGCCAGGCCGCGGGCTCCGCCTGCGGGACGGCCGTCTGCGGGACGGCCGCCTGGGCGGCGCCTGCCGGGGTGAGGACCGGGGCGAGGACCGGAGCGGCGGCCATCGCGGTCAGGACGTTGCGGCGGGTCAATGGCATGGGCGTGCAAGCCCCCCTTTTTTCTTGATCATTACCTGCACGGCCCGGCGATCATCGCATGCGTGAGCGAGGGGGCAAAGGGACGAGGGCGGTCCTACGCCGCCGTCGCCAGCCGCTCGCGCGGCACGAAGCGGACCCGGGGGTGGCCGTGGTGCCAGCCGAGGGCGAGCTTCAGCCGGCCGACGCGGGCCAGGACCAGGCCGATCACGGCCGCCGCCGCCAGGGAGACCAGGCCGCCGGTGGCGAAGCCGACGCGGGCGCCGTAGGTGTCGGTGACCCAGCCGAGCAGCGGCGCGCCGATCGGGGTGCCGCCCGCGAAGACCATCATGTAGAGGCTCATCACGCGGCCCCGCATGACCGGGTCCGTCGCCATCTGGACCGCCGAGTTGGCGCTGATGTTGACCGTCAGGCCGATCATGCCGATCGGCACGAGGAGCAGGGCGAAGAGCCAGAAGGCCGGGGACAGGGCAGCGGCGATCTCCAGGACGCCGAAGACGCCCGCCGCGACCACCAGCATCCTCAGCCGGGTCGAGCCCCGCCGCGCCGCGAGCAGCGCACCCACCAGGGAGCCGGCCGCCATGAGGGTGTTGAGGAAGCCGTACGTACCGGCGCCGGTGTGGAAGACCTCCTCGGAGAAGGCGGTCAGCCAGATCGGGAAGTTGAAGCCGAAGGTGCCGATGAAGCCGACCAGGACGATCGGCCAGATCAGGTCCGGACGGCCGGCCACGTAGCGCAGCCCCTCCCGCAGCTGGCCCTTGCCGCGCGGGGCCCGCTCCACCTTGTGGAGCTCGCTCGTGCGCATCAGCAGCAGGGCGGTGAGCGGGGCGAGGAAGGACAGGCCGTTGATCAGGAAGGACCAGCCGCTGCCGATCGTGGCGATCATCAGGCCCGCGACGGCGGGGCCGATCAGCCGGGCGGACTGGAAGTTCGCCGAGTTCAGCGAGACGGCGTTGCGCAGCTGGCCGGGGCCGACCATCTCGGAGACGAACGACTGCCGGGCCGGGTTGTCGACCACCGTGACCATGCCGAGCAGGAAGGCGATCAGATAGACGTGCCAGACCTGCACCGAGCCGCTGAGGGTCAGGACGGCGAGGGTCAGTCCGCACAGGCCGAGGGCGGCCTGGCTGGCGAGGAGGAGGCGCCGCTTCGGGTAGCGGTCGGCGATGACGCCGCCGTACAGGCCGAACAGCAGCATCGGCAGGAACTGCAGCGCGGTCGTGATGCCGACGGCGGCCGCGGAGCCGGTGAGGCTCAGGACCAGCCAGTCCTGGGTGATCCGGGCCATCCACGTACCGGTGTTGGAGACGATGGCTCCGGTGAAGAACAGCCGGTAGTTCCGGATCCTGAGCGAGGAGAAGGTTTCCCCCCGCCCACGGGTGTCGTAGGTGGGTTTATGGACGGGTGCGGAGTCTGCTCCGGGTCCCGTACTCAAAGTGCGTCGCCTCCTCGGCTCTCGGGTCAGAGATGGGCGAGCTTCTCCAGGACCGGGGCGGCTGCGCGCAGCTTGGCCCATTCGTCCTCGTCCAGACCCTCGGCGAGGGTGGCCAGCCAGGCGTTCCGCTTGCGGCGGGACTCGTCGAGCATGGCCTCGGCCTGCTCGGTCTGGCGGACCACCTTCTGCCGGCGGTCGTCGGGGTGCGGCTCGAGCCGGACCAGTCCCTTGGCTTCGAGCAGCGCGACGATGCGGGTCATCGACGGCGGCTGGACGTGCTCCTTGCGGGCCAGCTCACCGGGGGTGGCCGAGCCGCAGAGCGACAGGGTGCCGAGCACCGACATCTCGGTGGGGCTCAGCGATTCGTCGACGCGCTGGTGCTTCAGGCGTCGGCTCAGCCGCATCACGGAACTGCGGATCGCGTTCACGGCCGCGGCGTCGTCGGCGGTGCCGTGGGACAGGTCAGGCATAGTCCTTAGCGTAACTCATTACTCTTCCTAAAGACCAATCGAAAACATGTAGCCGCCAACTGTCACCCGAACGAGTGAGACGGATCCGGAAAGTGACGCACGGGGGCCTTCCGTGCCGCGACCCTGACGGGCATGGAATCGACCGTGTTCAGCCTGCGCCTCGACGGAGAGCTGCTCGAACGGCTCCGCGGGCATGCCGCCAAACGCGGAATGAGCGTCCAGGACTATGTCGCCCGGACGCTCATTCGCGAGGATTTCGACGAACGGTTCAAGACCGCCGTCGACGAGACGGAGAAGTTCTACGGCACGGGCGGGGGGCCTGCCCCCACCCGCGGGCCTCACATCAGGCCGAGTGCCGGCATCGCGTAGTAGAAGACGAAGACCGCCGACACCACGTACATGGCCACCGGGACCTCACGGCCCCGGCCGGTCGCCAGCCGCAGCACGCTGAAGGCGATGAAGCCGATGCCGATGCCGTTGGTGATCGAGTACGTGAACGGCATCATCACCATCGCCAGGAAGGCCGGCACGGCGATCGTGAAGTCGCTCCAGTCGATCTCCTTGATCGACCCGGCCAGGATCAGGAAGCCCACCGCCACCAGGGCGGGGGTCGCCGCCTGCGAGGGCACCATCGTCGCCAGCGGCGTCAGGAACAGCGCCACCGAGAACAGCGCACCGGTCACCACCGAGGCCAGACCCGTGCGCGCGCCCTCGCCGACACCCGCGGTGGACTCCACGAAGCAGGTGGTGGCCGAGGAGGACGTGGCGCCGCCCGAGGCGACGGCGAGGCCGTCGACGAGCAGGACCTTGTTGATGCCCGGGAAGTTGCCGTCCGCGTCGATCAGCTTGGCCTCGTCGCCGACGCCGAGGATCGTGCCCATGGCGTCGAAGAAGCAGGACAGCAGCACGGTGAAGACGAAGAGGACGCCGGTCAGGACGCCGACCTTGGAGAAGCCGCCGAACAGGCTGACCTGGCCGACCAGGCCGAAGTCGGGCGAGGCGACCGGGTTGCCGGGCCACTCCGGGGTGGTCAGGCCCCAGGACGGGATGTCGGCGACGGCGTTGATCACCATGGCGAGGATCGTCATCACGACGATGGAGATGAGGATCGCGCCCGGCACCTTGCGGATGATCAGCGCGAGGGTCAGCAGGGTGCCCAGGATGAAGACGAGCACCGGCCAGCCGGTGAGGTGTCCGTCGGTGCCCAGCTGGAGCGGGACGGTGGTGTGCGCGGCGTCGGGGATGCGGGAGACGAAGCCCGAGTCGACGAGGCCGATGAGCATGATGAAGAGGCCGATGCCGATCGCGATGCCCTTGCGCAGGCCGACCGGCACGGCGTTCATGACGCGCTCGCGCAGCCCCGTGGCGACCAGGAGCATCACGACCAGACCGGCGAGCACGACCATGCCCATCGCGTCGGGCCAGGACATCTTCGGCGCGAGCTGGAGCGCGACGACCGTGTTGACGCCGAGGCCGGCCGCCAGGGCGATCGGCACGTTGCCGATGACGCCCATGAGGAGGGTCGTGAAGGCCGCGGTCAGCACCGTCGCGGTGACCAGCTGGCCGCCGTCGAGCTGGTGCCCGTACATGTCCTTCGCGCTCCCGAGGATGATCGGGTTCAGCACGATGATGTACGCCATCGCGAAGAAGGTGGCGAAACCGCCGCGGACCTCGCGGGCGACGGTCGAGCCGCGCTCGGTGATCTTGAAGAAGCGGTCGAAGCCGGAGACGGGACCTTCGGGGGTCTCCGGGGGCATGGCCTTGGCGGGGGCCGTGGTGCTCATGGGGTTCCTCTTCGGAGGTTCAGAGAAGTCCTTTTTGGCGGTTCATACGAAGGGAACCCGCCAGAGGCAAACCGTTTCAGTATGAACACATGAACGAGCGAGCGTCCATCTCCGCGCGTAGATACGATTTCCCGCCGCCTAGACTGAGCCGCATGGCGAAGTGGACACCGAAGTACGAGGCACCCGAGCCCCTGGAGGGGCCGGTCGTCGCCACCATCACCGGCGGCACGATCCTCTGGTTCGTCCTGTTCCTCGTCCAGGTCCCGTTCTACGGCTGGTTCGACGACCGGGACCTCACCTGGTGGGTGTGGACCTGCCTGGCCGGCGCGGGCCTCGGCCTGATCGGCATCTGGTACGTGCGCAAGCGGGACGCGGCGATCAAGCGGCACGCGGCCGAGCGCGCGGCCGGCGCGGGCGCGCCCGAAGGCGGCACGGGCGACCCGGGCGACCCGGGCACCACCGGCGACAGGTAGCTCCGCGGGTCCCGTGATCCCGTAGTCCCGTGATCCCGTAGTCCCGTGATCCCGTAGTCCCGAGGGACCATTCCCCTCCTCCCCCGGTCTGATCTTCGGACTTCTCGGCAGGTGTCCGGCCCTTTGCGGCCGTACCGTCGAAAACATGACTCAGCGGGCGAAGATCGACACCGACGGCGGGGGCACCGAGGACGCCCGGACGCGGCCCGGGCCACCCGTGGTGCACCGGCCCGGGGGCCTGACCACCGCCGAGGTCGCCGAGCGCGTCGCCCGCGGTGAGGTCAACGACGTCCCGCTGCGCAGCTCCCGCTCCACCGCCGACATCGTGCGCGGCAACGTCTTCACCCGCTTCAACCTGATCATCGGCGTGCTCTGGGTGATCATGCTCTTCGTCGCGCCCATCCAGGACAGCCTCTTCGGCTTCGTGATCGTCGCCAACACCGGCATCGGCATCGTCCAGGAGCTGCGCGCCAAGAAGACCCTCGACGGGCTCGCCGTCATCGGCGAGGCCAAACCCACCGTGCGCCGCGACGGCGCCGCCGTCGAGATCTCCACCTCCGCGATCGTCCTCGGCGACCTCATCGAGCTCGGCCCCGGCGACAAGGTCGTCGTCGACGGCGAGGTCGCCGAGGCCGACAGCCTGGAGGTCGACGAGTCGTTGCTCACCGGCGAGGCCGACCCGGTCGTGAAGAAGCCCGGCGACCGGATGATGTCCGGCTCCTTCGTCGTCGCCGGCGGTGGCGCCTTCACCGCCACCAAGGTCGGGCGCGAGGCCTACGCCGCCCAGCTCGCCGAGGAGGCCTCGCGCTTCACCCTCGTCCACTCCGAGCTGCGCAGCGGCATCTCCACGATCCTCAAGTACGTCACGTGGATGATGATCCCGACCGCGATCGGGCTCGTCATCAGCCAGCTCGTCGTCAAGGACAACGACGTCAAGGAGTCCATCGCCCGCACCGTCGGCGGCATCGTCCCGATGATCCCCGAGGGCCTCGTCCTGCTCACCTCCGTCGCCTTCGCCGTCGGGGTGATCCGGCTCGGCCGCAAGCAGTGCCTCGTGCAGGAGCTGCCCGCCATCGAGGGGCTCGCCCGGGTCGACGTGGTCTGCCTCGACAAGACCGGCACCCTCACCGAGGGCGGCATGGACGTGACCGACCTGCGGCTGCTGAACGGCGCCGACGAGACGTACGTCCGCAAGGTCCTCGGCTCCCTCGGCGAGTCCGACCCCCGCCCCAACGCCTCCCTCCAGGCCATCGTCGACGCCTACCCGGACTCCGTGGACTGGCGCTGCACCCAGTCGCTGCCGTTCTCCTCCGCCCGCAAGTACAGCGGCGCCGCCTTCAGCGAGGGCGACGGGGAGAACTCCACCTGGCTGCTCGGCGCCCCCGACGTGCTGCTCGCGGCCGGCGACCCCGCGCTCGCCGAGGTCGACCGGCTCAACGAACAGGGCCTGCGGGTGCTGCTGCTCGCCCGGGCCGCCGCCGAGCTCGACTCGCCCCGGGTGGCCGAGGGCGCCCGCCCCACCGCACTCGTCGTCCTCGAACAGCGGCTGCGGCCCGACGCCGCCGACACCCTGGCCTACTTCGCCGACCAGCAGGTCGCCGCCAAGGTCATCTCCGGCGACAACGCGGTCTCCGTCGGCGCCGTCGCCGGCAAGCTCGGCCTGCCCGGCGCCGCGAACACCGTCGACGCCCGCACCCTGCCGACCGAGCGGGAGGCCATGGCGAAGGTCCTCGACGGCAACGCCGTCTTCGGCCGGGTCACCCCGCAGCAGAAGCGGGACATGGTCGCCGCCCTCCAGTCCCGGGGGCACACCGTCGCCATGACCGGCGACGGCGTCAACGACGTCCTCGCGCTGAAGGACGCCGACATCGGCGTCTCCATGGGCTCGGGCTCCGAGGCCACCCGGGCGGTCGCCCAGATCGTGCTCCTCAACAACTCCTTCTCGACGCTCCCCTCGGTGGTCGCCGAGGGCCGCCGGGTCATCGGCAACATCACCCGGGTCGCGACCCTCTTCCTCACGAAGACGGTCTACTCCGTGCTCCTGGCGATCCTGGTGGTCTGCTCCCAGGTCGAGTACCCCTTCCTGCCCCGGCACCTGACGCTGCTGTCCACCCTCACCATCGGCGTCCCCGCCTTCTTCCTGGCCCTCGCGCCGAACAAGGAGCGCGCCAGGCCGCACTTCGTCCGCCGGGTGATGCGGTACGCGATCCCCGCCGGCGTCATCGCGGCCGCCGCCACCTTCACCACCTACCTGCTGGCCCGCCACCACTACACGGGCCCCGGCTCCCTCGACGCCGAGACCAGCGCGGCCACCCTCACCCTCTTCCTGGTCTCCATGTGGGTCCTGGCGATCATCGCCCGCCCCTACACCTGGTGGCGGATCGCCCTGGTCGCCGCGATGGGCGGCGCCTTCCTCCTCGTCCTCGCCGTGCCCTGGCTCCAGGACTTCTTCGCCCTGAAGCTGGTCGGCGTGACGATGCCCTGGACGGCGGTCGCGATCGCCGCGGCGGGGGCGGCCGTCCTGGAGTTCGCCTGGCGGTGGGTGGGCCGGAAGTTCCCGGTCTGATCCGTACAACCATTCGCCCGCTCACGCGTCTTGACTGTGCTGCACCAGTGACGAGTGGGGTGAGGGGCGCGGATGCGTCGTACGAGCAGATCGAGCGAATCGAACAGATCGGGCAGATCGAGCCGGTGGGCCAGAGCGGCCGGAGTGATGTGCGGGGCCGCGGTGGCCGCCGCGACGCTCGTGGCCCCGGCCGGCGCGACGGGAACGCCGGGAGCGACGGTCGCGGAAGGTGACACCGGCCCCGGCCCCGGCCCCGGCGCCGCCGCCGGGGCCCGGCTGAGCACCGGCGGGACGGCACGGATCGACCGCGGCGGGCTGCGGGTGACCGGCCCCGGCGACGCGCCCTCCGGCCCGTACTCCTACGTGAGGGTCGGCGGCCGCACCGAGGTCACCCCGGCCGGCCGACAGGCCCCGCAGGCGACGACGGCCCTCGGCGGCCCGGCGACCGCACCCGCGAGAACCGCCCCCTCCGCCCCCTCCGCCCTCACGCCCCGGGCCACCGCCTCGCCGACCGCCACGCCCAACCAGCGGGTCAGGATCCAGCTGGTCAACGCGGACAACTGGGGCCCCCTCATCCACGTCTGGAACCGCCGCACCTGGCAGTACTACGACGTGGCCGAGCAGCAGTGGGACACCTACGGCACGGTCGGCCTGCCGCCCGGCGACTACCTGACCATCGGCGACTTCAGCACCTGGGGCCGGGACACCTACTTCCTGGCGAAGACGTTCACCGTCGGCGGCTCCGCGCTGACGGTCTCGCTGGACGCCAGGCAGTCCAAGCCGGTCCGGATCGCGGTCGACGACCCGAGCGCGACCCGCGCCACCTCCTCCGTCTGGTACACCCTGCCGAACGGCGACCTCGCCGGCTTCGCCGGCGGCTGGGGCAACCAGGTCTACGTGTCGCCGCTCGCGCTCAGCGGGGTCAACCTCAAGATCCACGACGTCCTCGAGCGGAAGGGTTCGAGCGGCAACCGGCCCAGCCCCTACCGCTACGACCTGGTGCACACCTTCGCCAACGGCGTCCCCGCCACCCCGGTCGTCCAGGTGCGCACCGCCGACCTGGCACTGACCCGTCCGTGGGTGAAGGCACCGGGCGCCGGGCTCAGCGCGGCCCTGTCGGTGGTCCCGCGGAACAACGACTCCTCGGCCGTGTACCTGCCGACCACCGTGCCGGCGGCCGCCACCTTCCGGCACTACCTGACGCCGGGCCAGCCCTTCGCCCGCGACTTCCGCCTGGGGTCCCTGGAGTTCGGCCTGCCGGACGTGGCCCTGCCCAAGGGCGCGAACCCCAACGAGACGCTCGGCCAGGCCCCGTACTCCGGACAGCCGGGCTGGGGCTCCTCCTCGTACCGCTCGGGCACGTTCTACCTGGACGAGACCAGCCCGCTGGCCGACGCGGCCGGGCGCCGCGGGACGGACCTGGACGCCTCCAGCGTCTACCGGGTCAGCGCCGACGGGACGCCGCTCGTCGACTCCGGGCTGCGCACCGGCTGGGACTCGGACCTCCAGGTCCCGGCGGGCTCGTACCAGAGCTACACGATCCGGCACACCGTCACCCAGCGCGGCACGGCCAACCGCCTCTCCCCGCGGGTCGAGACCGAGTGGACCTTCCCGCGCAGCGCGCTGCCGCCGTCGCGCACGAGCGCGCTGCCCGTCCTGGACGCCGCGTTCTCGGTGCCCGGCCTGGACGCGCGCAACCGCGCCGCGGCCGGCCCGGCCACCGTCCGGACCACACTGACCTCCAGGGTCGGCGCGGCCCCCACGCTCACCTCCGTCGAGTACTCCTTCGACGACGGCGCGAGCTGGCAGACCGCCCCGCTGACCGCCGACGGCGCCACCGGCACGGCCACCCTCGACGTCCCGGCCACGGCCGGCTTCGTCTCGCTGCGGGTCGGCGGCAAGGACGACGCGGGCGGCACGGTGGTCCGGACGGTCACCCGTGCCTTCGCCGGCCCCGGCGCGCAGACCACCCTGAAGGCGGGCACCCTCACGGTGGGCACCGTCGTCGTGAACAACGCCCGCCCGATCACCCCGCGGCTCTCCGACCCGATGCCGTACGAGGCGCGGTTCACCGTCTCCGGCGCCACGAGCGCCCTCAAGGCGGGGCTCACCTTCCGCCACGGCACGTACACCGCGCCCGACGGCCTGCTGGACACCGGCGAGGCCACCTGCACCAAGCGGGCCACCGGCACCGTCCACGACTGCGTGGCCCGGTTCGAGCTCGCCGCCGAACACCTCGGCCTGAACAGGCTCGCCGGCACCTGGTCCGTCGACGCCTGGGCCCACTCCGCGAACGGCGGTCTCCACCAGGGACCGGTCGGCGGCCAGGTGACGTTCAAGCGCTCCACCTCCCTGACCATCACCGCCACCCCCCAGCCCGTCACCCGCGGCGGCACCCTCACCGTCAGCGGCCGGCTCTCCGGCGCGGCCTGGGAGTACGGCGCCCCCACCGGGCTCGCCGGACAGAAGGTGGAGCTGCAGTTCAGGAAGGCGGGCACCGGCACCACCTGGTCGACCGTCGCCGCCGGCCGGACCGGCTCGACCGGCGTCGTGACCCTCAGGCGCGCGGCCTGGAGCGACGGCGCGTGGCGGCTGCACTACGCGGGCTCGACGAGCACGGTCGGCTCGTACTCCTGGGCCGACAACGTCGACGTCCGCTGACGCGGACCGGGGGTCGCGGCCGTCGGCACGACAGGTCGCGACCCCCGTGGAAGACTGGTCGTACGTGGGATCGCGCGGGTCCTCGAAGTCCCGTGACGGGACGCCCTCCCCGGCGCACCACGATCCCCTTCCCACCCCTCCGTACCACCCGCCTTGGCAGGGCGCGCCCTCGCGCGCGCTCCTGGAGCCAGAGGGAGGACGTCCGAGATGACCACGACCGGCAACAGGCGCGCACTGCCCGCGCGCACCAGCACCACCATGGACCTCGGCGACGACCACGCCGTCCAGTTCCTGGAGTTCCCCTCCGGAGCGAAGGCGATCGTGGAGGGCGGTCGCGCCGTCGCGCAGCTCCCGACCACGCAGGACCGGATCGACGCACCGCCGGACGCGGGGACCGCCAAGTACGGCGAACGGCAGGGCTACGACGAGTCGGCCGTGCGCACCACGGACGAGCAGATCTGGTTCAAGAACACGTTCTGCAACGGCTCCCAGGCCTGCGTCCAGGGCTGGGACTGGGCGATCTGCTCGACGGCGTGGGCCGTCGGCAGCGGGACGGGCATCGCGATGGTCGGCTCGGAGGGCTCGCGCAACGCGACCCTGTTCGCCGACTTCTGGGAGTGCATCTGCGTCGGCCCGTTCTGCGTCGGCGGGCACGAGTGCTTCTGGGTCGAGCAGTGGCGGGGCCTCGTCGTCCCGGGCCACTGGGCCTCGGTCCGCTTCCAGCCCGGCCACAAGTACATGCAGTGGCGGCTGGAGGGCGCGGGCGGCGACACCCAGGTGAGCCTCGCCGCCCAGTACAACTGACTGCCTTTCGGGCCGGAACCCGGCCGGATCGGCTCGGGCCCTAGTCGAACCAGCGGTCCCGCGCCAGCTCCGCCGTCCGGGACGGGTCCTCCAGGAGGGCCGCCACCTCGAAGCGGCGGGGCCACTGGCCCGCCGCCCAGGCCAGGCCCGCGGCGACGCCCTCCAGGGTGGCGGCGTGGATGACGCCGTCGGGGGTGCGCCGCCAGTCGAGTTCCGTGCCCGCGGCGCGCAGTTCCTCGTGCTCGACGTACGTGGCGGGGGTCGAGGGCCCGAGCAGCGCGTGCACCGCCTGCGGGACCTCGTGCTCCTCGCCGACCGTGCTGACCTCCGCCTCCACCGACTCGCTCAGCCGCCGCACCTGGAACAGCTCGGCCAGCTCGGCCGCCCGGGCCGGGGCGACCGGCAGCAGCGGCAGGCCCGCGGCCAGCGGCAGCAGGTCCGGGGCGTCGGCGACCAGCGCATCGGCCGCGTCGACGACCACCAGGGCGCCGTCCACGACCGCGCGCAGCTCGTCGGGGAGGGTCACCTGCTCCGGGTCCAGATCGGCCAGGGCCGTGTACAGGGCGTGGAGTTGGGCGCCCGACACCTCGCGGGACGGGTCGGCGAGGCGCGCCAGGAGTTCGGCGGCGCCGCCGGGCTCGTCCAGGAGGGCGGCGACGGAGGTCCGTACGCCCAGGGCGCGCAGGACCTGCTCGTCCTCGAAGCCGGTCGCGTCGGCGGAGTCGTACAGGCCGATGAGCAGCGGGTCGGTGCCCGCGGCGCGCAGTCCGGCGGGGCGGCGCCCGTCGAGGACCGGGTGGTCGCGCAGCCACCACGCGGTGTACGAGCGCACGGTCTCCGTCGTGCCGTCCGGCAGCAGCACCCGCACCGGCTGGGTCAGGGCGTCCCGCAGCGGCGGCCGGGCGAGCAGGGCGAGCGCCTGCGGCCAGGCGTCGTCGTCGACCAGGTCCAGGTCCCGAACGGCCACGATCTCCGTCGCGACGGGCGGCACCGGCGTCTCGGGCAGCCGGTCGAGGACGTCCTCGCACCACACGTCGACGGCGTCCAGGAGCCCCGCGTCGTCGGGCTCCGGGTAGTCGCCCTCGCGCGGCTCCAGCTCGTCCGGGTCCAGGACGAGGTCGGCGGCGCGGACGAGGGCGAAGTCGGCGAGCACCCCGCAGGCGGCCAGCGGCTGCTCGCCCCAGCGGTCGGCCAGCTCCTGGTCGACCAGGGCCAGTTCGCCCTCGCGCATCACGGCGGCGAAGGGCGAGCCGGGCAGCACGAGCTCGCCCGCCGGGGCCGGCTCGCCGTCCTCGTCGGGCAGCGCGAGCGCCCCGAGCCACGGCTCGTCGCCGGGGGCCAGGTCGGCGTCCCTGACGAGCGCGAGGACCGTCTCGGCGAGCTCCTCCGCGTCCAGCGCGTCGGCGTCCTCGTCCCAGATCTCCCCCGCATCGAGCGAGGCCGCGACGGCCGCCCTGACCTGCGGGGTCGTCAGCACGGCCCGGGGCGTGGCGGGGAGCGCGCCGAGCTTCTCCAGGAGCGGGTGGGCGGCCTCGGGGTGGGCGACCTTGAGGCCGAGGCGGGTCAGCTCGGCGGGGGTGTGCTCCTGCGGGAGGAGGACCTGGCGGGGGCCGATGGTGGTGCGGACCCGGGCGGGGGCCGGGGCGCCCTCGCCCTGGCCGTACGCGTCGGTGTCCGGGTACGGGCCGGGGGCGGCGTCCGGCTCGGCCGCCCCTTCCGGCACGGCCAGCGGCACCGGCAGTCCGGTCAGCCGGTCCGGATCGACGCCCGCGAGCGAGTCGTAGAGCCGCCACCACCAGGACGGGGCCCGGTCGACGCCCGCGAGCCGGTCCACGGCCTCGGTCAGCGGCACCCGGCCGACGCCGAGGGTGCGCAGCTCCACGCGGCGCTCCAGGCCCGCCGGGAGCAGCGTCGGGAAGACCTCGGCGAGGACCTCGACGGTCTCGGCGCCCGCGCCCTCGACGACCTCGGCCTCGATCGGGCGCAGCGCGGGCAGCTCCTCGGAGGCGACGGCGGGGGCGAGGAAGGCGATCCGGGGCAGTCGCTCCAGGACCGCGGCGCGCAGCGCACCGTCGAGGGCGCCCTTGCCGAGGGGCCCGGGCACGAGGTCGAGGGTGCCGGTGGTGACCGGCTGCCAGTCGGCGAGGAGTTCGGCGTACGCGTCGCCGGCCCGCTCCACGAGGAAGTCGGTGAGCGGTCCGGGGGCCGGGTGGCGGCGGGCGGTGTCCAGCGGGAAGGACGCGATGAGCAGGGCGGGGATGCCGAGCGGCTCGTCGGTGGGGGTGGGCGCGTGCACGACGGGGTTCGTACGGGGGTAGCGCGGCGCGCCTTCCGGGTCCACGGGTACGGCCCAGGTGACCGACCAGTGCGGGCGCAGCCGTTCCTCGACGGGACGGTCCTTGAGCAGGGCCGGGTCGAGGGGGCCGCCGTGGCTGACGGTCCGCCAGCGGTGGGTGCCGGCCGCCCGGTCGGCGGAGTCGTCGATGTGGACGTAGCCGTCGTGCTCGGCGCGGGTGAGGGAGCGGACGCCCGCCTCGGTCTCGACGACGATCTCGGTGAGGCCGGGCAGGGCGAGCAGGAGGGCGTCGTCGATCGAGCCGAGCAGGCGTTCGACGAGGTCGACGGCGGCGGAGTCCCGCAGCGGCAGGACGACGACCGTGTCGTAGCCGTCGGGGGCGCTGCCCTCGGCGGGCAGCGGGAGGCGCAGCAGCGGCACGTGCCCGTCGCGGCGGCGGAGTTCGTCGCCGAGGCCCGGGCTGTGGCGGGCCACGTCGCCGGCGAGCTCGCGGGCCTCCGCGAGGGACCAGCGGACGCCGCCGTGGCGGCCGAGGACGGCGGGCTCGTCGGAGACGGCGAGGACGGCGGCGAAGCCGACGCCGAAGCGCCCCACGGACCTGGTGTCGTGCTCGGTGCGCTTGGCGGAGGCGCGGAGGGTGGAGAGGCTCTCGACGCCCGCGGCGTCCAGCGGGGCGCCGGTGTTGGCGGCGGCGAGGACGGCCGGTCCGTCGGCGTCGGCCGGGTGCAGGGTGAGCCGGAGCCGGCCCGTGACGCGGCCGCGGGCGGCGGCGTCGGCGGCGTTCTGGGCGAGTTCGACGACCAGCCGGTCGCGGTAGCCGCCGAGGACGAGGTCCTCCTCGGCGTTGGCGTCCTCCCGGAACCGGGCGGGTCCCGCGGCCCATGCGTCGAGCACGCCTCTGCGGAGCCGTGCGGTACCGAAGGGGTCGGTTCCGTCGGTCGACGTCCTGACGCTGACGCTCACGTCTGACTCCACTCTGCGGGACGGGGATGTGGCCGGTGCCCGAAGGTACCGCGCCCCGCCCCGGGACCCGCGCGGGGGCACGTGCGCCCGCGGGGGGCGCGCGGAGGCACGCTCACGCCCCCACGACCACCACGCGCCGGTCCACCGGCCGGTGGGCGGCTTGCCCGCCCGGCGGGTGCGCGGCCGTGCGCGGCTTGCCCGTCCCGGCGGTGCGCGGCTCACCCGTCCGACCGGTCCGCGGGACCGTCCTGGGGGTGCACCGGCCTGCGCGCGGCTTGCCCGTCCCGGCGTCGCGCGGCTCACCCGTCCGACCGGTCCGCGGGCCCGTCCGGCGGCCCGTGGGCGGCTCGCCCGCCGCCGGTCCGTCCGTGCGCGGCCAGGCCGTCGGACCGTCCGTCCGGCCGGAGCCCGGGGTGGCTACGAGTGGCCCAGGTCTTCCGAGGTGCTGTCCGGCTCCGTCGTCGAGCCCGAGTCCTTCGCCGGGCGGAGCGGGAACTCGTCCGACGCCATCGAGTCCAGGACCGGCGGCGCCGGACGCGGCGGCTTCGGCATGACGGCGGCCTCGGAGTGCCCGCCGCAGCCGTACGCCAGCGAGACGACCCGCCCGTCCGCGGGCGAGAACTCGTTGGCGCACACACCGAAGGCCTGCTTCAGGGAGCCCGCCATCGGCACCAGGAAGGCGCAGGACTCGCAGGTCGCCGGCGCCGCCTGGGCCATCGGGGTCTTCGGGCCGAAGGCCTCGTCCCAGCGGTCGGCCGCGACGTGCAGGCCGTAGCGGGACAGGACCCGGGCCCGGCGCATGCCGAGCTCCTCGGCGACCGCGGCGATCGCACCCCGCGACGGGGTGCGGGAGGTGATCTCCGCGTCCTCCGCGTCGAGGTGGTCGGCCAGCTCCTCCGAGACCACGGAGTTCGGCGGCGGGGCGTCCTCGCCCGTGTAGCCGGGCTCGAGCCGCAGGTCGTCCTGCTCGGTCGGCAGCAGGTCGCCGGGGCCCATGTCGCCGGGGCGCAGCCGCTCGCTCCACGGCACCCACTCGGGGGCCAGGAGGGCGTCGGGGCCGGGCAGCAGGACGGTTTCGTCAAGCGTGACGTTCTTCGCCCGGGAGGCGCGGGTGACCGTCACGGCCCACCGCCAGCCGCGGTAGCCGGGCTCCTTGGACTCGAAGAAGTGCGTGACGACCCGGTCGCCCTCGGCGACGGCCTCGACGTGCTCCCCCACGATGCCGGGGGCGGCCGCCTCCTCGGCGGCCTCGCGGGCGAGGTCTACCGCCTCGACGCACAGGCGGTCGGGGGTACGCGTGGCTCGCGGGGTACGCGGGGTACGGCTTCGCGTCGTCGCAGCACTCACAGGTCTCGCTTCTCTCCTACGCCGTCTCACGGGTGCGCCGGCCGAGGAGCGGGAGCGAAGTCCCGGGTCGTGGGCGGAGCGGACCAGAGGGCCGCATCGACGTCCACGCCCGACATGACTCGCGCGTCTCGGGCACACCTATCGTCATCCATTCTGCGGGATGCCGAAGAGGCGCGCGGCCGAGAACATCCGCCGGTGACGCGCTACGCACGCTACCCTCTCCGCCGCCCGCCGCCCACCTGCCCGTACCAAGTGGCCCGCATCCCGGACGCCGTCCGGTGCCGTCCGGGCCGCGCCACGGTTCGTAACAGGGGCGCGTGGGGCACTATGACGGAGTGGCAGCCGCACGGTCTTCCGCACGATCCCATGATCCTGCCGGGCCGCTCAGCCGAGCGGGCCGGAAGCTCGGGCGCGCCCTCCACCTGCCCTTCACCGGTACGGCGCGCGGCATCCGCAGGGCCACCCACGCCCAGGGCGCGGGCGAGTCGGGACTCGGCAAGCTGATCGAGCTGCACGCCGTGAACGGCGCCGGCGACGTCATGATCACCGTCGCGCTCGCCACCACCGTCTTCTTCGCCGTGCCGACCGACGAGGCGCGCGGCCGTGTCGCGCTCTACCTGGGCATCACGATGCTGCCGTTCACCCTGCTCGCCCCCGTCATCGGCCCGCTCCTCGACCGCGTCCCGCACGGCCGCCGCGCCGCCATGTCCATCGCGATGCTCACCCGGGCGGTCCTCGCGATCGCCATGTCCGGGGCGGTCGCCACCGGGGGGCTCCAGCTCTATCCGGCGGCGCTCGGGGTGCTCGTGGCGTCCAAGGCGTACGGGGTGGTGCGCAGCGCCGTCGTGCCGCGGCTGCTGCCACCGGACTTCTCCCTGGTGAAGGCGAACTCCCGGGTCACGCTCGCCGGGCTGCTGGCCACCGGCATCGCCGCGCCCATCGGCGCGGCGCTCCAGCTGATCGGGCCGGGCTGGCCGCTGTACGGGGCGTGCGCGCTGTTCCTGCTGGGCACGTACTGGGCGCTGCGGATGCCGCACAAGGTCGACTCGGCGAAGGGTGAACGGCGGGCGCACCTGCTGACGCACGGCGAGAAGAAGCCGAGTCTGCGGACGGTCGGCCCCTCCGTCCTGCACGGGCTGCAGGCGAACGCCTCGCAGCGGATGCTGTCGGGTTTCCTGATCTTCTTCCTGGCCTTCCTGCTGCGGGTCCACCCGCTGCCGGGGCAGAGCGCGGCGGTGTCGCTGGGCATGGTGGCGGTGGCGGCGGGCACGGGGAACGCGTGCGGGACGGCGGTCGGCTCACTGCTGCGCGACCGGGGCCACGGGCCCGAGGTGATCATCGCCACGATGCTGTCGGTCGTGCTCGCCACGGCCGTCTGCACCGCGGTCTTCTTCGGCGGGCCGATGGTGGCGGTCCTGGGCGCGGTGGCGGGCCTCACCCAGGCCCTGTCGAAGCTGTCCCTGGACGCCCTGATCCAGCGCGACGTGCCGGAGCAGGTCCGCACCTCGGCGTTCGCCCGTTCGGAGACGGCGTTGCAGATGGCGTGGGTCGTGGGCGGGGGGATCGGGATCTCGCTGCCGCTGAACGGGACGGTGGGGATGGCGGTGGCCTCGGGGATCCTGGGCCTGGGCGCGCTGCTCTCCGTACGCGGCCTGCTCAGCGCCGCGCGACGGCAGAAGGGCCGTGGCGGGGCGCCCAAGGCACGGGTGGCGTAGGGCGGGGCAACCACCACGAATGCCCACAACGGGGGGCCGGTCGGGCGGCACGCCGTACCCCCGCGTGGCGTGGGCGCGGCGGCCCGATAGCCTTCGGCCCATGACCGTTGCGTTCCTCACCCGCAAGCGCCGCCGGGCCGTCGCGGCCCTCGGGGCCGTCTCCGCCGGGCTCCTCGTCCTCTCCGCCTGCGACAAGCCGACGCCGCTCGCGACCGTGACGGTCGGGACCTCGTCCGTGAACTCCGAGGCGGCCTGCTACAACGACGGCGACCCCCTCAAGGAGTCGCAGATCTCGGCCTGCCTCAACAAGAAGGCCGAGAAGTCCATCTCCGTCGAGTCCGACGACAAGATCCGCTTCGGTGTCGACCCGGACGTCGCCGACAACGGCTGGACGATCTTCCTGGGCGGCCAGCAGGCCGAGCCGGAGCCGTACAAGAAGACGTACCGGACCATCCCGGCCAGCGCCTTCTTCTCCAGCCAGACCGGCGAGGCGACGAACAAGACCCAGGTCACGATCGTCGAGAACACGGGCAAGACCGTGACCGGCATCTGGCACTTCGAGCTGAAGAAGAAGTCCTGATCCACCGGATCCTGATCGTGACGGCCGTGGCGGCGGAGGCCGACTCCGTCGGCCGCGGCCTCGCGTCCGCCGGGCCGGGCGAGGGCGAGACCCCGCTGCCCGGCGGCTTCGTGCTGCGCCGCCACGCGACGGCCGACGTGCTCGTCGCGGGCGTCGGTCCCGCGGCCGCGGCGGCCGCGACGGCGACGGCCCTGGCCTGTGCACCCGCCCCGTACACGCTCGTCGTGTCGGCCGGGATCGCCGGGGGCTTCGCCCCGCACGCCCCGATCGGGACGGTCGTCGTGTCCGACGCCGTCGTCGGGGCCGACCTGGGGGCGCAGACGCCCGACGGGTACCTGCCCGTCGAGGAGCTCGGCTTCGGGCGCTCCGCACACCCCGTGGGCGGCCCTCTCGTGGCCCGGATCACCGGGGCCCTCGCGGACGGCGGGCTGCGGCACGCCGTCGGGCCCGTCCTCACCGTCTCCACCGTCACCGGCACCGCGGGCCGCGCCGCCGAGCTGGCGGAACGTCACCCGGGCGCCGTCGCCGAGGCGATGGAGGGCTTCGGCGTGGCCGAGGCCGCCGCCGCGCACGGCCTGCCGGTCGTCGAGATCCGGGCCGTGTCCAACCCGGTGGGCCCGCGCGACCGGGCCGCCTGGCGGATCGGCGAGGCGATGGACGCCCTGCGGAACGCCTTCCGGCTGCTCGGCCCCACCGTCTTCACGGACCCGGAGGAGTCTGCCTCGTGACCAAGCTGAAGATCGCCTACTCGCCCTGCCCGAACGACACCTTCGTCTTCGACGCCTGGGCCCACGGCCGCGTCCCCGGCGCCCCGCGCCTGGACGTCACCTTCGCCGACATCGACCTCACCAACGGCTGGGCGGCGTCCGAGGACTCCCCGTACGACGTCCTGAAGGTCTCGTACGCCGTGCTGCCCTGGGTCCTCGACGAGTACGCCCTGCTGCCCTGCGGCGGCGCCCTGGGCCGCGGCTGCGGCCCGCTGGTGCTGACCCGGGAGCCCGGTGTGGACCTCACCGGCAAGACGGTCGCCGTGCCGAGCGAGCGTTCGACCGCCTATCTGCTGTTCCGGCTGTGGGCGGCGGACACCGTCCCCGGCGGGGTCGGCGAGGTGGTGGTGCTGCCGTTCCACGAGATCATGCCCGCCGTGCGCGACGGCAAGGTCGACGCGGGGCTCGTCATCCACGAGGCCCGCTTCACCTACGGCGACTACGGCCTGCACGCGCTCGCCGACATGGGCGAGCACTGGGAGCACACCACCGGGCTCCCCATCCCGCTCGGCGCCATCATCGCCAGGCGCTCGCTCGGCGAGGACGCCCTGCGCCGGCTCGCCGAGTCCGCACGCGCATCGGTCCGGATGGCCTGGGACGACCCCACCGCCTCCCGCCCGTACGTGCTGGAACACGCCCAGGAGATGGACCCCAAGGTGGCCGATCAGCACATCGGCCTCTACGTCAACGAGTTCACCGCCGACCTCGGCGAGACCGGTTACGCGGCCGTGCGCGGGCTGCTCACCCGCGCCGCGGCCGAGGGACTCGTACCGCCCCTCGGCCCGGACGCGCTGCGATTCCCCTGACGGGGCGGGACTACACGTCGAGCTGGTCGGCGACCGCCCGCAGCAGGCCGGCGATCTTCGCGCCGTGCGCCTTGTCGGGGTAGCGGCCGCGCTCCAGCATCGGCGTGATGTTCTCCAGGAGCGTCGTGAGGTCCTGGACGATGGACGCCAGTTCGTCGGGCTTACGGCGCTGCGCCGCGGCGACGGACGGGGTCGGGTCGAGGACCGTCACCGAGAGCGCCTGGTCACCGCGCTGTCCGGCGACCACGCCGAACTCGACCCGCTGGCCCGGCTTGAGGGCGTCGACGCCGTCCGGGAGCACCGACGAGTGCACGAAGACGTCGCCGCCGTCGTCGCGGGAGAGAAAGCCGAAGCCCTTCTCGCTGTTGAACCATTTGACCTTGCCGGTAGGCACGTCCGTCCTCGTCCTCGTACTCGATGGGTGCGCCGGGAGCCCGGCTCGGAAAGAAGAAGAAAAACACGGCGGGTCACCGCCGGTGCACCAAGGCTAATGGGATCGGGCCCGCTGACAAGACGTCGCCGGACGGTTGGCCGTGCCTGGGAACTACCCTGGCCGAATGCGTAGTGAAACCCCCTCGGCCGCCACGGCCCCCGCGGACGACAGCGCTCCGGGCGACGGCCTGGTCCGCGCCGGCGCGATCCTCTTCATCGTCGGCGCGGCGGCGACGCTGGTCACGGTGGCTCCGCTGTTCCTCGGGACGGACCCGTTCCCGACCGTCGCCTACCTGGTCTCGATGCTCATGGGCGTCGGGTTCCTGGTCGCCGGCGCCGGGGTGCTCCGCTCGATCGCCGCCCAGCGGCGCCGGGCCCGGGCCGTCCAGGCCGCGACCGCTCAGCCGCGGTAGCCCTCCCACCAGGCACGGAAGTCCGTCAGGTCGTCCAGGACGACGTCCGCGCCGGCCGCCCGCAGCTCCTCGGGGGCGCACGGGCCGGTCGCCACGGCGACCGAGAACGCGCCGGCGGTCGCCGCCCCGCGCACGTCCCCCACGTGGTCGCCGACGTACACCCCCGCGCCGTGGGCGCGCAGCGCCTGCGCCTTGCCCTCCGCGAAGAGCCCGCCGACGACGGCGTCGGGCTCGATGCCGAGGTGCGCGAAGTGCAGCTTGGCGTGCGGCTCGTTCTTGGCGGTGACCACGATGGTCCGGCCGCCGGCCTCGCGAACGGCTTGAATCGCATCCATCGCCCCCGGCATCGGCAGCGTCGGCTCGATCGCGTGGACCCCGTAGAACTCCCGGTAGCGGGTCGCCATCTCCGGCACGCGCTCCTGCGGGAACCAGTGCGCGAGCTCGTGCTCCAGCGGCGGCCCGAGCCGGCTGACGACCAGGTCGGCGTCGATCGGGACGCCGGTGTCCGCGGAGAAGGCCTCGAAGGCGGCCTTGATCCCGGGGCGGGTGTCGAGCAGCGTGAGGTCCAGGTCGAAGCCGACCGTGAGCCGGCTCTGGGGCGTGAGGGCGGGAGTCGTCATAGGGGTCATTGTGCCCGGGTGTTCGAAAAGGGCCGCTGTCTAGACTTAGCCAAGCCTTACCGAACCTCGTCCCCCCGATGGGTGTACATGACCGCCCCACACTCCCGGCGCGTGGTCGCGACCACGGCGGCCGCCGCCGCCCTGCTGCTCGCGATCCTGCTCAGCCTCGCGGTGGGCGCCCGCGCCGTCCCTCCCGCCACCGTCGTCGACGCGCTGCTGCACGGCGCCACCGGCCCCGACGCCGAGGTCGTACGACAGCTGCGGGTGCCCCGGACCCTGATCGGCCTCATGGTCGGCGCCGCGCTCGCCGTGGCCGGGACCGCCCTTCAGGGCATCACCCGCAACCCGATCGCCGACCCCGGCATCCTCGGCATCAGCCAGGGCGCCTCGGTCGGCGTCGTCCTCGCCATCGCCTTCGCCGGGGTGCACTCCCTGACCGGCTACGTGTGGTTCGCCTTCGCGGGCGCCGCGCTCGCCTCCGTCGCCGTGTACGCCGTCGCCGCCGGCGGCCGGGGCGGGGCGACCCCGGTGAAGCTCGCGCTCAGCGGGGCGGCGATCAACGCGCTGCTGCTCTCCGTGACCACGGGCGTGCTCACCACGAAGGCGTCCGCCCTCGACGAGTTCCGGTTCTGGCAGATCGGCTCGCTCGACGGCCGCGACGCCGTCATCGTCGCCCAGCTCTGGCCCTTCCTGCTGCTCGGCACCCTGCTCGTGGTCTTCGTCGCCCGCGGCCTCGACGCGCTCGCGCTCGGCGAGGACGTCGCCAAGGGGCTCGGGCAGCGGGTCGCGACCGTGCGGATCGTGGGCGGCGTCGGCGCGACCGTGCTGACCGGCGCCGCCGTCGCCGCCGCGGGTCCGATCGCCTTCGTCGGCCTCGCCGTCCCGCACATCGCCCGCGCGGTCGTCGGCAGCGACCACCGCTGGGTGCTGCCGATGGCGGCGCTGATCGGCCCGGTGATGCTGCTGGTGGCGGACGTCCTGGGCCGGATCCTGTTCCCGCCCGGCGAGGTCCCGGCAGGCGTGATGACGGCGCTGATCGGCGTGCCCTTCCTGGTGGCGCTGGTCCGGCGGAAGGCGGTGCCCGCGTGAGCGCGCTCGCCCCTCCCTTACGCCCCGCCGGCCACGCCCTGGTCCGCGTCGGCCCCGCCTCCTTCCTGGTGCACCGGCGCTCCGCCCTCGTCGCCGCCGGGCTCGTCCTCCTGCTGGCCGCGGCCTGCGTCGCGTACCTCTGCGTCGGCGAGCGGTTCGTCGCCCCCGCCGAGGTGCTGAAGGTGCTCGCCGGGCAGTCCTCGCCCGCCGCGTTCGTCGTCGAGGACCTGCGGCTGCCGCGGCTCGCGACCGGACTCGCGGTCGGCGCCGCGTTCGGGATCGCGGGCGCGCTGATCCAGACCGTCGCCCGCAACCCGCTCGCCAGCCCCGACATCATCGGCATCAGCCAGGGCGCGAGCGCGGTCACCGTCGCCGCGATGACCTTCGGGCTCGCCTCCTACACCGTCCTGCCGTACCTCTCGATCGCCGGCGGGCTGCTCGCCGCGGTGCTCGTGTACGTCTTCGCCTGGCGCGGCGGGCTGCACGCCACCCGCTTCGTGCTCATCGGCATCGGCTTCGCCATCGCGCTGCGCTCGCTGACCACGCTGTTCATGACGAAGGGCGACTACCTGGTCGCCCAGCAGGCCAAGATCTGGATGACCGGCTCGCTCAACGGGCGCGGCTGGGACGAGTCGCTGCCCCTGCGCGTGACCCTGCTCGTGATGCTGCCGGCCGTGCTGTGGGCGGCGCGGGCCCAGCGGACGGTGTCGCTCGACGACGACACGGCGACCGGGCTCGGCGCCCGGCTCGGCCGGGTGCGGCTCGGGCTCGTGGCGGTCGGCGTGATCCTCGCGTCGGTCGCGACCGGAGTGGCGGGACCGGTCGACTTCGTGGCCCTGCTGGCCCCGCAGGTGGCCCGCAGGACCACCCGTACGGCCCAGATCCCGCTGCTGTGCTCGGCGCTCATGGGCGCCCTCGTGGTGGTCCTCGCCGACCTGCTCGGCAGGCGGCTCCTCTCCCCCACCGAACTGCCGGTGGGGGTACTGACGGCGGCGGTCGGCGCCCCGTACCTGATCTGGCTGATCATGCGCAGCCGCGGAGTAGGAGGCAGATCGTGAGCAGGCTGGCGGCGCGGGAGCTGACCCTCGCGTACGAGGAGCGGACCGTCGTCCACGAGCTGGACCTGGCGATCCCGGACGGCAAGGTCACCGTCATCGTCGGCCCCAACGCCTGCGGCAAGTCGACCACGCTGCGGGCGCTCGGGCGGCTGCTCAGGCCCGCGGGCGGGGCCGTCCTGCTCGACGGCGAGGAGCTCGCGAAGCTCCCCACCAAGCGCGTCGCCCGGTCCATCGGCCTGCTGCCGCAGACCCCGGTCGCCCCGGAGGCCATCACGGTCGGGGACCTCGTGGCGCGCGGACGGCAGCCGCACCAGGCGTGGTGGAAGCAGTGGTCCGAGGAGGACGAGCGGGCGGTCGTCGACGCCATGGAGCGCACCGACGTCAGCGCCCTGGCCGACCGCTCGGTGGACGAGCTCTCCGGCGGCCAGCGCCAGCGCGTCTGGATCGCGATGGCCCTCGCCCAGGACACCGACCTGCTCCTCCTCGACGAGCCCACCACCTACCTGGACATCGCCCACCAGGTGGAGGTCCTCGACCTGGTCCGCCGCCTCAACCACGTCCGCGGCCGCACCGTCGTCCTCGTCCTGCACGACCTCAACCAGGCGGCGCGCTACGCCGACCACCTCGTCGCCATGAAGGCGGGCCGGGTGGTCGCGGAGGGCACCCCGGCGGACGTGGTCACGGCGGAGCTCGTGCGGGAGGTCTTCGGCCTGGAGTCCGTGGTGGTGCCCGACCCGGTGACGGGCTCGCCCCTGGTGGTCCCGGGCGCGCCGTGGGCGGCGCGCACCGAGCCGACTAGCCCGTGACCCGCCGCGACCGCCACAGCAGATAGAGCCCCGACGCGATCGCCGCGCCCCGCAGGGTCCAGGGCCAGGTCTCGGAGAGGGCCGTGCCCAGCGCCTCGCCGCCCGTGGCCACCCGTTCGCCCCAACGGCCCTCGACACGGCCCCAGAGCCAGACCGCGCCGGCCGTGACGGCGAGACCGGGGAGGGTGAGGGCCGCGGCGCGGCGCTCACGGGAGGCGTAGGCGAGGAGCCAGCCGGCGGCCAGCGGGAGCAGCCAGCCGCCCGCGGCGCCGGCCAGGAGGAGCACGGCCGAGACGAGGAGGAGGGGGCTGCCGAGGCGGAGGCGACGGCGGCGGGGCTCCGGACCGTCCGGGGCCGTGTCGCCGCCGGAGCCGTCCGCGGACGCGTCGCCGCCCTCGCCGCCCTCGCCGTCCTCCTCGTCCGGCGGCGGGGGCTTGAGGAGCTCCGGGATCTCCACCCCGCCGACGAAGCCGGGGACGGCCCCGCCGTCGAAGGGGTCGTCGGCGTCGGGACGCCACCAGTCCGGCTCACGGGGTGCGGGCAGCGTGCCCGGGGTGACGGGCGGTGTCCCGGGTGTGCCGGCGCGTCGTTCGTTCTCGTTCCCCACGGCATGACGTTAGCGCCCGCGCAGGGGCTAACGTGGTGCGGATGGGGATCGGTGAGCTCGACCGGGAGGCGCACGTGCCCGAAGCAACAGGTGTCGCCGCGGCGCCGCGCACCCTCGCGGAGGCGCTGCGCGCCGGCGGCGACGAGGGCATCGCCGCGCTGCTGCGGGCCCGCCCGGACCTGCTCTCGCCGGTGCCGAACGACCTGACGCAGCTGGCCACCCGGGCCGGCACGCGTGCTTCGGTGGTGCGGGCCCTGGAGCGGCTCGACCGGTTCGCGCTGCAGACGGCCGAGGCGCTGGCCGTGGCGCCGGACCCCGCCCCGTACGCCGTGCTCCTCGCCCTGCTCACCGGCGACGGCGGCGACGCCGTGATCGAGGCGGCGCTGCCGCGCGCGCTCGGCGTGCTGCGCGAGCAGGCGCTCGTGTGGGGCGACGACGAACGGCTGCGGCTGGTACGGACGGCGCGGGAACTCCTCGCGCCCTCGGCCCAGCACCCCTCGCCGACCGGGCTCGGTCCGACCGTCGCCGAGGCGACGGCCGGCATGTCGCCGGGGCGGCTGCAGGAGATCATCGCGACGGCCGGGCTGCCCGCGACGCACGACCCGGTGTCGGCGGTCGCGGCGCTGACGGCCCTCTTCACGGACCGTACGAGGATGGCGGCGCTCCTCGACACCGCACCGCCCGAGGCGCTCGCGGTGCTCGACCGGCTGGTGTGGGGCCCGCCGTACGGCGAGGTGACGGCGAGCCCGGCACCGCCGGTGCGCTGGCTGCGCGACCGGGGGCTGCTGCTGCCGGTGTCGACGCGGACGGTGGTGCTGCCGCGCGAGGCCGCGCTGCATCTGCGCGGCGGGCGGGCGCACCGGGTGCCGGAGCCGGTGCCGCCGGTGGTGGAGACGGCCCGCGAGTACCGTCCACAGGTGGTGGACAGCGCGGCGGCCGGCCAGGCGTACACGGCGCTCGCGACCGCCGAGGAGCTGCTGAAGTCCTGGGACCAGGGCGGCCCGCAGGTGCTGCGGGCCGGCGGCCTGTCCGTGCGCGACCTCAAGCGCACCGCGGCCGCCCTCGACACGACCGAACAGGTCGCCGCGTTCTGGCTCGAGCTGCTGTACGGCGCGGGGCTGCTCGCCTCGGACGGCGAGGCGGACGAGCGCTACGCGCCGACGCCCGCGTACGACGACTGGCTCGACCTGCCGCCCGCCGAGCGCTGGGTCCGGCTCGTCGTCCCGTGGCTGGCCGCCACCCGCACCTCCGGCCTGGTCGGCACCCTGGACGGCAAGGGCCGTGCGCTCGCCGCCTTCGGACCCGGCCTCGACCGGGGGGCGGCACCCGAGGTGCGGCACCGGGTCCTCGCCCTCCAGGCGACGCTCCCGCCCGGCGCCGCGGCGGACCGCGCGTCGCTGCTGGCCCGGCTGCGCTGGGACCGGCCGCTGCGGGGCGGGTCCGGCGGCCCCGGCACCGAGTCCGCGCCGGGCGCCGAGGGCGCCCCCGCCGACCTGCGCGCCCGGATCGCCGGCTGGACCCTCGACGAGGCCGAGCTCCTCGGCGTCACCGGCCGCGGCGCGCTCGCCTCGCCCGCCCGCGCGCTGCTCAACCTGCCCCTCGCGGAGGCCGCCCCCGAGGGCGCGCACCCCGGCGACTGCGAGCCGTCGGTCGCCGCCTCGCGGGCCGCGACCCTGCTCGCGCCGCTGCTGCCGGAGGCCGTCGACCACGTGCTGCTCCAGGCCGACCTGACGGCCGTCGCCCCCGGGCCGCTGCGCCGGCCGCTGGCCGAGACGCTGTCCGTGCTCGCCGACGTGGAGTCGAAGGGCGGCGCGACCGTCTACCGCTTCACCCCCGGGTCCGTGCGCCGCGCCCTCGACGCCGGGCGCACCGCGTCCGACCTGCACGAGTTCCTCGCCGCACACGCGCGTACGCCGGTGCCGCAGCCCCTGTCGTACCTCATCGACGACGTGGCCAGGAAGCACGGGCACCTGCGGATCGGGGCCGCCTCGGCGTATGTGCGCTGCGACGACGACGCGGTGCTCGGCGAGATCCTCGCCGACCGGCGCTCGGCCCCGCTGCGGCTGCGGCGGCTCGCGCCGACCGTGCTCGCCGCCCAGGCGGACCCGGGCTCGCTCCTGGAGGGGCTGCGGGCGATGGGGTACGCGCCGGCGGCCGAATCCGCCGAGGGCGACGTCCTGATCACCCGCGCCGACGCCTACCGCACCCCGGCCCGTACCGCCCCGGCGCCGGTGCCGGACGGCCCGCCCGCCCCGGACGGGACGCTGCTCGCGGCCGCGGTGCGGGCGATCCGCGCGGGCGACCGGGCCGCCACGGTGGTCCGCAAGGAGCCGGGCACCCCCCTCGCGCCGGGCGAACTCCCCCGCACCTCCCCCGCCGAGACCCTGGCCACCGTGCAGGCCGCCGCCCTGACCGGGACGGCCGTGTGGATCGGCTACGTCAACGCGGAGGGCGCGGCCAGCCAGCGGGTCATCGCACCGGTCCGCGTCGAGGGCGGCTTCGTGACGGGCTACGACCACACGGCCGACGAGGTCCGCACGTACCCGCTGCACCGGATCACGGGCGTGGCGGAGCTGGCGGACGACGAGGTCTGACCCCGGCGGCGCCTCGGTCACCCGGCGCCTCCGCGGGGACACCGGCCTGGTCTTGGCCCACGGCGAGCACGTCATCGACGCCGTCGCCGCGAACACCCGCGACGCCGGCCTCCGCACCGTCCGCCACGGCAGCCCCCGCCCGGTCGGGCCCGGGGCGGGCCGAGCGGCCGCGCGGGCTGACCATTCCCCGGCGGTCAGGCAGACTGGATGTTTGGCCACGTCCGGCCGCGTGGAAGGGAAGCGCACACACGTGAACGGTCCACTCATCGTCCAGAGCGACAAGACGCTCCTCCTGGAGGTCGACCACGAGCAGGCCGAGGCCTGCCGACGGGTCATCGCGCCCTTCGCGGAGCTGGAGCGCGCCCCCGAGCACATCCACACCTACCGGGTGACCCCGCTCGGCCTGTGGAACGCGCGGGCCGCCGGGCACGACGCCGAGCAGGTCGTGGACGCCCTGGTGGAGTTCTCGCGGTACCCGGTGCCGCACGCGCTGCTCGTCGACATCGCCGAGACCATGGCGCGCTACGGGCGCCTGACGCTCTCCAAGCACCCCGTGCACGGGCTGGTGCTCACCACCACGGACCGGCCGGTCCTGGAGGAGGTGCTGCGCTCGAAGAAGGTGCAGCCGCTGGTCGGGCAGCGGATCGACCCGGACACCGTGGCCGTGCACCCCTCCGAGCGGGGGCAGATCAAGCAGACCCTGCTGAAGCTGGGCTGGCCCGCCGAGGACCTGGCCGGTTACGTGGACGGCGAGGCGCACCGGATCGACCTGGCCGAGGACGGCTGGGCGCTGCGGCCGTACCAGCAGCAGGCCGTCGAGGGCTTCTGGCACGGCGGCTCGGGCGTCGTCGTGCTGCCCTGCGGCGCGGGGAAGACCCTGGTCGGGGCGGGTGCCATGGCCAAGGCGAAGGCGACCACGCTGATCCTGGTGACCAACACGGTCTCGGCCCGGCAGTGGAAGCACGAGCTGGTGAAGCGGACCTCGCTGACCGAGGACGAGATCGGCGAGTACAGCGGGACCCGCAAGGAGATCCGGCCGGTCACCATCGCCACGTACCAGGTGCTCACGACCCGGCGGAAGGGGATCTACCCCCACCTGGAGCTCTTCGACTCCCGCGACTGGGGCCTGATCGTCTACGACGAGGTGCACCTGCTGCCGGCCCCGGTCTTCAAGTTCACCGCCGACCTCCAGGCGCGCCGGCGGCTCGGTCTCACGGCGACGCTGGTGCGCGAGGACGGGCGCGAGTCGGACGTCTTCTCGCTGATCGGCCCGAAGCGCTTCGACGCCCCGTGGAAGGAGATCGAGGCGCAGGGCTACATCGCGCCCGCCGACTGCGTGGAGGTCCGGGTCGACCTGACCGACTCGGAGCGGCTCGCGTACGCGACGGCCGAGGCGGAGGAGAAGTACCGCTTCTGCGCGACGACGGCGACGAAGCGGAAGGTGACGGAGGCCCTGGTGAGGAAGTTCGCCGGGCAGCAGATCCTCGTGATCGGGCAGTACATCGACCAGCTGGACGAGCTGGGCGAGCATCTGGACGCGCCGGTGATCAAGGGCGAGACGTCGAACGCGCAGCGGGAGAAGCTGTTCGACGCGTTCCGCAACGGCGAGATCAGCGTGCTGGTGGTGTCCAAGGTCGCGAACTTCTCCATCGACCTGCCGGAGGCGACGGTCGCGATCCAGGTCTCGGGCACCTTCGGGTCGCGCCAGGAGGAGGCGCAGCGGCTCGGCCGGGTGCTGCGGCCCAAGGCGGACGGGCACCAGGCGCACTTCTACTCGGTGGTCGCCCGCGACACGATCGACCAGGACTTCGCGGCGCACCGGCAGCGGTTCCTGGCGGAGCAGGGGTACGCGTACCGGATCCTCGACGCTAGCGAGCTGCTGGCGCCGTAGGCGTACGGGCCGGGCGGGGGTCACGGACCCCCGCCTCGTCGTCGTACCGGCCGAGCACGGCGACGGAGACGAGCGCGCCGCCGAAGGCGCGTATCGCACGCAGCGGGGCGGAGGCGGCGCGGCGGGCACGGGGGAGGACGGTGGGCGCTGGGGTGAGGGTCGTGGCGGTCATGCATCCATGATGGAATCCGGACATTCGGAACACATCGGCCTCGGGGTGGAACCGGGGTCCCCCGCGAGTCGGACCCCGGTCCGGCCCCTCCCCCTACGGGTCGCCCCGCGCCCCCTACGGGTCGGGGCCCCGGGCGAATCCATTCGCCTCCGCCCCCGCCCGGCACTACACTGGCCCGCTTCCCCGCCTCCCGTGCATGACTCCGCACGCGGAGCGCCGCCGTCCGGTCGGAAACCGGCGGCCACTCGACGTGTCCGCGTACCCGACCCGGAGGCTTCACCGTGTCCGTAACGTCCGCCACCGACGATCCGCTCGCGCGGGAGCGCGCCCATCTGTCCGCGTCCCGTGCCGCCCTGCGCGCGATGCGCGAGGACGTGGAGTCGCTCGACATCAAGGACGTCACCGCGAACTGGGTCAACGCCGTCATCCTGACCCGCCAGATCGAGGACCGCATCAAGGCCCTCGCCGACCTCGCCGACACCCCGCTCTTCTTCGGCCGGCTCGACTATCTGCACACCACGCAGGAGGGCCAGCGCTTCTACATCGGCCGGCGGCACGTCCACGACGCCGCCGGCGACCCGATGGTGATCGACTGGCGTGCGCCGGTCTCCCAGCCGTACTACCAGGCCTCCAAGCAGAACCCGCAGGACGTCGGGCTGCGGCGGCGCTTCGGCTACACCGGCGGCGAACTCACCGCGTACGAGGACGAGCACCTCTCCGATCCGTCCGAGCTCCAGCAGACCAGCCGCCTGCTCCAGGCGGAGATCGAGCGCCCGCGCGTCGGCCCGATGCGCGACATCGTCGCCACCATCCAGCCCGAGCAGGACGAGATCGTCCGCTCCGACCTGTCCGGCACGGTCTGTGTGCAGGGCGGCCCCGGCACCGGAAAGACCGCCGTCGGCCTGCACCGCGTCGCGTACCTGCTCTACGCGCACCGGGAGCGGCTCGCCCGCACCGGCACCCTGGTCATCGGGCCGAACCGTTCCTTCCTGCACTACATCGAGCAGGTGCTGCCCGCGCTCGGCGAGCTGGAGGTGCAGCAGGCGACCGTCGACGACCTCGTGGCCCACGTCGAGGTGCGCGGCACGGACGAGGCGGCGACCGCCGTCGTCAAGGGCGACGCCCGGATGGCGGAGGTGCTGCGGCGGGCCGTCCGCTCGCACGTCTCCCTGCCCACGGAGCCGCTGATGGTGGTCCGCGGCTCCCGGCGCTGGCGGGTGCCCGCGTACGAACTGGAGGAGATGGTCCGGGAGTTGCTCGACCGGGACATCCGGTACGGGGCGGCCCGCGAGGCCCTGCCGCAGCGCATCGCGCACGCGGTCCTGGTGCGCATGGAGGAGGCCGGCGAGGCGCCCGACGACCGGGTGCAGAACGCGGTCGCGCGCAACGCGGCGGTCAAGGCCGTCGTGAAGGAGTGCTGGCCGGCGGTCGACCCGGCGAAGCTGGTGCTGCGCCTGCTGAGCGACCCCGACTTCCTGGCCGAGCACGCCGACGGAATCCTCGACGAGGACGAGCAGAAGCTGCTGCTCTGGGCGAAGCCCGCGCGGAGCGTGAAGTCGGCGAAGTGGTCGGCGGCGGACGCCGTCCTCGTCGACGAGACGAAGGACCTGGTGGAGCGGACACACTCGCTCGGCCATGTGGTCCTCGACGAGGCGCAGGACCTGTCCCCCATGCAGTACCGGGCGGTGGGGCGGCGCTGCACGACCGGTTCGGCGACGGTCCTGGGCGACCTGGCGCAGGGCACGACGCCGTGGGCCACGGAGAGCTGGGCGCAGGCCCTGGAGCACCTGGGCAAGCCGGAGGCGCTCGTCGAGGAGCTGACGGCCGGCTTCCGCGTGCCGCGCGAGGTCATCGCGTACGCCTCCCGCCTCCTCCCGCACATGTCGCCGGGCCTCGCCCCGGTGGAGTCCGTACGGGAGAACCCGGGCTCGCTGGCCATCCGCCGGGTGGAGGGGACGGAGGGCCTCGACGCCGCCGGGGCGGGGGGCCTCGACGCCGCCGGGGCGGGGGGCCTCGACGCCGCCGTCGTGGCGGCCTGCGTCGAGTCGCTGGCGCACGAGGGCTCGATCGGACTGATCGCCGCGGACGCCCGCATCGCCCCGCTGGCCGAGGCGCTGGAGGCCGCCGGCCTGACGTACCTCTCCCCCGGCGAGGAGACCACCGCCGACTCGCGCCTGACGCTGGTCCCGGCCTCGCTCGCCAAGGGCCTGGAGTACGACTACGTGGTGCTCGACGAGCCGGCCGCGGTGGTGGACGGCGAGCCGGACGAACGGACGGGCCTGCGGCGCCTGTACGTGGCGCTGACGCGTGCGGTGTCGGGCCTGACGATCGTCCACGCGGCGGACCTGCCCGGCCAGTTGGGCTGAGTTGGTCCGAGTGGGGCCGAGTTGGGGCGAGTTGGGCTAGGCGGCGGTGGCGAGGCCGACGGTCACGTAGGCGACGTAGCCCGCGAGCAGCACCATGCCGTGCCAGCGTCTCAGGTGCCCGGTGAGGAGCGCGTAGGCGGCGAACCCGTTGATCACCACCAGGGACGGCAGGTGCCAGGTGAAGACCTCCGGGGTGATCACGAGTGCTCCGCCGGCCAGGGCGACGATGCCGACCTTCGCCGTCACGGAGAACACCACGCTGCCGATGACGTTGCCGATGCCCAGGGAGGGTGCGCCCCTCCGGGCGGGCTCCGCCGTGAGGAACATGTCCTCCAGGGAGAGCACCAGCGTCGCGGCCGTCGCCCCGAAGACCGTGCCGCCGATCGCGAACCGCTCCTGGATGCCCTCGGTTCCCTTCGCCATGACCCAGGCGCCGGTGACGACGGCGAAGGACGCGAGGACCGCCGACGGCAGCAGCACCCACCCGGACCGGGCGAGCCCCGCCGCGGGCGGTTCCGCGCTCCGCGGCGGCACCGCCCGCCGGGACTCGCCGTGGACGACACGGACGACGAACAGCACGAAGAGCAGGATCAGGACGATCGAGAAGGAGAAGCCCAGTTCGCCGAGCAGGGCGGGAACGACCAGGACCAGAGGAGCGGCCGCGAACAACACGACGTAGTCCTTGGGGACTTCCACCCGCGAGGGCGCGACGATGGCGGCGATCGCGAGGGCCAGGCCCGTCATCGAGATGACGGTTCCGAAGACGACGCCGAGCGCGACGTCCTCCAGGTCCTCCACGTTGAGCACCACGCTGAAGGCGAGATCGTCGATCTCGATTCCGGTGAAGACGAGGCCGAGCAGGAAGAGCGAGACCGCCGGGCCACGCGCCAGGCCGACCAGACAGGTGATCAGCTTCTCGGCGCTGTAGATCAGCAACGCCGCTCCGGTGAGGAAGGTGAGAACGGACGCCATCCGGTTGCTCCCCCCTAAGCAGCGCGGACTCACCGAATCGCCTGAGGCCTTGCACGCGACGCCTCTTCGGAAGCTAGCAGGGGCCGGAGCGGATGCCCATGTCGCACATTCGAGCGAGCCCTGGCCAGTGGGACGCGGGACCGCCGTACTCGGGCAGCGCCTGCGACCAGGCCCGTCGGGCGACGGCGGCGAGGACGGGGTTGGTGGCGCGGTAGTGGTCCTCCGTCACCACTCCCCAGCACAGCGCCCACCCGCGCCCGCGCGCCCAGGTCGCGTCGTCGACGCGGGCGGCCTCGCGGAAGAGGGGCCGGGTCTCGGGGGTGAGGAGGGTCCAGGCGGCCATCATGTCGCAGGCGGGGTCGCCGACGCCGAGGCCGCCGAAGTCGATGACGGCGCTGAGCCGCCCGTCGCGGGTGAGGAGGTTGCCGGGCAGCAGGTCGCCGTGCACCCAGACGGGCTCGCCCTCCCACTGGGGCAGCCGCAGCACCTCCTCCCAGGCGGCGGACACGGCGTCTGCGTCGAGCGTCCCGTCCGCGCCGAGCGCGCGGACGGCCGGCACCATGGCCCCCTCCTCCCAGGCGGTGACGGGCCCGCCCCGGAACGACGCCGGCCCCCCGGTGGCGTCGACGCCGCGCAGGGCGGCGCCGAAGCGGCCCAACTCGACGGCGGCGTGGGCGAGATCGCGTACGGGTGCGGCGAAGGCGTCGTCCCCGTCGAGCCACTCGTACACGGCCCAGGGCTGTGTGAACCCCTCGCCCGGCACCCCGCTCCCGACGGGCACCGGCACGGGCAGCGGCAGCCGCCCGGCGAGCCGCGGCAACCACCGCTGCTCCTTCTCGACCTGCCCCTGCGCCCAGTCGGCCTTGGGCAGACGCACGACGAGCCCGTCCCCGAGCCGGAACATCGCGTTGTCGGTCCCGGCGGAGTCGAGCTGCCGCACGGGCAGGTGGGCCCACTGGGGGAACTGGACGGCGAGCAGCCTGCGTACGAGGTCGGCGTCGGGGGCCGGCGGGACAGGTGGCGCGGACGCGATGGACCGACTGGGCCGACTGGGCCGACTCGGGGCGCTCGACTGGCCCGGGGCGCTCGGCTGGCCCGGGGCGCTCGACTGGCCCGGGGCGCTCGACTGGCCCGGGGCGCTCGGCTGGCTCGACTGGCCCGGGGCGCTCGGCTGGCTCGACTGGCCCGGGGCGCTCGGCTGGCTCGACTGGCCCGACTGGCTCGACATGGCCGCGAGGCTAATCCGCCCCCGCCCCGCCCCGCTCGCCATTTCCGGCCGCGCGTCACGAACAGGCCTACCCGCGCGCGCATTCACGCCGCGTCCCGGCACCCAACCTCAGATCTTGATCAATTGGTCCTTGGACACGTTGACCCACCCGAACCCCGCGCGTGTAATGGCTTTTCGCTGCCCTGACCCGGCGGTTTCCAGGATTTCGGGGGGATTGCCCATGGCCACTCGCCACTCTTCCGCCACCTCGGCCATCTGGGGCCCCGACGCCGACCCGGACACGACGAGAAAGCCCCTCCCCGTGCGCGCCGGCCTCGCGGCCTTCGCCCTCCTCGCCGCCCTCGCGACCTGCGCCCCACCCCACGGGGACGCACCCCGCGAGGGGAACGCCCTGACGGGCGGAATGAGCGGCCTGCCGAGCAGCGAGCACGCGAAGGTCGGCCAGTCCTGGTGGTTCGGCCTCGGCACCCTGCGGAACCGGTGGGACTCACCTGTCGAGCTGACCGACGTACGCGTACTGGACCTCCCCGAAGGACTCGCGGTCGGCCGGTACGCGGCTTTCGACAGCAAGGAGACCGGAGGCCTGCTCCTCGTCTACCAGGACGGCGACCCGGCATTCCCCACGTCCACGTACAAGGACCACGCGAAGCAGCCGGTCGAGCTGCCCCCCGGCGAGGACAGCTCGCTCTTCTACGCGGTGAAGACCACGGTCACGGGCCCCCTTTCCGGCGAGTCCTCCCGCTGCCGCTACACCTACACCCAGGGGTCCGAGACGTTCACCCAGGACCTCCCGTGCCGCTTCACCCTGTCGCTGGAGAAGTAGCGCCTTGCGGGAGATTCCGACCCACGCTGTGCGTGAGAGTCAGCCTGCCCCGGCCTTACCGCCTCGACCGCCCAACGAGAGAGAGGCTTGTCCTGCACGCGAACGGCAGAGGCTTGACCAATCCGGATCGTGTGCATGTAATGACGCCAGCCGCCCTGACCCGGCAGCTTCCATATTCCGTGGGGGATTCCTTATGGCCGCGGGCCATTTTCCTGTTTCACGCAAGAGAACCATTGGCAGCGCCCCGACCGTGGCGCTGACATCCGGCGCCGCGGTGGCACTGCCGGCCGCCTTCGTTCGAATTACAAGACAAAGATGACGACAACGGTCGCCACTGCGATCAGGAGAACCGGTAGTTGGAGCTTCACCACTGGGTTTGCGGCCTTTATGCACAAGTCGCCACGGGCAAGGAGGGCACGTTCCACTCGTACGAGAGGAGCGGCCCTTCTGGCGCTGGTAGCGCTCTCCTCCTGCACTTCGCCACAGGAGAACCATTCCCAGGGAGACGCCCTCGCGGGGCCGTCCGGAGGAGCGATCGTCTGGAACGATCACGCGAAGATCGGGCAGTCCTGGTGGTTCGCCCTTCCCAAGTTGAGGAACGAATCCGACTCGCCCGTCGAGTTGATAGACGCCCGAGTGCTCGATCTCCCCAAGGGACTCAAGGTCAACCGGTACGCGGCCTTCGACAGCGAAGAAACCAGAGGCGTAGCCCTCATATTTCCAGACGGTGACCCGCAGTTCCCGGCGGCCACGTACAAGGATTACTCGAAGCAGCCAATCAAACTGGATCCAGGCAAGGAAAACTACATCTACCATTCAGTGAAGGTCACCGTGACCGGCCCGGTTTCGGGTGAGGCATCAACGTGCCGGTTCACCTACACCCAGGGGTCTGACAGATTCACCCAGGACCTCCCGTGCCGCTTCACCCTGTCGCTGGAGAAGTAGCGCCACGCCAAGCAGCGCGGAAGCCCCCGAGGGACGCCCCCGGGGGCTTTCGCCGGGGGGATGGCTACGGCGTGTCCAGCGCCTCGCGCCAGGTCCGGACCGCCTCCGCCGAGACCGGGGCCGTCCAGCCGGACGGGCGGGCCGCGCCGCCGATGTGGAAGGCGTCCAGGCCCGCCGCGCGGAGGGTGGGGAGGTGGTCGAGGCGGAGGCCGCCGCCGACGAGGATCTGGGGTTCGTAGCCGGGCTCGCCCGCGCGGGACGCCTCCGCCGTGAGGGTCGCGAGGCCGTCGTCGACGCCCGTCGCCGCGCCCGCCGTCAGGTAGGTGTCGAGGCCCGGGAGGTCCGCGAGCTGCTTGCGCAGGGCGTCGCGGTCGGCCGCGCGGTCGATCGCCCGGTGGAAGGTCCAGCGGCAGCCGTCCAGGACGGCGACCAGGCGCTCCACCGCCACCAGGTCCGGCTCGCCGGCCGGGGTCAGGAAGCCCAGGACGAATTCGGTCGCGCCGGCCGACCTGAGCTCCGAGGCCCGCGCCACGAGGGCGTCCGCCTGCTCACGGTCTCCCGACGCGAAGCCGTCCGTGAGTCTGAGCATCACGCGCAGCGGGATGTCCACGGCGGCGCGGATCGCCGCGAAGCCGGTCGTGGACGGGGTGAGCCCGTCCGCCGCCATGTCGGTGACCAGCTCGAGGCGGTCCGCCCCACCGGCCTGGGCAGCGACCGCGTCCTCCTCGTCGAGGGCGATCACCTCCAGCACTGCACGGTTGCTCATTGAGCCCATTCCTCCAGGGATCACGGCTTACAGGTCTAGTCCAATGACCAGACTAGCCGTGGGAGTGGCCTCCCGCATCGTGCGCGGGCGTCGAAGCGGCCGCCGGGGCGGAGGACGCCGCGCCCGCGCGCACCGTGAAGGCCGCCGTGCGGACCTTGCCCTCGTGCTGGAAGTCCAGGAAGAGGCGGTACGTGCCCGGGCTCGGCGCCGTCGCCGTGAAGGACACGTCGGGGCCGGGGCCGCCCTCGTTCGGGTGCACGTGCAGGTAGGCCAGGTCGCCGTCGCGCAGGGCGACGAGGTGACCGTACGCGCCGAGGTAGGGCTCCAGGTCGGTGACCGGCCGGCCGGCCTTGGTGACGGTGAGCTTCAGCTCGCCCGCCCTGCCCGGGTCGAGCGTCCCGCCCAGCCGCACCTGGTAGCCGTCCACGTTCGCCACCGGCGTCACCGGCGGCATCGGCCGCGGGGCGTACGCGCCGGGCACGGACAGGTCGGCGCCGAGCGTGATGCCCTGGGCGCCCCGCGCCGCGGGCTTGAAGTCGGCGAAGGCCTTGTAGCCGCCGGGCGCCGGCAGGTCCGCGTCCACCGACCAGGTGCCGTCCGCGGCCCGCACCGGGTGCAGGTGGCGGAAGACCGTCAGGTCGCGCGAGGCGACGATGAAGTGCAGCTCCTTGCCGTGTTCCGTGGTGAACGCGGTGACCTTCCGGCCGTTCGCGTCCTTGATCGAGAACCTGAGGGTGCTCTTGCCGGGCGCCGGGGTCGGGGTCTCCAGGGCGAGCGTGTAGCCGTTCTCGGACACCTGGAGGCCGCCCGCCGCGGGGGCGTTCGCCGCCTCCGCGTGGCCCGCGTGGCCACCGCCCCCCGCCTCCTCCGCCCGCCCTGCCGCCGCGTGCTCCCCGTGCCCCGCCTTCGCGGGCTCGCCGATCGGGCCGACGCCCTTGCCCACCCCGTACGCGGTCCCGAAGGTCGCGGCGAGCGCGGCGGCAAAGGCGGTGATCTTCACTCCGGTGTTCATGGCTGCTCTCCCGTGCGTAGGTCGGCCCGAGGCCGGCTCGACTTCACCCTTCACTGCACCTCACCATACCCCTGGGGGGTATCAAGTCAAGCCGGGTCGGCGCTTGCGCCAGATACCCAAGGGGGGTATACATGACCTCAGACCGATACCCCCCGAGGGTATGGTCCCACCCGAACGGAACGATGGAGGACGACATGGGTTCCTGCTGCACCCCCGACAACAGCTGCTCGACCAACACCGTCGAGATCTCGACGGCCACCGCCGTCGCCGACAGCACCGCCACCGTCTACGCCGTCTCCGGCATGACCTGCGGCCACTGCAAGACCGCGATCACCAACGCGGTCGGCGCCCTCGACGGCGTCATCTCGGTCGACGTCGACGTGGCCACCGGCAAGGTCACCGTCACCACCGGCGGCGAGCCCGACGACGCCGCCATCGCCGCGGCGGTCGACGACGCCGGCTACGAGCTGACCGGCCGCGCCTGACCGGCGTCGCCCGCGCCGACACCGGCCGCCGGGGCCCGCCCTCCCCCAAGCTCCCGGCTTCGCTCGGGCAGGGGGGACCCCATGCCCGAGCCCCGGCCCCGGCCCCCGAACTCGCTACACCGAGGAGCAGTTTCATGACGACGACCACTCCGGGCACCGCCCAGGTCGAGCTCGCCATCGGCGGCATGACCTGCGCCTCGTGCGCGGCCCGCATCGAGAAGAAGCTCAACCGCATGGACGGGGTCGAGGCCACCGTCAACTACGCGACCGAGAAGGCGAAGGTCACCTTCGACGCCGACATCGACGTCGCCGCGCTGATCGCCACCGTCGAGGCCACCGGCTACACCGCCAAGGAGCCGGAGCCCGAGCGCCCCGCCGCCGCCGGCGGCCCCGAGGGCCCCTCCGGCGAGGAGATCGCCGACGCCGAGCTCCGGCCGCTCAAGCAGCGCCTGGTCACCGCCGTCGCGCTCGCCGTGCCGACCATCGCGATGGCGATGGTCCCGGCCCTGCAGATCGAGTACTGGCAGTGGCTGAGCCTCACGCTCACCGCCCCGGTCGTCGTCTACGCCGCCTGGCCGTTCCACAAGGCCGCCTGGACCAACGCCAAGCACGGCGCCGCGACCATGGACACGCTGATCTCCGTCGGCACCATCGCCGCGTTCCTGTGGTCCCTGTGGGCGCTGTTCTTCGGCACCGCCGGCACCCCGGGGATGACCCACGCCTTCGAGTTCACCATCGCCCGCACCGACGGCGCCGGGAACATCTACCTGGAGGCCGCGGCCGGCGTCACCGCCTTCATCCTGGCCGGGCGCTACTTCGAGGCCCGCTCCAAGCGCAAGGCGGGCGCCGCGCTCAAGGCGCTGATGCAGCTGGGCGCGAAGGAGGTGACGGTCCTCAAGAACGGCCAGGAGGTCACCGTACCCACCGCCGAACTCCAGGTCGGCGACCGCTTCCTGGTCCGCCCCGGCGAGAAGATCGCCACCGACGGCACCGTCGTCGAGGGCTCCTCCGCCGTCGACGCCTCCATGCTCACCGGCGAGTCCGTGCCGGTCGAGGTCTCCGTCGGCGACTCCGTCACCGGCGCCACCCTGAACGCCGGCGGCCGACTGGTCGTCGAGGCCACCCGGGTCGGCTCCGACACCCAGCTCGCCCGCATGGCCAAGCTGGTCGAGGACGCCCAGAACGGCAAGGCCGCCGCCCAGCGCCTCGCCGACAAGATCTCCGCCGTCTTCGTGCCCGTCGTCATCGCGCTCGCCCTCGGCACCCTCGGCTTCTGGCTCGGCACCGGACAGGGCCTCACCGCCGCGTTCACCGCCGCCGTCGCCGTCCTGATCATCGCCTGCCCCTGCGCCCTCGGCCTCGCCACCCCGACCGCCCTCATGGTCGGCACCGGCCGCGGCGCCCAGCTCGGCATCCTCATCAAGGGCCCCGAGGTCCTGGAGACCACCCGCAAGGTCGACACCATCGTCCTCGACAAGACCGGCACCGTCACCACCGGCCGGATGACCCTCATCAAGGTCCACACCGCCGCCGGCACCGACGAGAACGACGTGCTGCGCCTCGCCGGCGCCCTGGAGCACTCCTCCGAGCACCCGATCGCCCAGGCCGTCGCCACCGGCGCCGCCGCCAGGGTCGGCACCCTGCCCACCCCCGAGGACTTCGCCAACATCCCCGGACTGGGCGTCCAGGGCGTCGTCGACGGCCACGCCGTCCTCGTCGGCCGCGAGAAGCTGCTCGAAGAGTGGGCGATGGAACTCCCGCCGTCCCTCAGGGCCGCCAAGGAGGCCGCCGAGAAGACCGGCAAGACCGCCATCGCGGTCGCCTGGGACGGCGAGGCCCGCGCGGTCCTGGAGGTCGCCGACGCGGTCAAGGAGACCAGCGCCGAGGCCATCCGCCGCCTCAAGGCCCTGGGCCTCACCCCGATCCTGCTCACCGGCGACAACAAGGCGGTCGCGGAGGCCGTCGCCGCCGAGGTCGGCATCGGCGAGGTGATCGCCGAGGTCATGCCGCAGGACAAGGTCGACGTCGTCAAGCGCCTGCAGGGCGAGGGTCGTTCGGTCGCCATGGTCGGCGACGGCGTCAACGACGCCGCCGCGCTCGCCCAGGCCGACCTCGGTCTCGCGATGGGCACCGGCACCGACGCCGCCATCGAGGCCGGCGACCTGACCCTCGTACGCGGTGACCTGCGGGCGGCCGCCGACGCGATCCGGCTCTCCCGCAGGACCCTCGGCACCATCCGCTCGAACCTCTTCTGGGCCTTCGCCTACAACGTGGCCGCCCTGCCGCTCGCCGCGGCCGGACTGCTCAACCCGATGATCGCCGGAGCGGCGATGGCCTTCTCCTCGGTCTTCGTGGTCGGCAACAGCCTGCGCCTGCGCGGATTCCAAGCCGCCGACAAGTAGACGTCCGCCGTGATGTGACGAGGAGGCCGCCGTGGCCGGTTACGTACAGCACAAGGAAGACATCATCAGACGCCTCAGGCGCATCGAGGGCCAGGTCAGGGGGGTGCAGCGGATGGTGGACGAGGACGTGTACTGCATCGACGTCCTCACCCAGGTCTCCGCCATCAACGCCGCCCTCCAGTCCTGCGCCGTGGCCCTCCTGGACGAGCACCTCAGCTGCTGCGTCACGGAGGCCATCGCGGCCGGCGGCGACCAGGCCAAGGTCAAGGTGGGCGAGGCCTCGAAGGCGATCGCCCGGCTGATCCGGACCTGATCGGGACCCGATCCGGATCCGAGCGGGAACCCGAGAGGGACCCGATCCGGACCCGAGAGGGACCCGATCCGGACCCGAGCGGGACCCGATCCGGACCCGATCCGGACCCGAGCGGGACCTGATCCGGTCCCGATCCGGACCTGACGCAGTCCAGGACCGGACAAGTAAAGAGAGGGTCAACCGCCCTTGTGCGAAGGGCAGTCAGTCGAGAGCCGGACGCTCAGCCGAAGACACAGGCCGAGCACCTGACGGAGCAGCACCAGCTCCGCGGATCCGGGGAGTCCGACTCCGCACACCTTCGCGCAAGGGCGGTTCCGTGTCGTGGCAGTCATCCCCCCATCGTACCCCTGGGGGGTATACCTGTCCGAGTGGGGCGGCCCGTACGATGAGCCGCCCGTGACGGGAGGGGATGCGCGTGCGCCGGCTGGGAGAGCTGGAGGCCGAGATCATGGACCGACTGTGGGCCTGGCAGCGGCCCGCGACGGTCCGCGAGATCGTCGAGGACATCAATCTGGGGCGCCGGGTCGCCTATACGACGGTGATGACGGTCGCCGACATACTCCACCGCAAGGGCTGGCTGCGCCGCGAGAAATCGGGCCGGGCCTGGCTGTACGAACCCGTCCGCAGCCGCGAGGAGTACACCGCGGGACTCATGCAGGACGCGCTCGGCGACAGCCAGGACCGGCCCGCGGCGCTGCTGCGCTTCGTGGAGACCATCTCCGACGAGGACATGGCCGCCCTCGACGCGGCCCTGCGCGCCACCCGGCGCACTCCGGGCGAGGACCGATGAACGGCGAGGACCGATGAACCATCACACCCTCCCCCCGCTCGGACTCGCCCTGTGTACGGGCCTGCTGGTGCCCTGGCTCCTGGTGCGGGCCCGCTGGGCGCAGCAGGTGCCGCGGCTCGCGCTCGCCGTGTGGGCGGCGAGCGGGGCGGTCTTCGCCGGCAGCGTCGCCCTGCTCTCGGCCCAGCTGATCCTGCCCAGCCACACCGGCCACCGGCTGAGCGACGCCCTCTTCGCCCTGCGACTCCCTCCCGCCGCCCGCCTGCTGCGCCTCGACGCGCGCGAGTACGTGGCCGCGACGGCCGCGCTGGCCCTCCTCGCCGCCCCGATCGCCGGATTCGCCCGCGTCCTGCTGCGCGCCAGACGGCTGCGGCGGCGGCACGCGGAGACGCTGCGGCTCGTCGGGCGCTACGACCCGGAGCTGCGGGCGACGGTCCTGGAGCACGAACGCCCCGCCGTCTACTGCCTGCCCGGCCGCTCGCGCCGGGTGGTGGTCTCCTCCGGCGCCCTGCACGCCCTCACCCCGGCACAGCTCGCCGCCGCCCTCGCGCACGAGCGGGCCCACATCTCCGGACGGCACCACCTCCTGGTCGCCGCGACCGAGTCGTTCACCGCCGCCTTCCGCTTTCTCCCGCTCGCCCGGCACGGCGCCACGGCGGTGCCACTGCTGCTCGAAATGACCGCGGACGACCGGGCGTTGCGCCGCTGTTCGCGGGACGCGCTCGCCACCGCCCTGTACGCCCTGGCTTCGGGAAAGGCACCCCGCGAGGCCTTCGCGGCCGGCGGCCCCTCGGCGGCGCTGCGCATGCGCCGCATCCTCGCCCCGCACAGCGCGGGCCATCCGGTGCTGTGGGGGCTGCTCACCATCGCTGCGGCCGGTCTCGCGACGGCCCCTCTGATCATCGCCTGCTGCTCCTTCCCCAATTAAATACTAAGGGAATTCGTAGATTTCACATCGGTCACGGCCGCCTGAATTCCCCGCTATTGTGGGTATGTTGGCGTTCAGCTCGGCACGTCGAAGGGTACGAATCAGATGCAGCTGGCTGACGTGCGGGCGGCCGCGGCCGCGGACGCGACGACGATATCCAGACTGCTGGCGGAGTCCATTCGGGGCAGTTACACGGAAATACTCGGAGAAATCCCGACCGGACGCCTTGTCGCCGCGCAATGCTCACTTCCCCGTATCCGCGCGGAAATTGAAATTCCCGGTGGCGCACCCGGTTGGCTCGGCTGGCTGGTGGCGACCGGAACGGACGGCACGGTCCTCGGCGTGGCCGCCGGCGGCGTGCCCGTACCGGGCGAGGGCGAGATCTACGCCCTGGCCGTCGCCCCCGGCGCGCGCCTCGGCGGCGTGGGGTCGGCCCTGCTGGCCGAGGCCGGCCGGCGGATGCGCTCCTTCGGCGCCACCGAGCAGCGGGTCACGCTGCCGAGCGAGCGGGACCCGGCGCTCCCCTTCTACCTGCGGAGCGGCTTCGCCCCGCTGGACCCCACGCGCCTGCACCGCGCTTTCTGACACCGCCTCAGGACCGCCCCAGGACATTCCCAGCACCTCCTGGACGCCTCCTCGGCACCTCCTCGGCACCGCCTGGGCGCCTCTCGGCACCACTTCGGCACCGCTTCGGCCACGCGTTCGTGGCAGACACACGCCATCGCGTGTTCACGCCCCCCGATCCGCTGGAATCGGCCCTCCGTCCCCGGTGAGGATGGAGCACAGCGGCGCGGGACCCGGCGGCACGGGAACCTCGCCCGGACGGCATGGACCGCGCGAGCCCTGGAGGAGCGATGCACACACCGAGCGGCACTTCCCTGCCCGTCGTGCCCGCGACGCTCGCGCCGGTCCTGCCGTCCCGATACGGCCACCCCGGCCATCCCGGTCAACCGGGCCACGCCGGTCAACCGGGCCACGCCGGTCAACCGGGCCACCCCGGCCATCCCCCACCCGCGCTCGCCTCGCTCGACGCCCTCGAACCGCCCGCCCCCGGCGCCGGCATCCGGATCAAGTCCGACACCCTTCCCGGACTCGAATCGGTCTCCCCCGGCGACGAGGACTCGGTGTGGCTGCACGACGCGCTCCTCGGCCCGCACAGCGCCGACATCGTCCGGTACCTCGGCCTCGCCCGCTCCACCGGCGGCCCCGTCCTCGATCTCGGCTCGGGCGCCGGGCGGCTCGCCGTCCCCTTCGCCCGGCACGGCTTCGCCGTGGAGGCCGTGGACCGGGACGGCCCCGCCCTGGAACGCCTCGAGTCCTGGGCCCGGCGGATCGGTCCGCAGGTCGCCGAGCTGGTCGTGACCACCCGGGCCGACCTCACCGAGCTGCGGCTCGACGGCGACTACCGGCTGGCCCTGCTGGCCGGCGCGATGGTCTCCGCCGTACCGCCTCGCGCACGCCCCCGGCTGCTGCGCGAGATCGCCTCGCACCTGGGGGCGGGCGGAGCGCTCGCGCTCGACTACACGGCGCACCTCGTGCCGGGGCTGATCGCGGAACCGCAGCGGACCTGGGCCTTCCAGGTGCCCCGCTTCGACGGGATCGACGAGTGGGTGGTGGCCCGCCAGGTCTTCGACCTGCGCTCGATGAGCGAGCGGATCACGTACTACTCGGCGCGCACCGGCAAGCTCTCCACCGAGCGGGTCGTGCTGACCACCGACAAGTGGATCGTGGACGGGGAGCACCTGGCGGCCGAGCTGCACTCGGCGGGGCTGCACATCGAGGGCCGGCGGCGGCAGCGGATCGACGAACGGACCGAGAGCGTGCTGCTGGTCTGCCGGGCCGACGACTGACGCGTGGGCGGGGCGGACGGGCCGGCGACCCACTGACGACAAGGACGGCCAAGAGGTACGATGCCCACAAAAGTTTGGGCCGACCAGGTGGCGGGCGGAGAAGATGGCAGTCGTGGAAGAGCTCGCGGACCGCGAGGCGGTGATCCAGCGCCTGCGCGACGTGGGCCTGCGGGTCACCGGTCCGCGACTCGAGGTGCTCTCGGTGCTCGCCGCCGGCGGCCATCTCGACGTCGAGGCGATCACCGCGACCGCCCGTGACCGGCTCGGCACCCTGACCAGCCAGGCCGTCTACGAGATGCTGCGGCACTTCCAGGAGACGGGTCTGGTCAGCAAGTTCGACCGCCCCGGCCTGCCGGCCGTCTTCGAGATCTCGGGCCCCGCGCACCAGCACGCCCTGTGCGTCGAGTGCGGCCGGGTGGAGAACGTGACGGCCACCGCCCCCGCCCCGCCCGCGGGCGCCCTGCCGAAGTGGCGGGTGAGCGATGCCGAGGTGGTCTTCAAGGGCCTTTGCCCCGACTGCCACGAAGGGCACCCTTCGCGCTGAAAGCGCTTGAACACCGTGCGTCGCGTTCGAATCTGTGGCAGGGTCGAGCGGGGCGTTTCAACGGGATCCGCGCGATCCGAGGGGAGTCTGCTGCGCTGTGTCCAAAAACGCCGCCGGAGCGCGTGCGGGAAGCGAACAGGCCCTCACCCTCTACCAGGCGCTTCGCGCCACCACCGGTGAATCCTTCGACGAGGTCGCCTGCCGGCTCGATCTGACCGAGACCGAGCGCGAGCGCTGCCGTGACGAACTGATCGCCCTGGGCCTGCTCGACCACGGGCACATCACCCCCGAGCGGCCGTCCCCCGTCGTCGTCGCCCCCGACGTCGCCCTGCTCCATCTGCTCCAGCACGAGCGGGACCGGCTGGAGAACCGGCTGGCCGAGACCAGTCGCGCCCACACCACGCTGGAGACCCTTGCCGGACCGTTTCTGCGGGCCGGTCTCGAACCGGGCTCCGAGGTCGAGGTCGAGATCGTCGACGACCCCGAGCGGGTCCGGCGCGAGCTCGCCGACCTGACGGAGACGGTCCGCGACTCGGTCCACTCCATGCTGACCGGCTCGGTGCGCCGCGAGGAGATGGCACTGGAGCTGGCCCGCGACCGCAGCCGGGTCGAGCGCGGGGTGCGGGTGCACGCCATGTACAGCCAACGGGTCGGCACCGTGCCGGAGATGGCGCAGCACCTCGCGGCCCGCACCGCGCTCGGCGTCGAGGTGCGGCTGTCCCCCGTCGTCCCGATGAACATGGTCCTCGCCGACGACAACTTCGCCCTGCTGCCCACCGATCCGCACGACCCCGATTCGGCCGCGATCCTGGCCCGGGGTCCGGGTCTGGTGCGCTCCTACCGCGCCCTGTACGGGTACTGCTGGCACGCCGCCACCCCGTACGGACACGAGGAGCCCTCCGAACACCGCGGCGACGGCCTGTCCGAACAGCAGCGGGCCGCGCTGCGGATGCTGGCCTCCGGGATCAAGGACGAGCAGGTCGCCCGCAACCTGGGCGTCTCGCTGCGCACCGTGAGCCGGCTGATCTCCGAGGTGATGCAGGAACTGGACGCCGCCAGCCGCTTCGAGGCCGGCGTGAAGGCCGCCAGACTGGGCCTGCTGGACGGCGAGACGCACGGGCGCACCGCGTAGCCTGAGCTTTGCCGGACAAGCGATTTGCGACGATAGGGGGGATAGTTCGCCATGGTCACGACGGGCGGCGGCATGGGGGGCCGGGCGACGACCGGCCGGATGGTGACCCTCTATCAGGAACTGCGCAGGCGCGGGGCGTCGAGCTTCACCGAGGCCGCGAGCGGCTTAGGTTTCGCGCCCGAGGAGTACGAGCGATGTCGGGCCGAACTGATCGCACTGGGCCTGATCGTTCCCACGAACAGCACCCACGCCACCGTCGCCGACGTCCGTGACGCCTCCTGGCGGCCCGACGCCGACACGGTGGCCTCCGTCGCCCCGGAGATCGCGCTGCTGCGCCTCCTGGACCGGGAGCGGGCCCGGCTGCGGGAGCACCTGGCCGAGGCCGACCGGGCGTTCAGCACCCTGGAGACCCTGGCCGGCACCTTTCTGCGGGCCAGCACCCTGGCGGGCTCCGAGGTCGAGGTGGAGGCGCTGACGGACTACCGCAGGATCCAGCAGACGCTGGAGGACATCACCGACGTCATCCAGGAGAGCTCGGCCTCCATGCACCCGGGCGGACCGAGCCGTCAGGCCCAGGCGCGCACCCTGGACCGGGACCGGCGCCAACTGGAGAACGGGGTGCGGGTCCGCGCCATCTACTCCCGCGCCCACGCCGACCGGCCCGAAGTCGCCGAACTGCTGCGCATGCGCATCGAGATGGGCGTGGAGATCAAGGTCGCCCGGACGGTGCCGATGAACATGGTGATCGCCGACCAGCAGTACGCGCTGCTGCCGATCCGCCCGGAGGACGGGCGCGAGGGCGCCATCCTGGCCCGCGGCTCGGCCCTCGTCCGCTCCTACCTGGGGCTCTACGAGCACTGCTGGCACACGGCCGCCCCGTACGGGGACGAGACCTCGGTCGAGCGCGGTGGCGACGGCCTGTCGGAGCAGCAGCGGGCCGCGCTGCAGATGCTGGCGACCGGAATGAAGGACGAGAAGATCGCCCGGAACCTCGGTGTCTCGCTGCGCACGGTGAGCCGAATGCTCTCGGAACTCATGCAGGAATTGGGCGCGTCGAGCCGTTTCGAGGCCGGAGTGCGCGCGGTCCGGCTCGGCTGGCTCGACTGACACGGAAAAGCCCCGCAATCGTGGCAGGGCGATTGCGGGGCTTTCTCGTTGCCTCGTGCGGGAAGCGGCCGGCTCAGTTGGTCGGGGCGACCGGGGTCGGCGAGGAGTAGGGCCACTCGTTGCTGACGCCGGCGTGCTGCTCGGCCGGGACGGCGCCGCTGTCGTCGGCGGCGGCCAGGGCCGCACCGCCGGCGACGGCCATACAGGCGACCAGGGCGAGGGCGAGCTGACGGACGGTCCTGCGCACGCCGGTGTTCTGCTCAGCGGACATGATTCCTCCAGGAGTTGGAATGTGAATTCCGCCTTCCGGGGGCCCGTGCCGCCGGGCGCTCCCTGAAGACATCTCTATTCTCGGCCGCCCTGGTAAGCGAATCCATAGCTGTTCGATGCGTGCTCTCGCCATGGCGTGAGTGCGTCAATGCGGCGCCATAGCAACGGAATTGAGGGATCCGGAGCGCTTCTAACCTTTGGTCGAACCAAAAGAGGTGCTAGACTTGGGCGACGGCCTTCTCGTTCCTCCAGGAGAGAGGGGCCGCCGGGGCAGGGGCGTGCCGCCGCCCTTGCCCCACCCGTTCCGAACGGGCCGGCGCACCCGCCAGCGCGTCCTCGTAGACGTCGATCGTCCGCACCGCCGACGTCCGCCAGCTCATCCCCCGCGCATGCCGGACCGCCGCCTCCCCCATCGACACCCGCGCCCGCGGATGCCGCGCCAGCCACAGCAGCCGCCGCGCGTACGCGACCGGGTCGTGGCCCCGTACGAGCAGCCCGGAGACCCCGTCCCACACGGCCGTCGGCAACCCGCCCACCGCCGCGGCGAGCACCGGCGTCCCGCACGCCTGCGCCTCCAGGGCCACCAGACCGAAGGACTCGCTGCGCGAGGGGACCACGAGCACATCGGCCGCCCGGTACCACTCCGCGAGCCGCTCCTGCGGTACGGGAGGACAGGCCCGGAGCACGTCGTCGACCCCCAGCTCCACCGCCAGCCGCCACACCGAGCCCTCCCGGCTCGCCCCCGAGTGCCCGCCCACCACCGGCACCAGGAGCCGGCGGCGCAGCTCCGGCGCCATCCGCAGCAGCTCGGCGACCGCCCGCACCAGGACGTCGGGCCCCTTCAGCGGCTGGATGCGCCCCGCGTACAGCGGGACGAACGCGTCGGCCGGCAGCCCGAGCCGCGCCCGCGCCGCCGCCCGACCCGCCCCGGGCCCGAAGGTGCGCAGGTCCACGCCCGGCCGCACCACCTCGGTGCGCGGCGCCGCCGCCCCGTACAGCGAGCGCAGCGCCTCGGCCTCGTCCGCCGTGTTGGCGATCAGCCGGTCGGCGTCGCCCACCACCTGGCGCTCGCCGCGGATCCGCAGCTCGGGCTCGGGGGTGTCGCCCTCGGCGAGGTGCGCGTTCTTCACCAGGGCCAAGGTGTGCGCGGTGTGCACCAGCGGTATCCCCCAGCCGAAGGAGGCGATCCGCCCGGCCTGCCCGGACAGCCAGTAGTGCGAGTGGACCAGGTCGTAGCGCCGCTCCTCCTTGAGCAGGGCGAGCGAGAAGGGCACGACCAGGTCCGGCATGGCCTCCTTGGGCAGTGCCCGCCGGGGCCCCGCGTGCAGGTGCCGGACCCGCACGCCGGGCGCGAGCTCCTCCAGGGCGGGCCGGCCCTCGCCGCGGCAACGGGTGAACAGGTCGACCTCCACGCCCTGTTCCGCCAGGGCGCGGGAGAGCTCGACCATGTAGACGTTCATGCCGCCCGCGTCCCCGGTGCCGGGCTGGTGGAGCGGGGAGGTGTGGACGCTGAGCATGGCGACGCGCAGGGACACGTGGGGCTCCTGTGGGGAGGGGGCCGCGTGGTCCCTGCGCGTCGCGCGCACGGTCACGCGGCGGGGATGGGGACGGCGGTGCTCGCGTTCTCTTGCGGGGTGCTTACTGAGGTACTTAGTTGCTTAGTAGTACGGGGTGCGGGAAGGCGGCTCAGAATCCGAAGACCGGCCCGGAGGGCGGCGCGAGCCGCGTCCCCGGCAGCGGGGCGATCAGCGCCGACCAGTCCACCGGACGCCCCGGCGTCACCTGGAGCGCCGCCGCGAGCCGGTCCGCGCCCTCGGGCATCACCGGCCGCGCCCAGGCCGACAGCGCCGAGGCCACCGCCAACTGGGCCGCGAGCGAGGGCAGATGGCGGCAGGAGTTGGCGGGCCGGCAGCGCTCGTGGGCGTTGACGTAGCCGAAGTCGGCGACCGAACGGACCATCTCGTCGAGCACGGCCACCGCCCGCCGCGGGTCGAAGGCGTCGGGGCCGTACGCCTCGCGCAGGTCGTCCACGCCCCGGTGCAGCCGGCGCTCCAGGATCTCCCAGCCGGTGCCGCCGGGCAGCGCCTGCGGGGCGAGCCCGTCGCACTCCTCGCGGACGGACCCGAAGAGCCGCGACAGCCAGCTGTTCCAGTTCTCGTCGAGCTCCAGGCGGGCCGCGGCGAGCCGGTCGCGCTGGAAGACGGTCCTGCGGCCGGTCGGGCGGGCCTGCAGGACATGGCGGCGCAGGGTGTCGGAGCCGTACTCGGTGAGCAGGTCGAGCGCCCAGACGTTGCCCTCCTGGACGCCCTCCTCGACGACGTACGACTCGTTGACGTTGAACTCCTGCGGCAGCTTCACGTCCTGCGCGAGCAGCAGCACCGGCAGCAGCACCGCGTGGCAGAACGCGTGCCCGAAGCCGCAGAAGTGGATGGTGCGGCGGGGCAGCGGACCCTTGGTGTCGTAGCCGAACAGGTGCATGGCGGCGGCCTCGAAGCAGCCGTCGATGCGGTGGTCGGGGAAGCCCTCGACCGGCACCGGCAGCCCCCAGTCGGCGGGGTGTCCGACGGCGATGTCCGGCAGTCCGTCCTCGACGAGCGACTCGCACAGCGCGGCGAGCCGCGGCGGCAGACCGGCCGCCGCCCAGTAGTCGGCGAGCGTGTCGCGGAACGGCTCCAGGGGTACGTACAGCCGCCGGCAGCGCTTGGCGAGCGCGGGGGCGTCGCACAGCGAGCAGCGCGGCGCGATCAGGTCGCCGCCGTCGTTGGGGCGGGCGCACTCGTGGCACATGCCGCCGTCGCTCTGCGCCCCGCAGTGCGGGCAGGCGCCGGTGACGTGCGCGCCGTACAGCCACCGGTCGCACGGCTCGCAGTACGGCAGGAGGCGGGTGCGCGGGGCGATGACCCCCTGCGCGTACAGGCGGCTGAAGAGCTCCTGCACCCAGCGGGTGTAGCCGCGGTCGCGGCGCGGCCGGACGATGTGGTCGAACTCGACGCCCGACCGCAGCCAGTCCGCGGTGATCGCCGCGCGGTAGCCCTCGGCGACCTCCTCCGGCTTGCGGTTGTGGCGCAGCGCTCTGACCTCGACCGAGCTGGCGTGGTCGGCGGTACCGGTGGTGAACCGCACCGGCTCGCCCTCGGCCCGCAGATAGCGGGTCAGGACGTCGGCCGCGACGTACGGGCCGGCGAGATGGCCGATGTGCAGTTCGCCATGGGTGGCCGGAGGGGTCGCGGTGATCCAGACAGGGGTGCTCATGGGACCTCCTTGACGCTGTGGTGCGGTGAGCGGGGGCGCGGCTCGGGGCAGCGGGGGGTTGCGGTCGGCGGGGGCACGGACAGCGGAGTTCGGGCGCCGCCGGCGGGGTGCGGGGGCCTCAGCGGGGTGCGGGGACCTCAGCGGGGTTCGAAGTGGAAGGAGCGGATGAAGCAGTCGCGGGGCTGCTCGACGGCGTAGACGATGCATTCGAAGAGCGCCTGGGTGGTCAGCTTCTCGTCGGGGGCTATTCCGTCCGGATTGAGGCCGTTCCATTCGGCGAACCGCGGGTCGGAGGTGGAGAAGTCCGGCGGGTAGAGCGAGAAGACCCGCACGCCGGAGGGGCGCAGCCGGCGGGAGAGGATGTCGGCGAATCCGGCCTGGGCGCTCTTCGCCGCGTAGAACGCCTCGTGCGCGGCGCCCGTGGACGCGCCCTCCGCGTCCCGCACGGCGACCATGTTGACGATGTCGGGGCGCAGCGAGCCGCGCAGCAGCGGCAGGAAGTGCTTCACCATCAGCACGGTGCCGCCGGCCGTCGACTCGATCGTCTCCACGATCTCGTCGTCGCTCGCCGCCTCCAGGTCCATCCCGTCCAGCCAGCGGGCCCCGTTGTTGACCAGCAGGTCGACCCGGTCGGTGCGCTCGCCGACCCGGGCGGCGAACTCCCGGATCTCGGCGGGCCGGCTCAGGTCGCAGCCGAAGGCGTGGATACGGTCGCGGGCCGAGCCCATGACCTCGGTACGGGTGCGCTCGGCGGCCTCGACGGTGCGCGCCGACACATAGACCTCGGCGCCGAGATGCGCGAATCCGACGGCGAGGGCGCGGCCGAAATAGCGGGACGCGCCGGTCACGACGACACGCAGATTCTCGAATTTCATGTGTGTCTGCTCTCCCCACGGATACGCCACGGATACGCACGGACCAGGGCACGGACAAGACTCCGGCGGTCGTAATTCAGCGTGACAGAGGAATGCGGCGGACCACCCGGCCCCAGGGGTGCGCATTCACGCCGTTGCGTGGATACGCCAGGGCAGTTCGAGCCGGTCGAGAACGCGGGCGCGCTTGTGGTGGACGGAGACCCGGTCGGCGCCGGCGGACACGCTGACGCCCCCGCCGGGCGTCCTCACCCGCCCCAGCTCCGCCGGCACGACGGTGCCGTCGAGCGCGGCGGCGGCACCGAGGGCGGCGGCGCCGGTGAGGGCGAGACGGGGGTGCCAGCCGCCGACGGTGAGGGCGCGGATGTCGAGGCCGTCGGGGGTGGGGCGGAAGACGGCGATCTTGGGCAGCGGCGCGTGCTCCTGGTACCCGAGCAGCCGCCCGGCGGCGCCGCGCAGCCGGTGCAGCTGCTCTTCCAGACGCGCCAGGTCCAGGTCCAGGTGCCGGGCGTCGACGAAGACGTACGGATTCCCGTACCGCACGAGCGAGACGGGCACGCCGAGGACGCGGTCCACGGGGTGGCCGGTGGGGAGGGTGCCGGGGGCGTCGGGGGCGCGCAGGAAGTGCAGGGTGTGGTCGTCGCCGTGCCGCGCGACGTGGACGGTGTCCCCGGTCGTCACGGCCCGTACGGTGACGTCCTGGGCGCGGCCTTCGGCGACCACGCAGGCGAGGAGCGAGTGGCCGCAGCCGGTGCGGAAGTCGAAGCGGGCGCCGGGGAGGGCCTGGACGAAGCGGTAGTCGAGGTCCACCCCGTCCCGGTGGGACGGGCCGTACACCGCGATCTTGTTCGCTTCGGCGTACGGGGTGGCCGCCAGCGCCTGGCGCACTCCCGCCAACTCCCGCGCCAGTCCCAGGGCACCGGGAGGCAGCTGGTCGAGCCGCACGACGAGCGTGGGCCCGGGCGCGTCCTCGGCCCGCACCACCCGGACCACGGTGCCGGCACGCCCACCCCCGTCCGGGGGGACCCCCGCCGCCCCGCGGGACGCTCCCCCACGCGGGCGGGGCGAGGGCGCGGGGGCGGGGCCGGCCGGGGCCGGGGGGTCAGGCTGCACAGCCGGCCGGGATGCGCATGCCCTGGACGACCTCCGTCCACAGCTCGTGGACCGCCAGGCCCCAAAGGGCCAGGGCCGCGTGCTGGTTGGGCCGTTCCAGGTGCCGGGCCAGGAGTTTTCGGACGCGGTCCGCGCGGACCTTCCCGCCGAGGACCAGACGCGCCGGCGACAGCAGCTCGCGGACCGTCTCCAGGAGCGGTCCCCCCGGCGCCAGCATCGCGGCCACCGGCAGGGTGAAGGGCTGCTTGGGGCGGTTCAGGACCGCCGCCGGGAGGAGTTCCGCGCCCGCCTCGTACAGCGCGGGTTTGCCGTGCCGCGCCGACGGCGGCAGCCCGCCCGCGTGCGCCACGACCCCCGGCTGGCAGAACGGCAGCCGCGCCTCCACCGCCCACGCCATCGACAGGTGGTCCACCCGTCGCAGGTGGTACGCCGGCAGCCGCCACCGCGTCTCGAAGGCGCTCAGCGCCGTGATCCGGTCCACCCCGGCCGCGTCCGCCGAGCGCAGCTCCTGCTCGATGCGGTCGGCCGCCGAGCCCTGGTCGGCGACGAAGGCGGCGTACGACGAGGTGTACAGGTGCTCCCGCAGCAGCCGCGGCGCCGCCGACAGCGCGTCGGCGTAGGCGCCGGCCCAGTCGATCCCGGCGGGCGCCGCCACCGCCGCCCGCATCCGGTCGTACCCGCCGAACAGCTCGTCCGCCCCGTCTCCCGTGAGCGCCACGGTGAAGCCGCTCTCGCGCACGGCGCGGAAGAGCGCGTAGGTGGAGAGCGCGATCGGGTCCGCGTTGGGCTGGCCGAGGTGCCGGATGGTCCGGGTGAGCAGGGAGGGGATCTCGTCGGGGTCGACGACCACCTCGTGGTGGACCGTCCGGGCCCGCCGTGCCACCGCACGGGCGTACGCGGCCTCGGAGTCGGGCCACTTCCCTCGGTAGGAGAGGTGGAAGGTGTGCAGCGGCGGGGCGTCCGTCTCGCGCGCGTGCTCGGCGGCGAGCGCGGTGACCAGCCCCGAGTCGAGCCCGCCGCTGGTGACCGCGCAGACCGGGACGTCCGCGGTGGCGAGCCGGCGCACCTCGTGCCGCAGCACGTCCTGGGTGTCGCCGAGCGGCCGGGCCGCGTGCGGGGCGCGCCGCCGCACGACGGGCGCGCAGCCGGGGCGTACGACGGCGGTGGCCCCGGGCGGCAGCACGTCGACGCCGTCGAGGGCGGTGTGCGCGGAGAACGAGGTGCGGGTGGCGAGGACGGTGTCGAGGGCGTCCTCGCGCGGGGCGATCCGCACCCCCTCGAAGGCGAGCAGCGCGGGAATCTCGGAGGCGAAGCGCGTGGACCCGTCGTGGGGGTCGTGGTGCAGGTGGATCGGCTTCATGCCCATGTCGTCGACGGCGAGCACCAGTCGGGCGCTGCCGGGGCGCAGGTCGAGGACGGCGACGGCGAACATCCCGTCGAGGTGCTCGGCGAAGCCGGGCCCGTACTCGGCGTACAGCGCGGGCAGCAGCGTGCCGTCGCAGCGGTCGGGGAAGCGGTGGCCGCGCGCGGCGAGCCGGCGGCGCAGCTCGACGTGGTTGTAGATCTCGCCGTTGAGCACGGCGAGGATCCCGGGCAGGTGGGGCAGCCGGTAGGGCTGGTGCCCGCCGCAGGGGTCGGTGACGGCGAGCCGGTCGCAGCCGAGCGCCCAGCCGGGCCCGCTGAGCACCTGGTGCTCGTCGGGGCCGCCGTGCCGCTGCCGGGCGGAGACCGCCGCGAGCTCGGCCGGGTCGGGGCGGGCCGCTGCCGCGGCGATGGTGCCGAGGATCCTGCACATTGCCGGTCGCCTCCGGATCTCTCTACCAGTCACTGTCCACGTGTCGCACCCAATGATTTGAATCTACCAACTTTTTGAATGGCGCGTAAGTGCCATGTCCTGTTCACGCCACGGCTTGGCCTTGCGACGCCCCCGCCGCACCAAGAGGCTGGCCCCATGGAGGACTTCGCGACGACCGACCCGACCGTCCGTTCAGCACCCGAGTCCCTGCTGGTGGTGGCGGCGCACCCGGACGACATCGAGTTCTGCGTCAGCGGCACCGTCATGCAGTGGATCGAGCGCGGCACCCGCGTGACGTACTGCATCGTCACGGACGGCGGCGCGGGCGGTTACGACGAGGCACTCCCCCGTCAGGCGATGGCGGATCTGCGCCGCGCGGAGCAGATCCACTCGGCCAAGCTCAGCGGCGTCGCCGACGTGCGCTTCCTCGGCTACCCCGACAGCTTCGTCGAGGCCTCCGTCGACCTGCGGCGCGACCTGTGCCGGGTCATCCGCGAGGTCCGCCCGCAGCGCGCCATCATCCCCTCCCCCGAGATCAACTGGGCCCGCGTGGCCGACCTCCACCCCGACCACCGCGCCGTCGGCGACGCCTGTCTGCGCGCGATATACCCCGAGGCCCGCAACCCCTTCGCCCACCCCCAACTCCTCAAGGAGGAGGGCCTGGAGCCGTGGATCGTCCACGAGCTCTGGCTGATGACGGGCCCGACGCCCAACCAGTACGTCGACGTCACCCCCGTCTTCGACCGCAAGGTCGAGGCCCTGCGCATCCACACCTCCCAGACCGCCCACTTCGACGACCTGGCGGGCCTGTTGCGCACCTGGCTCAGCGAACACGCCACGGCGGGCGGACTGCCGGCCGGCCGGATGGCGGAGGCGTTCCAGATCGTGCACATCGACTGAGCGCGGCACCTCGGCCGTGCACACACCTCAGCCGGGCACGCCTCGCCGCCGGGCACACACCACGGCCGGGCGCGCCTCGCGGCCGACCACGCACCGCCGCCCACCACGCACCGCCGCCCACCCACCACCGCCGCCGCCGCGACGGACCCGTGCCCGCGCCGACCGCCCGCTACCGTCTCCGGCATGACCGATACCTACTGGACCCGTCCCGCGGACACCCGGGTGTCCGGCTCCGGCGAGTGCACCCTCACCGTCCTCGCCCCTCCCCGCCCCACCTCGGCGGACTCCTTCGCTCCCCACGACCCCGTCCGCGCCCGCGCGTTCGCCGCGGACTTCCCCACGGTCGAGGAGGTCGTGGAGGACCTCGGGGTCGTGCCCGCGGACCAGGTGCCGCACCCCGAGGTCCGCGCGGACCTCGACCTGATCGCGGTCGGCCACTACGGCGGGGCGGTCTGCCTGTCGGACCCGGCACTCGCGGACGACGGCACCGACAACACGGTCCGCGAGGCGGCCCGGGCCGTGCACGCGCGGCACCCGGGCTCCCTGGTGGTCGGCTCGGCCCATGTGGACCTCGGGGAGGACCACATCGAGGACGTCCTCCTACTGCCCGACGGAACGCTTCTGCACGCCTCGGGCTACCCCGGCTTCGAGGACCCCTGGGAGAGCCAGGGCGACCCCCGCGCCGCGCTCGGGGCGCTCGGCGTGGACGTGGACCTGCTCGACGAGGACACCCAGGAGGACCTCGCCCTGGACGGTGAACCCCACCTCGTCAACTGGGAACTGGTGGTCTCCCTTGCCCTCAAGGGGCGCGACCCGCGCCGTCATCCGCGCCTGGAGGTCTCGCTCCTGCGGGTGCGCCACACCCGCGAACACACGGCGGCCATGGAGGAGTTGTGGCTACTCGGCCGCTAACTCTGCACAGAAGCAATTGAGTTGTCGTGCGACACGCCAAAATCTCCTTACCCGGAAGGAGCGTCGACGCCTAGGGTGGATGACTCTGCGGCGCCAACGACCACGGGGGCCCCTGGCGCCGCACCGACCCATGGTCTTCCTGGGCTCCCGGGAGAGTTCACCTTGAACTACCCGATATCCGTGACCCGCGGCCGCGCCTCGCGCATCGCGCTCGCCGCCGCCTGTGCGGGGGTGCTGTCCTTCACCGGACTCACCCCGCTCACCGGCGAGGCCGCCGCGGCACCGAAGCAGGTCCGCTGCGACGACAAGTACGGACTGCGCGGCAAGAACATCACGCCCGCCACCGATTTCCCCGGGGACGCCTCCCGCATCAAGGCGAAGTGGGACTCGTACCGCTTCCCCAACCAGCGGCACGCGATGGACGGCCTGAAGCTGCCGAAGGACGTCGCGAAGCAGAAGGAAGCCCTCGCCGGGATCAGCTCGGACTACAAGCAGTACGCCGAGGGCACACCGGAGCGCGTGTTCGGCACGTACAAGAACTACATGGAGGGCAAGTCCTGGAACGACCAGAAGTACGGGTCGTTCGACAACTGGCTCAACGACGCCTACATCGAGATGGAGGCGCGCCGCACCCGCGGTGAGGCCTTCGAGGCCAAGGTCGTCGAGGACATGGGCCTCGTCGGCCCGGACTGGCTGTGCCAGGAGTACGTGGAGTACGAGCGGGACGCCAACGGCAAGCCGCTGTACCGCAAGTACGACGCGGTGAACTACAAGCGGGGCATCTTCGTCGAGATGAAGTCCGGCGGGGACAACGACGGCAGCCAGACGCCGAAGGACCGCAAGCTCCTCACGAGCGACAAGTACAAGGACTTCAAGGTCCGGTTCGCGTTCGGCGAGGCCGTCTCCGACGAGACCACCAAGCGCATCAGGAACATGAACGCCCGGATCGGCCCGGACCCCAGCGGCAACAACCGGGTCACCGGCTACGCGCACCACTCCACCGCCACTCCGGAGTACCGGCCCGGCAAGTGGACCAGGCCCGGCACGCTGATGACGCCGAACCCCGGCCAGTCCCCGGCCTCGCCCGGCACGGACAACATCATCCGGTCCCAGCCCACCCCCAACGACGCCCGCCGCCAGCAGGAGCGGGCCAACGCCGCGAACCGCAACGGCTCCGGCGTGAAGGGCCCCGGCGGCGTGGACTTCACCACGCTCGACCTGCGCTACGTCGGCAAGCCCGTCAAGGGCAAGGGCCTCGACTACTCCTTCTCCGCCAAGGAGACCACGGGCACCGAGCCCGGCTGGGGCGGCCAGGAGAAGGCACAGCTCATCTCCGACTCGTTCTTCACGTGGATGGCGCTGACCCCGGAGAAGTTCTGGGTCAACCTCAACCCGGACGAGCCCGACCGGGTCATGGACAAGCAGTTCGGCAGGACCGACGCCGGCCGCGTGCTGCTCCAGGCCGACCTGGAGATGAAGCACGACTACGCCCGGCTCATGGATCCGCGCGAGGGCCTCGGCAAGCAGCTCCAGGACGCGATGCGCGAGGCCGGACTGCCGTGCGGGACGGTGACCCGCAACTGGATCGTCCCCAAGACCGCGGTCGTCCGCGTCGACGAGAACGGCATCTACATCCTCGACGCGCCGCTGAAGGTCAACTCCGAGGCGTCCGAGGTGCACACCCCGGACCCGAACGGCAACGACTGCACCCTCACCCCGGCCCAGCGCAAGGTCTCCGAGGGCCTGGTCAACCGGATCATCATTCCCGAGGTGGAGCGGCGCGTGAACAACGCGCCGAACTACGCGGACCTGCGCCGGGTCTACACGGCCCGGGTGGCGGCGGAGTACGTGCGCCAGCAGGACCAGGCGGCGGCGACCGACTTCCGGCCGGTCATCAACAGCAACGACGTGCGCAAGTGGCCGCTGCGCGGGGCCAACAGGAGCTGGACGCCGAAGCAGACCTTCGACGACTACGTGAAGTCGTTCACCAAGGGCGACTACTCCTTCCCGTGCGAGGTCAACGGCCAGAACAAGATCTGCGTCATGGGCGGCGTCGACTTCTCCAAGGCCCCCAAGCGCAACGTGACCCGCGCGCAGTTCACCGCCGAGCACCGGCACCTGCCGCGGACCACGAAGACGTCCGCGAAGGCCATGACCGACGACGCCGAGACCGAGGACACCCTCTTCCTCGGCGGCAACACCAAGAACGCGGCCGGCGGCGGTGGCGGTACGCACCCGACGCCGACCCCGAGCCCCACGGACGGCCCGAAGCCGACGGACCAGCCGTCCACCCCGGCCCCGAGCAGCCCGGCGCCGACCACCTCCACCCCGGCCCCCCGGCCGACCGGTGACCCGGCGCACCCCGGCGGCGACCTCGCCCACACCGGCTCCAGCGCCCCGACCGGCCTGATCACGGGCCTGGCCGCGCTCCTGGTAGCGGTGGGCGGCGCGCTGGTGTGGTGGCGCAGGCGGCGCGGCTCGACGACGTAGTCGCAGCATCCGAGCACGACCCCGCCCCCCCTCGGCCCCCGGCCCCGGACCGCACCCAGCGGCCGGGGAGCGGGGGCCGAGGGCTCGGGCACGAGAGGACGACGGCGAAGGCCGCCGGTGCCCACCGCGGGGCGGCGGGTGAACGCCCCGGTTCCGCCCGGCGATCGTGCACCGACTGGTGGAACGGCGAATCGGTTCGCCCGCCCCGGCAGGGTGACGCCGCGCGGGTCGGATCCGGCGCGTCGGCGACGGCGAGCCCAGCCTGGGCCGAGCGAGGGCGTGCGAAGGACCCGCCCCGCCGACAAGGAGACCCCCACCATGACGACGTTCACCCGTCTCGTCACCGCCGCGGCCTGTACGGCCGCGGCCGCGCTCACCCTCGTCCCCACGGCCCAGGCCGCCGCACCCGCGGCGCAGGCCGCGGCCGGCTGCCGCTACTACTACACCAGCTACTTCAAGGGCCCGAACGGCGAGACGAAGGGCAGCGGCGAGTACGCCGAGGGCGACCACGACCCCGAGGGCCGCATCTGCCGGAACGGCTGGTGGGTCTCCCCGTACGAGCTGGACGACACGCTCACCCGCTGACCCGGCGGCACGCCCGGCCCACGCCGCCTCGTCCTCGCGGGGCGGCCCCCGGCCGGGGGCCGGGCGTGGTCGTCGAAGATATTTCCTCCCCGCCTTGGCGATCACCGATTAGTTTCTCCGAGACCCGCAGTCTTCAAGGGCAAGAACACCGGAACACGGAGGACATCCCGATGCGCACTCTCATCAGCACCGCCTTCATCTCCCTCGACGGCGTCGTCGAGGCCCCGGGCGGCGAGCCCGGCTACCGGAACTCCGGCTGGACGTTCAAGCACACCGAGTTCCTGCCCGAGGCGTTCGAGATCAAGGGGCGGGAGCAGAAGGAGGCGGCGGCGATGCTGCTGGGGCGGACGAGCTACGAGGCGTTCAGCGCGGTGTGGCCGGACATGGAGGAGTTCGCCGACTACAAGGCGATGCCGAAGTACGTCGTGTCGACGACCCTGACCGAGGACGACCTGGTGTCGAACTGGGGCGAGACGACGATCCTGCGCTCGCTGGACGAGGTCGCGGCGCTGAAGGAGACCGAGGGCGGGCCGATCATCGTCCACGGCAGCGCGTCGCTGAACCAGGCGCTGTCGGACGCCGGCCTGATCGACCGCTACCACCTCCTGGTCTTCCCGCTGCTGCTCGGCGCGGGCAAGCGCCTGTTCAGCACGACGGACAAGGACGTGCAGAAGCTGCGGCTGGTCGAGTCCGAGGCGTACGCGAACGGGCTGCAGAAGCAGGTCTTCGACGTGGTCCGCTGACGCGTCGGCTCAGCCGATGCCGGAGACCACCGACGCCAGCGACAGCAGCAGCGCCCCCAGCGCACCCACCCCGGCGGGAAGCCGCGGCCCGTCACGGACGTACCGCAGGGTGGCGGCGCCGAAGAGCAGGCCGCCGGCGACGAACCACGGTCCCCACAGGTAGAGGTACCAGCGGATCAGCGCGGCCAGGTCGGGTGCGACCGGGCGGGCGCCCGCCTCCACCAGGGCCCCCTGGACGACGAAGACCCCGCCGTGCCAGACGAGCAGCACCGCGGCACCCGCGCCGCAGCACGCCAGGAGACGGCCGGCCCACCTGCCCCTGCGGCGGGTCAGGCCGATTCCGATCAGGGCCCCGACGAGCTTCAGCAGGCCGGTCACCCACAGGACGGCCACGAACCACCAAACCCGCTCCTCGGCCAGCTTCACGAGGGCGGGCGACACCGTCGTCCGGGCGCCGAAGGACAGGCCCGCCGCCCACGCGAAGCTGGGCACGGCGAACAGGACCCCCCACACCGCGGCGGCGACCCCCGTCCACTCCGCGGCGCCCGCCGCACTCCTGTCTTCCATGGCTCCATGCTGGCCGGGCCGCGGCGGCATGGGGTCATCCGCGCGGACGATCGCCGGCCTCCGCCGCCCGGGCTAGGCTCCCCGGACGCGTCCGACCCCGAAATCGCCTTGCCCCCGCGGGCGTCCGCGTACGAGCCTCCTCCCATGGAACTCCCGCCGCACGCGCCCCCGCAGCTGATCGAGGTCGACGGGCACCTCGTCCTCCGTCCCTTCGACGCGGCGGCGGACCTCGTCGAGTGGCTGCGGGTCGTCGAGGAGTCCCTGGAGCACCTGCGTCCCTGGATGCCCTGGGCCGCCGCGCACACCCCCGCCTCGACCGCCGACCACCTGGCCCGGCGGGCGGAGATGTGGGCGACCGGCAGGGAGTTCACGTACGCGGTGGTCGCCGACGGGGCGCTCGTCGGGAGCTGCGGGCTGTACCGGCACGAGGACACCCCCGACGGCGCCTACGAGATCGGCTACTGGCTGCATCCCGCCGCCACCGGACGCGGGGTGGCCACCAGGGCCGCCCGCGCCCTGGTCGAGGAGGGTTTCCGCCTGCGGGGCGTCGACGAACTGCTGATCGTCCACGACCGCGAGAACCACGCAAGCGGCGCGGTCGCCGCCCGACTCGGCTTCGTCCCGTACGGCGAGAGCGACGACCTCCGGACCTGGCAACTCACGCGTACGGGCCGTCAATAGACTCTGCCCGTCTCGGAACACCGCGTTCGCATTCGTCTCGTCTCTCATGAACCGTCCCTGGGGGGGACTCCTTGCACACCGCCCATGCCGGAAGAAGACCGGCCGGCGCGCCGCGCGTACTCGCGCTCGTCGCGCTTCTCGTCGCGGTCCTCGCGTCCGTACTCGGGCCGGCCGCCACCGCGTCCGCCGCCACGACGCCGACGCCCACGCCGTCGAAGGCCGCACCGAAGGCCGCGGCGCCGAAGGCCGCGGCGCCCCGGACCACCGAGCCCCGGCTCCGCGCCGCCCGCCGGATCGCCGAGGGCGGCCTCGCGGACACGTGTTCCGGGCCCATCGAGCCGAACACCGTCCACACCTGCGCGACCTGGCCCAGCGGGCACGCCACCACCTTCACGCTCGACGTGCCGCAGGCGAAGGACGTCGTGTTCGCGCAGGTCGTGAACGCCCAGGGCGCCGACGCCTACCTCTCGCTGACCGCTCCCGACGGCTCCGCCGTCACCTGCGACCGGCCCGACTACTCGGGCGCGCACCGCTGCCCCACCTCCCAGACGGGCACGTACACGCTGGAGGTGTGGGACAACTCGGGCAGCAGCGGCGGCTTCTCCGTGTCGTACAAGGCGCTCCTCGCGGACACCTCCTGCACCACGGTGACGGACGCCGACACCGCCCTCGGCCGGCCCACCGTCCGGGCGGCGAGCCTCGCGGCCGGTTCGACGGGCAACTGCTACGCGCTGCCGACGGCCTCCGGTGAGGTGCTGCGCCTGTTCCACAGCGACTGGCGCGTGTCGCAGACCGTGTACGACTCCACCGGCGCCCAGGTCTGCTCGACCCGCGTCGCCGGCAACCAGTACCTGGACTGCACGCTGACCGGCACCGCGCCCTACCGCCTGCTCGCGGCCGAGCGCGACGCGGCGGCCACCGAGCTCACGCTCACCGCGGCGCGCCTCTCGCACCCGAGCGGCTGCGCCGTCGTCACGCCGCAGGCGTACGGGGCGGTACCGGACGCGTCGGGCACGGAGCGCTGCCGCACCCTGCGCGTCGCGGCGGCCGGTCCGTACCTCTTCGACAGCGTCGACGCGGAGCTCGACGGGCGCCTGTACGACGCCGACGGCACCCCGGCCTGCACCCCGGAGCCCACCACGCCGTGCCGGCTCGCCGCCGGTGACCACACCTGGGCCCGCGACGCCCGCAGCGGCAGCGGCGCCGACGCCTACGGCGTCTGGTTCCTCGCGACCGGGCAGGCCGAGGGCTGCACGCCGGTCAAGGACGACGGCTTCGCCTCCGGCGCGGTCACCGGCACCTTCACCGGCGCCGGTCAGGCCCTCTGCCTCGGGCTGCCGACGGCCTCCGGCCGCGGTCTCTACTTCATCGACCAGGCGACCGGCGAGGACGCCGTCCACCCGGCCGTCCGGGTCTTCGACGCCAAGGGCGTCGCACAGTGCGCCAACGAGAACGCGCCGGGGGTCTGCAAGCTGACCGGCACCGCCCCGTTCCACGCCGTGCTGTCCGCCCCCGCCGCCGGTGACTACAAGGTCGCCGTCCAGCGCACGGCCGAGGCCGCGGGCTGCACGCCGTGGGCCCAGTCCGGCTTCGGCAACACCTGGGGTGCGCAGCTCGCGCTCGCCAGGGGGCAGACCGCGTGCCTGTCGATCGCGGGCGGCGCGCACGCGACCACCGAGCTGCTCGACTACACCAACGAGACCAACCAGGTGAACGCCTGGCTGCGCATCCACGACGCCGCCGGCAACGAGGTGTGCACCACCGTCAGCGACTCGACGACGACCTGCCGCCTCACCGCGGGCGCCCCGTACACGGCGCTGCTGACGAAGAGCGGCGGCTACGGCCCCGACACCTACAGGCTCGTCCGGCGTGACGTCTCCGCGACGGCCCGCTGCGCGGCGCCCGCGTCGCTGACCGTCGGCGGGCCCTCCACGCCGTACACCTTCCGCGGGGACCTCGACAGCACCTGCCTGCGGGTGACGGCGGCGGCCACGGACAAGATGTGGCTGTCCGTGCGGACGCCGGGCGCGGGCTACAGGCAGGGCGCGGTCCTGGGTGTCGTCGACGCCACCGGCACGCGGAAGTGCCGCACCTGGGGCACCGCGGGCACCTGCCGGGTCACCGGCTCCACCTCGTACCTCGTGTACGTCGTGGCCGTCGGCTACGACGCCACCCCGATCGCCTCGTACACGGACACCTGGCGGATCGGCACGGCGTCCGGCTGGGCCCCGCAGTGCACGGCGAACAAGGTGTCGCCCGCGGGCTTCCCCCCGCGCAGCGCGGTCCTGACCGAGTCGGCGACGGCCTACTGCGCGGTGCTGGACTTGAAGCCGCGGCAGCGTTTCGACGTCTTCGGCGTGCACAGCGACACGCAGGGGAGGAACCCCACCGTCAGCCTGCTGGGCGCCTCCTTCGGCGATTCGACGGACCTGTCGTACCTGTGCTCCGTCTCCGGCGGGATCCGCGCCGAGTGCTACACCACCGACCAGGCGCCCGCCGGGCAGTACGCGCTCGTGGTGACCCCCGGCGCGGCGCCCACGCCGTACGAGTTCACGGCGCAGGGTGCCTGCGCCCTGTACTGCGCCGGCTATCCGGCCCAGGCCGACGTGTCCTGGCTGAGCAGCACGACCGGCCCCGCCGGGACCTCGCACCCGGTGGAGCTGCGCGGCTCCGGCCTGACCCTCGGCACGCCGGTCAGGCTGCGCAACGACTCCACGTCCGGCGAGACCTGGATGAACGAGATCGTGTCCGTCGCGCCGAACGGGACCTCGATGAAGGTCCTGCTCGGCACCCGTGACCTGCCTCCGGGCCGCTACGACCTGGTGGTCGGCGACGGCGGCTACACCTCCGGCACCCGCTCCCCCGGCTACCTGCCGAACGCCTTCACCGTGACGGAGGCCCGGGCGGCCACGCCCGGCCGTTTCGTGCCGGTGGCGCCGAAGCGGTTCCTGGACACGCGCTACGGCACGGGCGCGCCCCGGGCGAAGGTCGGTCCGGGCGGCACGGTCAAGCTGAAGGTCGCGGGCGTCGACGGCGTCCCGGCGACGGGGGTCACGGCGGTCGTCCTGAACGTCACGGCGGTCACCCCGTCCACGAACGGCTTCCTGACCGTCTTTCCCGACGGCCGTCCGGTCCCGTCCGCGTCCAGCCTCAACTACACGGCGAACCGGACGCTCTCCAATCTGGTGACGGTCGCCGTCACCAACGGGACCGTGAACCTGCGCAACAGCGGGGGCGCGCTCGACGTCGTCGCCGACGTGGCGGGCTACTACACGTCCGCACAGGGCGCGGGCTCGGCGCTGACGTCGATCGACCCGACCCGCTTCCTGGACACCCGTTACGGCACCGGCGCCCCCAAGGCCCGGGTCGGCGCCGGTGGTTCGGTGAAGCTCAGGGTCGCGGGCGTCAAGGGCGTCCCGGCGACGGGTGTGACGGCGGTCGTCATGAACGTCACCGCGGTCGCCCCGGCCTCGAACGGCTTCGTGACGGTCTACCCCGACGGCCAGTCCGTCCCGACCGCCTCGAACATCAACTACTCGGCCGGGGAGACCCTCCCCAACCTGGTGGTCGTGCCGGTCGTGAACGGCTCGGTGGTGCTGCGCAACAGCGCGGGCTCGGTGGATCTGCTCGCCGACGTGACGGGCTACTTCTCCGCCACGGGCGCGGCCTTCACGGCCGCCGAGCCGGTACGGCTCCTCGACACGCGCGGCGGTCTCGGCGCGCGGGCCGGGGCGGTCGGTCCCGGCGGTGTGGTCAGCATGCGGGTCTCCGGCGTGGCCGGGGTGCCGGCCGAGGGTGTCACGGCGGTCGTCCTCAACGTGACCGTCGCCGGCCCGACCTCGGGCAGTTTCCTGACCGTCTCGCCGCACGGGCGGCCGCGTCCGGCGGTGTCGAACCTCAACTACCCGGCGGGCAGGACGATCTCCAACCTGGTGGTCGTGCCGGTGGTCGACGGGCGCGTGACGTTCACGAACCACTCGGGCGACGTGCAGGTCGTCGCGGACCTGAACGGCTGGTTCAGCGGCTGACGTACCCCGTACACCCCGTACTCCCCGTACACAGCCCAGGGAGGGCCGGATCGCGCGAGCGGTCCGGCCCTCCGGCGTGTGGGCCTCCGACGGATGAGGGTCCGCTCACAGCTCCTCCGGCACCCCTGGCTCCAGCCAGCGCAGGGTCCCCGCCAGCCGGGGATCGGCGGCGAAGGCGGCGGTGATGCGGGCCGGGTCCTCGGCGAGGTGGTCCCAGGAGTCGAAGTGGAGGGGGACGACCGTGCGGGCTCCCAGGGTGCGGGCGAGGGCGGCGCCCTCGGCGGCGCTGAGGGAGAAGGCGCGGTCGCCGGTGGAGGGGAAGTGGGCGTCGCCGAAGTGGAGGAAGGCGGTGTCGAGGGCGAAGCGCTCGCCGATCGCGGCCAGCGCGTCGTGCCGGACGGTGTCGCCGGAGACGTACAGGGTGCCGGTGTCGTGCTCGACGACGAAGCCGGTGACGGGCCCGGTGGCCTGCTCGGTGCCCTCGGGGCCGTGGCGGGCCGGGGTGGCGGTGATCCGCACGGTCGTGCCCCCGGCGGTGATCTCGCGGCTCTCCCACGGGGCCAGGCCCTCGGCCCGGCCGCCGAGGCGGGCGGCGGCCTCGGGGGTGGTGAGGATCCGGCCCGCCCGGGCGAGGACCTCTCGGCCTGAGTGGTCGAGGTTGTCGGCGTGCTGGTCGTGCGAGAGCAGGACCAGGTCGACGGGCGGCAGCAGACTCGCGTCGAGGGCGGGGCCCGCCGTGCGGCGCAGCGGGCGAACGGCCGGGTAGGCGGCGGGCGCCTGGTCGAAGGCGGGGTCGGTGAGGACGGTGAGACCGCCGATGCGGAGCAGGACGGTGGCCGTGCCGATGTAGGTGGCGGTGGTCCTGGGCGAGGGCCTGGGTGACGGCCTGGGGGTGGTCGCGGGCGAGGTGCTGGGTGTGGTCATGGGCACAAAGTAAACCGATCGGTTCACCTCGTCAACCAAACGGTTCAGTCTTGACAGTGAACCGAACGGTGTAGTTCATTCTTGGCATGACCGCCGCCGAACGCACCGTCGCCCGCATCGCCCGCCCCCTCCACACCCACGAGGGCGCCGGCTTCCCCGTCCGCCGCCCTTTCCCCACCGCCGAACTCCCCTTCGTCGACCCCTTCCTGATGGTCGACCAGGTGGGACCGGTCGAGCTCGCCCCCGGCGAGGCCAAGGGCGCTCCCGCGCACCCGCACCGCGGCTTCGAGACGATCCAGTACGTCCTCGACGGCGACATCGCCAACGCCGACTCCCGCGGCCACCGGGCCGTCGTCGGGGCCGGCGGGGTGCAGTGGCTCACCGCGGGCTCCGGGATCGTCCACGAGGCGCTGCCCACCGAGGAGTTCCTCGCCGCGGGCGGGCGCCAGCACATGCTGCAGATCTGGCTGAACCTCCCCGCCCGGCTCAAGTCGCTCCCCCCACGCAGCCAGAACGCCGGGGCCGACGACCTGCCGACCGTCACCACCCCCGAGGGCGCCCGCCTCACCGTCCTCGCCGGCAGCAGCCACGGCGTGACCGGGCCCTTCGCGACCCACACCCCGGTCCTCGTCGCCCACGCGCGCCTCGCACCGGGCGGGCGCGCCACGTTCACGGCGCCCGCCGGGCACAACGCGGTGGCGTACGTGATGACCGGCGAGGCCGCCGTCGCCGCCGAGCCCGTCGCCGACGGCCACCTCGCCGTGCTCGCCCCCGACGGCGACCACTTCACGATCGCGGCGCCGGGCGGAGCGGCCGAGGTGCTGGTCCTCACCGGCGAGCCGATCGGGGAGCCGGTCGCCCGCGGCGGACCGTTCGTGATGAACACGGCGGCGGAGCTGCGCCAGGCGGAGAAGGACTTCGCGACGGGCCGGATGGGACACATGGGGCAGGTCGACCGGACGGGTCGGACGGGACGGATGCCGGTATGACACCCACGACACCCACGACGCGCGCGGCCCGCACGGCGCGCACGACACCCACGACACCCACGACGACCGTCCCGGCCGCCAGGACCGCCAGGACCGTGCCCCAGGGCACGCGCCCCCGGCCCCGGGCCCCCTTGCGCCCGGCCCTCCTCGCCGCGCTCTTCGTCGCACCCGCCTCCATGGGGGTGTCGGGCCCCAGCCTCGCCCTGCCCGGCGCCGCCCGGGAGCTCGGAGTCGCCGCCGGTTCGGCGGCCTGGCTGATGACCGCGTTCGGCATCGGGATGGCGGCCGGCACCCCGCTGCTGTCCGCCACGGCCGGGCGGCGCGGCCCCGGCGGGCTGGTCCGGGCCGGGGCCGTGCTCCTCGTCCTGGGCGCCGCGCTCGTCCTCGCCGCCGGAACGCTGCCGCTCGCGGTGGCCGGGCGGACGGTCGAAGCCGTCGGGGCGGCCGGGGTCACCGTCGCGGCCTTCCGGATCGCGGGCCGGGACCGCTCGGGCCGGGCGCCCGGGACCGTCGCCGTCGGCAGCGCCTTCGGCGGCACCCTCGGCCTCTTCGCGGGAGCCGCGGCGGAGCGCGCGGCGGGCTGGCAGGCCGCGCTCGTCCTGCCGCTGCTGAGCCTCCTCGTACTGCCGCCCGTCCTGCGCCTGGCCGGCCCCGCGGAACCGCGCCCCCAGGCGGCCACCGGCACCCGTCCCTCCGGCGTCCTGCGCGCCCCGGGCTTCGGCGCCGCCGCGGGGCTCATGCTCGCGCTCTCCACCGTGAACTTCGCGCTCCTGTACGGCGCCCCACGCCGCTTCGCCGCGCTCACCGGCTGGCACCCGGTCGAGACGGGCGCCGTCGCCGCGCTCGCCGCCCTCGCCGGGGCGCTGCTGTCCTGGCGGCTCATCCGCCTCGCACCCCGGCTCGGGACGCGCAGGACCCGCCTGGTGCTGGCCGGCGGCTCGGCGACGGCGGCCGTGCTCGCGGCCCTCGCCCCGTGGCCGGCGGCGGTCCTGACCGGCTCCGGCCTGAGCGCGCTCGCGACCGCGGGCGGCCAGGGGATCCTGACGGGCGCCGCGACCCGCGGCCTGCGCGAGGAGCAGCAGGGCCCGGCGATCGGCCTGTTCAACCTGGCCTTCCTGACGGGCGTGACACTGGGCCCGGCGCTGGCCGCGGCGGTGGTGGCCTGATCGGCGCCGACGCCAGACCGAACCGTTCAGTTCATATACTGGCGGCGACTCCGCACCGCCTTCCGCGAAGGACCCCCATGGCCGCCAAGACCACGGACGACGCCCTCCGAGGCGTACTCGACGAGTACGGCATCCCCGTCATCCCCGACCCCGCCTCCGCCGCCGCCCGCAAGCGCCGGGCGATGATCGACGCCGCGCTCACCGAGTTCCTGGCCGAGGGCTACTCCGCCGCTTCCATGGAGGCGATCACCCAGCGCTCCGGCGTCTCCAAGGCGACCATCTACAAGCACTTCGGGAGCAAGGAGCGCCTGTTCCTCGCGGTCGTCGGCGGCGTGCTGCCGCAGACGTACGCCGGGGTGGAGCCGGCGGGCCCGCTCGCCGACGCGCCCGACCTGCGCGCCGCGCTCGTCCGGCTCACCGTGGACTGGGCCCGGGCGCTGCTGCGCCCGGACATCATGGCGCTGCGCCGGCTGGTGATCGGCGAGATCGACCGCTTCCCGCAGCTCGGCCAGCTCTGGTACCGGGTCACGTACGACATGTACAACGGCCCGCTGATCGAGGCGGTGACCGCGCTCGACGCCCGCGGGACGCTCGACGCACCCGACCCGCAGCTCGCCGTGCAGCAGCTGGTGGCGGCCACGGTCGGCGTGCCGCAGCTCGTCCACACCTTCGCGCCCGGCACCGCCGTCGACGAGGCCGAGCTGAGCCGGCAGATCGAGTCCGGCGTGGACCTCTTCCTGGCGCGGTACGCGACGGGCGCGTGAGCGGGGCGGCACCCCCGGCCCGCTCCGGCCCCTCCCGCCCGACCCCTCCCGCCCGGCCCCTCCCGCCCGGCCCCTCCCGTTCCGTTCCGTTCCGCGAGATGCCGATTCCACGGGCAGTAAGCTCGGGACCGTCGTCAGCATCACCGATGAAGGAGATTCGACATGGCGCAGGTCGCGCTCAAGGGCAACCCCGTACAGGTCAACGGCACCCTGCCCGCCGCGGGCAGCCAGGCTCCGGAGTTCAGCCTGGTCGGCGAGGGCCTCGCGGACCGCTCGCTGAAGGACTTCGCCGGTCAGCGCAAGGTCCTCAACATCTTCCCGAGCGTCGACACCCCGACCTGCGCGAACTCCGTGCGCGCGTTCAACAGCAAGGCAGCGGGCCTCGACAACACCGTGGTGCTCTGCATCTCCGCGGACCTGCCCTTCGCCCAGGCCCGCTTCTGCGGCGCCGAGGGCCTGGAGAACGTGAAGAACCTCTCCACCCTCCGTGGCCGCGAGTTCCACACGAACTACGGCGTGGACATCGCCGACGGCCCGCTGGCCGGTCTGACCGCCCGCGCCGTCGTCGTCCTCGACGAGGACGACAAGGTCCTCCACGTGGAGCTCGTCAACGAGATCTCCGAGGAGCCGAACTACGAGGCCGCCCTCGCCGCGCTGAAGTAGGCCGGACACCGCACGGGCCCACGGGGGCCGCCACGACGCCGGTCGGCGTATGCCGTGGCGGCCCCCGCTGCCTTCGCCCTACGCTCCGGTCATGAGCAGCAGACGAAGCTCCGGCTCCTCCGACTCGTTCCTCTCCCTCTGGTCGAAGGGCTCGTTCCTGTCGATCGGGTCCGTCGGGTCCTTCATGTCCATCGGGTCCGTCGGCTCGGCCTTCTCGATCGGCTCGGTCGGGTCCTTCCTCAGCGTCGGCTCGCTCCTCTCGGACCGGTCGCGCTTCTCCGCCCTGGCCTCCCGGTCGGTGCGCGCCGTCATGTGCTCCCGCAACCGGCGACCGGGGTCACCGACGTCACGTCCGTGAGCGGCACGTCGACCGCCCGCCCCTGGACGATCAGGGTCAACGACCCGCTTCCGGTGCCGAGTTCGCCACAGACCCGCCCCGTCGAGGTGGTGATCTCGACCGCCCCGGGGCCCGCGCCCGCGCCCGGCGCGTCCGGGGCGGGCCACCAGGCGCTGGTGGCGGCGACGGCGGTCAGCAGGACGCCGGCGAAGGTGAGCAGCAGTCCGGTGCGCAGCCGGCGGGCGGCGCGGACGGGGTCCTCGGGACCGCCCGCCGGGGGCCAGGCGGTGCGTCCGACGAGGTAGACCGCGAGTACGGCGAGGCCGAGGGCGAGCAGGACCAGCACGCCCGCGGCCGCCTCGACTCCGCGCGGGGCCGGGGACGCCCCCGATCCGCCGGCCTTCAGCGCACCGCACAGGCCCACGAAGCCGAGGGCCGCCAACTGGAGCGTCAGCCAGCCGCGGGCGGAGGTCCGGACGGCTTCGTCGCTGTCGGTCATGGCGCAAGGATGCCGAGGCGCCGGTCCGGGAGGCGGGGTGCCACGCCGAGGGGGAGACTGAAGGGGTAGCGCGGCCGGCCGACAGGGGTGCCCTGGAGGAGTGGGTCATGGGCGGTACGGCTGTGGAGACCCTGCGCGAGTCCCTGCGCGGCGAGGTGCTCGGGCCCGAGGACGCGGGGTACGACGAGGCCCGGACGGTCTACAACGCGATGATCGACCGGCGGCCCGCGGTGATCGCGCGGTGCGCGGACGTCACGGACGTCCGCGCGGTGGTGCGCCACGCCCGCGCGAGCGGCATGGACCTGACGGTGCGGGGCGGCGGCCACAGCGGCGGCGGACTCTGCGTGGCGGACGGTGCGCTGATGCTCGACCTGTCGGGGATGCGGTGGGTGCGGGTGGACCCGGAGGCCCGGACGGCCCTGGTGGGCGGCGGCAGCCGGCTCGGGGACCTGGACCACGAGGCGCACGGCTTCGGGCTCGGGATCCCCGCCGGGGTGATGTCGACGACGGGCGTGGGCGGCCTGACGCTGGGCGGCGGGCACGGGCACCTGACCCGCGCGTACGGCCTGACGATCGACAGTCTGGTGGCGGCCGACGTGGTCCTGGCGGACGGTTCGTTCGTGACGGCCTCGGCGGACGAACACCCGGACCTCTTCTGGGCGTTGCGCGGCGGCGGCGGAAACTTCGGGGTCGTCACCTCGTTCCGGTTCGCGCTGCACCCGGTGGACACGGTGGGCCTGGCGGTGACGCTGTGGGAGCCGGAGCACATCGGCGCGGTGCTGCGCTGGTACCGGGAGTTCCTGCCGGCGGCGCCCGAGACGCTGAACGGCTTCTTCGCGACGCTGGCGGTGCCGCCGGCGCCGCCGTTCCCGGAGGAGATCCACGGGAAGCGGATGTGCGGCGTGGTGTGGTGCCACACCGGCACGGCGGACGAGGACGAGCTCGCCAAGGCCTTCGCGATGGTCGGCGACCCGGCCCCGCCCGCCTTCCACTTCGCGACGCCGATCCCGTACCCGGGAATCCAGGCGATGTTCGACGAGCTGATCCCCAAGGGCCTGCAGTGGTACTGGCGGGGGGACTTCTTCGACCGGATCACCGAGGGCGCGATCGACGCGCACCGCACCTTCCTGGAGGCCCTGCCCACCGACCTGTCGACGATGCACCTCTACCCGGTCGACGGCGCGGCCCACCGGCTCGGCCCGATGGACACGGCCTGGGCGTACCGCGACGCGGTCTGGTCCGGCGTGATCGGCGGCATCAGCGCCGAACCCTCCGAGGCGGACCGCATCCGCGACTGGGCGGTGGGCTACTGGGACGCCCTGCACCCCCACTCGATGGGCGGCGCGTACGTCAACTTCCTCGGCGCGGACGAACCCCCCGACCGCGTCCGCGCCACGTACCGCGGCCACTACGACCGACTGGCCGACGTGAAGCGGACGTACGACCCGGACAACGTCTTCCACCACAACCAGAACGTCAGGCCGGCGCAGGGCTAGCCGGCTCGCCCCGGCGTCCGGTGGCGCGCATGCCCTACCCCACCAGCCGCACCGCCAGCACCGCGATCAGCGTGCTCGACGCCAGGGCCGTCGTCAGGCGGCCTCGGGGGCCGGTGAGGGTGCGGCCCAGGAGGGAGCCGCCGGTGGTCAGGAGGAGTTGCCAGCTGGCCGAGGCGGCGAGGGCGGCGGCGACGAAGGCGGTGCGTTCGAGGAGGGACGCGGGGGCCGCCGGGCCGGTCGCGAGGATCAGGGCGGCGAAGTAGATCACCGTCATGGGGTTGAGGATCGTGATGCCCAGGAAGGTGGCGTAGGCGCGGGCCGGGGTCAGCGGTTTCGCGCCGTCGTCGCGGGAGGCGTGGCTGCCCGAACGGTACGAGCGCAGCGCCGTCCGTGCCGCGCGGGCCGCCAGGGCGATCAGGACCAGCGCCGAGAGCCATCGCAGGGGCGTCATCACCGGGGTGAGCAGCGGGACCAGGGCCGAGCCGCCCGCCACCGCGAGGAGGGCGTAGACGCCGTCGGCGGTGGCGACGCCCAGGGCCGCGGCGGCGCCGGTGCGCCAGCCGGTGCGGGCGGTGACGGCGACCAGGTAGGCGCCGACCGCGCCGACCGGGATCGCGATGCCGTAGCCGGCGAGGAGCCCGGCCAGGGCCGCGGCCGTCATGCGACGGCGGAGGTCGCTCCTGCGGGGACGCCGGGCTGTCGCCGGTAGGCCGAGCCGTCCTTGGTCCGGGCGAGCTGCCCGCCGATCACCAGATAGCGGCGCAGCGCCGGGAAGTCCGCGTGCACGGTCTTCAGGGCCTCGTTGACCTCGCGCTCGCTGTAGACGCGGGCCGGCTCGAAGAGGGTGGCGGCGAGGTGGTCGAGGAGCGCCGCACGGCGGGCGGGCTTGCGCGGGATCGCCTTGAGGCGCCCGTCGGCGGCGAACAGGTCGGAGGTCATGCGGTGAAGGGTCGCGCCGGCGGCGGCCGGCCGCAAACGAATTTGCGCCGCTACTTCACCATGACGTTGGTGAGCGGCTCGATCCTCGGCATCAGCGGCGGCATCCCCGTCTCCTGGAAGATCGGCATCGCCTTCTCCACGAAGGCCTGGAAGGCCTCCTCCGAGTCCCAGAAGTCCACGATCCGCCAGCCGCCGGTCCCGTCGGGTCCCGCCGCGTGGGCGATGAAGCCCGGCGGCGGGAACCAGGACGTGGAGCTGAGCCTCTCGTGGGTGCGCTCGTACATCTCCTGGCTGCCGCCGGGGATCTCGACGGTGACGATCACGGCCATGCTGGTGCTCCCGTACGCGTGGAGGGGCGGGGTCCCGACCAGCACACCAGCCGGTCCCCCGCCCCGCACCGCGGCCGGGCCCGAAAGGGCTACCTCCCCAGCCGGTAGCGGATCTTCTTCACCAGCTCCTTCAGGTCCGGCTCCCGCAGCAGGCTGTAGTGGTCGGCGTCCAGCTCCACGACCGTCGGCGGGCGGGCGGACCAGCCGCTCGTGCCCTCCAGGAAGGAGTAGTCGTCGCCCTGCGCCTTGAAGATCGTCACGGGGCAGGAGACCTTCCGCTCGGTCAGCTCGCGGAAGGTGTACGTGAAGTCGAAGGTCTGCTCCACGATCGCGATGATCCGGGCGATCAGCTCCGGGTCGAGGGCCGGGAAGCGCTCCGCGACGTACGCGGCGAACGCCTCCGCGTCCTTCGCCGGGACCTCCGCGAGGGCGCCGGCGAAGACCGAGTACAGGATCCGGGTGAAGCCCGGGTTGTCGTACGAGGCGCCGGCCGCGGCCGACTCCGTGCGGACCTTCGGGGAGCCCGGCGCGATCAGGAACAGGTTCTCCACCTGCTCGCCCGCCGCCTCCAGCAGGTGCGCCGACTCGAAGGCGACGCGGGCGCCGAAGGAGTAGCCCCACAGGGTGTACGGGCCGGCGGGCTGCCGTCGGCGGATGGCCGCCACGTCGGCAGCGGCCATCTCTCGGATGGTCGCGTACGGCACCTCGCCCCGGTTGATGCCGTGCGCCTGCACCCCGTAGAACGGGCGGTCGATGCCGATCCGCTCCGCCAGGAAGCGCAGGTTCATCGTGTAGCCGCCCAGGCCGGGCCAGCAGAAGACGGGCGACTGGGCGCCGTCCGCGTGCAGCCGGACGAGGCGCGAGGCGGGGGTCGCGGCGGCCCCGTCCACGCGGTGGGCCAGCTTCTCGATGGTGGGGCACTCGAAGAGGATCTGGAGCGGCAGCGTCCCCGCCCCGAACTCCTTGTTGATCTTCGAGATGAGCGCCACCGCGATCAGCGAGTTCCCGCCGGACTCGAAGAAGTCGTCCCGCACGGAGACCGCCTCGACGTCCTCGTACGTGAGCGCCGCCGCCCAGATCCCCGCGATCCGGGTCTCGGTGCGGGTGCGCGGCGGGACGTGCGGGCGCCCGTGCAGACCGGCGTTGACGACGGCGAGCTCGCCGAGGGCCCTGGTGTCGACCTTGCCGTTGGCGGAGTGCGGCAGCCGGTCGAGGACGACGACCCGGTTGGGGATCATGTAGTCGGGCAGGTGGTGGACGAGGTCGTCGCGGATCATCTCCGCCGGGCCCTTCATGTGGACCGTGTCCTCGTACATGCCCTCGCTGAGCCGCTGCTCCTCGCTGACCCGGCCGCCGACGAAGAAGTACGAGGGGCCGGTCGGGCGGCCCGAGGCGGCCAGCACCTCGTCCATGCGGCGGGCGGCCGGCAGCGGGTTGCCGGACATGGAGCTGTAGCCGGAGGACATGAACCCGAGACCGTGGTCGCCGAGTTGCAGTCGCTGCAGGGCGCGGCCCAGGTCGATGTAGGCCCGCCAGGGCTCCGCGGTCCGGCTGATCGCCGTGATGCCGAGGCTCGCCCGCTCGTACACCGCCTGGTTGATGGCGATCACGTGCTTGCGCTCCACCAGACCCGGGGCGTCCAGGAGCGTCAACTCCCCGTCGCCATAGGCGTACTGGCCCCCCGCCAGGCCCGCGATCCGGCCCGGGTGCGCCTGGACGTAGAGGTCGACCTCCGCCTCCTGCACGGACTGCTCGTCGTACGGGACCAGCTCGAAGACCCCCAGGTCCGCCGCGTCCCCCGGCGCCCCGCCGCGCAGCGGGCGGATGCCGAGGCCAAGCGGCGGCAGGATCTCCTCGAACAGGCCCACCATGTGGCCCGTCTCGATCTCCAGGACCTCGCGGATGTTGTTCCGGTAGACCGGTTCGATCGCCTCACGCTTGCCGCGGAAGCCGAAGCGCACGAGGGGGTCTCCCTCGGCCGTCCCCGGCTCCGTCAGGTACAGCCGGTGGTGGACCGGGTGGTAGTAGTACGTGCCGGGCTCCAGGCCCGCGACGCCGCGCACCTCCACGTACAGCTGGGTCGCGTACAGCGCGCCCGGCGAGGCGTAGCCGTACTTCGGCAGCAGCCGTTCCTCGCTGGTGAACTGGCCGAACCAGCGCAGGATCCCGCCCAGGTCGGCCGCGGTGAGGGTGCCGACCGGCCGGGAGCCGATGCCCTCGGGGCGGCGGGCGAGGGCGGCGAGGACGTCGGCGCGGGAGACCGGGCCGCCCTCGTAGAAGCGGTAGGTCTTGCGGGCGAAGACGGTGCGCCGCATCCGCTCGGTGGGGGTGCGGCCGGGCAGGGTGACGACGGGGCGGCCGGCGAGGGCGGCGGCGTCGAGGGTGCCCGCGTTGGACAGCTGCGCCTTGACCTGGAGCTTGGACTCCTTGGACTGGTGGTGGGCGCCGTGGTTGCCCTGGTCCATCAGGGCGGCTTCCTTCGGGGAGAGCTCGACGCAGGCGACCAGGTTCTGGAAGCCGGTGCGGGGCTCGTTCTTGACGATGACGGCCGCGGACTTCACCCAGTCGTGGTTCTCGATGGCGAGCGCGATCTCGTCGAGCTCGACGCGGAAGCCGCGCAGCTTGATCTGGTTGTCGGCGCGGCCGGCGAAGGAGACGGTGCCGTCCTCGTTCCAGGTGGCCAGGTCGCCGGTGCGGTAGAGGCGTTCGCCGTCCTCGGCGGTGACGAAGCGCTCGGCCGTGAGCTCGGGCCGGTCCAGGTACCCCCGCGCCACCTGGACCCCGCCGATGCACAGCTCGCCGTCGCGTATGTGGAAGCTCGTCTCGTACGCCGGTCTTCCGATGGGGACGGCGGAGGGCCCGTCGGCGACGGTCGCCCGGTCCACGGTGTGCGAGGAGGCGTTGATGGTGCACTCGGTCGGGCCGTACAGGTTGACCAGCTCGGCGTCCGGGAGCTCGGCGAGCAGCTGCACCGCGAGGTTCCGGGAGAGGATCTCGCCGCCCGAGTAGACCCGGCGCAGACTGGTGCAGGAGCCGAGGCGCTCGGTGTCGACGAGGGCCTGGAGGAGGGTCGGCACGCCCTGGAGCATGGTGGCGCCGTACCGCCGTACGGTGTCGATCAGGCCCTCGGGGTCGCGGTAGACGCCGGGCGGGCCCATGGCGACGCGGGCGCCGACGGCGCAGGCGAGGATCTCCCACTGGGCCGCGTCGAAGGACATGGGGGTCTTCTGGACGACGACGGCGTCCGGGCCGAGCCCGTGCTCGGCGCCCATCCAGCGCATCTGGGCGGCGATGGAGCGGTGCTCGATCATGACGCCCTTGGGCTTGCCGGTGGAGCCCGAGGTGTAGATGACGTACGCGAGCCGGCCGGGGTCCAGGTCGGGCTCGGCGAGGGGCTGCTCCTCGCCGGCCGTGCGCCAGGCGTGCCGCACCGCGTCCTTGAGGGTGACGACGGTGGTGCCGGGCGGGGCGAGCTCGGTGACGCGGTCCCGGAAGCGCTCCTGGGTGAAGACGAGCCGGGCGCCGCTGTCCTCGATCATGTAGCGCAGGCGCTCCTCGGGGTACTCCGGGGAGAGCGGGACGTAGGCGCCGCCGGAGAACAGCACGCCCCAGGTGCCGATCACCAGTTCGAGTGAGGGTTCGACGAAGACGCCGACGCGGTGGTCGGGGGCGACCCCCGAGGTGCGGAGGTAGTCGGCGAGGACGGCTGCGCCTTCGTGGAGCTCGCGGAAGGACAGCGAGTCGTCGCCGAAGACGACGGCGGGGTCGTCGGGGCGTCGTGCCGCCTCGTGTTGCAGGAGCCGGTCGAGCGTGGACATGCGGTTCCCTTCGTCTGCGGGTCCGCCGGGGCGATGCGCGGGCTGAGCGGGCCGGGCGGGTGCCGGCCGGTGGGGGGTTGTGCCCACCCGTTCCGCCTGGGGGTACCCCCAGACGGAGTTTGGGGGAGGAACGCATGCCCACAACCCCGCGAGCGGCCCTCAGCGGTAGATGAGAAGTTCCTGCTCCGTCGCGCCCGTGAGTTCGTAGCGGGTCCTTACCAGCGGGCGTCCCGAATAGATCCGGATCAAGGTCGCCGCGTCCCCGTGGAAACGGGCCGGCGGCCGGCCCTCGATCTCGTTGCCGAGGTCGACCTCGACGTCCCGGTCCGCGAGCACCCCCACCAGACGCGGGGTCTCCCGCTTGCGACTGGTGACGGAGAGCAGCGGCAGGGCCAGGTCGAGGGCGTCCCCGCAGTAGGCGCCGGGCTCCCCGAAGGCCTCCCGTACGTCTCCGGCGTGGACCCACTCGCCGAGCGCGACGGCGTCGAGCCTGCCGTCCTCCCGCTCGGCGATCACCGGCCCCGCCTCGGTGAGACCCCGCTCCAGCTCGTCGAGGACCCGGCCGAGCGGCCAGTCCTCCCGCTCGGCCACGTCGCAGGCGTTGGCCTCGGGCAGGAACACGCCCTCCTCCAGGCGCCCCTCGACGATCCGGACGAGCGCCGCCCCGCAGTGGGCCAGCACCTGCCGGGCGGTCCAGCCCGGGCAGGCGGTGCGCAGCTCGAACGCCTCGGGGGGCGTCCGCCGCAGCAGCGGCATCAACAGGTCCCGCTCCGTCCTCAGGAGGCGGTCCGGGAGCCAGGGGTCACGTCTGTCGCGTTCGGCTTCGGTACACATCAGTAGCGGTAGTGGTCGGGCTTGTACGGGCCCTCGACCGGAACGCCGATGTACGCGGCCTGCTCCGGGCGGAGGGTGGTCAGCCGGACGCCCAGGGCGTCGAGGTGCAGCCGGGCCACCTTCTCGTCGAGGTGCTTCGGCAGCGTGTGGACGCCGACGGGGTACTCGGCGGTCTTGGTGAAGAGCTCGATCTGGGCCAGGGTCTGGTCCGCGAAGGAGTTCGACATCACGAAGGACGGGTGGCCGGTCGCGTTGCCCAGGTTGAGCAGGCGGCCCTCGGACAGCACGATGACGACCTTGCCGTCGGGGAAGGTCCAGGTGTGGACCTGCGGCTTGACCTCGTCCTTCACGATGCCGGGGACCTTGGCCAGGCCGGCCATGTCGATCTCGTTGTCGAAGTGGCCGATGTTGCCGACGATCGCCTGGTGCTTCATCTTGGCCATGTCCGAGGCCATGATGATGTCCTTGTTGCCGGTCGTGGTGATGAAGATGTCGGCGGTCTCGACGACGTCGTCCAGGGTCGCGACCTGGTAGCCGTCCATCGCGGCCTGGAGGGCGCAGATCGGGTCGATCTCGGTGACGATGACGCGCGCCCCCTGGCCGCGCAGGGACTCGGCGCAGCCCTTCCCGACGTCGCCGTAGCCGAAGACCACGGCGGTCTTGCCGCCGATGAGGACGTCGGTGGCCCGGTTGATGCCGTCGATCAGGGAGTGGCGGCAGCCGTACTTGTTGTCGAACTTCGACTTGGTCACGGCGTCGTTCACGTTGATCGCCGGGAAGAGCAGCGCGCCCTCGCGGTGCATCTCGTAGAGGCGGTGGACACCGGTGGTGGTCTCCTCCGTCACCCCGCGGATGCCAGCGGCGATGGTGCCCCAGTCAAGGGTGCTGTTCTCCAGCAGGGCCCGCACCACGGCGAGTTCCTCGTTCGACGCCTCCGGCAGGGCGCCGGTCTTCCGGTACTCCACACCCTGGTGGACGAGGAGCGTGGCGTCGCCGCCGTCGTCCAGGATCATGTTGGGGCCGTCGGCGCCCGGCCAGGTCAGCGCCTGCTCGGTGCACCACCAGTACTCCTCCAGGGTCTCGCCCTTCCAGGCGAAGACGGGGATGCCGGCGGCGGCGATCGCGGCGGCCGCGTGGTCCTGGGTGGAGTAGATGTTGCAGGACACCCAGCGGACCTCGGCGCCGAGCGCGACCAGCGTCTCGATGAGGACGGCGGTCTGCACCGTCATGTGCAGCGAGCCCGTGATCCGCGCGCCCGCCAGCGGCTGCCGCTCGGCGTACTCGCGGCGGATCGCCATCAGGCCGGGCATCTCGTGCTCGGCGAGGGTGATCTCCTTGCGGCCGAACTCCGCGAGGCCGATGTCGGCGACCTTGTAGTCGGAAAACACGGCGTCATTGAACTCAGACACGTGCGGGGCTCCTTGAGGCTTGGACCGATCGGTGGATTTCGAGGGCCGCGGTGGACCTGTTGAGCGTGATGTAGTGCAGGCCCGGGGCGCCCTCGTCGAGCAGCCGCAGGCCCATCCCGGTCGCGTGCTCGACGCCGATGCGGTACGCGGCGGCGGGGTCGTCCTTCGCCGCCTCCAGGCGGTGCGCCAGGTCCTCGGGGAAGGCCGCGTCCGACAGCTCGGCGAAGCGGCGGATCTGCCGTACGTCGGTGGCGGGCATGATCTCCGGGATGATCGGGGTGTCGCAGCCGGCCGCGGCGACCCGGTCGCGCAGCCGCAGGTAGTCCTCGGGGTCGAAGAACATCTGGGTGATCGCGTAGTCGGCGCCGGCCCTGCACTTGGCGACGAAGTGGGCGAGGTCGCTCCGCGCGTCGGCCGAGCGCGGGTGCCCCTCCGGGAAGGCCGCCACACCGATCCGGAACTCCCCCAACGACCTCACGAGCTCGACGAGTTCGTAGGCGTACGTGAAGCCGTCCGGGTGGGCGGTCCAGGGCCCGCGCGGATCGCCCGGCGGGTCGCCGCGCAGCACCAGCACGTCCCGCACCCCGGCGTCCGCGTAGGCGCCGATGATCGCCCGCAGCTCGGCGACCGAGTGGCCGACGGCCGTCAGATGGGCGACGGGCCGCAGCGTGGTCTCCGTGACGATCCGCTGGGTGACCTCGATCGTGCGGTCGCGGGACGAGCCGCCCGCGCCGTACGTCACGGAGACGAAGTCCGGCGCGAGGGCCTCCACCCGCCGGATCGCGTCCCACAGGGTCTGCTCGCCCCTGTCGGTCTTCGGCGGGAAGAACTCGAAGGAGAAGGTCGGGTTCACTGGCGTCGACCCCCCGCGTTGAAGTAGCTCGCCTCCGGGTGGTGCACGACGAAGGCGTCCGTCGACTGCTCGGGATGCAGCTGGTACTCCTCCGACAGCTCGACCCCGATCCGCTCGGGCCGCAGCAGCTCGGCGATCTTCGCCCGGTCCTCCAGGTCGGGGCAGGCCGGGTAGCCCAGGGAGTAGCGGCAGCCCTGGTACTCGGTGCGCAGCATCCCCTCGATGCCGGCCGGGTCGGCCCCGGCGATGCCCCACTCGGCGCGCACCCGCCCGTGCCAGTACTCGGCGAGCGCCTCGGCCAACTGCACGGACAGGCCGTGCAGTTCGAGGTAGTCGCGGTAGGAGTCGGCGGCGAAGAGCCGCGCCGTCTCCTCCCCGATCCGCGAACCGACCGTGACGACCTGGAGGGCGATCACGTCGACCTCGCCGGAGTCCTCGGCGCGGAAGAAGTCGGCCAGGCAGAGGCGGCGGCCCCGCTGTTGGCGGGGGAAGGAGAAGCGGGTCCGCTCGCCTCCGTCCTCGTCCAGGACGATCAGGTCGTCGCCCTTGGACACACAGGGGAAGTAGCCGTACGCGACGGCCGCTTCGAGGAGGTGGTCCGTCTGCAGCCGGTCCAGCCAGCCGCGCAGCCGCGGCCGGCCCTCCGACTCGATCGTGGCCGCGTCCTTGAGACCCCACTGGCCCTTGAACAGGGCGCCCTCGTCGAGCCAGGAGGCGTACTCGGCCAGCTGGACGCCCTTGACGACCCTCGTCCCGAGGAACGGCGGCTCCGGTACGGGGTTGTCGGCGGCCACGTCGGAGCGCCCGGCCGGCTCCGGCTCGCGCACCCGAAGGACGGGGGTCTCGCGCTTCGGCACCCGGCGCTGCTTGAGCTCCGGCAGGGCGGCCCCGGGCACGCCGCGCTTGACCGCCATGAGGGCGTCCATCAGGCGCAGGCCCTCGAAGGCGTCGCGGGCGTAGCGGACCTCGCCCTGGTAGACCTCGTGCAGGTCCTGCTCGACGTACGCCCGGGTGAGGGCGGCTCCGCCGAGGATGACGGGGAAACGCTCGGCCAGGCCGCGGCCGTTCAGCTCCTCCAGGTTCTCCTTCATGATCACCGTGGACTTGACCAGCAGGCCCGACATCCCGATGACGTCGGCGCTGTGCTCCTCGGCGGCCTCCAGGATCGCGGAGACCGGCTGCTTGATGCCGATGTTGACGACGTTGTAGCCGTTGTTGGAGAGGATGATGTCGACGAGGTTCTTGCCGATGTCGTGGACGTCGCCGCGGACGGTGGCCAGCACGATCGTGCCCTTGCCCGCCGCGTCGGACTTCTCCATGTGGGGTTCGAGGTGGGCCACGGCGATCTTCATGACCTCCGCGGACTGGAGCACGAACGGCAGCTGCATCTGCCCGGAACCGAAGAGCTCGCCGACCGTCTTCATGCCGTCCAGGAGCACGTCGTTGACGATCTCCAGGGCGGGGCGCCCGGTGAGCGCCTCGTCGAGGTCGGCCTCCAGACCGTTCTTCTCGCCGTCGATGATCCGGCGCTTGAGACGCTCCTCCAGCGGCAGCGCCAGCAGCTCCTCGGCCTTGCCGGCCCTGAGGGACTTCGCGGTGGCGCCCTCGAACAGCTCCAGGAGCCGCTGCAGCGGGTCGTAGCCCTCGCGGCGACGGTCGTAGATCAGGTCGAGCGCGACCTCGACCTGCTCGGGCTCCAGGCGGGCGATCGGCAGGATCTTCGACGCGTGCACGATCGCCGAGTCCAGGCCGGCCTTGACGCACTCGTCGAGGAAGACCGAGTTCAGCACGATCCGCGCGGCCGGGTTCAGGCCGAAGGAGATGTTGGACAGACCGAGCGTGGTCTGGACGTCCGGGTGGCGCCGCTTCAGCTCGCGGATCGCCTCGATGGTGGCGATGCCGTCCTTGCGGGACTCCTCCTGGCCCGTACAGATGGTGAACGTGAGGGTGTCGATCAGGATGTCCGACTCGTCGATCCCCCAGTTGCCGGTGAGGTCGGCGATCAGCCGCTCGGCGACGGCGAGCTTGTGCTCGACGGTACGGGCCTGGCCCTCCTCGTCGATGGTCAGCGCCATCAGCGCCGCCCCGTGCTCCCGCGCCAGCGCGGTGACCCGCGCGAAGCGGGACTCGGGTCCGTCGCCGTCCTCGTAGTTGACCGAGTTGATGACGGCACGCCCGCCCAGCTTCTCCAGGCCGGCCCGCAACACGCCGACCTCGGTGGAGTCCAGGACGATCGGCAGGGTGGAGGCGGTCGCGAAGCGCCCCGCCAGCTCGGCCATGTCGGCGACGCCGTCGCGGCCCACGTAGTCCACGCACAGGTCGAGCATGTGCGCGCCCTCGCGGATCTGGTCCCGGGCCATCTCCACGCAGTCGTCCCAGCGGCCCTCCAGCATGGCCTCGCGGAACTTCTTCGAACCGTTGGCGTTGGTGCGCTCGCCGATCGCCAGGTACGAGGTGTCCTGGCGGAACGGCACATGGCTGTAGAGCGAGGAGGCGCCCGGCTCGACGACCGGGTCGCGCGGCGTCACGGCCGCGCCCCGCACCCGTTCCACGATCTCGCGCAGGTGCTCGGGGGTGGTGCCGCAGCAGCCGCCGACCAGCGCCGGACCGTACTCCCGTACGAACGCCTCCTGGGCGTCCGCGAGTTCGGCGGGCGTCAGGGGATAGTGGGCGCCGTCCGAGGTGAGCACCGGCAGGCCGGCGTTGGGCATGACGGAGACGGGGATCCGGGCGTGCCGGGACAGATGGCGCAGGTGCTCGGCCATCTCGGCCGGCCCGGTCGCGCAGTTGAGGCCGATCATGTCGATGCCGAGCGGCTCCAGCGCGGTGAGCGCGGCGCCGATCTCGGAGCCGAGCAGCATGGTGCCCGTCGTCTCGACGGTCACCTGCACGATCAGCGGCAGGTCGAGGCCGCACCCCTCCAGGGCCCGGCGGGCACCGACGACGGCCGCCTTCGTCTGGAGCAGGTCCTGCGAGGTCTCGATGAGCAGGGCGTCTGCGCCGCCGAGGAGCAGGCCCTCGGCGTTCTGCCGGTACGCCTCGCGCAGCGGCTCGTAGCCGATGTGCCCCAGGGTCGGCAGCTTGGTGCCGGGGCCCATGGAGCCGAGGACCCAGCGCGGGCGCCCGTCGGCGGCCGTGTGGGCGTCGGCGGTGGCGCGGGCGATCCGGGCGCCCGCCTCGGACAGCTCGTGGATCCGGTCCTCGATGCCGTACTCGGCCAGGGCGGCCAGATTGGCGCCGAAGGTGTTGGTCTCCACGCAGTCCACGCCGACCGAGAAGTAGGCGTCGTGCACGGAGGCCACGATGTCGGGGCGGGTGACGTTGAGGATCTCGTTGCAGCCCTCGAGCTGCCGGAAGTCGTCCATCGTCGGGTCGGCGGCCTGGAGCATGGTGCCCATCGCCCCGTCGGCCACCACCACCCGGGTGGCGAACTCCTCCCGCAGTGAACGCCTGCCGCTACTCACGTCAGCCCCCTCATGACAGTCCCCTCAGGTGGGTGAGCAGCGAAGCCGTGCAGCCCACTCCGTACGTCGTCCGGATCCGGTCGAGCAGCGGATCCCGGTGCAGCCGGTACTCCTGCGTCCCCACGTAGTCGAGGACGGTCGCGGCGACCGCGCAGCCCAGCTGGGCCGCGCACCGCTCGGGCACGCCCCACAGCGTTCCGGCGAGGAAGCCGGCCCGGAAGGCGTCGCCCACGCCCGTCGGGTCGACCACGCCCGCGACCGGCACCGCAGGCACGGCGAGCGGAGCACGGCCCTCGCCGCGGATGCGCACCCCGGCCTCGCCGTGGGTGGTGACCCAGGTGCCGACGCGGCGCAGCACCTCCGCCTCGGGCCAGCCGCTCTTCTCCAGGAGCAGAGCGGTCTCGTACTCGTTGGTGAACAGGAAGCGCGCCCCGTCCACCAGCTCCCGCACCTGCCCGCCGTCGAGCCTCGCCAGCTGCTGCGACGGGTCGGCGGCGAAGGGGACCCCGAGCTCGCGGCAGGTGCGGGAGTGCCGCAGCATGGCCTCGGGGTCGTCCGGGGAGACCAGGACGAGCTCCAGGCGCCCCGTCCGGGCCACGACCTCCCGCAGGTCGATCTCGCGGGCCTCGCTCATCGCCCCGGCGTAGAAGGTGGCGATCTGGTTCTGCGCCCGGTCGGTGGTACAGACGAACCGGGCGGTGTGGAGCGACTCGCTGACGCGCACCGAGTCGGTGTCCACCCCGTGGTCCTTCAGCCAGATCCGGTACGGCTCGAAGTCGGCGCCGACCGCGCCCACGAGAACGGGACGCAGGCCGAGCACGCCGAGCCCGAAGGCGATGTTCGCTGCCACTCCGCCGCGCCTGACCTCCAGGTTGTCGGCGAGGAACGACAGGGAGACCCGGTCGAGGCGGTCGGCGAGCAGCTGCTCGCTGAACCACCCCGGGAAGGTCATCAGATGGTCGGTCGCGATGGATCCGGTGACAGCGATGCGCATTCCCGCTCCCCTCAGATCCCCGCGGCCTTCTTGAGCGCCTCGACCCGGTCGGTGCGCTCCCAGGTGAACTCCGGCAGCTCCCGGCCGAAGTGCCCGTAGGCGGCGGTCGCCGCGTAGATGGGCCGCTTCAGGTCCAGGTCGCGGATGATCGCGGCCGGCCGCAGGTCGAAGACCTCGGAGACGGCCTGCTGGATGCGCTCGTCCGGGAGTGCGCCGGTGCCGAAGGTCTCGACGAAGAGACCGACCGGCTCGGCCTTGCCGATCGCGTACGCGACCTGCACCTCGGCCCGGCGGGCGAGCCCGGCGGCGACGATGTTCTTCGCCACCCAGCGCATCGCGTAGGCGGCCGAGCGGTCCACCTTCGACGGGTCCTTGCCGGAGAAGGCACCGCCGCCGTGGCGGGCCATGCCGCCGTACGTGTCGATGATGATCTTCCGGCCGGTGAGTCCGGCGTCGCCCATCGGGCCGCCGACCTCGAAGCGCCCGGTCGGGTTGACCAGGAGCCGGTAGCCGTCGGACTCCAGGGTCACGCCCTCCTCGACGAGCTCCTTGAGGACGTGCTCGACGACGTACTCGCGCACGTCCGGGGTGAGCAGTCCGTCGACGGAGACGTCGGCGGCGTGCTGCGAGGAGACGACCACCGTGTCGAGCCGGACCGGCCGGTCGCCGTCGTACTCGATGGTGACCTGGGTCTTGCCGTCGGGCCGCAGGTACGGGACGGTCCCGTTCTTGCGCACCTCGGTCAGCCGGCGCGACAGGCGGTGGGCCAGCGCGATCGGCAGCGGCATCAGCTCGGCGGTGTCGTCGCAGGCGTAGCCGAACATCAGGCCCTGGTCGCCGGCGCCCTGGGCGGCGAGCTCGTCCTCCACGCCCTCCACCCGGGCTTCGTGCGCGGTGTCCACGCCCTGCGCGATGTCCGGCGACTGGGCGCCGATGGACACCGACACACCGCAGGAGGCGCCGTCGAAGCCCTTCGCGGAGGAGTCGTAGCCGATGTCGAGCACGGCGTCGCGCACCAGCTGGGCGATCGGGGCGTACGCGGCGGTGGTGACCTCGCCGGCGATGTGGACCTGACCGGTGGTGATCAGGGTCTCCACGGCGACCCGGGAGGACGGGTCCTGGGCGAGCAGGGCGTCCAGGATGGTGTCGCTGATCCGGTCGGCGATCTTGTCGGGGTGGCCCTCGGTCACGGACTCCGAGGTGAACAGGCGGCGGCTCATGCCTGCACCGCCGCCTTGAAGAAGTGCTGCTCGATGGCGGCGAGGGTGCGGATGGAGTCGACCTCCAGGGTCTCCATCTGGATGGCGGTGCCGCTCTCCTGCTCCAGCAGGAAGACGAACTCGACGAAGGACAGCGAGTCGATGAGCCGGTTCTCGATCAGGTCGAGGTCGGGCGCGATGTCGTCGCGCTCCGGGTGGCGCTCGAGGATCCAGTTCTTCACCGTCTGCAGGCCGTCGGCCATGATGCTTCTCCTTTTAGCTACTGCTGGTGCTTGGAAGGGGGGTGGGGGCGGAGGGGGTGGGGGCGATGATCGGCGCGGCGACCGCGACCGCGTAGTCCACGTCGTGGCTGATGGACACGGTGATCTCGGAGATGCCGGACTCGGCGGCCATGTCGGCCGCGGGCCCGTGCAGCTCCACCAGCGGCCAGCCGCCCTCGGAGCGCCGTACGACGATGTCCGGCCACGGCAGGAACCTGCCGCGGACGCGTAACGTCTTGAAGGCCGCTTCCTTCGCCGCGATCCGCCCGCACAGGCTCAGCACGTCGAGCCCGCCGGAGGTGCGGCAGTCGTCGAGTTCACCGGGGGTGAGCATCCGCTCGAAGAACTTCTCCCCGTACTGCGCGAGAAGCCTGCGGACACGGTTGACGGACACGATGTCCATGCCGAGGTTCGCCCAGCCCAGGCCGCCCGCCGGCGGGGCCACGGGACGGGCCGGCACGTCAGATCACCGGCCCGGCCGCGACACTCGCATCGGCCCGCAGGCGGGCGTTCGCGTCGAGCACCGCCCGGGTGGCGGACTCCCAGCTGCCGTGGCGCCGGGTCAGGGCCGAGAGCCAGCGCTCCAGGCCGAAGGCGACACAGCTGGTGAAGGCCGGCGCGCCGGTCGACTCCAGGGTGATGTCGCAGCGGTCGCCGAAGAAGTTCCGGTGCGTGTTGACCGACGCGATGGCCAGGTCCTCGTACAGGAACTCGTACTTCACCGGCGTGAGCCGCTGGAGCACGGCCTTCGACGTCCCCTTGTCGAAGAAGGGGTCGCAGGCGGCCTCCTTGCGCAGCGGCAGGTCGAGCGCCGCGGCGAAGGCGTGGATCCTCGCGGTGAACGAGGCCAGGTGCCGCTCGGCGTGCGTCTGCGCGCCGATGGCCACGATCTCCCTCATGCGGAAGCCGAGCTGGCGCCGCATGCCCTCGTAGTGCGTCTCCTTGCGGTAGCACCAGGAGCAGATCGTGACGAGGGTGTCGTCGGCGACCCGGGTGCCCTGGTGGGTCAGGTAGACGGCGTAGCAGGACGCCGAGGGCAGTCCGAGCGCGGCGGGTTCGAGCGCGGCGGTCGGAAAGCGGCCGGTGTCGGCGGAGATGGGGTCCGTCGTGCGTCGCTCCAGGTCGAGCGAGGTGGCGACGACGGCCTGGTGGGGGAAGTTGTCGTAGTAGTCCAGCTTGGCCAGGTCGGCCGCCGGGAGCAGCGGGGGCATGGTCATCGGACGGGCGCCCGCGGCCACCCCCCAGCCTTCGAAGGTGTCGTCGAGGAGCCGCAGCAGGCGGGTCCCCTCGGGGCCCAAGGCGGGCAGGCCCCTGGTCTCCCCGACGGTCTCGGGGCTCGTCAAGGTCATGGTCTCGTCACCTCTCGGGTGGGAGCTGGTTCAGACGACGGGAAGCGTGTCGTCGGTGAAGATCCCGGTCTTCAGGAAGAAGGACAGCGGCTTGCGGATCGCCTTGCGCTCGTGCGGCCGGCGGCGCTCGTCGGCGACGAGGGCGTTGCGCAGCGCGAGGGGGTCGGGGATGCCGGCGTCCCGGTACACGTGGGGGTTGTAGAGGGAGTTGGTGCTGTAGACGACGTACCGCTTGAGGTACGCCTCCACCTCACGGACCCGCTCCGCGCCGACGGCCTGGCACATGCGCTGGTACAGCAGCGAGACCAGCTCGCGGCCGAAGGCGATGTGGCGGGACTCGTCCTGGTGGTGGATGCGGTTGACCTCGCGGATGGTGTGGCACAGGGAGTCGTCCTTGGCCATCCGGGAGTTGTAGTGGTCGACCAGCTCCTCGAAGAACAGGATGCGGGTGAAGACCAGGAAGTTCTCGACCTCGGGCTCCCAGGCGGCGTCGGCGCGCATGGCGGTGGAGCCGTAGATCTTGTTGCCGTAGCGCCGGCAGAACTCGGAGAAGAACCACATGTGTTCGTTCTCCTCGCCGATGAAGTGGTGGAAGAAGTCCGACGGCACTTCGAAGCCCGGCATGTGGATGCGGCCGACGACCTCGATGAGGAGTTCGCGGATGCCGTGCACATTGAGACTGTAGAAGTTGACGGACTCCCACTTCGAGAGGCGCTGAAGCGTTTCCTCACCGAGGGTGTCGAAGTGCTCGGTGCCGTAGACGGTGAGCAGCTCCGGCGTCATCCAGTACCGGTCCTCCTCCAGCGTCTCGGGCCACTGGAAGGTCTGGTACGGGTTGTAGTAGTCCTCGACGGAACGCTCGCTGAGGCGCTCCAGGACCTCCATGAACCGGTCGGTGACGGGCAGCGGGGCGGTGGCGCCCATGGTGTGACTCCTCGGGACTCGTGGGGCGGTGGGGCTCGGGGCCGGACGGGACCCGGGGAGCCTCAGGGCCGGACTGTTTCGGGCCGCTTCGACCGCGTCAGGGGCGGACCTCGTAGACCGCGTTGACGGGGGTCTCGGTGGCGCGCCGCCAGCGGGTGAAGCCGGCCTCCTCGGCGATGGCCCGGAAGGCCTTCTCGCCGGAGTGGTTGCCGAGCGCGTGCGGGCCGCGCTGGGCGACGGCGACGGGCAGGCACATCACGGCGGACAGCGCCATGAACATGCGGGCCGCGGGGGTCTGGGTGTCGATGTCGGCGGGCGAGACGTTCGACTCGACGAGCATCCAGGTGCCGTCGGCGTCGAGCGACTTGAGCACGTGCGCGGCGGCGGCGACCGGGTCGCCCATGTCGTGCAGGGCGTTGAAGAAGCAGACCAGGTCGTAGCCGGTGCCCGGGTAGTCGTCGGCGGAGGCCACCTCGAAGACGACCCGCTCGGACAGACCTGCCTCCTCGGCGAGCTGCCGGGCGATGCCGATGGCCTCTTCGGAGTAGTCGAAGCCGTACACGGTGGCGTTGGGGAACGCCTTCGCGATGAGCAGCGTGGTGTGGCCGACGCCGCAGCCGACGTCGGCGACGGTGCCGCCGGCGTCCAGCTTGTCGGTGACCTGGTGCAGGGCGGGCAGCCAGTCGGGGACGAGCTTGTGCTCGTAGGTCGGCTGGAAGAAGGAGCCCATGCCGGTGTCGAGGGCCGCGTCGTGCTCGGCCCAGCCGACGCCGTCGCCGGACCTGTACGCCTCGACGAGCAGGTCCTCGGTGGCGTACAGCGCCTTGAGGGCGGTGAAGAAGCCGGCGGCGAAGGTGACGGCGGTGGGGTCGGCGAGCACCTCGACGTGGTCGGCGGGCAGCGTGTACGTGAGGGAGCTCGGGTGCCGCTCGACGTACCCGGCGGAGAGCTGGGCGTGCAGCCACTCCTCGATGTACCGCTCGTTGGTGCCGGTCTTCGCGGCCAGGTCGGCCGGGGTCAGCGGGCCGTGCTCGGCGAGCGCCTTGTACAGGCCGAGCCGCTCGCCGAGGGCGACGGTCAGGCCGCGCACGGCCGCGCCGGCGTCGGTGATGACTCTCTGGTGGAAGTCGTGGGCGCTCATGCGGCCGTCTCCTCCTCGTATCCGGGCAGGTCGCAGGTGAACAGGAAGGAGCGGGGCACGCGGGGGACGTCGCGGGCCGGCACCGGGTAGGGCCAGCGGTCGAAGTCGGCGCCGGGCTCCCCGGGCTGCTTGACCTCGCGTACGGCCCAGCCGCAGGCGTCGAGCAGGGCCTCGGGCTCCTCGGTGCCGAAGAGCCAGGGGTTGCCGTCCTCCTTGAGCGCGTTCATGAAGGTGCGGGCGAGCGGGTTCTCCAGGGCGGCCCGGGAGATGACGTCGCCGAGCAGCACGGAGCCGGGAGCCGCGTGCGCGGAGAGCGTCGAGATGAGGGTCCGTACGGCCTCTTCCGGCAGGAAGAACAGCAGCCCCTCGACGACCCACAGGACGGGCTCGTCGCTCTTCCAGCCCGCCTCCTTGAGGGCACCGGTCCAGTCCTGGGTGAGGTCGACCGGGATCGGCACGCGGGTGCGGCCGGCGGGCTGCGGCTCGTCCTTCAGCATCTCGGCCTTGGCCTCCAGGAGGGCCGGGCGGTCGAGCTCGTAGACGGTGACGCCGTCGGGCCAGGGCAGCCGGAAGAACCGGGTGTCCATGCCGGCGGCCAGGAAGACGACCTGGCGGATGCCGCGCTCCTCCACCGCCTTGACGATGGCACGGTCGAGGTAGGTGGTGCGGATGGCGAGGAACGGCACGATGCCGCCCCCGTCGTAGCGCTCGAGCAGTTCGAAGCCGGTCTGGTCGGCGACGGTGCGCGCGTAGGGATCGGCGAACAGCCGGTCCTCGCGCTCGGTCTCCAGGGCGCGCGCTGCGGCGGTCCACTGGGCGGTGCGGGATACGGCCTCCACAGGAGGTCCCCCTTCACTTGGGTTGCGGGAGTTACGGACGGCCGTGCTCGGGTGCGCCTGTGCGCGTCGGGCGCGCGCGTCAGGCGCTCATGGCCACCGCGGGGGCGCTCTTCGCTTCGCCCGCCTGCGTGCGCGGGCGCGTGCAGCACCCGGCGGGGTCCTCGGCCGCGGGCATCGACGACTGATGGCCGGCCTCGGTCCCGGCGGGGCGGCGCCGGAAGATGCTGTGCAGGATCATGCTGAACACGGCCGTCCCGTCGGCGGCCACCAGCGTGCAGCGCGGCTTGACGGTGCCGCTGGTGCGGTTGAACGGCGACGGAGTGGCGCCAAGGATCTCCACGCGTGCCGTGAGGACGTCCCCGGGGCGTACGGGACGCAGATAGCGGACCTCGTCGATGCCGGGTGAGCCCATACAGGCGCTGTAGGCGAGCAGTCCGTCGACGTAGCGGCGCATGAACATCGACTGGGTGTGGAAGCCGCTGGCGATCAGACCGCCGAACTGCGATTCCTCGGCGAGCTCGGGGTCCGTGTGGAAGGGCTGCGGATCGAAGCGCCTGCCGAACTCCAGCACCTCCTCCGCCGTGACGGTGACGGTGCCCAGCTCGTGGATGTCGCCGGGCCGGAAGTCCTCGAAGTAGCGCATCGCGCGCCCCCCTTGACCTAGGAGTGTGGTCGTTCCGTTGTTCCTTGGCACGATCCAATCTACGAATCAGTCATTTATTTTGTCAACCCAAAAGAAGCCGGAAGAAGGTCCAAGTCGGCGCATCCGCGCAGGTCTTCACCGTCCCGCGGCGGTCAGCGCCGCCTCGATGTCGGCCCACAGGTCCTCGACGTCCTCGATGCCGACCGACATGCGCACCAGACCGGGTGCGATTCCGGCAGCGACCAGGGCCTCGGCGTCCAGTTCGCGGTGCGAGGTGGACGCCGGATGGGTCACCAGGCTCTCCACGCCGCCCAGGGAGAGCGCGAGCTTCGCCACCCGCACCCGCTCGATGAAGGCCCGCCCCGCCTCCCGCCCGCCGGCCGGCTCGAAGGAGAGCAGCCCCCCGCCGGCGGAGAGCACCTTGCGGGCCGTCGCGTACGAGGGGTGGTCCGCCAGCCCCGGATAGTGCACGGCGGCCACGTCCGGGCGCGCCGCGAGCCGCTCCGCGAGGACGGCCGCGTTGGCGCAGTGCTCCCGCATCCGCAGCGGCAGCGTCGGTATCCCGCGCAGGGTCAGCCAGGCGGCGAACGGGTCCGCGCAGGCGCCGAGTTCGACCGTGCGCGGCCACACCGCCCGGCGCAGCGCGTCGTCGGCGAAGACGGCGGCGCCGCCGAGCACGTCGGAGTGGCCGGCGAGGTACTTGGTGGTGGAGTGCACGACGACGTCCGCGCCCAGCTCGATCGGGCGGCACAGCACGGGCGAGGCGAGCGAGTTGTCGACCAGGCCGGTGACCCCGAGCCGGCGGGCCGCGGCGAGCAGCCCCGGCAGGTCGGCGACCTGCCCGGTCGGGTTGGCGAGGGTCTCCAGGACGAGCAGCCGGGTGGCCGGGTGCACCGCCGCCCGCTCGAATTCGGCCACGTCGTCCCCGGAGACGTACACGACCTCGATCCCGTACCGCCGGGCGAGATCGGCCAGGACGGCGAAGGTCCCCCCGTACAGGCACCTTTGCGCCACCACCCGGTCTCCCGGCTTGAGCAGGGCGAGCAGCACCCCGCTGATCGCCCCCATCCCGGAGGCGAAGGCGATGGCGGAGGCGCCCCCTTCGAGCCCGGCGAGGGTCTGCTCCAGGGCGCGTACGGTCGGGTTGCCGCGACGGCTGTAGACGTACTGCCCGTCGGGGCCGGCCATCGCATCGGCGAGCCGGTCGGCGGAGGAGAAGGCGAAGGCGGACGACTGGACGAGAGGGACGGAGAGCGGCCAACTGCCGTCCCCGAAGCCGTGGTTGGAGACGTGGACGGCACGCGTGTTCAGTTCCATGTGCAAAACCCCATTCTCTGTCTGCGTACGGGAAAGGGGCCGCCCGGCGTCCGTGGCTGACGGACGTCGGGCGGCCCCTGAAGGGCTGCGTCACGCGGAGACCTTGTCGCCGCTCTGCTGTGCGGGGGCGGCGGACTCGGCGGCCGGCGCCTTGTCGCTCCTCATCACGAGGAGGGTGATCACACCGCCGACCGCGGCGATGACCGCGGCACCGATGAAGGCGGCCGAGAAGCCGTCGGTCAGCTTGGGCAGGTTGCCCAGCTGGTCGGCGCCCTGCGACATGGCGACCGCGGTGAGGGCGGCGAGGCCGAGCGCGGAGCCGACGTTGTAGGTGGTGTTGACGATGCCGGAGGCGAGACCGGCCTGCTCCTGCGGGGCTCCGGACATCGCGGCGATCATGGCCGGGATGTAGGCGAGGGACATGCCGAGCGCGGCGACCAGCGAGGCCGGCAGGACGTCGACGAGGAAGGTGCCCGTGGGCTCGACGGCGGCCAGCCAGACCAGTCCGGCCGCGAGGACGAGGAGACCGATGCCGATGAGCGGCTTGGCGCCGACCTTCGCCATGAGCCGGGCGGTGATCGCCGTCATGAAGATCATCAGCAGCACGGTCATCGGGAGCAGCGCGGCACCGGAGGCGAAGGCGCCGTAGCCGAGGACCTGCTGGAGGTAGAGGTTGAGGAAGTACCACATCGGGATCCAGGCGGCGCCGAGCAGCGTCATCGCCAGGTTGGCCGAGCCGAGGCGCGGCACCCGCCACACGCTGAGCGGCATGAGCGGCTCGCGGATCGCCTTCTGGATCACGAAGAAGAGGATCAGCAGGACGACGGCGCCGGCCAGCTGGAGGATGGTGGCGGTGGAGCCCCAGCCGACCTCGGGGGCGCGGACGACCGCGAAGACGGCGAGCGCGAGACCGGCGGTGACGGCGACGGCACCGAGGACGTCGACGGAGCCGCGGCGGGACTCGACGCTCGGGAGGAGCCTGGTCGCGGCGAGGGTGGCGAGGCCGATCGGGACGTAGATGATGAAGCACCACTGCCAGGCGGCCCACTCGGTGAAGACGCCGCCGAGGAAGACGCCCGCGGTACCGCCGGCCGGGGCGGCGGCACCGTAGAGCGCCATCGCCTTGCCGAGCTCGCGCGGGTCGTGCATGAAGAGCATCATCAGCAGGGTCATCGCCGAGGGCGCGATCAGCGCGCCGCCGACGCCCTGGACGGCGCGGCCGAGGATCTCGACCCAGGCGGTCTGGGCGGCGGCCGCGAGGACCGAGCCGGCGATCATGATCGCCCAGCCGGAGACGAAGATCCTGCGGGCTCCGACGAGGTCGGAGAGGCGGCCGCCGAGGAGCAGCAGTCCACCGAAGACGATCACGTAGGCGTTGAACACCCACTGCAGCTCGCCCTGGGAGAAGCCCAGGTCCTTCTGCATCTCGGGGAGCGCGACCCCGATGATCGACGTGTCCATGATGACCATGAACTGTGCGGCGGCGAGCACGACAAGTGCCCACCAGCGCCGGGGATTGACGGTTGACATTGCCCTGACCCTTCGCTCGCGGTTGCATACCCCTAGGGGGTACCTGCGTGCTGCACCGTAGCATACCCATGGGGGGTATGTAAGAGCGAGATGAAGAGCCCTCGGGAGGCAGGTCGGAGGCGAAGGGGAGCGCCGACCTCCGCGCGGAGGGGCCTCGTGCGCCGGGCCTCCGCCCACGGCCCGGCACGGCAGAATGCCTCCCATGACCACGGATCAGGAGACGGACCGGGAGCAGGAGCTGCTCCGCCGCTGGACCTCGACCCTGCACGCCGCCCGGGCCGGCCGCCAGGGCCCGGACCCCCTCCCGTACGGCCGGGACCTGCTGGCCCGCTGGGCCGAGCCGCAGCGGCGGTACCACACCGTCGACCACCTCGCGGCGGTCCTCCGGCGCATCGACGAACTGGCCGATCAGGGCGGCGAGGGCGGGGAGTTGGAGCTCGTACGGCTGGCCGCGTGGTTCCATGACGCGGTCTACCGGCCGGACCGCTCGGAGAACGAGGAACGCTCGGCGAACCTGGCCGAAAGGGCCCTCACGGAAGCGGGTCTGACCCCCCACGAGGTCGCCGAGGTGGCCCGCCTGGTCCGCCTCACCACCACCCACGACCCGGCCCCGGGCGACCTCAACGGCGAGACCCTCTGCGACGCGGACCTGGCGATCCTGGCGAGCGACCCGGATACCTATACGGGGTATACCCGGGCGGTGCGCGAGGAGTACGCGTTCGTCCCCGACCCGGCCTTCCGCGAGGGCCGCGCCGCGATCCTCACCCACCTCCTCACCCTCCCCCGCCTCTTCCGCACCCCGTACGGCGCGGCGGCCTGGGAGGAGCGGGCCCGCACGAACCTGGAGCGGGAGCTGGCGGAGCTCAAGGCCTGAGCCGGCCCGCCCGTCCCCGGGCGGGCCGGGCGCGGCGGGCGGCACGGGGCGGGACGAAAAGCGACCGTTCCGTATCCCGAGACGCCGGGGAGCACCGGAATGACAGGCACAAACACGCGGTTGCCCATGTCATGCCGCCTTCCTCCGCCAAGCCCGGCCCGACCGGAACGCCCACCGCCCCCACCGCCCCCACCGCACCCGTCACACCCCCCGCCTCCCCCCGCATGCCCCTGGCCGTCTACATCCTCGGCCTCTCCGTCTTCGCCCTCGGCACGAGCGAGTTCATGCTCTCCGGGCTGCTGCCGCCCATCGCGGAGGACATGGGCGTCTCCATCCCCACCGCCGGACTGCTCATCTCGGCCTTCGCCATCGGCATGGTCGTCGGCGCCCCGCTGCTCGCCGTCGCCACGCTGCGGCTGCCGCGCAAGACCACGCTCGTCGCCCTGATCAGCCTCTTCGGCCTCGGCCAGATCGCGGGCGCGCTGGCCCCCAACTACGCCGTGCTGTTCGCCTCGCGCGTGGTGAGCGCGCTGGCCTGCGCCGGGTTCTGGGCCGTCGGGGCCGCCGTCGCCATCGCCATGGTGCCGGTCGGCGCCCGCGCGCGGGCCATGGCCGTCATGATCGGCGGACTCTCCATCGCCAACGTGCTAGGCGTCCCCGCCGGCGCCTTCCTCGGCGAAAGCCTCGGCTGGCGCTCCGCCTTCTGGGCCGTCGGCGCCGCCTCCGCGATCGCCCTCGTGGGCGTCCTGACGAAGATCCCGCACATCCCCCGGCCCACCGAGCGGCCCCGGCTGCGCACCGAGCTCGTCATCTACCGCGACCGGCAGGTCCTGCTCTCCGTCCTGCTCACCGCACTCGCCGCGGGCGGCGTCTTCTGCGCCTTCTCCTACCTGGCCCCGCTGCTCACCGACGTCTCCGGCCTCGCCGACGGCTGGGTCTCCGGCGTGCTCGCCCTGTTCGGGATCGGCGCGCTCGTCGGCACGTACATCGGCGGCCGGGTCGCCGACGCCCACCTCTTCGGCGTGCTGCTCAGCGGCATCACCGCCTCGACCGTCTTCCTGGCGGCGCTCGCCCTGTTCGCCTCCAGCCCGGTCGCGACCATCGCCCTGACCTTCCTCCTGGGCGTCTCCTGCTTCTACACGGCGCCCGCGCTCAACGCCCGGATGTTCAACGTCGCCGGCGCCGCCCCCACCCTCGCCGGAGCCACCACCACCGCCGCCTTCAACCTCGGCAACACCGGCGGCCCCTGGCTCGGCGGCACCGTCATCGACGCCGGCTTCGGCTACGCCTCCCCCGCCTGGGCCGGCGCCGCCATGACCCTGCTCGCCCTCGGCACCGTCGCCGTCTCCCTGCGCCTGACCAAGTCCCGCTCCCGCGTGGTCATCGGAGCCTGTGTCGAGGAGCCCGGACCGGCCCGCGTACCCTCGCGCTGACCCTCCGTCAGGGGGCCACACGGCATCGGCCGCACCGCCTGACGGACGCCCCCGGGGCGTGTGCGACGATCTCTCGTTCGCACACACCCTGGGGGGTACATCGCCACCGACGGCGGTGTCGCCGCCGAGGGCGCCCTCTTCGGCAAGCGGCGCGGCACGTGGTGCGCGGTCTCCCCCTCGCAGCCCTGCGAACCCAACGGCGAGAGCCTCCTCCTGGTCTCGCTGCCGGACGGAACCGACCGGACCGCGTACCGGACCAGGCTGACCTGCGCCGACCCGGCACTCGGCTGCGAGTTCCACGACCCCGCGCACGGCTGGTTCAAGCCGGTCACCCCGACCAGGCTCATGGACACCCGCTGCGGCCTCGGCGTACGCCAGGGGAAGGTCGGACCCGGCGGAGTGGTCACCCTCCAGGTGACCGGCGGGGCCGGCATCCCCACGACGGGCGTGACCGCCGTCGTCCTCAACATCACGGCCACCGCGCCCACCAGCGGCAGCTTCGTCTCCGTCCACCCGGACGGCACCACCCGCACCAGCGCCTCCAACCTCAACTTCACCGCCGGACAGACCATCCCCAACCTCGTCGTCGTCCCCGTCGTCAACGGAAAGGTGAACTTCTACAACCGGGCCGGCTCGGTCGACCTGCTCGCCGACGTGGCCGGCTACTTCACGAAGCGGGTCACCGGCGCCACGTACAAGCCGCTCAGCCCGACCCGGCTCATGGACACCCGCTCCGGCCTCGGCGTCGCCCAGGGCAAGGTCGGCCCCGGCGGTACGGTCACCCTTCCGGTCGAGGGGATCGCCGGAGTCCCCGCCGCGGGCGTACGGGCGGTCGTCCTCAACGTCACGGCCACCGCGCCCACCGCCGGCGGCTTCGTCTCCGTCCACCCGGACGGCACCACCCGCACCAGCGCCTCCAACCTCAACTTCACCGCCGGACAGACCATCCCCAACCTCGTCGTCGTCCCCGTCGTCAACGGCAAGGTCAGCTTCTACAACAAGGCGGGTTCCGTGGACCTGCTCGCCGACGTGGCCGGGTACTACACCTCGTAGCTCGTCGACGACTGCGGCTGCGACCGTGAGCGCGATCGCGGTCGCGTCTCCGCCGCCGGCTCCGCCGCCGTCTGCGGCGGCCGTCTCTTCGGCCGCCGCAGCCCCGCCTCCGTGAGGCGGCGCAGCAGCTCCTTCGAGCCGACCTCCAGCGCGCCCGCCGCCACCGCGTCCGCGTAGCGGTCGGAGGGGATGTCGTAGTGGTCGCCGTCGAAGCCGCGGGCGGGGGCGCCGATGCCGGCGGCGAAGGCGTGGAGCTCCTCGAAGGAGACGTCGCTGATCAGGTGCGACCACATGCGGCCGTGGCCCGGCCAGGAGGGCGGGTCGATATAGAGGGTCACGTGAGCCCGCCCACCGGCGCGACCACCACGCCCTGCTTGCCGCAGACCCAGTGCGGGTCCGGGCCCAGCTCGGGTTCCACGTCGAGGGCGTGCGGGTCGCCCGAGGAGCAGACCGGGCAGAGCGGCCAGCGGCCGTAGCGTTCGAGCAGGGCGTCCTGGACGTCCTGGGCGATCAGACCGGCGACGTATCCGGCGCCCTCCGGCCACTGCTCCGCCCACCAGCGGCGGTGTGCGACGGCGTCCTCCACCATCGAGACGACCTCGGCCATGGCGACCTCGCGGGTCACCAGGTCGGCGAGGACCAGGGCGCGGGCGGCATGGAGTGCCTGTTCCAGGGGGTCGATGTCGTCCATGCTCCTCATTCTCGCCCCAGCGCCCGGATCGGGACCAATGTCCCGCCCCGATACGGGCCCAACGGGGTCTTGACGCCCCCCCGGAGCCGAAAATATCTTTCAAGTGTGACCAATGACGTGAAGGAAAGTTTCACCGGAGCCTCGGCCGGGCAGCCCGCGTCGGCCCCGCCCCCGCCCGCCGCCCTCGCGGCCAAGGTGCGCACCCTCGCCCCCTCCATGACCCGCTCGATGCAGCGCGTCGCCGAGGCCGTCGCCGGGGACCCGGCCGGCTGCGCCGCCCTCACCGTCACCGGCCTCGCCGAACTCACCGGCACCAGCGAGGCCACCGTCGTGCGCACCGCCCGCCTGCTCGGCTACCCGGGCTACCGCGACCTGCGCCTCGCGCTCGCCGGCCTCGCCGCCCAGCAGCAGTCCGGCCGGGCCCCCTCGGTCACCGCCGACATCGCCGTCGACGACCCGGTCGCCGACGTCGTCGCCAAGCTGGCCTACGACGAGCAGCAGACCCTCGCCGACACCGCCGCCGGACTCGACACCGTCCAGCTCGGCGCCGCCGTCGCCGCCCTCGCCACCGCCCGCCGCGTCGACATCTACGGCGTCGGCGCCTCCGGCCTGGTCGCCCAGGACCTCGCCCAGAAGCTGCTCCGCATCGGCCTGATCGCCCACGCGCACAGCGACCCGCACCTCGCGGTCACCAACGCCGTCCAGCTCCGCTCCGGCGACGTCGCCATCGCCATCACCCACTCCGGCTCCACCGGCGACGTCATAGAACCGCTGCGGGTCGCCTTCGACCACGGCGCCACCACGGTCGCCATCACCGGCCGCCCGGACGGCCCGGTGACCCAGTACGCCGACCACGTGCTGACCACCTCCACCGCCCGCGAGAGCGAACTGCGCCCCGCGGCCATGTCGTCCCGCACCAGCCAACTCCTGGTCGTGGACTGCCTGTTCACCTGCGTCACCCAACGTACGTACGAGACGGCGGCCCCTGCCCTCGCGGCCTCGTACGAAGCCCTCGCCCACCGCCACTCCCCCCGCACCCGCTGACACACGAGAGAGCCGCCCCGTGTCCACCGCATCCACCTCGTACTCCGCACTGCGCGCCCAGCTCGCCACCCTCACCACCGAGGCGTTCCGGCCCGAGCTCGCCGAGATCGACCAGCTGCCGACGGCCGAGATCGCCGCGCTGATGAACGGCGAGGACCAGTCGGTCCCCGCCGCCGTCGCCAAGCAGCTGCCCGCCATCGCCGCCGCCATCGACGCCACCGCCGCCCGGATGGCCCGCGGCGGGCGGCTGATCTACCTGGGCGCCGGCACGGCCGGGCGGCTCGGCGTCCTCGACGCCAGCGAGTGCCCGCCCACCTTCAACACCGACCCCGCCGACGTCGTCGGCCTCATCGCGGGCGGCCCGACCGCCATGGTCAAGGCCGTCGAGGGCGCCGAGGACTCGGCGGAGCTCGCGATCGAGGACCTGACCGCGCTCGGCCTCACCGCCGACGACACCGTCGTCGGCATCTCCGCCTCCGGCCGCACCCCGTACGCCATCGGCGCCGTCACCCACGCCCGCGCCCTGGGCGCGCTCACCATCGGCCTGTCCTGCAACGCCGACAGCGCCCTGGCCGCCGCCGCCGAGCACGGCATCGAGGTCGTCACCGGACCCGAACTCCTCACCGGATCGACCCGGTTGAAGGCGGGCACCGCCCAGAAGCTCGTCCTCAACATGATCTCGACGATCACCATGATCCGGCTCGGCAAGACCTACGGGAACCTCATGGTCGACGTCCGCGCCTCCAACGAGAAGCTCCAGGCCCGCTCCCGCCGGATCGTGGCGCTCGCCACCGGCGCGCCGGACGAGCAGATCGAGACCGCCCTCGCCGCCGCCGACGGAGAGGTCAAGACCGCGATCCTCATGCTCCTCGCCGACATCGATGCCAAGGCCGCCGACCAGCGGCTGAGCGACTCCCGGGGCCACCTGCGCGCAGCGCTGCACGCGACCGGCCCCGCCACCCCGTAACCCCCGCCGGGCACCCCGGGCACCCCTCACAGCAAGGCACCACCGCACCATGAGCACAGACGACAAGAACCGCGCCATCGCCGCCGCGATCCTCCCCCTCGTCGGCGGCGCAGAGAACATCAGCTCCGTGGCCCACTGCATGACCCGCCTGCGGCTGGGTCTGCGGGACCGCTCGCTCGTCCAGGACGAGGCCCTGAAGGCCCTGCCGTCCGTGATGGGTGTGGTCGAGGACGAGACGTACCAGATCGTGCTCGGCCCGGGCACGGTCGCCCGGGTGACGCCCGAGTTCGAGGCCCTGGTGGCCGAGGCCCCGGCGCCGGCCCACTCGGCGGAGGACCTCGCGGCGGCCGGCGCGGCGATCAAGGCGGCACAGAAGGCCAGGAACCAGACCCCGTTCAAGCTGCTGCTCCGCCGGATCGCGAACATCTTCGTCCCGCTGATCCCCGCCCTCATCGGCTGCGGCATCATCGCCGGCCTCAACGGCCTGCTGATCAACCTCGGCTGGCTGCCCGGCATCACCCCCGCGCTCGCCGCCATCGCCAGCGGCTTCATGGCCCTGATCGCGGTCTTCGTCGGCTTCAACACGGCCAAGGAGTTCGGCGGCACGCCCATCCTGGGCGGCGCGGTCGCGTCCATCATCGTCTTCGCGGGCGTCGCCAAGATCGAGGTCTTCGGCCAGACCCTCTCCCCCGGCCAGGGCGGTGTCCTCGGCGCGCTCGGCGCGGCCGTCCTCGCGGTGTACGTGGAGAAGTGGTGCCGCCGCTGGGTGCCGGAGTCCCTCGACGTGCTGGTCACCCCGACCCTGACGGTCCTGATCTCGGGCCTGGTCACGATCTTCGGCCTGATGTTCGTCGCGGGCGAGATCTCCCAGGCCATCGGCGACTTCGCCACCTGGCTGCTGGCCAACGCGGGCGCCGGCGCCGGCTTCCTCCTCGGCGGCCTCTTCCTCCCCCTCGTCATGCTCGGCCTCCACCAGGCCCTCATCCCCATCCACACCACCCTGATCGAGCAGCAGGGCTACACGGTCCTGCTGCCCATCCTGGCGATGGCGGGCGCGGGCCAGGTCGGCGCGGCCATGGCCGTCTACCTCAGGCTCCCCCGCAACGGCTCCATCCGCCGCACCATCAAGTCCGCCCTCCCGGCCGGCTTCCTCGGCGTCGGCGAACCCCTCATCTACGGCGTCTCGCTCCCCCTCGGCCGCCCCTTCGTCACCGCCTGCGTCGGCGGCGCCTTCGGAGGCGGCTTCGTCGGCCTCTTCAACATGCTGGGCGACAAGGTCGGCTCCACCGCCATCGGCCCCTCCGGCTGGGCCCTCTTCCCCCTCCTCGACGGCAACAAGGGCCTCGGCGAGACCATCGCGATCTACGCGGGCGGCCTGCTCGTCGGCTACGCGGTGGGCTTCCTCGCCACGTACTTCTTCGGCTTCAGCAAGGAGCTGATCGAGGAGTTCGACGTGGAGACGGAGACGGCGACAGGGGCGGGGGCGGCGACGGGGCTGGAGGCGGGCCCGGAGCCGGAGGCTCCGCGGAAGCCGGGCACGGAACCGGGCACGGAACCGGGCACGACCCGGGACCCGGCCCACGCGCCCGCCGCGGCCGAGGTCTGACGTCTCAGCAGGTCACATCGGCGGCCGGACGCTCCCCCGTCAGCAGGAAGCGGGTGACCGTCCGGTCGCCGCACGCGTTGCCGTTGCCCAGGTACATGCCGTGGCCGCCGTGGTCGACGGAGACCAGGCGGGCCTTGGCGCCCAGGGCCTCGCGCATCTTCAGGCCGGCGGAGTGCGGGGTGGAGGGGTCGCGCAGGCTCTGGATCATGAGGATGTCGGAGGGACCCTCGTCGGTGAGCCGGGTCGGCTTCTCGACGGGGCCGCCCTTCCAGAAGGAGCACGGCGTGATGTTGGCGGGCATGCCCGCCGTCAGCGGGTGGGCGGCCCGGTCGGCGGCGACGGCGCGCGCGTACGCCGGGATCGAACCCCGCCACTTCACGTCGTTGCAGATCACGCCGACCGTGACGGCCGCGTCGGAGCCGGACATCGGCCCCGCGAGGGCCGGCGGCAGCACGGGCGTCTCGCCGGCGCTGCCCGCCTGCCGGATCAGCCGGGCCAGGCCCTCGAACTGGGAGTCCGCGTACAGGGCGTTCTGCAGGGCCTGGCGCAGCACGTTGCCGGTCAGCGGCACGCCGGCCGTGGTCGAGGGCTTCGGCTCCCGGTCCAGCCGGGCGGCCAGAGCGAGGACGAGGGGCCGCACGTCCTCGGCGCGCTCGGCGAGCCGCAGCCCGTCCTTCGCCCGGTCCGGGTGGGCCGCCCACGCGGCGAAGTCGGGAAAACGGTCCTCGGCGCCCCGCGCCATCCCGCGCAGCCAGCCCTGGGCGACCGTCCGCGGGTCCGGGTCGGCGCTGCTGTCGAGGACGATGCGGTCGGTGCGGTGCGGGAACTCCTGCGCGTACCGGGCGGTGACGTACGTGCCGTACGAGACGCCCCACGCCGACAGCTTCTCCTCGCCGAGCGCCTCCCGCAGCCGGTCCATGTCCCGCACCTGGTCGGCCGTGGTGAGGCTGCGCAGCACGGCGCCGCCGTTGCGGGCGCAGGCCTCCGCGATGCGGCGGGAGCGGGCGACGGACTCTCCGATGGAGCCGTCGGCCGCCGGCCAGCCGCGCAGGTTCACCAGCCGCCGGTCGTCGTCGGCGAGCCCACAGTCCGCCTTCACGCTGCCGCCGACCCCGCGCGGGTCGAACGCCACCAGGTCGTACGCCCCGCCCAGCTCCTTCGTCAGAGCCGCGCCCTTCGAGGACAGCCGCTGCACTCCCGAGCCGCCGGGCCCGCCGGGCACCACGAGCAGCACGCCGCGCCGGGCGGCCGGGGCGGCGCTGAGGATGCGGGAGACGGCGAGGGGGACCCGGCGGCCGTCGGGGTCGGCGTAGTCGAGCGGGACGGCGAGGGTGGCGCACTCCTGGTGGAGGTCCGCGGGGCCGCACTTCTGCCAGTCCAGGGAGGGAGCGGAAGCAGAGGCGGGGGCGGGGGCGGGGGCCTGCGCGGGCACCGGGGAGACGCCGAGCGCGGCGGAGGCGAGGGTGAGCGTGAGGGCGATGGCTGCCGAAGTCGTCATGCCGCAAGCCTTGTTGATGTCCCATCAGACCCCCATCCGGCAGGCATGCGGGTGGGGGGTGGGGCTGTCCCCCCGCCCCGACCCGCGGGCGTCCGTTCGGGAACCGGCTGGCGCGGACCGCCCCGCCGGGAGATCATCCCCGCCATGACGACGCCCACGGACACCACCGCGCACCCCCACGCCCCCGTCCATGCCTCCACCTCCGGCACCTGGAAGCTGGGGGACCTCCCCGTCCACCGGATCGGCTTCGGCGCGATGCGCCTGCCGCAGACCGGCGAGGCCCTGATCGAGGACGCCGTCCCGCGGGACCGCGACCAGGCCGTCGCCGTACTGCGCAGGGCAGTCGACCTCGGCGTCAACCACATAGACACCGCCGCTTTCTACTTCTCGCCGCTGCGCAACGCCAACGAGCTCATCAACAGCGCCCTCGCCGGGCCCTCGGGCCGCTACCCCGACGACCTCGTCATCACCACCAAGGTCGGCCCCGCGCGGGACGCCTCCGGAGCCTGGTCCGAACACGCCCGCACCCCGCGCGCCCTGCGTGCCCAGGTCGAGGAGAACCTGCGCCAGCTCGGCCGCGACCACCTCGACGTCGTCAACCTCCGGGTCCTCGGCACCGACTCGATCGCCGAACGCTTCGGCGCGCTCGCCGAACTCCGCGAGGCCGGCCTCATCCGCCACCTCGGCCTCTCCAACATCACGCCCGAACACCTCGACGAGGCCCGGGAGATCGCGCCCGTGGTCTGCGTGCAGAACATGTACGGGATCGGGGTGCGCCCGGAGTACGCGCCGTTCGTACGCCGCTGCGGCGAGCTGGGCATCGCGTTCGTCCCCTTCTACGCGATCGCCGCGGCCGGCCGGGAGTCGGGCGCGACGGCCGCCGAGCCCGAGGAACTGCTGACCGTGGCCCGCGCCCACGACGCCTCCCCCGCCCAGGTCCGCCTCGCCTGGACCCTCCACCAGGGCCCCCACCTGCTCGCCATCCCCGGCACCGGCGACCCGGGCCACCTGGCGGCCAACGTGGCGGCGGGTGCGCTGCGCCTGACCGAGGAGGAACTGGCCCTCCTGGACACCGCGCACGGGCGGTCCGGCGAAACGGCTGCCTAGAGCCGGCGAAACGGCTGTCTAGACTCCGCGCATGACCGACGCCCACGCCGCCCTCGTCGCGGACCTCGCCCCCACCGGAACCCTGCGCGCCTCGATCAACCTCGGCAACCCCGTCCTCGCCCAGGGCACCCCGGACGCCCCCACCGGCATCACCGTGGACCTCACCCGCGAGATCGGCGCGCGCCTCGGCGTACCGGTGGAGCTGCTCTGCTTCGACGCGGCGCGCAAGTCGTACGAGGCGATGGCGACCGGTCGCGCCGACCTCTGCTTCCTCGCCGTGGACCCGGCGCGCGAGGCCGAGGTCGCGTTCACGGAGCCGTACGTCGTGATCGAGGGCGTGTACGCGGTGCCGCGCGACTCCCCGCTGCGGACGCCCGAGGACGTGGACGCCCCGGGCGTCCGCATCGGCGTGAAGGCGGGCTCCGCGTACGACCTGTTCCTCACCCGCACCCTGCGCCACGCGACGCTGGTGCGCGGCGAGGAGGGCGTCGACACCTTCGCCGCGGAGTCCCTGGAGGCGGGCGCGGGCATCCGCCAGCCGATGACGGCCTACGCGGCGGCCCACCCGGAGGTCCGCCTCCTCGACACCCGCTTCATGCAGATCCGCCAGGCCGTGGGCACCACCGTCACGCGCGCCCCGGAGACGGTCGCCTTCCTCCGCGAGACGGTCGAGGACCTGAAGAAGAACGGCTTCGTGACGGCGTCCCTGGAACGAGCGGGCCAGGACCCGACGCTGCTGGCGGGGCCGGAGGCCTGAGGGGCCAGAGGCCTGAGGGGCCGGAGGCCTGAGGGGCCGGAGGCCTGAGGGGCCGGAGGGGCGTGGAGGCTCGGCGGGGCGTGGTGGCTCGGCGGGGCGTGGTGGCGGGGGCCGCCCAGCGCCCCGGAGGCCTCGCGACAACCCGTCGAGAAACCCCCTCCCCGCGCCCCCGCGAACACCCGTCGACACCCCCCTCCCAGGCCCCGCGAACACCCGCCGACACCCCTTCCCCGCCCCCCGCGGACACCCCGTCGAGAAACCCCTTCCCCGCCCCCGCGAAACCCGCCGAGAAACCTCCTCCGCGCCCCCGCGAAAACCCCCCGAGGAGCCCCTTCAAGCCCCCGCCGCACCCCCACCACCCCTCCCCCGGCCCCCACCACCCGGCCCCCTCCCTAACCCCCGCCCAGACCCCGTACAGCCCACCCCCACACACCACCTGACCTGGGCTTTCAGTCCCAACTCCCCTACCGTTCACCTGACACGGAAGGGGACCTGAATGGACCGCACGGCACGCCTGGACCGCCTGGACCGCACCACCCGTACCGACGACGACGTACTCCGCCTCCTGGACGGCCTGTTCGCCGAGGACACCGCCAAGTGGCAGGGCTTCTACGACGACCGCGCCCGCCCGGTCCCGTTCTTCGTCCCGAAGCCCGACGAGAACCTCGCCGGCTACCTCGACGACGGCCTCCTCCCCACCGGCGGCCGCGCCCTCGACCTCGGCTGCGGCCCCGGCCGCAACGCGCTGTTCCTCGCGGGGCGGGGCTTCGAGGTGGACGCGGTGGACCTCTCGCCGGGCGCGCTCGCGTGGGCCCGGGAACGGGCCGGGGAGGCGGGCCTGCCGGGCATCCGCTTCCTCCAGGGCGACGCCTTCACCATGGACCTGGCCACATACGACCTGATCTACGACTCAGGCTGCTTCCACCACCTCCCGCCCCACCGCCGCGTCACCTACCTCGCCTTCCTCGCCCGCCACCTCGCCCCCGGCGCCCACTTCGCCCTCACCTGCTTCGCCGCGGGCCCCGGCGGCATGGGCTCCGAACTCCCCGACCCGGCCTTCTACCGCGACCGCTCCCTCCACGGCGGCCTCGCGTACACGGCCGAGGCGCTCCGCACCGTCTTCGCCGACCTGACAGAGATCGCACTCCGCCGCATGCGCAACGAGACCCCCGACTCGCCCCACTTCGGCGAGGCGTTCCTCTGGACCGGCCTCTTCCGCCGGCCCCTCGAAAACTCGGTCGGCCGCTTCGGTTCCCCCTGTTAGCCTCCTCGCGCCCGAGCCGTCACGAGGCCCGGGCGCCACAGGGGAGGGACTACTGACGTGTCAGCCATGAGAAGAAGCGGTGCCAGAGCCGCGCTGCTGGGCAGCTGCCTCGCCGCGGTCGTGGGGATGGCCACGCCCGGCACGGCGTACGCGGTGGACAACCTGCCGCCGACGCGGCCGCTCGTCACCGATCTTCAGACCAACTTCAAACCGTGCGCGACGGGCGACGAGCCGACCTACACCGGTCAGCCGCCGGTCCTCACCGCCCGGCTGACCGACCCGCCCGAGGACGACCGGATCGGCTACCCGGAGCGGCTCACCGGCGAGTTCGAGATCCGGTGGACGGACGCGGACGGCGCCGAGCAGCGCCGTACCCTCACCACCGGTCCCCAGTACCCGGACCAGATCCACCGGGTCACCGTGCCGTCCGACATCCCGGCCGACACCGTCGTCTCCTGGCGCGTCCGCGCCAACGACGGCGCTCTGAACGGCGCCTGGAGCTCCGATGCCCCGGGCGCGGACTGCCGATTCGTCCACGACAACCAAAGCCCGACCGCTCCGGCGATCACTTCGCCCGAGTATCCCGCGGAGACCTGGTGGGTCGGCGGTGTCGGCATCTACGGCAGCTTCACCATGGACTCCGCGTCACCCGACGTCGTGGAGTACCAGTACGGCTTCGGCGGCGGCCCGTACGGCACTGTCCGCCCCGCCGAGCTCGGCGGCCCCGCGACCATCCGCTTCGTTCCCCTGAGCAACGCCCCCCAGAGCCTCAGCGTCCAGGCCCGCGACCGCTCGGGGCGGATGAGCCCGCCCACCAATTACACCTTCTTCCCGAACAGGGCGAGCGCGCCCACCTCCCAGTGGAAGCTCGCCGACACCGCCGGATCCACCACCGCCGCCGCCGAGACCGGCAAGCCGGCCGAGGCGGGCGGCGGCGTGACCTTTGGCCGTCCCGCGCCCTCGGGCACCCCGCTCACCGCCACCGCCGCCCTCGACGGCAGCAGCCACGCCTACCTCACCACCGGAGCCCCGGCCGTGGACACCGGCAGGACCTTCGCCGTCGGCGCCTGGGTGCGCCCCGCGGAAACCGGCCGGCCGATGACCGTGGCCAGCCAGGACGCGACCGGTGGCGCCGCGTACGCCCTGGGGCTCGACGCCCCCGAGACCGGTTCCCCCACCTGGTCCTTCACTCTCGGCGACGCGAAGATCCAGGGCGGCGCGCCCGAGACGGGCGAGTGGGCCTACCTCCTCGGCCGCTACGACACCGAGACGGGCGACGCCCAGCTGTTCGTCAACGGCCACGAGGTCGGCACCAGGACGAAGGTCACACCCACGGCGACCACCGGCGCGTTCCAGATCGGCCGGATCCTCTCCAAGACGGGCTACAAGCACCGCTGGAACGGCGACATCGGCGATGTCCGCGTCTACGACCGGCTCGTGGTCCCGAACGAGGTGTCCGAGCTGGCACTCCGCAGGCCGACGCTCCTCGGCCACTGGTCGTTCGGCACCGAGACCGACGGCGCCACGCCGGAGCAGAACGGCGGCGCGCCACTGAAGCTCGCGCCCGGCGCGACGATCTACCGGGCCACGAACAGCGACTGCATCCCCGACATCGACCCCGACTGCGCCTACCAGCGGCCGCCGCTCGTCGGCGAGGGCAACCTGCTCCTGGACGGCGGCACCGGTTACGCGGCCACCGACGGCCCCGTCGTCGACACCGGGAACAGCTTCACCATCGGCGTCCTCGTGCGGATCGCCGACGAGGACGCGACGCGGCCGATGACCGTGCTCTCGCAGGCCGGTGAGCACACCGACGCGTTCAAGCTGCGCTACGAACCCTCGACGTACTCGTGGCAGCTGATCGTGCCCGAGCGGGACGAGGTCGGGGCGCCCGAGAAGGTCGTCTCCCAGGTCGAGATGCCCTCCGGCAGCAATGGATGGGGCACCCGCCTCGCGGTGGTCTACGACGACGCGACCGACACGCTCAAGCTGTACGCCGACGGCTACACCAACGCCGGCGCGACCACCCACCTCCCCAACGGCTGGAAGAGCAGCGGCGCCCTCATGGTCGGCCGCGGCCGGACCGCCGACGGATGGGGCGAGTACCTGAAGGGCGAGGTCGACGAGATCCAGGCCTACGAGGGTGCTCTGCGGGACGGTGACGTCATCGGCCTGGGTGGGGAGAGCGACCCCTGCCTGTGCGCCGGCTGACCCCCTGACCCGTACGCCCAGTGCCATCGCCGCCGGGATAAGCACTGCCGTCCCGGCCCTCCCCCCGTCGTCAAGGAGCGCGCCGCTACGCCCGTCGCACGGGCGAGCCCATGGCCAAGGCGTTGTCGCGCCACGAGCTGCCCTAGAGGTGTCCACCCCCGGCGTGGTCGGTCACATCGTGCGCAGGTACGCCGCCAGCCGGTCGTACTGCTCCTTCACGCCCGACTCCATCCCCGCGGCCAGCGCCTGGTCGCGGATTTCGGTGGTCGGCCAGAAGGACGTGCTGGTCAGGGCCGTGCCGCCGTCGGGGGTGGCGTCGAAGGAGAGGACGACGCGGACGGGCTCGGGGCCCGGCATCTGTTCGAAGAACTCCGAGTAGACGAGCCGCTCGGCCGGGACGATCTCCTCGTAGCTGCCCGAGAAGACGATCTCCTGCCCGTCGGGGGCCCGCTGGCCCCAGCGCCAGGCGCCGCCCGGGCGCAGGTCGATCTCGCAGACGGACATGGTCAGGCCCGAGATGCCGTACCAGGCGCGGACGTGCTCGGGTCTGGTCCAGGCCTCCCACACCCGCCGTACGGGCGCGTCGAAGGTGCGGGTGATGACCAGCTCGCGGTCCGCGGGGGTGGTCAGCAGCGTGATCATGACGTTCTCCCGCCGTGAGGAGCCCTTCCACCAGCATCACCCCTCCGCGCGTGGCCCGCACGACTCCTGCCGCCCGGCAATCCAGTGAACACGTTCAATCCACAAGCGATATCGTGCGTACCACGCGGCCCGCGCAGACCTCGCGGTGCCGCTCTTCTGACCTGTGGGGGGTCCTTTTCATGCGCAGTACGCGCACACGTCCGCATGCCCTCGTGCGTGCGGCCACCGTTTTCGCGCTGTCGGCAGGCCTGACCCTGCCGGCCATGGTGACCGCGCCCGCCGCCCACGCGGCCGGCGTCACGCGTACCACCACCTCGGACGACGGTCGGATCGTCGTCGACCTGACGTCCGAGGCGGTGTGGGTGAAGGTCAGCGTCCTCGCCTCCAGCGCCCCGGACGCCGCTGTGCTCGCCTCGACCGACGACCTCAGCTGGCAGCCCGCCGACGAGGCCACCGACCGGATCTGGGGCTGGGCCACGCCGGAGGCCCTGAAACTGCCCGAGGGCACACCGCTGGGCGACTACCCGGTCGTCGTCGAGTACCGGCTGCCCTCCGGCACCGTACAGAAGTGGACCGGCGGCACCTACAGCCACAAGCTGCACACCGGTGTCAGCAAGCTGTCCTTCGACCGTACGACCACCAGCTACGAGAACCGGAAGGTCGTCCTGTCCGGTACGGCGACCACCTGGGACCCGTCCACCGGGGCCCGAACGGCGGCCCGTGAGGGCACCAAGGTCAAGGTCTCGCTCAGCCTGACCAACATCATCGGCGGCAACTCGCGCACCGTCGACGCGACCGCCGTCACCGGCGCCGACGGCGGCTTCTCGCTGCCGTTCACCCCGAACGCGGAGATCCGCGGCGGCAGCGCCACGGTCGTCGAGCCCGCCGGCGACACCGACCCGAATGCCGGGTACCAGGTGCCGAAGGTGGGCGTCGAGACCTTCCCGTACCGCATCAGCGCGAATCTGAACAAGCACCGGGTCGCCAAGGGCACCGACGTCACCGTGTCCGGCCGCGTGGAGCGGCTCACCCAGGACGGCTGGCAGCCGTTCGCGGGCGCCCCCGTCGTGTCGAGGACCTCCGAGCCCGATTACTACGACCGCACCGACCCGGGCACCAACGTGATGGGCAGCGGGACGGCCGCCGACAACGGCACCTTCTCGTACGGCGCCCGGGCCACGTACGCCGCGCAGGTGTACACCTTCCTGCGGCCCTCGGTGTACTTCCAGACCATCGCCTTCGACCAGGGCGAGATCGCCGTCCCCCAGCCGATCTGGTACAGCGGCGTCCGCACCACCCTGGACGAGTTCGGCGAGGTCCGCGCCACCGCCCGCGTCAACGGGGGCAGCTGCGAGGACGAGGTGATGTACCTCCAGGTGTCCTTCGACAACGGCCGCACCTGGAAGAACCTCAGGTACGGCAAGACGCAGTGGGACAACAGCTTCAGCTACTGCAAGGTCGACATCAAGACCTGGGGCTACGTCAGCGCCACCTACCGGCTGCACCACGGCGAGACGGACCGCTACGCCGCACGGGACACCACTCCGGTCAAGCTCTCCCGCATCGAGACCCGCTTCTCCGCCTTCGCCATCAGCCCGGCCCGGCCGCGCACGAACGCGTACATGACGGTCACCGGCACCGTGCAGAAGAAGATCGGCAGCACCTGGAAGCCGCTCGCCGGCGCCAAGGTCATGCTCGTCTTCAGGCCCAAGGGCGACTCCCAGTGGTACTGGGTGAAGCGTGACGTCCCCACCAACACCTACGGCAAGTTCAGCTTCAAGGCCAAGAACTACGGCGACGGCTCGTGGCTCGTGCTGAAGCAGTCGCAGAACGGCTACTTCTACAGCGAGTCGAAGGGGAAGTACATCGATGCGCTCTGACCTTCGCCCCTCCTCGCGCACCGCGTCCGCGGTCGCCGCGCTGACCGTCCTCGCCCTCGGCGCGGGCACCGCCCCCGCCATCGCGGAGGAGCCGACGCCCCCGGCGCCGGCCACCGTCGGCATCGGCCGCGCCGTCACCGAGGAGTACCAGCGCGGCGCCTTCCACGTGGACGCCTGGACGGACGCCGCCGGGGCCACCGTCACCGCCGTCTCGGCGAAGATCCGCAAGGGTGACGCCGTCGTCGCCGAGATCCCGGCCCTGACCCAGGCCTCCTGGAACAGGAACTACTTCTCCCTGCCGGCCGCCACCACCCTCAAGCTCACCGAGGACGGCGGCACCATCCCGGAGCTCGGCAAGTACGCCATCGACATCACGGCGACCGACTCCCTCGGCAACACCCTCACCCGCACCGACGCCGGCACGCTCGACTTCACCCTGAAGCCGCAGCTCGACATCGGCTTCTCCGCTCCGAGCTGGGACGACCGCAGCACCCGCCCCTCGGGCAGGCTCCTCGGCGTCCAGCCCGGCTCCGGCGACCTCGTCCCGATCCCCGGCCGCGGCATCTCCGTGCAGCGGCTGACCCCCGACACGGGGGTGGCGCAGGCGACCACGGACGAGAAGGGCGAGTTCATCGGCGAGCCGTACGGCGAGGTGGGGATCGGCGACGAGTTCCGCGTCTCGTACGCGGAGAACAGCGAGCAGGTGCACGGCTCGTACGGCTCCACCCGGCAGATCAGCACCTGGCATTCCCGCAGCGTCACGGTGACCGCCGGCGCCGACAAGACCCGGCTGCTGCCCGGTGAGAAGGTCACGATCACCGGCCGGATGACCGACCCGAAGAACGCCGACGCGCCGCTCGCCGAGCAGGAGGTCCGGGTGGGCCTCGCCGCCGGCGGTTACACGGGCTCCCCGGTGTGGCAGACGGTATCGACCGACGCCGACGGGCGCTTCACGGCGCAGCTGCCGTCCGCCCCTGGTACGCGGCTGGACAGCTGGGTGGTCTCCTCCGTCGACCCGTTCCTGTCCTTCCCGTCCGTCGGCGCCCGGCTGGCGATGCCGCAGGAGAGCCGCGTCCTCGTCTCCCGCGGCCTGCTCGCCGCGGACGGCAAGGTCACCGTCACCGGCACCTTCCGTCCCTGGTACAACCCGGAGCAGTTCTACGGGTACGCCTCGGAGAAGCTGCTCCTGGAGAACTCGGCCGACGGCCGCACGGGCTGGCGCGTCCTCGCCACCTCCTACGCCGACGGCAGCGACTTCCCCGTCTCCTTCAACCTCAACGGCAGGAGCCAGGGCGGCTACTTCCGGGTCCGGCACCCGCTCAGCGACGTGTTCACCGAGTCGGGCAGCGTCGTCTTCCGCATGGTGCGCACGCCCACCCGAGTGGTGTCGGTGAACGCGGCGCCGGAGCCGGTGCGCAAGGGCGCCGTCGTGACCGTGACCGCCGGCGTGCAGCAGCAGATCGGCGGTGTCTGGAAGGCGTACGGGAACGCTCCGGTGAGCCTGTGGTTCCAGGCCCGCGGCCAGTCGGCCTGGAAGCAGCTGGCGACCGGCCGTACCGCCGCCAACGGTGTGTCGACGTTCAAGACGAAGGCCACTGTGGACGGCTGGTACGTCGTCCGGCACAGCGGTGACGCCTCCCACTTCAACGCCCCCGCGGCGGTGGCCGACTACATCGACGTGCGCTGATCCTCCCCACGCCGAAGGGCGGCACCCCCCGTCGGGGGGTGCCGCCCTTCGTCAGGACCGGGTCCGAGCCGTCAGGCTCAGAAGTCCATGTCACCGCCCGGCATGCCGCCGCCGGCCGGCGCGGCCGCCTTCTCCGGCTTGTCGGCGATGACGGCCTCGGTGGTGAGGAACAGGGCCGCGATGGACGCCGCGTTCTGCAGCGCGGAGCGGGTGACCTTCGCCGGGTCGATGATGCCCTCGGCGATCATGTCGACGTACTCACCGGACGCGGCGTTCAGGCCGTGGCCGACGGGGAGGTTGCGCACCTTCTCCACGACGACGCCGCCCTCGAGACCACCGTTGACGGCGATCTGCTTCAGCGGGGCCTCCAGGGCCAGCTTGACGGCGTTGGCACCGGTGGCCTCGTCGCCCTCCAGCTCCAGCTTCTCGAAGACCGCGGAGGCCTGCAGCAGGGCCACGCCGCCACCGGCGACGATGCCCTCCTCGACGGCCGCCTTGGCGTTGCGCACGGCGTCCTCGATGCGGTGCTTGCGCTCCTTGAGCTCGACCTCGGTCGCGGCACCGGCCTTGATGACGGCGACGCCACCGGCGAGCTTCGCCAGGCGCTCCTGGAGCTTCTCGCGGTCGTAGTCCGAGTCGGAGTTCTCGATCTCGGCGCGGATCTGGTTCACGCGACCGGCGACCTGCTCGCTGTCACCGGCACCGTCGACGATGGTGGTCTCGTCCTTGGTGATGACGACCTTGCGGGCGCGGCCGAGCAGGTCGAGGCCCGCGTTCTCCAGCTTGAGGCCGACCTCCTCGGAGATGACCGTGCCGCCGGTGAGGATGGCGATGTCGTTCAGCATGGCCTTGCGGCGGTCGCCGAAGCCCGGGGCCTTGACGGCGACGGACTTGAAGGTGCCGCGGATCTTGTTGACGACCAGCGTCGACAGGGCCTCGCCCTCGACGTCCTCGGCGATGATCAGCAGCGGCTTGCCCGACTGCATGACCTTCTCCAGGAGCGGGAGCAGGTCCTTCACGGAGGAGATCTTGGAGTTGACGATCAGGATGTACGGGTCATCCAGGGACGCCTCCATGCGCTCCATGTCGGTCGCGAAGTACGCCGAGATGTAGCCCTTGTCGAAGCGCATGCCCTCGGTGAGCTCGAGCTCGAGCCCGAAGGTCTGCGACTCCTCGACGGTGATGACGCCTTCCTTGCCGACCTTGTCCATGGCCTCGGCGATGAGCTCGCCGATCTGGGTGTCGGCGGCGGAGATGGAGGCCGTGGAAGCGATCTGCTCCTTGGTCTCGACGTCCTTCGCCTGCTCGAGCAGGGCGCCCGAGACGGCCTCGACGGCCTTCTCGATGCCGCGCTTCAGAGCCATCGGGTTGGCACCGGCGGCCACGTTGCGCAGGCCCTCGCGGACGAGCGCCTGGGCGAGGACGGTGGCGGTGGTCGTACCGTCGCCGGCGACGTCGTCCGTCTTCTTGGCGACTTCCTTGACCAGCTCGGCGCCGATCTTCTCGTACGGGTCCTCGAGCTCGATCTCCTTGGCGATGGAGACACCATCGTTGGTGATCGTGGGGGCGCCCCACTTCTTCTCGAGGACGACGTTGCGGCCCTTCGGGCCGAGGGTGACCTTGACGGCGTCAGCGAGCTGGTTCATGCCGCGCTCGAGACCGCGCCGGGCCTCCTCGTCGAACGCGATGATCTTGGCCATGTGAAGTGGTCCTCCCGGACATGGGGTGGATAACGCTCCTGGACCGCGCCGACGCCCGCGACGGACGGCCCCCGGGCCTCGTGGTTCCTTGCCCCACTTGGCCGCGGACCTCGTCTGCCCGATCCTCGTAAGCACTCTCACCTTCAGAGTGCTAACGCCAATGATTAGCACTCGCCCCATGCGAGTGCAAGCGACTACCGAGGATCGGTCACCCCTGGGGGCTCGCGCCGGGCGCGCGGGCCGGGCGCGCGCCAAGGCGCGGGCCGGGCGCGGGCCGGGCTCGCACCAAGCACGGGCCGGGCGTGTGCCGGGCGCGTACGGGCGCGTGCCGGGCGCACATGCCCGGCGCATGGCGAGGGGCCCGCATCCGGTCCGGATGCGGGCCCCTCGACGGAAGTGCGTCGTTGGCCGATCGCGCCGCGCTCAGACGGCGAGCTTGACCATGTCCGCCTGCGGACCCTTCTGGCCCTGCGAGATCTCGAACTCGACCCGCTGCCCCTCTTCAAGGGTGCGGTATCCGTCCATCTGGATCGCGCTGTAGTGGACGAAAACATCCGCACCACCGTCGACCGCGATGAAGCCGTAGCCCTTCTCCGCGTTGAACCACTTGACGGTGCCCTGAGCCATGCCTAACTCCCCTATTACTGGCCCTTGCGCGGGCCCGCACTTCGCGGACCCGGGTCAGACCCTGCGCCGGAACGCGTCGACCGCGGCTGAATGTATCTGCCCAACTGCCCTCTGCAACAGGTCAATCGGACGAGAATTCTGGGCAGCACGGAAAGGGGAATTAGGGAGAATCCATTGAATTCCGGGTCAAGTCGGGCCGGGCAAAGCGCGCAGAAGGTACACAAGGCACGGGCACTTTGGCTGCTTCTTGTCGCGGACAGGCGCATTCTCATATGCGGCCGGCATGAGCAGCGGAGGGGACTTCCCCAACTCTACCGCGCTCAACCATGCAGAATTGCCCCCTCCGCTTTCTCTCGCGGAAGGGGCAATTCAGGGCGTGCGGGTACCGGTGGGTACGCGAGGGGCGGAGTACGGGATCAGCAGCCGCCGGCCACGGCCGGAATGATGGAGACGCCCGCGCCCTCCGGCGTCGCGGTCTCCAGGCCCTGCTCGAAGCGCACGTCGTCGTCGTTGACGTACACGTTGACGAAGCGGCGCAGCTTGCCCTGGTCGTCCAGGACCCGGGCGGCGATGCCGGCGTGGTTCTTCTCCAGGTCGGCGATGACCTCGGCGAGGGTCGCCCCCTCCGCCTTCACCTCGGCCTGGCCGCCGGTGTAGGTGCGGAGGATGGTGGGGATGCGGACGTTCACGGCCATGTCTTCGTAACCTCTCAGTGGGCCAGGCCCGCGTCGCGGAACGCGTCCAGGCTCGGGCGGATGGTGGCGGTCGCCTGCGAGCTGTCGGCCACGGCGTCCAGGGTCTTGAGGCCGTCGCCGGTGTTGAGGACCACCGTCGTCAGCGTCGGGTCGAGCAGACCGTTCTCGACGAGCTTGCGCGTGACACCGACGGTCACGCCGCCCGCGGTCTCCGCGAAGATGCCCTCGGTCTGCGCGAGCAGCTTGATGGCGTCGACGACCTGCTCGTCGTTCACGTCCTCCACCGCGCCGCCGGTGCGCCGGGCGATGTCGAGGACGTACGGCCCGTCCGCCGGGTTGCCGATGGCGAGCGACTTGGCGATCGTGTTCGGCTTCTGCGGGCGCACCACGTCGTGGCCGGCCTTGAAGGCCACCGACACCGGGGAGCAGCCCTCGGCCTGGGCGCCGAAGATCTTGTACGGCTTGTCCTCGACCAGGCCCAGCTTGATGAGCTCCTGCAGACCCTTGTCGATCTTGGTGAGCTGGGAGCCGGAGGCGATCGGGATGACCAGCTGGTCCGGGATGACCCAGCCGAGCTGCTCGCAGATCTCGTACGCCAGCGTCTTCGAGCCCTCGCCGTAGTACGGGCGGAGGTTGACGTTGACGAAGCCCCAGCCCTCGCCGAGCGGGTCGCCGATGAGCTCCGAGCAGAAGCGGTTGACGTCGTCGTAGTTGCCCTCGATGGCGACGAGGTCGCCACCGTAGACACCGGCCATGACGACCTTGCCCTGCTCCAGGTCGTGCGGGATGAACACGCAGGAGCGGAAGCCGGCACGGGCGGCGGCGGCGCCGACGGCGCCGGCCAGGTTGCCGGTGGAGGAGCAGGACAGGGTGGTGAAGCCGAAGGCGCGGGCGGCCTCGATGGCCTGGGCGACGACCCGGTCCTTGAAGGAGTGGGTGGGGTTGCCGGAGTCGTCCTTGACGTACAGCTTGCCGGGCTCGACGCCGATCTCGCGGGCGAGGTTGTCGGCCTGGACGAGCTTGGTCCAGCCGGGGTTCAGGTTCGGCTTCTCGGCGACGTCGGCCGGGACGGGCAGCAGCGGGGCGTAGCGCCAGATGTTGGCGGGGCCGGCCTCGATCTGCTTGCGCAGCGCCTCGGGGTCGCCGGTGGGCAGGTCGTACGCGACTTCGAGCGGGCCGAAACACAGCTCGCAGGCGAAGATCGGGCCGAGCGGGAAGGATTCGCCGCATTCGCGACAGGAGAGTCCGGAAGCGGGACCGAGGTCGACGGTGGTTCCGGGTGCGACGGTCTGTACAGCCATGGAGGCGAGGCCCTTTCTCCTCATCTTTCCCATGACGAAATCTTCGCCATGAGACGGATTTGGCACCTTCCCTAGCCGGTGGCCTCGCTGGAGGACGAGTAGCCGACTGGAGGGTTGCCGGGGCTTCAACGGGCCGTTTCCCTCTGCCCCTCTGGATGAGCGGTATTCGATTGTGAGACGCGGGCGGCACCCCGACATGCATCGGGCATCCGCGTTGTTCAAGACTGTAACCGAAGGCTCCGAAGGTGGAGATGCTCGTCCGATCCGCGAGATGGAGATCACGTTGCTGGAAGAGGTGGAGCGCTGGCTGGCCCGGCGGTCCTGGTCCGTCGCCGACCGCCCGCTGGAGCGCATCCTCGCCGCCAAGCGGGGGACGCGGGTGAGCGTGGTGCTGCCCGCGCTCAACGAGGAGGCCACGGTCGGCGCGATCGTCTCCGTGATCCGCCGCGAGCTGATGACCGAGGCGGTGCCGCTGGTGGACGAGCTGGTGGTCATCGACTCGGGCTCCACCGACCGTACGGCCGAGGTGGCGGCGGCGGCCGGCGCGCGGGTGGTGGCGCGCGACGAGATCCTGCCGCGGATACCGGCGGTGCCGGGCAAGGGCGAGGTCCTGTGGCGGTCACTGATGGTGACGACCGGGGACGTGGTCTGCTTCGTCGACGCGGACCTCAGGGACTTCTCCGCGGACTTCGTCTCGGGGATCGTGGGCCCCCTGCTCACCGAGCCCGAGGTCGACTTCGTGAAGGCGATGTACGACCGCCCGCTCGGCGACACCCCTGGTCAGGGCGGCCGGGTGACGGAGCTGGTGGCGCGCCCGCTGCTCAATCTGCACTGGCCGCAGCTGGCCGGCTTCGTCCAGCCGCTGGGCGGCGAGTACGCGGCCCGGCGCTCGCTGCTGGAACGCCTGCCCTTCCCGGTCGGTTACGGAGTGGAGCTGGGCCTCCTGGTCGACGCCCTGCACACGGTGGGCCTGGACGCGCTGGCGCAGGTCGACGTGGGGGTGCGCAAGCACCGGCACCAGGACGGGCGGGCGCTGGGCCGGATGGCGGCCGCGATCTACCGGACGGCGCAGTTGCGCCTGTCGCGCGGGCACCTCGTACGGCCCCGGCTGACCCAGTTCGAGCGGGGCGCGGAGGGCTTCGAGCCGCGGACGTACGACGTGGACACGGAGGAGCGTCCGCCGATGGCGGAGATCGCGGAGTACGCGCACCGCCGCGTGGCGTAGCACCGGATAATGCTCATTTCTGCATAGATTTCCGTTTCATGTTCATGCGGTTCACCACGGGAACGGGGATCCTGCTGGCGTCCCTCGGCCTGGTGGCCGGGTCGCTCTCCCTCGGGGGAGCCGCCCCGGCCGCCGCCGATGGCGTCGAACCCTTCGGCCGGCGCTACGTCGAGTCGCTCTCCGGGGACTTCGGGATCGGCGCCGGCGAGGACCCGAGCGGCCCCCGGCCCGGGGGCCCGTCGTGCACGGAATCCCCGGCCATCGCTCCCCCGAGCCCGAGCCCGACCCTGTCGGCCCCTCCGGCCCCGTGCCCCGGTCCGCGGGGCGGTGTGCTGGCGCAGACCGGCGCGAACGGGGAGCGGATGTGGCTGCTGGGCGCGCTGGGCGTGGCGCTCGCGGCGACGGGGCTGGTGGCCAGGGCGGCCGTCCGGGGCCGTCGCGACCACTGAGCGTGGCCGAACGCCGCTGTCTCGTATCCGTACGTTTGAGCGTTTACGTGACGGGCTAGGTTCGCCACATGGCTTCCGTCCTCGTCGCATCGAACCGTGGCCCGGTCTCGTACACCGTGCGGGACGACGGGGCGCTGGACACCCGGCGGGGCGGCGGCGGGCTCGTCTCGGGCCTGAGCGCCGTCTCGTCGGAGGGTGGTCTGTGGGTGTGCGCCGCGCTCGGCGCCGGCGACCGCGAGGCGGTCCGCCGGGGGGTCGCCGAGCCGGGCGTGCGCATGCTCGACATCGACCCGGAGGTGTACGCGGACGCGTACAACGGCATCGCGAACTCGGTGCTCTGGTTCCTCCACCACCACCTCTACGACATCCCGCGCGAGCCCGTCTTCGACGCGGCCTTCCGCCGCCGCTGGCAGGCGTACCGCGCCTACAACCAGGCCTTCGCCGGGGCCCTCGCGGAGGCCGCGGACCAGGGGGCGGCGGTCCTGGTGCAGGACTACCAGCTGGCCCTCGTCCCGGGGCAGCTCCGCGCCCTGCGCCCCGACCTGCGGATCGCGCACTTCACGCACACGCCGTGGGCGTCGCCGGAGTACCTGCGGATGCTGCCGGAGGACATCCACCGCGAGCTGATTGCGGGCATGCTCGGCGCGGACGAGCTGGGCTTCCACACGACCGCCTGGGCGACGGCCTTCCTCGCCGACCCCCTCGTCCCCGACACCACCCGCACCGCCACCTACCCGCTGGGCGTCGACGCGGACGACCTGCGCGCCCTCGCCCACCGCCCCCAGGTGGACGAGCGGCTGGCGGCCCTGCGCGCCGAGGTGGGCGAAGGCCGCAGGACCATCGTCCGCGTCGACCGCACGGAACTCTCCAAGAACATCCCCCGCGGCCTGCTCGCCTACCGCGAGCTCCTCACCGCCCACCCCGAGTGGCGCGGCCAGGTCGTCCACCTCGCCTCCGCCTACCCCTCCCGCCAGGACCTGGAGGTGTACCGCACGTACACCGCCTCGGTGCGCGAGCTGGCGGAGGAGATCAACACGGAGTTCGGCACCCCCGACTGGCAGCCCGTACTGCTCTCCGTCGAGGACGACTTCACCCGCTCCCTCGCCGCCTACCGCCTCGCCGACGTGGCCCTGGTCAACCCGGTCCGCGACGGCATGAACCTGGTGGCCAAGGAGATCCCGGTCGTCTCCGACGCGGGCTGCGCCCTGGTCCTGTCCCGGGAGGCGGGCGCGTACGAGGAGCTCCACGAGGACGCCCTGACGGTCAACCCGTACGACGTGACGGCCACGGCGGAGGCCCTCCACACGGCCCTCTCGATGCCCCACCCGGAACGCGCGGAACGCACCAAGCGCCTCGCCACGGCGGCCACGGCGCTGCCGCCGCGGGAGTGGTTCCTGGCGCAGTGGGAGGCCTTGCGCCGGTCCTGAGGGGCGGATGCGGCGGCCGGACGAGCGCGGAGCCGGCCGTCGGCGTCCTGCTTCCTCACGAGCCGTGAACCCGCGGGCCCCAACCCCTCCTCCCGCACGCGCCTTTCGTGTCAGACTCGGCGCGATCGTTCCCCCAGGCGATCCGTAAGCCCCATACGGAACCACGCGAACCATGCGGCACACGCATGCAAGCGAAGGGATCGCGCAACCTTGAAGAAGAGACTTGTCGTGAGCATGACCCTCGGGTCGGCGCTCACCGCGCTCCTCGCCGCGGGACTCACCCCCGCCGCGGCCCAGGAGGCCCGGGACACCAGCCCCGGCAGCACCACCGCGCACCGGCCGGACAACCGGCCCGGCCCGCTCACCAAGCAGCGCACCGAGCTGCGGAAGCAGGCCGTCGACCTGGTCGCCAAGGGCAAGGCCAAGCCGAACGCCAAGGGCGTCGTCCAGGTCGCACCCGGCAAGTTCGCCGAGACCACGACCACGACCGCCGTGCGCCAGGAGAAGATCTTCACGATCCTCTCCGAGTTCGGCGACCAGAGCTCCGGAAAGCTCGGCACCGTCCCCGGGCCGCTGCACAACCGGATCCCGCGGCCGGACCGCAGCGTCGACAACTCCAACGCCTGGACCCCGGACTTCTCGAAGGCGTACTACGAGACGAAGTTCAACGGCTCCGGCGAGTCGATGAAGACGTACTACGAGAAGCTGTCCAGCGGGCTCTACTCCGTCTCCAACACCGTCGAGGACTGGGTCAAGGTGCCCGGCAACGCCTCCACCTACGGCGACAACTCCGTCGAGGACACCGGCGGCTCCTGGGCCTTCATCCAGGACACCGGCGACGCGTGGTGGAACGCCCAGCTCGCTGCGGGCAAGGCCCCGGCCGAGATCGACGCGTACCTCGCGCAGTTCGACGTCTGGGACCGCAACGACTACGACCACGACGGCGACTTCGACGAGCCCGACGGGTACATCGACCACTTCCAGGCCGTCCACGCCGGCATGGGCGAGGACGCCGGCGGCGGCGCCCAGGGCGAGGACGCCATCTGGTCGCACCGCTGGTACGTCAACGGCGACGACTACGGCCTCACCGGCCCCGACGTCTCCGGCACCGCCAACAAGCAGGGCGGTGCCCGCATCGGGCAGTCCAGGTACTGGCTCGGCGACTACACCACCGAGGGCGAGAACGGCGGACTCGGCGTCTTCTGCCACGAGTTCGGCCACGACCTCGGCCTCCCGGACTACTACGACACCGAGGGCGGCGAGAACTCCACCGCCTTCTGGACCCTGATGAGCTCCGGCTCCTGGCTCGGCCACGGCGCCGCCGCCAACGAGGGCATCGGCACCCACCCGGGCCTGATGGGCGCGGAGGAGAAGCTCTTCCTCGGCTGGCTCGACTACGCCGACGCACCGCTCGGCGCCACCGGCTCGTACACCCTGAGCCCGGCCGCCCTGCAGGTCACCGGCAAGGAGCAGGCCGTCCGCGTGGCCCTCCCGGACAAGACGACGAGCACCACGTACACCACGCCCGTCTCCGGCAGCCACGCCTGGTGGACCGGCTCGGCCGACTCCCTCAACCAGTCCCTCACCCGCTCCGTGCCCGCGGCCTCGCGGATCACGGTCAAGGCGAGCGCCTGGTACGAGATCGAGGCCGACTTCGACTACCTCTTCGCCGAGTACTCCCTGGACAACGGCGCCACCTGGCAGCGCACCGGCCAGACCGTCTCGGGCTCCTCCGCCGGCAAGTGGACCACCCTGCGGTACGCGTACGACGCCCAGGGCAAGCCCTCGCTCTTCCGCTTCCGCTACCAGTCCGACGGCGGCGTGCACTTCGCCGGCGCCTTCCTCGACGACCTCGCCATCGGCTCCGGCGGCACCGCGCTGCTCGCCGACGACGTCGAGCAGGGCGTGAACGGCTGGACCGCACAGGGCCGCTGGACCATCTCCACCGGCACCGTCTCGGCCACCTACCCGCGCTACTACCTGGTGGAGAACCGCGAGTACGTCGGCGCCGACGCGCTCCTCGCGGAGGGCCCGTACCAGTTCAGCAAGGGCATCACCGCCCCGGACTGGGTGGAGTACTTCCGCTTCCAGAACGGCATGCTGGTCTGGTACGTGGACCGCTCCTACGACGACAACAACGTCAGCGCCCACCCGGGCGGCGGCTCGGCGATGGCGGTCGACGCCCGCCCGACGCCGTTCCGCTACGACGACGGCACCGCGCCCAGCAACCGCCGCCAGCCCTTCGACGCCACCTTCGGCCTGGAGCCGACCGACGCGACCTGCCTCCACAAGGAGGTCCTGTCGGGCAAGGGCGGCAACCAGACGGTCGTGACGAAGGCGGCCTGCGCCCCGTCCGGGCCCGGCATCCCGGTCTTCGACGACACCGACCCCAACGCCTACTACGACCCGACGGCCGCCCAGGCCAGCGTGAAGGTCGCGGGCCACGGCGTGAAGGTCACCGTCACCGGCGACTCGGGCGACGACCTGACGATCAGGGTGGCCAACCCGGCCTCCTGAACCGAATCAGCCGAATCAACCGGGCGGGCCGAGCTGGCCGAGCCGCCCGAGCCTGGCAGAAGAAGGGAGGGGCGCCCCGGTCTCCGGGGTGCCCCTCCTCTTCGGTGCGGAGGGGCGTCAGGCGCCCGTGGGCCCGTCCAGCGCCGCCGCCAGGCCCGCCAGGAACCCCACCACCCCCGCCGGGCCCGGGACCAGCAGGTCCGCGCGGTCGGCGAGGTCCGGGACGGACTCGGTGGTGGAGGAGGAGCAGACGAGGAGGCCGGGGGTGCCGTCGGAGCGGAGTTTCTCGACGGCCGCGTACGCCGGGAGGTCGCCCAGGTCGTCGCCGGCGTACAGGACGGACCCGGCGTCCAGCTCGCGGACGTAGTCGGCGAGGGCCACGCCCTTGTCCATGCCCGGGGGCCGCAGCTCCAGGACCATGCGGCCCGGTTCCAGGACCAGGCCGTGGTGGGTGGCCAGGTCGCCCAGGGGGCCCTTCAGGGCCTCGAAGGCGCCCTGCGGGTCCTCGGCGCGGCGGGTGTGGACGGCGACGGCGCGGCCCTTCTCCTCGATCCAGGTGCCGGGCCAGGCGCCGATCCGGTCGAGGAAGCCGGGGAGCTCGGCGCGGACCGAGGCGACGCCCGGGTGGGGGGCGGCGGCCTGGACGGTGCCGGTGACGGCGTCCCAGCGTTCGGCCCCGTAGTGGCCGAGGACCACCAGGTGCTCCAGGCCGGGGACGCCCGCGAAGCCCCCGTAGCGGACCGCGACCCCCGCCGGGCGGCCGGTGACCACGGCCACGGCGGCCACCTTGGGGGCCAGGGCGGCCAGGGCGGACACGGCCCCGGGGTGGGCGCGGGCGCGCTCGGGGTCGGGGACGATCTCGGCGAGCGTCCCGTCGAAGTCGAGGGCGACGACGGCTCTCTCCGGGCACGCGAGGAGCGCGGCGAGGCCGTCGCGGCCGGCGGCTGTGGTCGGGTGCGGAAGGCTGCTGACCATGACCACGACCCTACCCAGGGACGCGCTCCGCGTCAGCGGGGCGGGAGGGCGGCGGGAGCGGAGGTGGTGTCAGCGGCGGGATTCGCGGTCCGCCCGGACCCTGCGCAGGCGGTTCACCGTCACCGGGTCGTGGGCCAGCGCCCGCGGGTCGTCCAGGAGGGCGTTGAGCAGCTGGTAGTAGCGGGTCGCCGAGAGGCCGAGCTGCTCGCGTACGGCCCGCTCCTTGGCGCCGGGGCCCGGCCAGGAACGCCGTTCCATGGCCAGGACGGCCTGCTCGCGGGCACCCAGCTCGCCGGGGTCGGTGGTCATATGACCAACCTAATGCCGCTGTCCCGGCATGCCGCTCACTCGGCGCTTTCGGCCGTGGTCGCCTCGCGGGCGATCCGGCCCAGCACCTCGGAGGGCTTGGCGCCGGGGGCGACCGCCTTGCCGATGTCCTTCTTGATGACGCCGCTGACCCGCGCCCAGGAGGTCTTGCCGACCGGGGGGAGCTGGGAGTCGGGCAGCGCCTGGAGGAACTCGCGGAGGTTGGCGTACTCCGGGTCGGACTCCATGTGCGCGGAGGCGGTGACGGTGACGGGCAGCAGGTCGTTGTCGCCGGCGAACTTCAGCACGTTCTCGTCGCTGAAGGCGAAGTCGAGGAAGGCGCCGATCTCCTTGCGGTGCCCGTTCTGCTTGAAGCCCATGATCCAGTCGGCGACGCCCATGGTGGCCTTGGCCTGGCCGTACGTGCCGGGCAGGGCGACCTTGCCGACCTTGACGCCCTTCTTCTCGGCCTCCTGCATCAGCGAGGGGTGCCCGTTGAGCATGCCGACCTCACCGCGGGCGAAGGCGGCGAAGGCGTCCTTGCGGTTGAGCTTGCCGGGGGCGACGGGGCCGGTGAGGCCGTCGGCGACCAGGTTCTTCTGCAGCCACTCGAAGGTCTTGATGTTCGCGTCGGAGTCGATCTTGTAGTGGTCGGTGGCGTCGGTGTAGCCGTCACCGCCGCTGAGCAGCCACATCATCGTCTCCGCCTGGGCCTCCTCCGGTCCCAGCGGCAGCGCGAAGGGGTAGGTCACGCCCTTCTTCCGCAGCTTCCGCGCGGCCGCGGCGAGCTCGTCCCAGGTGGCCGGGGGCTTGTCGACGCCGGCCTTGTCGAAGAGGTCCTGGTTGAAGAAGAGCAGCCGGGTGGAGGCGACGAAGGGCAGCCCGTACTGGGTGCGCTTGTGCTCGCCGGCCGCGACGAGCGGGGCGAGGAAGTTGGCCTGGACCCGGATGGAGAGGAGCTCGTCGGCGGAGTAGAGCTGGCCGGCGGCGGCGTAGTCGGCGTAGGCGCCGATCTGGGCGATGTCGGGGGCCTGGCCGGCCTTGACCAGCTCGGCGACCTTGCGGTCGACGTCGTTCCAGGACTCGATCCGGACCTGGACCTTGACGCCGGGGTTCTTCGCCTCGAAGGCGGAGACGACGCCGTCCCAGTACTTCCGGGTGGAGTCGCCGCCGGCGAGGTCGTAGTCGGCGGCCACCAGCTTGAGGGTGACCTCGCCGGACTCGCCGCCGACGCCGAGGGTGCCGCAGCCGGAGAGGGCGCCGGTCAGGCCGAGCGCGGTGGCCGCCGCGGCCAGTCCTATGAATCGTCGCCGCTGCACAGCCGTAACCCACCCTGTCGGTCGTCGGCGATCGCCCGTGATCGCCGGTGAGCCGCAAGTTTCTCCCGGATGAACGCGAGAGGTCTACACCACACGCATATCGCTTCTGCAACGCATCGGCGGCCCCCGTCGGCCCGGATTTGTATCCCAGCGCAACAATCCTCCGCAGTGGACTAGACCTTTCGGGTCCCCACGCGCGAGACTGTCCTCGTGAGACACGTCATCGCCCTCGATGTGGGCGGCACCGGTATGAAGGCCGCCCTGGTCGGGGCGGACGGCACCCTGCTCCACGAGGCCCGCCGCGCCACCGGCCGCGAGCGCGGGCCCGAGGCCGTCGTCGAGACGATCCTCGACTTCGCCCGGGAGCTGCGCACCCTCGGCCAGGAGCGGTACGGACAGCCCGCCGCGGCCGCCGGGGTCGCCGTCCCCGGCATCGTCGACGCCGAGAACGGCATCGCCGTCTACGCCGCCAACCTCGGCTGGCGCGACGTCCCCATGCGCGCCCTGCTCAGCGAGCGCCTCGACGGCATCCCCGTCGCCCTCGGCCACGACGTGCGCACCGGCGGCCTCGCCGAGGGCCGCATCGGCGCCGGGAACGGCGCCGACCGCTTCCTCTTCGTCCCGCTCGGCACCGGCATCGCCGGCGCCATCGGCATCGGCTCCGCGATCGAGGCCGGCGCCCACGGCTACGCGGGCGAGATCGGCCACATCGTGGTGCGCCCCGGTGGCACCGCCTGCGGCTGCGGCCAGCGCGGCTGCCTGGAGCGGTACGCCTCCGCCTCCGCCGTCTCCCTCGCCTGGGCCGAGGCCTCCGGCGACCCCGAGGCCGACGCCGCCGACTGCGCCAAGGCCGTCGAGTCCGGCGACCCCACCGCCGTACGGATCTGGCAGGACGCCGTCGACGCCCTGGCCGACGGACTGGTCACCGCGCTCACCCTGCTGGACCCCCGCACGCTCATCATCGGTGGCGGTCTCGCCGAGGCCGGGGAAACCTTGTTCACACCCCTTCGGGCCGCGGTGGAGGAACGCGTCACCTTCCAGAAGCTGCCCGCCATCGTCCCGGCGGCCCTCGGGGACACCGCCGGATGCCTGGGCGCGGGCCTCCTCGCCTGGGACCTGCTCGCCGACCAGCACCCCGCCGACTCGGAGGTATCCGCCTGATGGCCGTTTCCACTGTTCTCACCGGGGCCCGCGTGGTGCTGCCGACCGGGGTCGTCGAGAACGGACGAGTGATCGTCGAGAACGGCCGCATCGCGGGAGCCGCCCACGAGGACGCCCCCGCCCTCGACCTCGCCGGCCACTGGCTGGTGCCCGGCTTCGTCGACATGCACAACCACGGCGGCGGCGGCGCCTCCTTCACCTCCGGCACCGTCGACGAGGTCCTCAAGGGCGTCCACACCCACCGCCTCCACGGCACCACCACCGTCGTCGCCTCCTTCGTCACCGGCGAGATGGACTTCCTCACCCAGCGCGCCGGCCTCCTCTCCGAGCTGGCCGAGCAGGGCGAGATCGCCGGCCTGCACTTCGAGGGCCCGTTCATCTCCCCGTGCCGCAAGGGCGCCCACGACGAGACCCTGCTGCGCGACCCCGACCCGGCCGAGGTGCGCAAGCTGATCGACGCGGGCCGCGGCCAGGCCCGGATGGTCACCCTCGCCACCGAGCTGCCCGGCGGCATCGACTCCGTACGGCTGCTCGCCGAGCACGGCGTGATCGCCGCGATCGGGCACACGGACGCCTCGTACGAGCAGACGCAGGCCGCGATCGACGCGGGCGCCACCGTCGCCACCCACCTCTTCAACGCGATGCCCGGCCTCGGACACCGCGCCCCCGGCCCGATCGCCGCCCTCCTGGAGGACGAGCGGATCACCGTCGAGCTGATCAACGACGGCACCCACCTGCACCCGGCCGCCCTGGAGCTCGCCTTCCACCACGCGGGCGCGGACCGGGTCGCCTTCATCACCGACGCGATGGACGCGGCCGGCTTCGGCGACGGGCGCTACATGCTCGGCCCGCTGGAGGTCGAGGTGAAGGACAGCGTGGCGCGGCTCGTCGAGGGCGGCTCCATCGCCGGCTCGACCCTGACGCTCGACCGGGCCTTCAAGCGCGCCGCGACGATCGACAGGCTGCCGGTGGAGTCCGTCGTCCAGGCCCTCTCCGCCAACCCCGCCAAGCTGCTCGGCGTCTACGACCGGGTCGGCTCGCTGGAGCCCGGCAAGGACGCCGACCTCGTCGTCCTCGACGCGGACTTCGAGCTCAAGGGCGTGATGCGCAAGGGCGCCTGGGTGGTCGAGCCCCAGCTGGGCTGATTTCGCCACGGCTTGTCTGATATTGCGTCACAGGCGGTTGGTCCGGGGTCTGGGCCAACCGCCTTCTCTTTGGCATGATCGGGTCGCCAGCAGCGCCGACACGACACGACGGGGGTGGCGCCGGTGATCCTCACGGTCACCCTGAACACGGCCGTGGACCTCACCTACCGGGTCCCCGCCCTCGTCCCGCACGCCTCGCACCGCATCACCCAGGTCATCGAACGCCCCGGCGGCAAGGGCCTCAACGTGTCCCGGGTGCTCGGCGCCCTCGGCCACGAGACGGTCGTCACCGGCTTCGCCGGCGGGGCCACCGGCGAGACGCTGCGCGAACTGCTCGCCGTCACCACGGCGGGGCAGCCCGTCCACGACGCGCTCGTCCCCATCGCGGGGCCCACCCGCCGCACGGTCGCCGTCGTCGACGCGGCCAGCGGCGACACCACCCAGCTCAACGAGCCGGGCCCGGTCATCGCCCCCGCCGAGTGGGCCGCGTTCACCGCCCGCTTCACCGAACTCCTCGACGGGGCGAGGGCGGTGGCCCTGTGCGGCAGCCTCCCGCCGGGCATCCACGTCGGCGCGTACGCCGAACTCGTCCGGCTCGCCCGGGGCGCCGGCGTCCCGGTCCTGCTCGACACCAGCGGCGAACCGCTGCGCCGCGGCATCGCCGCCCGCCCCGACCTGATCAAGCCCAACGCCGAGGAGCTGGCCCAGCTCACCGGCTCCCGCGAGCCCCACCGCGCCACCCGCGACGCCCGCCGCCGCGGTGCCCACGCGGTCGTCACCTCGCTCGGCCCCGAGGGCCTGCTGGCCGCCACCCCCGAGGGCCTGTGGCAGGCCACCCCGCCCGCCCCCGTCCAGGGCAACCCGACCGGTGCGGGAGACTCGGCCGTCGCCGCGCTCCTCGCCGGACTGGTCGAGGGCACCGACTGGCCCACCCGCCTCGCCCACGCCGTCGCGCTCTCCGCGGCGACCGTCCTCTCCCCGGTGGCCGGCGAGTTCGACGAGACGGCGTACGAGGCAATGCTGCCGCGGGTCGCGGTGACCGAGGCGCTGTCGGCGGCCTGAAGCCCGGCCGACGCCGCCGAAGGCCGGCAAGCACCGAGAAACAACACCGCGAAACACCGACGGGGCCCCCGAAGGAGCCCCGCCGTCCTGACCGCCACCCGGCCCACCCGGCCGCCTGGCCGCCCGGCCGTCAGCCGGTCAGCCTCTCAGCTGCTCAGCCGCTCAGCTTGGTCTTGCTGATCTTCAGCCAGTCGAAGACCGCGTCGCACTGGTTGCCCTGCTCGCAGGAGAGCTTGATCGTGTTCTGGCCCTGCTGGAGGGTGACCGGCGCCCAGGTGGTCTGCCAGTTCTTCTCCAGGTTCGGGTCCGAGGAGCCGACGAAGTTCTTCAGCCCTATCGGATTGCTGTTCGCCTTGTCGTTGACGGTCAGCGTCGCGTTCGCGTCCTTCGCCGGGATCGCGTAGCGCACGTACAGGTAGTAGTCGCCGGCCTCGGGCACGTCCGCCTGCCAGGTCACCGAGGAGCCGACCGCGTTGAAGCCGGTCACATAGGCGCCGTCCGCGCCCTCCGCGCCCTTGATGTCCTTGGCCAGCACCGCCGACCCGCCCAGCTTCAGCGTCGCCGCGTCCTGCTGCGGCACCGCCGGGGGCTCGGAGGAGGAGGTGGGGTCGGTGGACGGGGACTCCGAGACCTGGCTGGGGGCGCCCGTCGACTTGCCGCCGGCACCGCCCGCGTTGGCGTTCTGGTCGTCGCCGTTGGTGATCAGGGCGGCCGCGATGCCGATCACGACGACCGCGACGACCGCGACGGCACCGATCAGCAGGCCCTTGGTGTTGGGCCCGCCGCCCGAGCCGCGCCCGGCCGGGGGCGGCGGGCTCTGCCGGGTCGGGGGGCCGCCCGGATAGGTCTCGGGGGCCGCGTACTGCGGGTGCGGCTGGTGGTAGGCCTGCTGCGGGGGGACCTGGGCCGCGGGACGGCCGCCGTACTGGCGCTCGCCGACCGTGCGGACCTGGTTGTACGAGGTGCGGGGACGGCCCGGCTGGGACGCGGGGCCGGGGTAGCCGTAGCCCCCGCCACCCTGGGGCGGCTGGGCGCCTGCCGCCTGGCCGTCCTCGTACAGGTAGCCGAACGGATCGTCGTCCTCGGGCGTCTTCGTGCCGTCGTTGCCCGCAGCCATCCGGGTCACTCCCTTTCCCTGCTCGCCAGCCGTCGCCGACCGGCCGAGCCTACCCCGAACGGCCCTGCGGGGAATTCCGCGCTCCGTGTACGTCCCGTGAACGACGGGACCGGCGGATCGCCTATCCGGCCCGCCGGTGCATCTTCGAACGGGACCGCTTCTCTATGTACATCCGCTGGTCGGCGCTGTTCAGGACCTCTTCGACGGTCATGCCGCACTCGGCCCAGCCGATGCCGAAACTGGCCCCGACCCGCACCGCCCGCCCGTCGACCCGGATCGGCGGAATGATCGCGTTCCGCAGCCGGACCGCGAGGTCGGCGGCGTCGGCCGAGCCCAGGCCGTCGGCGAGGACGACGAACTCGTCGCCGCCGAGCCTGGCGACCGTGTCCCCGTCCCGTACCCCCGTGGTCAGCCGGCGGGCGACCTCGACCAGGACGGCGTCGCCGGTGTGGTGCCCGAAGCGGTCGTTGATCGACTTGAAGCCGTCGAGGTCGCAGAAGAGGACGGCGAGCCCCTTCGTACCGTCGTCGGTCTCGCCGCCGCCGGGGGCGACGGAGTGCACATGGTGGTCGTACGCCCCGACGGCGCCGGCGGGGGCGAAGTCGAAGCCGTGCCCGTGGCCCTGGTCGTAGTCGTACGGCGGCTCGTACTCGTCGGCGGAGGCGGCGGAGCCGGCGAAGGGGCGCTCGCAGAGCCGGGCGGAGAGCCGGGAGCGGAGCTCGGCGCTGTTCGGCAGGCCGGTGAGGGCGTCGTGCGAGGCGCGGTGGGCGAGCTGGAGCTCGTGCCGCTTGCGCTCCTCGATGTCCTCGACGTGGGTGAGGAGGAAGCGGGGGCCGTCGGCGGTGTCGGCGACGACGGAGTTGCGCAGGGAGACCCAGACGTAGGTGCCGTCGCGGCGCCCGAGCCGCAGCTCGGCGCGGCCGCCCTCGGCGGAGGTGCGCAGCAGGGTGCCTATGTCCTCGGGGTGGACGAGGTCGGCGAAGGAGTAGCGGCGCATCACGGAGGCGGGGCGGCCGAGCAGCCGACACAGGGCGTCGTTGGTGCGCAGCAGGCGTCCGTGCTGGTCGCCACCCATCTCGGCGATGGCCATGCCGGAGGGCGCGTACTCGAAGGCCTGCCGGAAGGACTCCTCGCTGGCGCGCAGGGCCTGCTGCTCGCGCTCCAGGCGGACCAGGGCGCGCTGCATGTTGGAGCGCAGCCGGGCGTTGCTGATCGCGATGGCGGACTGGGAGGCGTACATCTGGAGGGCTTCGCGGCCCCAGGGGCCGGGGTGCCGCCCGTTGCGCGGGCGGTCCACGGAGATCACGCCGAGCAGCTCGCGGCCGGAGCCCGAGGCGTACATGGGGGCGTAGAGGCGGTCGTGGGGGTGCCACTCGTCCTCGAAGCGGGGGGCGGGGCCCTCGGTGTGCCACTGCGGGACGTCGTCCTCGATCAGCACCCAGCCCTCGGTGTGCGGGATGAACCGCAGGTCGCCCCAGGCCTCGCCCATGGCGAGGCGGCGCTCCCAGGAGGCGCGGGAGCCGACGCGTCCGGTGATCAGCGCTTCGGCGGCGGGGCTGCCGGCGAAGGCGGCGACGACCAGGTCGCCGTCGGGGCGCACGAGGTTGACGCAGGCCAGCTCATAGTTGAGCCCTGCGACGATGCCGTCGGCGACGGCCTGCAGGGTGTCCGCAAGGCTGCGGGCGGTGTTGAGGTCCGCCACGACCTGATGCAGCTGCCGCAGGGTCGCAAGACGGACGTACGGCTCCGACTCGGTCTCCATTGCTCGCTCTCCCCGAGACCTCGACAGCTAACTCCAGGGTTCTCATCGGCTTCGTACTGCACTGTCCCAGCCACTGAATCACAGCGAGCTGTGCACCCGGTACACAGGGTCAACAAATACTGCACTCTGTGACTCAAGTCACAGAGTGTCGTGCGGTCTTCCGAACCCCGGGTGAACGGCACCCCAAGGCGGGGCGAAAGGGTCCTAGGTCCGGCGGGGGAAGCGGGACTGGTCCCGGCGCCCGATGTAAGGGGGCGCGGGACCGGACTAGCGTGCGAGGGTGCTGCAGAAGACCCCCGCCCAGCCCCCCGCCGTGTCCGACCTGGCCATCCCTCATGCTGAAGGGGTGAGCAACGACGAGTTCAGGGCGGCCATGTCCCGCCTTGCGGCGGGCGTCGTCCTGGTGACGGCGCACGACCCGGACGACGGCCCGCACGGCGAGGACGTCGGCATGACGGCGACCGCGTTCCTCTCGGTCTCCCTCGACCCGCCGCTGGTCCTGGTCAGCCTCCGCAACGACTCCCGCATGGACGACCTGCTCGCCGAGGTGCCCGTCTGGGCGGTCTCGCTGCTCTCCGAGAGCCAGCGGCACGTCGCCGGGCGCTTCGCGATGAAGGGCCGGGTCAGCGACCGGCTGCTCTTCGCCGACCTGCCCTACACGCGGGGCGAGCACAGCGGCGCCCCGCTGATGGGGGGCGCGCTGGCGACCCTGGAGTGCCGCACGGAGAGCCGGGTGGTCGCCGGCGACCACACCCTGGTCATCGGGCGGGTGCTCGCGACGAACCTGCCCTCGGCGGAGGGCGGACCGCTCACGTACTTCCGGGGGAAGTACCGGACGCTGGGCTGAGCGCCCCCGGTCTATCCCCAGTCGCGGCCCTGGCGGCCGCGCTTGGTGTCCGCGCGCTGCTTCTTCTCCCGCAGCCGGCGCTCGTTGATGCCGCGCGGGATCTTCGTCGGGCGGCGCGGCTTCGGCGGCGGCGCGGTGGCCTCGGCCAGCAGTGCGGCGAGGCGGACGGCGGCGGTCTCCCGGTTGCGCCACTGGGAGCGGTGCTCCGAGGCGCGGACGGTGACGACCCCGTTCACCAGCCGGCTCGCGAGCCGTTCGAGCGCGCGGGCCTTCCAGACGTCCGGGAGAGCCTGCGTCGCCGCCAGGTCGAAGCGCAGCTCCACCTGCGAGTCGCTGGTGTTGACGTGCTGCCCGCCCGGCCCGGACGACCGCGAGAAACGCCACTGGAGCTCGGCCTCGGGGAGCGAGACGGAGCCGCGGATCAGATAGGGACCGGACATGTCCTCCATGTTCCCCGCCGGGGCCGCCGGGCGTCATCCTGATTTCGCGCTGGAACCGCCGCGCCCCCGTACGCGTTATCCGCTACGAACACACCGCGATGAAAGGGACATCCCATGGCTGTAAGCCTCTCCAAGGGCGGCAACGTCTCCCTGACCAAGGAGGCCCCGGGCCTCACCGCCGTCACCGTGGGCCTCGGCTGGGACGTCCGCACGACCACCGGCACGGACTTCGACCTCGACGCCTCCGCGATCGGCGTCGACGGCACCGGCAAGGTCGTCTCCGACGGACACTTCGTCTTCTTCAACAACAAGTCCACCCCGGACCAGACCATCGTCCACACCGGTGACAACCGCACCGGCGAGGGCGGCGGCGACGACGAGCAGATCAACGTCAACCTGGCGGGCCTCCCGGCCGGCGTCGACAAGATCGTCTTCCCGGTCTCCATCTACGACGCGGTCAACCGCTCGCAGAACTTCGGCCAGGTGCGCAACGCGTACATCCGCATCGTCAACCAGGCCGGCGGCGCCGAGATCGCCCGCTACGACCTGTCGGAGGACGCCGCCGTCGAGACCGCCATGGTCTTCGGCGAGCTCTACCGCAACGGTGCCGAGTGGAAGTTCCGCGCGGTCGGCCAGGGCTACGCCTCCGGCCTCGAGGGCATCGCCCGCGACTTCGGCGTCAACATCTGACCCGAGCGGATCCGACGGCAGAGCCCCGCCCCGCGCAGCGGGTCGGGGCTCTACGCTTGCCGGCGTGATCGTCGAACCCCTGGTCGCCAAGGACCCGCGCGACATCCCCGGCCCGCTGCTCACCGAACTCACCGCGCTGTACGCGTCGAACCACGCCTTCCAGCAGCTCAGCGGCGACTTCCCGGACCCGGACGACATCCGCCCCGAGCAGGTCGCCGCCTCCCTCGCCGACGAGCTCGCCGAGCCGAGCGCCGAGGTGCTGCTCGCCCGCTCCGCCGGGCGCCTGGTCGCCGTCGCCGTCACCCTCGGCCGCCACCCCGACCCGGCCCAGACCGAGCCGTGGCTGGGCCTGTTGATGGTCCATGCCGAGGAGCACCGGGCCGGCTACGGGCGCCGGCTGGCCGCGTACGTGGAGGACGGCTTCCGCTCCCGTGGCCGCACCGGACTGCGGCTCGCCGTCCTGGAGAACAACCCCCGGGCACTGGCCTTCTGGACCTCCCTCGGTTACGAGGAGACCGCGCGCCGCCCGGACCTGGCGCACGGCCGGCCGTGCGTCGTGATGCGCAAGGCGCTGTAGGGCCCCGGTCCGGACGCGGCCTACGGCTTGGCCGGCTTCTCGTCCCCGTAGAGCCACACGTCCCACAGGTCTCCCAGGTCGCGGCCCGCCACGGACTCCACGTACCGCGTGAAGTCCTCGGTGGTGGCGTTGGCGTGCCGGTACTTCGCCGGCCAGCCCGCCAGGATCTCGAAGAAGGCGTCGTCGCCGAGCGTCTGCCGGATCTTGTGCAGGACCATCGCGCCCCGCTGGTACACGGGGGCTGCGAACAGGTCCTCGGAGGTGGGCGGTTCGGCCGGCGGGAAGGCCCAGGCGTCCTCGTCGGCGAAGGCCCGCTCGAAGCTCTTCTGCGCGGGGGTGTGCGCGAAGTCCTCCGCGTAGAGCCACTCCGAGTAGGTCGCGAAGCCCTCGTTGAGCCAGATGTCCTTCCAGGTGGCGGGCGAGACGGAGTCGCCGTACCACTGGTGGGCCAGTTCGTGGACGAGGGTCGGGGTGTCGAAGGAGCCGAGCGGGAAGACCGGGCGGCTCTGGGTCTCCAGGGCGTAGCCGAGGTCGCCGTCGCGCTCGACGATGGCGCCGGCCGCGGCGAAGGGGTACGGGCCGAAGTTCTCCGTCTGCCACTGGAGGATCTCCGGCACCCCGGCGCGCAGCGCGGCGCTCTTGGCGGCGACCTGGGGGTCGGCGGCGGTGAGGACGGGGACCTTGCCGAGGGCGGTCGCGGTGGTCGTGTCGTACCGGCCGATGGCGAGGGTCGCGAGATAGCTCGCCATCGGCTCGGCGGAGTGCCAGACGGAGGTGGTGTGCCCGTCGGCCGTCTTCTTCTCGGAGGTCATGACGCCGTTGGAGACGGCCTTCAGACCGGCGGGGACGGTGACGGTGACGTCGTACGCGGCCTTGTCGGAGGGGTGGTGGTTGCCGGGGAACCAGGCCATGGAGCCGGTGGGTTCACCGACCGCGAGGGCGCCGTCGGAGGTCTTCAGCCAGCCCTCCTCGGAGCCGTCGGAGTCCGTGATGGTCTGCGGCACGCCGTCGTAGGTGACGGTGGCGCGGAACTCGGCGCCCTTGTCGAGGTCCTCGCGCGGACGCAGGGTCAGCTCGTTGCCGGCCCGGCTCACGGCGGCGGGCGCGCCGTCGACGGTGGCGCCGCGGACGGTGAGCCCGGCGAGGTCCAGGTTGAAGGCGCTGAGGTCCTGGGTGGCCGTGGCGGTGATCTCGGCGCGGCCGTCGAGGCGGCCGGTGGCGGGGTCGTAGGCGAGGGTGAGGGCGTAGTGGCCGACGTCGTAGCCGCCGTTGCCGAGCCGGGGGAAGTACGGGTCGCGCAGCCCGGCGGCGCCGGGGGTGCCCCTGACTCCGCCGGAGCCGTCGCCGGTGCAGGCGGCGACTCCCGCGAGCAGGGCGAAGGCGAGTACTCCGGTCAGGATGCGACGTCGACTGTTCACGAAATGATCCTAAACAGACGTACGAATCGATCGGGGTACGAATCAGCCACCCGCCGTACGCACATCAGCGGCGCCCGGCGGGGGATCCGGGCGCCGCTGACGCAGGGGGCCTCGCGCGTGGTGTCGCGAGGGATCTCGCGGGGCGTCAGTCGTTCAGGGACGCCACGCCCGCCTGGGCGAACTTCTCGTCCAGGTCGCCCGAGGGCGCACCGGCCACGCCGATGCCGGCGATCGGCGCGCCGCCCGCGGTGACGGGCGCGCCGCCGGCGAGGAAGAGGGTGCCGGGGATGTCCTTCAGGTTCGGGGCCTGGGCGAGGCGGCCGGCGAGGACGGAGGTCGGGGCGTTCCAGGAGACGGCGGTGAACGCCTTGCGCTCGGCCGACTCGTAGGACTGCGGGCCGGCGCCGTCGCCGCGCAGGGTGACGATGGTGTTGCCGTTGCGGTCCACGACCGCGACGGAGACCCGCTGGCCCTCCTTCTCGGCGGCCTTCAGGGTGGCCTGCGCGGCCTTGGTGGCGGCCTTGATCGTCAGGTGGGTGTCCTGGCGCAGGTCGTCGTCACCGGCGTCGGCCTTGGCCACGACCGCGGCGGGGGCGGCCTGCGGGGCGGAGGCGTTCGCGGAGACGGCGCCGAAGGTACCGGCGGCGACGACGGCGGCAGCGGTGGTGCCGAGGAGGATCTTCTTCTTCATGGCGGGCTCCTGGGAGTCGGGGACAGCGGCCGGTGTCGGTGTTCCGTTCGCTCTGGCATCGATCCTCCGCCGGGAATCCGGGGCCTCCGGTCCACGTTCCGGCTCGGCCCGCCGCGCATAGTGGATGACGGGCGGGTCAGCCGATCGGTTGATGCCGCTCTGGTCCCCTTGGGCCAGGATGGATACGTATCCCCAGGTCAGAAGCGCACGAAGAAGGTGGACGATGCAGCACGACCCCGACGCCCGCTGGCTGGCGCGGGTCATGCACCTCGCCTTCTTCCTCCTCCTCGGCGCCTCCCTCGCGCGCTTCCTGCTGCGCCACCCCTGGGAGGACCGCAGCCCCTGGATCGTCGCCCTGTCCGGGGCGCTCGCCTCCCTCTACCTGCTCGGGCCGGTCCTCGGCACCCGCGCCACGCCCCGGCGGATCGCCTGGCTCGGCACGGTCGTCGCCGTGTGGATGGTCCTGGTGGTGCTCGCGCCCAGCTTCGCGTGGTGCGCGGTGCCGCTCTTCTACACGGGCCTGCGCACCCTTCCGCCGCGCGCGGCGCTCGGGCTGGTCACACTGCTCACCGTGTTCGTGGTGGCGGCCCAGGTGAAGCTGTCGCACGACGGCTGGGACCCCAACCTGATCATCGCCCCGCCTGCCGTAGCCGCCATCGCGACCGCCGTGTTCGTGCACGCGCAGCGGCAGGCGGACCGGCAGCGGGCGCTGATCGACGACCTGATCCGCACGCGCAGCCAGCTGGCCGCGACCGAACGCCGGGAGGGCACCCTCGCCGAGCGCCAGCGGCTCTCCATGGAGATCCACGACACCCTGGCGCAGGGCCTGTCGAGCCAGCAGATGCTGCTCCAGGCGGCCGACCGCACCTGGGACGGTGACCCGGCGACCGCCCGCCGGCACGTGCGTACCGCCGAGTCGATCGCCGAGCGCAACCTCGCCGAGGCCCGCCGCTTCGTGCACGACCTGGCCCCCGCCGACCTCGCCGGGGGCGGCGGTCTCGAAGAGGCGCTGCGGGGGCTCGCCACGCGCGAGTCGGCCGCGTTCCGGGTGGACGGGACGCCCGTGGCGCTGCCGGACCGGGTGCAGTCGGCACTGCTGCGGATCGCGCAGGGCGCCCTGGCGAACATCCGCGAGCACGCCGGAGCCACCTCGGCGGCGCTGACCCTGACCTACCTGGACGACCAGGTCGTCCTCGACGTCGCCGACGACGGGCGCGGCTTCGAGCCGTCGCCGGTCCGCCCCGACTCGGGGGTGCGGGGCCACGGGCTGCCCGCGATGCGGGTGCGGGCCCAGCAGCTGGGCGGCACCCTGACGATCGAGTCCGCCCCCGGCGAGGGCACCGTGCTCTCCGCCGCGATCCCCCTCTCACGCCCCCTGGAGGCAGGCGAGTGACCGTACGGATCCTGCTCTGCGACGACCACGCCGTGGTCCGCGCCGGGCTGCTCGCCCTGCTCGGCAGCGCCCCCGACATCGAGGTGGTGGGCGAGGCCGGCAGCGGCGAGGAGGCCGTCGCGATGGCCGGGCACCTGCGGCCCGACGTCGTCCTGATGGACCTGCAGCTCGGCCCGGGCATCGACGGGGTCGAGGCGACCCGCCGGATCGCGGGGTCCGGCGCCGGCGTCCACGTCCTCGTCCTCACCACGTACGACACGGACGCCGACATCACCCGGGCGATCGAGGCGGGCGCCACCGGCTACCTGCTGAAGGCCGAGCGGCCCGAGGAGCTCTTCGCCGCGATCCACTCCGCCGCCCAGGGCCGTACGACGCTGTCGCCGCCGGTGGCGAGCCGGGTGATGGACCGGATGCGGGGCGCGGCCGGGCCCACGCTCACCGACCGGGAGCGCGACATCCTGGGGCAGCTGGCGCAGGGCCTGGGCAACCGGGAGATCGCCCGGGCGCTGTTCATCAGCGAGGCGACGGTCAAGACCCACCTGGGGCGCATCTACGCGAAGCTCGGTGTCGACACGCGGGCGGGCGCGGTGGCGGTGGCGAAGGAACAGCGTCTGCTGCCGTGACGCCGCCCCCGCGGCTGCTACTCTGCGTTCCCGTCTCAGCGCAGAGTGTCATGTCCCCGTGGGAGCGCACGTGCAGATCACCGTCGTCGGCGGCGGGCCCGCCGGCCTGTACTTCTCGATCCTGATGAAGCGCCAGGACCCGTCCCACGAGATCACCGTGTACGAGAAGAACGCGGCCGGCTCCACCTACGGCTGGGGCGTCACCTACTGGGCGGGGCTGCTCGACAAGCTGCGCGCGGGCGACCCCGAGTCGGCGGAGGCGATCGCCGCCGCGTCCGTGACCTGGACCGACGGCGTGGCGATCGTGCGCGAGGAGCGGACCGTGCACCGCGGGGACGCCGGCTTCGGCATCGGGCGCCGCCGGATGCTCGCGCTGCTCGCCGACCGGGCCCGCGAGCTGGGCGTACGGGTCGTCTACGAGCACGGGATCAGCGGCCCCGACGCCCCCGAGCTCGCCGGGTCCGACCTGGTCGTGGCCGCCGACGGGGTGAACAGCGTCCTGCGCGAGGCCCACGCCGACCGCTTCGGCGCCGAGGTCGCCGCGGGCCGCAACCACTACGTCTGGCTCGGCACGACCAAGGTCTTCGACTCCTTCAGCTTCGCCTTCAAGGAGACCGAGCACGGCTGGGTCTGGTGCTACGCGTACGGCTTCAGCGGCGAGCAGTCGACCTGTGTGGTGGAGTGCGCGCCGGACACCTGGCGGGGCCTCGGGCTCGACCGGACGAACGAGGCCGACAGCCTGCGGCTCCTGGAGAAGCTCTTCGCGGACCTGCTCGACGGCGAGCCGCTCATCGGCCGCGAGCAGCACGGCGGCGGGGCCCCGGCCCAGTGGCTGAACTTCCGCACCCTGACCACCCGGTCCTGGCACCACGGCAACGTGGTCCTGATGGGCGACGCCGCCCACACCACCCACTACTCGATCGGCGCGGGCACCACCCTGGCCCTGGAGGACGCCCTGGCCCTGGCCGCCGCGCTGGGAAGCGGGGGCGCGGGCAGCACGGCGGCCGGCCCGGTGGACGCGGGCGGTCTGGACACGGCGCTCACGACGTACGGCAAGCGCCGCCGGGCCGAGCTGGTCTCGGCCCAGAGCGCGGCCCGCTACAGCGCGCAGTGGTACGAGAACCTGCCCCGCTACATGAACCTGGAGCCGGCGCAGATGTTCGCCCTGCTGGGCCAGCGGCACTCCCCGCTGCTCCCGCACGTGCCGCCCCAGCTCTACTACCGCCTGGACCGGGCGGCGGGCCGGCTGGAGTCCCTGCGCCGCCTGAAGCGCTGGCTGGGGCCCCGGGTCGCGCGGGCGGTGCACCGCTCCTCGCGGGCATGACACCATCTCCCCGTGCTCGACATCGGCTACTCGCTCTCCCGCCGCTTCCCCGACCCGCCCCAGACGGACTACCGCCACGCGGACGTCCACGCGCTGCGGCACGACCTGTTCTGCGGTGACGTCTACCTCGCGGACACGGAGAAGGACCAGGAGGTATCCACAGCCTGGGGATGGGTGCCGGTGCTCGACTTCGCGTGGGCGCTGTGCGACATCGTCGAGCAGCTCGACCGGGACCCGCGCGGCAGCCGCGCCGCCCAGCCGCAGTACGCGGAGCTCGACTTCACCGAGTCCTCCGACCGGATGCTGTTCGAGCGCCGCTTCGGCTGGGTGGACGTCGAGGCCGACTGGATGCCGGGCGACGAGCCGCCGCTCACCTTCGGCCACGCCGCACTGCGCCGCGAGGCCCGCGACTTCCTGCACGACCTGATCGCCGACCTCACCGACATGCACGAGGGCCTCGCCGACAACCCGGCGGTGTGGGCCCTCCAGGCGAAGTTCCCCCGCGTGCCCTGAACCCGCCCGGGAGCGCTTCCCCACGGCAGCCCTCGTGACGCACGCCACTGCCGACGCCCCGGATCCGATGTCACGAACCCGGCCGGGCCGTTCGTCCCCTCCCTGGAACCCGACATCGGGCCGGGCACACGAGGGAGCGATCGGATGCGGAAGATCACCATCATCGGCGGCGGCTTCGCGGGACTCACGGCGGCCGTCACCGCCGCCGAGGCGGGCGCCCGGGTCACCCTGCACGAGGCGCACCACTCCCTCGGCGGCCGGGCCCGCACCGCTCAGGGCCCGTACCTCACCAACGAGGGCCCGCACGCGATCTACAGCGGCGGCCCGCACTGGACCTGGCTGAAGCAGCGCGGACTGCTCGGCGAGCTGGCGCCGCTGCCGGCCCTCGAAGCCGCGAAGCTGCGCTTCCACCACCGGGGCGCGCTGCGCCGCACTCCCCCGCTCGGCTTCCTGCGGCACTCCTTCCGCAAGGCCGAACAGGCCCCCGTGGACGTCGACTTCCTCACCTGGGCCACCGGTGTCGCCGGCGAGGCCGCGGCCCGCGCCGCCGCCTCGTACAGCGGGGTCGCGCTCTACCACCACGACCCGGGCGCGCTGTCGGCCCGTTTCGTGCAGGAGCGGCTGTACCGGGCCTCGTCGATCCCGGCCGAGGCGCACTTCGTCAAGGGCGGCTGGGGGCGGCTGGTCGACCGGATGGCGGCGCGCGCCCGGGAGCTGGGCGTACGGATCGAGACCTCGTCCCGGGTGGACACCCTGCCGACCGCCGAGGGCCCGGTCATCGTGGCGACGGCCCTGCCCTCGGCGGCCCGCCTGCTCTGCGACCCCTCCCTCGCCTGGGAGTCGGGCCGGACGGTCCTGTTCGACCTGGCGCTGCGCACCCGCAAGGGCGACCCGTTCGCGATCTCCGACCTGGACGCGCCCGGCTGGGTCGAGCGCTTCACCACCCAGGACCCGGGTCTCGCCCCGGCGGGCGAGCAGCTGATCCAGGCCCAGCTGCCGATCGGCCCCGACGGGACCAAGGCGGACGGCGTCGCGCACGCGGAGCGCCTCCTCGACCTGGGCTTCGCGGGCTGGCGCGAGCGGACGGTGTGGCGGCGCGAGGCGGTCTCCCAGGGCCGTACGGGCGCGGTGGACCGCCCCGGCACCACCTGGCGCGACCGGCCGGCGATCGACCGGGGCGACGGCGTGTACCTGGCGGGCGACCAGGTGGCGGCGCCCGGGGTGCTGGCGGAGGTGTCGTTCACCAGCGCGGTGGAGGCGGTGTCGCTGGCGCTGCGGGCCTCGCGGACCGGGAAGGGGCTTGACCTCAACCGCGCTTGAGGTCGAAGGCTGTCCCTGCACGCGCGACGGGGAGCCGCCGACCGCCACCGACGGCCCCCGACCACCACCGAGCGAACAGGGGAACCCCATGCACGCGATCCGCCTCCACGCCTACGGTCCCGCCGAGAACCTGCGGTACGAGCAGACGCCCGACCCCGTCCCCGGCCCCGGCCAGGTCCGGATCAAGGTGGCGGCGGCCGGCGTGCACCTGCTGGACACGGCCCTGCGCGAGGGCCTGCCGGGCCCGTTCCCGGCCCCCGTCGAGCTCCCCACCATCCCCGGCCGCGAGGTGGCCGGCACGGTGGAGGCGCTCGGCGAGGGCACCGACCCGTCCTGGCTCGGCCGACGGGTCGTCGCCCACATCGGCATGGCCCCCGGCGGCTACGCCGAACTCACCGTCACCGACGCCTCCCGCCTGCACGCCCTGCCCGACCACCTCGGCGAGGCGGAGGCGGTGGCCATGATCGGCACGGGCCGCACGACCCTGGGCATCCTGCAGTTCACCGAGCTCACCCCCGCCTCGATCGCGATCGTCCCGGCGGCGGCGGGCGGCATCGGCACGCTGCTCGTGCAGTACGCGAAGAACGCGGGCGCCACGGTGATCGGCCTGGCGGGCGGCCCGGAGAAGGTCGCGCGGGTCCGCGAGAACGGCGCGGACCTGGCGGTCGACTACCGGCGGCCGGACTGGCCGGACGAGGTCCGCGCGTATCTGGCCGGGCGCGGCGCGACGGTGGTCTTCGACTCGGTCGGCGGCGACACCGGCCGCGCCGCGGTCGACCTGCTCGGCAAGGGCGGACAGCACCTGGTCTTCGGCTGGTCCGGCGCGGGCCTCCACGACGGGGAGCCGCTCACCTTCACCGAGGAGGAGCTGGCGGACCGCGGCATCACCTCGGAGGGCGTCCTGGGCCCGGTCATGCTCCAGAAGGCGGGCGGCGACGTCCGCAACCTCGAACTCGCCGCCCTCGCCGCCGCCACGGCCGGCACCCTGCGCCCGGCCGTGCACCGCTTCCCCCTCGCGGAGGCGGCGGCGGCACACAAGGCACTGGAGACCCGGGGCACCACCGGCAAGGTGGTCCTGATCCCGTAGGGGCCGCCCGCCGGGGCTCTCAGACCCCGATCACATCCCAGGAGTGCCCCTTGAACTCCTTCAGGAACTCGGGGTGGTCCTCCCACATCCGGGCGATGGAGCGCAGCACGTCCCAGTTGTGCTCCAGCGCCTGGTCCACCACCTGCCGCAACTCCGGCTCCGCCACCCGCTTCTCCACCAGCCCGTTCACGGCCGACGCCGCCTGCACGCTGTAGCGCAGGGCCCGCAGCGCCCGGGAGGTGTCGTCCATCCCGAACCCGTGGTCCTTCCCGTTCGCGGGGTCGAAGAGCGGGGTGAGCCGCGCCTCGATGAAGCCGGTGATGCGCTCGAACCGCGCCTGAATACCCATGTCCATGTCCGTGTCCATGCCCCTTTCCTACACCGCGCCCCGACCGAGCTCCGCCAGCGCCCCGTCCGTCAGCCGGTACACCGTCCACTCGTCCTGGGGGCGGGCGCCGAGGGACTCGTAGAAGGCGATCGACGGATGGTTCCAGTTCAGGACCGACCACTCCAGGCGCTCGTAGCCGCGCTCGACGCAGATGCGGGCCAGTTCGGCGAGGAGGGCCTTGCCGTGGCCGCCGCCGCGGTGGTCGGGGCGGACGTAGAGGTCCTCCAGGTAGATGCCGTGGACGCCGCGCCAGGTGGAGAAGTTGAGGAACCACAGGGCGAAGCCGGCGACCTCGCCCTCGGGGGTCTGCGCGATGTGGGCGTAGGCGGCGGGGCGGTCGCCGAAGAGGGCCTCGTGCAGCTGGGCCTCGGTCGCGCGGACCTCGTCGAGGGCCTTCTCGTACTCGGCGAGTTCGCGGATGAGACGGTGGATGACGGGGACGTCGGCGGGAGTGGCGTTTCGGATCATGGGGTCAGGGTGCACCGCGGCGGGCAGGCCTGGCCAGCGCCTTCCGGGGCCGTCGGCCGCCGTGCCGTGCGTCCCCGGTGCGGATCACGCCCTAGACACCCGCGTCGCGCAGCGCCTCCGCGAACCGGGTGGCGTCGTAGAGGCCGTTGCCGCCCGCCAGGGGCTTGCCGTCGACCAGGACGGTGGGGGTGCCGCCGACGCCCGCCGCCTCGAAGGCCGCTTCCGCGGACGACACCCACGTCGCGTACGTGTCGTCCCTGACCGCCTTGTCGAAGGCCGCGCTCCGCAGGCCGGGCACCTGGTCCGCGATCTTCAGCAGGTGGTCGGTGGAGAAGCCGTCCCTCGACTCTCCCGACGGCCGGCTCGCGAACAGCGCCGCCTGGTAGGACGCGAACTTCCCCGGGCCCGCCTCGACCGACGCCCGCAGCGCGTTCGCCGCGTGCGCCGAGGCCGTGCCGCCGGTGCGGGCGTCCAGGAAGGAGGCGATCACGTACTCGACGCGCACCCTCCCCGCCGCCGCCTGGTCCGCGAGGACCGTCCCGCCGCTCGCCTCGAACTTGGCGCAGTAGCTGCACCGCGGATCGACGAAAACCGTCACGGTGTGCGGCGCGCTCGCCTGGCCGACCACGATCCGGGGCCCCGAAACGGTCGCCGGAAGCTCCGTCAGGACCTCCGCGTGTTCCGCCGCCGTGGCCGTCAGGGACGTCGAGGCATCCGCCGAACAGGCCGTTCCCGCAAGGGCGACGGCCACGACGGCCGTCGCCGCCGCGCACGCCCGCCGGGTCCTGCGTACACGCATGGAGAGGTCCTTCCGGGACAAGGGACACGCAACGAAATCCGCATCCTCGAAGCTAGGCGCCCGGCCGCTCCCCGGGCCGCCGCGAAAGACCCGTATCCACGGGACCAAGGGCCCCTGTAGCCTCCCGCGCACGGACCCGGAAGAGGGATGGACATGAGCACGATCAACGGCGGGATCTCGTTCTGGTACGCCCAGGAGGGCGCCCCCGCGCCGCGCGAACCGCTGCCCGGCGACACCACCGCCGATGTCTGCATCGTCGGCGGCGGCTACACCGGACTCTGGACCGCCTACTACCTCAAGAAGGCCGTGCCCTTCCTGAACATCACCGTCCTGGAGGCCAGGTTCTGCGGGTACGGCGCCTCCGGGCGCAACGGCGGCTGGCTCTACAACGGGATCGCCGGGCGCGACCGTTACGCGAAGCTGCACGGGCACGACGCCGCCGCCCGCCTCCAGCACGCCATGAACGAGACCGTCGCCGAGGTCGTCGACGTGTGCGCCGCCGAGGGCATCGACGCCGACGTCCACCGGGGCGGGGTGCTGGAGGTCGCGCTCTCGCCCGCCCAGCTCGCCCGGCTCAGGGAGTTCCACGCCGGCGAGCTCGCCTTCGGCGAGAAGGACCGCGAGATGTACGGCGCGCGCGAGACCGCCGAGCGGATCCGCGTGGCCGGGGCGGTCGGCTCCAGCTGGACCCCGCACGGGGCCCGGCTGCACCCGGTCAAGCTGGTCAAGGGGCTGGCCGAGGTCGTGGAGGGGCTGGGGGTGACCATCCACGAGTCCACGCCGGTGACCGAGATCCGGCCCAAGCACGCCGTCACCCCGTACGGAACCGTCCGCGCCCCCTACGTACTGCGCTGCACCGAGGGGTTCACCGCCTCCCTCGCCGGGCAGCGCCGCACCTGGCTGCCGATGAACTCCTCCATGATCGCCACCGAGCCGCTCAGCGACGCCCAGTGGGAGTCCATCGGCTGGAAGGGCCTGGAGACCCTCGGCGACATGGCGCACGCCTATATGTACGCCCAGCGCACCGCCGACGGGCGCATCGCGCTCGGCGGACGGGGCGTCCCGTACCGCTTCGGGTCCAGGACCGACAACGACGGGCGCACCCAGCCGGCGACCATCGAGGCGCTCCGCGAGATCCTGGTGCGCTTCTTCCCGCAGCTCGCGGGCGTCGGCATCGAGCACGCCTGGTCCGGTGTCCTCGGCGTCCCGCGCGACTGGTGCGCGACCGTCACCCTGGACCGGTCCACCGGCCTCGGCTGGGCCGGCGGCTACGTCGGCTCCGGTGTCGCCACGACCAATCTCGCCGCCCGCACCCTGCGCGACCTCATCCAGCAGGACTCCGGGCAGTCCGGGCCGACGGACCTGACCGCACTGCCCTGGGTGAACCACAAGGTCCGCAAGTGGGAGCCCGAGCCCTTGCGCTGGCTCGGCGTCCAGACGATGTACGCGGCCTTCCGCGGCGCCGACCGGCGCGAGGCGCGGGGGCTGAGCGCCGCCACCGACCGGGTGGCCACGGTCGCCAACCGGCTCAGCGGGCGCTGAGCACGCGCGTCCCCGCCCGGTACGGCCGTCGGGCGGGGACGCGCGGGGTGCGGTGGGCTCACACCAGGCGGTGCATCCAGCCGTGCCGGTCCTCCACCGTGCCCTCGTGGAGGGCGACCAGGTGCTCGCGGATCCGCTGGGCGACGGGGCCCGGCTCGCCCCCGTTCATACGGAACTCGCCGGCCGCGTGCCGGACCGTGCCGACCGGGGTGATGATCGCCGCGGTGCCGCAGGCGAACACCTCGGTGAGCTCGCCGGACTCGGCCGCCTTCTGCCACTCGTCGGTGGAGATGCGCCGCTCCTCCACCCCGTACCCGAGGTCACGGGCCAGCGTCAGGATCGAGTCGCGGGTGACGCCCGGCAGCAGCGAGCCGCTGAGCTGCGGGGTCACCAGGTGGGCGTCCGGGCCCGAGCCGAAGACGAAGAACAGGTTCATCGCCCCCATCTCCTCGACCCAGCGCCGCTCCACCGCGTCGAGCCAGACCACCTGGTCGCAGCCGTGCTCGGCGGCGGCGTCGCGCTGCGGGGCGAGCGTCCCCGCGTAGTTGGCCGCGGCCTTCACCGCGCCCGTGCCGCTGGGCGCGGCCCTGACGTAGTCCTCGGACAGCCAGACGCTCACCGGCTTGACTCCGCCGGTGAAGTACGAGCCGGCCGGCATCGCCATGAGCACGTACAGGTACTCGGTCGCCGCGGCCACCGTCAGCTCGGTGGAGGTGGCGATCATCAGCGGCCGCAGGTAGAGCGAGCGGCCGCCGCCCTCGGGCACCCAGCGCTCGTCCAGGGCGAGCAGCTCCCGCATCGACTCCAGGAACAGTTCCTCGGGCAGTTCCGGCATCGCCAGGCGCCGGGCGGACGCCCCGAAGCGGCGCGCGTTGGCGTCCGGGCGGAAGGCCGCCACGGAGCCGTCGGGCTGCCGGTACACCTTGAGGCCCTCGAAGATGGCCTGCCCGTAGTGCAGCACGGAGGCTGTGGGGGCGAGCGACAGCGCCTCGTAGGGGCGGACGGCCGCGCCGTGCCAGCCCTGCTCGGGGGTGTGCTCGATGGTCACCATGTGGTCGGTGACGTACTTGCCGAAGCCCGGGTCGGCGAGCACCTCGGCGACCCGCCGGGGGCTCGCCGGGGCCGGGTTCGGTCTGCGGTCGAAGGCCGGGGCCGCGACCCTGGGGGTCGTGTCCACGGTCATTTCGCCGACAGCCTCTCGGCGCGCCGGGTGGCGACGAGCGGCAGGTGCTTCATGCCCGCGATGAAGTTCGAGTGCAGGTGCTGCGGCTCGCCCACGACCTCGAACCCCTCGAACTGGTCGAGGAGCTCCTCGAACAGCTCGTGCAGCGCGATCCGGGCGACCGCGTGGCCGACGCAGTAGTGCGGGCCGACGCCGAAGGCGAGGTGGTTGCGGGGGTCGCGGCGGATGTCGAACTCGTACGGGTCCTTGAAGACCGTCGCGTCCCGGTTGGCGGAGCCGATCCAGGCGGCAACGGGCTCGCCCTGCTTGACGGTGACCCCGCTCAGCTCGACGTCGACCTTGGCGTAGCGGATGAAGTGGCTGGCCGGGGAGGACCACCGCAGCGCCTCGTTGATGCCGCTGTCGAAGAGCTCGGGGTGGGCCGCCCAGTCGGCGTACTTGCCGTCCTTCGCCAGCTCGACCATGGCCGCGTTCGGGACGTGCGGGGTGGTGACGTTGGCGCCGAGGAGCAGGCTGTAGCAGTTGGAGACGATCTCGCCCGGGCGCAGCTTGCGGCCGTCCTCCATCTCCATGGTGCGCAGGACGTCGATGAGGTCGCCGTTGCCCTCGCCCTTGCGCCGGCTCATCGACTGCTCGAAGGCGGCGAAGAGTTCGCGGTGGGCGCGCTGGAGGGTCACCTCGCCGCCCTCTGGCATGACGAACTCCGGGTCGTCCGGGGCGATCGCCTGGCTGGTGAGGAAGGTCAGCTGGGGCCAGTCCTCGCGGTCGAGGCCCATCAGGGTGCCGGTGACCGCCATCGGGAGCTGGCCGACGACCTCGGCGAAGTCGAACTCCTCGCCGTCGGGTATGCCGGCGAGGAGGCGGTTGGCCTCCTCGCGGATCTGGCCGCGGTGCCGCTCCAGGACCTTGCTGTTGAGGGCGCGCTGGACCGGGGAGCGCATCTTGGTGTGCCGCGGCGGGTCGGTGGCCGGGAGCTGCTTGCGGCTCGCCGGGTCCTTCTTGCCGAGCAGGTTGAGCAGGGTGCCGTGCTCCGAGGTGAAGACCCGGTGGTCCTTCAGCACCTTCGTGACGTCCTCGAAGGTGGTGGCCGACCAGTAGCCCAGTTTCTCGTCCACCTGCTGCCAGCACAGTGGTTCGCGCTCGCGCATGGCGTGCCAGATGGCGTGCGGGTCGCCCTCGCCGTGCTCGTGGGGGTTCACCAGGTCGAAGTTCTTCAGGTCGACGGGCTTCTGTTCGGCGGGCCGCGTCAGTTTCATCGGTCTTCCCTTCCTGGGCGGGGTCCTGAGGCGGATCCCGAGTCGGGCTGGCGGTGCCTTGCGATGCTGGGGGTGGTGGTGGCCACGGCGCGCGTCAGGCCTCGGCGGGGGCCGTCGACGGGGCGGCCTCGACGAGCTCGGCGAGCCCGGCCACGGTGGGGTTCTCGTAGAAGAGGCGGGTCGCCGGCACGTCGACCGAGAGCGCCTTGCGGATCTGGCCGAGCAGGTCGGTGGCGATCAGCGAGTTGCCGCCGAGCTCGAAGAAGTCGTCCTCGACACCCACCAGTTCGACGCCGAGGACGTCGGCGACGAGGTCGGCGAGCAGGCCCTCGACGGGGGTGCGGGGAGCCACGTACTCCTCGTCGACCTCGCGGGGGTTCAGGTCGGGCGCGGGCAGCGACCTGCGGTCGATCTTGCCGTTGCGGGTGAGCGGGAGGCGTCCCATGACCACGATGGAGGTGGGGTTCATGTGCCGCGGGAGGCGCCGGCGCAGGGCGACGCGGAGGTCGAGCACCAGGGTCTCGTCGTCGCCTTCCGGCACGACGTAGGCGACGAGGGTCTTGCCGCCCTGCGGGCCGTCCTCGCGGACGATCACGACGGCTTCCTTGACGCCGGGCTGCCCGGAGAGGGCGGCGACGATCTCGCCGAGCTCGACGCGGTAGCCGCCGACCTTCACCTGGTCGTCGGAGCGGCCGCGGAACTCCAGGGCGCCGTCGGGGCCGACGCGGACCACGTCGCCGATGCTGTACATGCGGGTGCCGGACCCGTTCGGGTCGGGCAGGAAGGTCTCGGCCGTCTTGCGCACGTCGCCGAGGTAGCCGCGGGCGAGGCCCTCGCCGGTGGTGTAGAGCTGGCCCCACTCGCCGTCGGGGACGGGCCGCAGCCGCTCGTCGAGGACGAGGATGCCGGTGCCGGCGACGGCGCGGCCGATCGGGACGGTCTCGGCGACCGGCTCCTTCACGATGTGGCAGGTGGTGAAGCAGGTGTTCTCGGTGGGCCCGTAGCCGTTGACCAGGCGGATGTGCGGGTGGGCGGCCCGGACGCGGTTGATGTGGGCGGGCGACAGGACGTCGCCGCCGGCGAGGAGCTGGCGCAGCCCGGCGAGGTCGTCGAGGTGCCCGTCGACCATGCGGTGGAACAGGCCGGTGGTGAGCCAGAGGGTCGTGACCCCCTCGCGCTTGATGCACTCGGCGAGATCGGGCAGGGAGAGCGTGCCGGGCTCGTGGATGACGAGGCGGCCGCCGTTGAGCAGCGCGCCCCAGATCTCGAAGGCGGCCGGGTCGAAGGTGAGGGCGCAGAGCTGGAGGAAGGTCTCGCCGGGGCCGAAGTCGGCGTAGTCGCCGTCGCGGACGAGCCGGGAGACGCCGCCGTGGGTGACGCTGACGCCCTTGGGCTGGCCGGTGGAGCCGGAGGTGTAGCAGACGTACGCGAGGCTGTCGGCCGCGTTGCGGGCGGCGGGCAGCTCGGCTCCGGCGAGGGCCGGGTCGGCCGGGTCGTCGACGTTCAGCACGGTGACGTCGAGCGCGGGTATGCGCTCGGCCAGCGGGCCGTGGGTGAGCAGGACGCGGGCGCCGGCCCGTTCCAGCATGTAGGAGAAACGCTCCTGCGGCTCGTCCGGGTGGACCGGCAGGTAGGCTCCGCCCGCCTTGAGGATGGCGACCAGGGAGATCACCATCTCGAAGGAGCGCTCGAAGCAGACGCCGACGACGCTCTCCTCGCCGACCCCGGCGGCCCGCAGCCGGAGCGCCAACTCGGTCGCCTTGGAATCGAGTTGCGAGTACGTCAGGTCTTCACCGAGGAAGCGGAGGGCGACCGCGTCGGGGCGGGTGCGGACCTGCTCCGCGAAACGCTCGGTGACCGAGCCGAAATCGCCCTCGCCCACGGCCTCGCCCGCGCCGACCCGCTCCATCTGAGCGGACAGCGAAGTCGGGCGGATATCGGCCCAGTTGGCCTCGACGTGGTCCAGGCACTCGGCGCGCCCCGCGGGCCCGAACGCCGTGTCCCAGCCGTCCGGCACCCCGGCGAACTCGGGCCACAGGGCGTGCTGGTTCTCGGCGTTGACGACCACGCGGTACGTGACGTCCTGCTCTTCGGTCAGGTTGCTCATGGTCCGTCCTCTGGAAGTCTCTCTGCGGGCAACTGCGGGCGATGCGCGCGCACTTTCTCAGTGGTCCTGGAGCCGGGCCCGGTGGGCGCCGGCCTGCGGCCCCGCGAGGGGCCGTGAAGAGTCCGCGGTCCGGGGCGTTCCGTGGAGACGGAACCCTCCGGTCCGTTGGGGGCGTGACCCGGCGCTCAGAGGATGTCGAAGAGGCCGGCGAGTGGAGCGGGTACGCGGTCGGGGGTGAGGGCCTGGACGAGCACACGGCCGTAGTGGATCTTGCGCCCCTTCTTCGTGCCGAAGAAGCGCCGCAGCTGCTGCTGCGCGGTGCGCTCCCGCTGTGCGGGCTGGCGCAGGAAGGTCTCCAGGGGGCGCAGGTCCCCCTCCTGGGTGATCAGCTCCTTGACGAGGTCCACGCCGAGCGCCCGGATGAGCTCGTCCTCCAGGTCCGCCTCGCACACGAAGTAGTCCCGGGGGTCGGCGCCGGCCCGCGCCCAGCCGCGCTCGTAGTAGTCGCGCTCCTGCGCGTCGCAGAGCCCGGTCAGGTGCAGTCGCAGGCCGGAGGGCCCGAGGAAGCGGGCGTACTGGCCCACGCCCATCGCGCCGCCCATCGGCAGGACGCAGATCCCCTCGCCCACCAGGTCCCGGCCGAGCTTCTCGGCCAGGGTGTTGACCGCGTTGACGTCGCTCGGTCCCTCGACCAGGACGGCGGTCCTGACGGGCAGCTCCTCGGCCAGCTCGGCCGCCAGCTCACGCGCCCGCTCATCGCCGGTGCCACCGCCCGCCCAGGCCGTGACCGCCTCACGGAACGAGGTCATGTCAGCCATGGAACTCCTTCGCCGTGGAGAGCGATGATGCCGGCCGATTATAGGACCCGCGGGTCCCGGAGGCCGTGGCACACGACCCCGCCCTCACCGTGCTCTTCCTTCCGCATGAATCGCCCCCGTGCGCACGCGTGCTTCCTTTCCGTTCCGTCGGGTCCCGCTGCGAAGGATCAAAGGCCGGCCAGCTCGTCCTGCAGGTCCTTGAGCCCCAGGGGGCCGAGGGACAGCGCGGCCGTGTGCCAGGACTTCAGGTCGAGCCGCTCGCCGCGCGCGGCGTGCGCCGCCTCGGCCGCGCCCCGGCCGTCCAGCCAGGCCCGCTCGCCGAGCTTGTAGGAGATCGCCTGGCCCGGCAGGCCGAGGTAGCGTCCGATCTCGCTGTCCACGAACCCCGGGGTCTGCCCGCTGTGCAGGGCCAGGAACTCCTTGGCCAGCGCGGGCGTCCAGGTCAGGCCCGCCCCCACGGGGGCGTCCTCGGGGATGCCGAGCTCCAGGTGCATGCCGATGTCGATGACGACCCGGATGGCCCGCAGCATCTGCCAGTCGAGGAAGCCGAGCCGGTCGCCGGGGGTGGGCAGGTGGCCGAGCTCGTCCATCAGCCGCTCCGCGTACATGGCCCAGCCCTCGGTGCAGGCGTCGATGCCGCCGATGGTGGTCTGGTAGCGGGAGAGCCGGTCGGCGAGGTACCGCCACTGGGCGAGCTGGAGGTGGTGGCCGGGCAGCCCCTCGTGGTACCAGACGCTGCGCAGGCTCCACAGCGGGAAGCGGGTGCGCCCCTGGGTCGGCAGCCAGGTCCGGCCGGGGCGCGAGAAGTCCTCGCTCGGCGCCGTGTAGTAGGCCGCGGAGCCGCTGCCGGCCGGGGCGATGGCGGCCTCCACCACGCGCACCGGCGGGGCGAGGTCGAAGTGGGTGCCGTCGAGGTCGGCGAGGGCCTGGTCCATCCAGCCCTGCAGCCGCAGCCGGATCGCCTCCACCCCCTCCTCGGCCTCGCCGTGCTCGTCCAGGTGGCGCATCGCCTCGCGCACCCCGGCCCCCGGGAGCACCCGCTCGGCCTCGGTGCGCATCTCGTCGCGGATCCTGCGGTACTCGCCCCAGCCCCACGCGTACGTCTCGCGCAGGTCGGGCTCGGCGCCGGTCCAGAAGCGGGCCCAGGTGCGGTAGCGGTCGGCGCCGACGCCGTCCGGCTGGACCTCGGCCTTGGGGAGGTAGTCGTGGCGGAGCCAGTCCCGCAGCTCGGCGGTGGCGGCGACGGCCTGCCGGGCGGCGCCGTCCAGCGCCGTGCGGAGCGAGGGCGGGACCTCGGCGTCCGCGCTGAACCCGGCGTACCAGCCGCGTCCGCCGCTGTCGCCGACCCAGGCGTCGAGCTGGTCGGCGACGACGCGGACCTGGGCCGGAGCGGCGACGAATCGCTCCTGCTCCAGGGCCCTGGTCAGGGACTCCCGGTGGCCGGCGAGGGCCTCGGGGACCCGGCCCATGCGGTCGGCGACGTCGGCCCAGTCGTCCTCGCCGGCGGTGGGCAGCATCTGGAAGATGCCCTGGACGCGGTCCTTGAGGCCGTAGACGTTGACGACCTCGCGCAGGTGCTCGTCGTCGGTGCTGAGGGCCAGGTCCGCCTCGAGGCGCTCGCGCAGCAGCCTGCCGCAGCGGCGCTCCACGTCGCTCGGCTCTCCGGCGGCGGCCTCGGCCCGGTCGAGGGCGCGGAGGGTGGCGCGGGACAGCTCGTCCAGCGCGGCGCGGCCTTCCGGCGACAGGTCGGGCAGCGCGCCCCGGCCCTCCGGGACTCCCAGGAAGGCGGCGGTGTCCGGGGCCAGGCGGGCGAGCCCGTCGACGTACGCGTCGGCCACCTCGCGCACGGCGCGCGATGCGGTTGGTGTGTCGTTGTCCATCGTCCCCCACCTCACCATGCGTCGGTCGGTCACCGGCTCTGTTCGGGACGCGGTGTCTCACCTCTGGTCATGCGGCGGACCCCCCGGCCGCGACAGGTGGGAAAGCTGTGCACTCACCTGCCGACCAACGGATCATGGCGCGAAGGACACGACCCCGTCAATCATCACGTGGCCCGGGCCGGCCCCGGTCGCGGTCCCAACTGTCTTGGTTTTCCGGGACATTCACCGATGTGACGGCGAGGGCCCGCGACCGGGTACGACGCGCCGCTCAGCGCGGCAGGAGCAGGCCCGCACCGGCCTCGCGGGCGGTCTCGTGGACCCGGGTCGCGAGCGCCACGTCGTGCACGCCCATGCCGAACGGATTGATCACCGTGCGGTCCGTCGCGGCGATCGGGCGGCCGTAGCCGCCGGAGAGCAGCGTGGCGAGGTCCGCGTCGACCGCGCGGGCGTCCGGGGTGCTGGTGGTCCCCGGCGCGGTGGCGCGGCCGGCCTGGGCGAGGCGCCCCAGGAGCCGGGTGTCGTCCTCGCTCACGAGGTGCCAGTCGTCGACGAAGAGGTGGTCCGCGCCCAGGAGCACGTCCTCGGCGGCGTCGTCGAGGGACACGTTGACGAAGACGGAGCCCTCCGGGAGCCACTCCAGCGGGACGTACGAGGTGGTGGTGGTCGTGGCGGCGATGGTGACCGGGGCCGAGCGGACCGCCTTCTCCGCCTCGGTGACGGTCTCGACCTCGACGCCGGGCAGCGCGGCGCGCAGCTCCTCGGCGAAGGCGACGGCCCGCTCGGGCGCCAGGTCGTAGGCCACCACGGACGTCAACGCTCCTCGCGAGGCGAGGAGTTCGAGGTGGGTGCGGCCCTGGCGGCCGCAGCCCAGCAGGGCCACCCGGTCCACCGTGTCCAGCGGCCGGACGGCGCGCAGGGCCGCCAGGGAGACCGCGGCGGTGCGCAGGGCGCTGATGTGGGCGCCCTCCATGATGCACACGGGGACGGCGGTCTCCGGGTCGTAGAGCATGATCAGGCCGGCCGCGCGCGGCAGCCCGCGGTCCAGGTTGCCGATGCAGGCGTTGATGATCTTGCAGCCGTAGGCGCCCTCGTGCCGCGCGGGCAGGATCAGGCTGCGGGCGGCGGTGCCGTCCGGGGCGGTCCAGCGCAGCGCCGCCTCGGGCGCCACCCCGGAGCGTCCCGCGCGCACCCCGAGGAAGGCCTCGGTGACGACTTCGAGCGGGTCGATCCGCTCGCAGAGCGCGACGACGCTCGCCCCGTCGAGATAGCGCAGCGGGGTGGTCAGATCCTGCATGACATTCGTCCTTTCTCGGTCTTTCTCCGTACCGGGCAAGGCAGTTGAGTCCTTGAAGCGCTCAGCCGACTTCGCTTACGGTCATCCGCATGACTGATCGAGCGTCCCGCCCCAAGAAGCCGCCGCGCTGGCTGCTGCGCCGCCCCGATCCGGAGGCGAAGGCCCGCCTCTTCCTGTTCCCCTACTCGGGCTGCGGCGCCTCGATGTACCAGGCGTGGCCGCGCCGCATCGGCGCCATCGACGTCTGCCTGATCCAGCCGCCCGCCCGGCAGAACCGGATCGCCGACCCGCACTACGGGACGTACGAGAACATGGCGGAAGGGCTCATCGAGTACCTGAAGCCCCACCTGGACCGGCCGTTCGCGTTCTTCGGGCACTGCGGCGGCGCGCTCCCCGGGGTCGAGGTGACGCGGCAGCTCGCCGCGGCCGGGCTCCCGCTGCCCACGCGGGTCTTCGTCTCGTCCCAGGTCGCTCCCCAAGACGGCCCGTACGGGCGCCTGTTGGAGCTGGACCGGGACGGGCTGCGCACCGAACTCGAACATATCATCGTGAATCTCGGCGGGGAGCCGAGCGGACCGCTCCTGGAGACGGGCCTCGAAGTGCTCGTCAACGACATCGACGCCAACAAGCTCTACCGGCCCGGGCACTTCACGCTCCCGACCGGCATCACGGCGATCGCCTGGGACGAGGACCCCGAGATCCCCGGAAAGCTCATGGGCGGCTGGAAGGACAACACCGACGACCCGGCCGACTCGCGCTACGTCGAACTCCCCGGCGGGCACTTCGAGTTCCTCTCCGCACCGGAGTCCCTGCTCGCCGAGATCCGCCGGGACTTCGGCGACGTGGCCGAACTCCCGGCGTAGCCCGCGGGCCGGTCCTGCCCTCACGTCCCGGACGGGCGCAGCACATAGCCGCAGCCGGGCCGCCGCACCGGCGGCCGCCCCGCCGGGGACTTCGGGGGCAGGCCCGCCCAGCGCCCGTGCCGGTCCGCGTAGTGCGGACTGAGCGGGTGCCCGGACTGCCCGGCGGGCAGCTCGACGCCGAGGAGCTCCCCGGGCGTGACCACCACCCGCCCGGCCGCGCCGAAGCCCGGGACGGCCGTACGGACGCTGTGCAGCATCCCCGCCTGCGGCCGCGGACGGATGCCCAGCACCGGATTCGCCCACGGCACCAGCGAGGCGAAGGGGTGCCCGAGCCCGACCCGGTTGAGCCGACCCCAGGGCTCCTGCCGCTCCCCCGCCGCCTCCCGGACGCACCCGGCGAGGAAGGCGTCCACGTCGGTGGTCCCGGCGGGCAGCAGCGCGGGGTCGCGGGCCCGCAGGATCGCCAGCAGCGGCCGGTCGAGCGTACGGAACGGGAAGCGGAACGCCGGCTCCTGCTCTCGGCACACCGCCAGGTACGGCGCGAGGACGCGCTGGGCGAGGCTCTCGCGCAGGCGCACCAGGACGCCCAGTGCGCGGGAGTCGGTCGTGGCGGTGCCGTCCCACTCCGCGAGCAGCGCCCGCAGCGGGTCACCCGGCGGAAGCGCCGCGACCGCGAGATCCCGGTAGGCCACGTAGAGCTCGGCCGCCAGGTCGTGCTGGAGGGCGCGCATCCCGGCCGCGTCGTGCCGGTCCGACGCGCCCAGGACCGCCCGGATCCGGCGGGCCCGGTGGCCAGGGTCGAGGTCGAGGCCGATCCGGAACACGTCCTCGGGCAGCCCGGCGTCGTTAGCCGAGACCAGGACGCCGTCGGCCGGGTCCGTGATCCGCGGGCGCTCGGGGCCGGTGAGGTGCCCGTCGGCCGGGTCGGTGCGCGGGCTTCCGGCCGGACGGCGCGGCAGCAGACCGGTCGCCAGGTGCGCCCGGTGCTCCCGGTCCGCGACGAGCAGGTTGAGGGCGACGCCGTGCGCGTCGTCGAGGACCGCGACGGCCTCGGCGGTGCTCCGCGCCTGGGCGAGGCGCTGGAACTTCAGGTCGGCGGCGCGCGGGTCGTGGCCGGTCCAGCGGACCGCGACCTTCTCCCCGCACAGCGGCTGCTCCGGCACGGGCATCGTGCCGTCGGTGGTGAGCTCCACGGTGACCGGCTTGCCGCCCCGCACCCGGATCCGTTCGGTGCGGGTGCGGAGCTCCTCGCCGGCCGGGACGAGGTCGAGCACGTCGGCGGTGAGGTTGGTGACGCCCCACGCGATCCGCCCGTTGGTGCCGGCGAGCACGACCGGGAGGCCGGGGCTCGCCAGACCGCGCAGACGCGTGCCGGGCCAGGCCAGGTCGACCTCGTACAGCACGTTGGGCAGGCCGAGCGCCAGGTGCAGGTCGCAGGCGAGCAGCGGCTGGTCCTCGCCGTCCGCGACCCAGCAGTTGGATCCCGCGACCGCGCGGTCAAGGGCGACCAGGTCGGCCGCGGCCGCCTCCCCGCGGTACCGGGCCAGCCCCTCGGGCAGCGCCGGGTCCTCGGCGTCGGCCAGCAGGAAGTCGGCGACCGGACCCGGCAGCGCCCGGCGCACGACCGCCTCTGCCCGCTTGGCCTGCTCGTTGAAGGACAGCGAGTGGAACAGCACCAGCGAGGCGAGCACGCTGTCCTCCACACGCCACGGCTGCGGGCGGTAGGAGAGGAAGCGGCACTCGAACGGCGTCGACTGCGCGAAGGCGGCGTTCACCCCCTCGGCGAACGCGGTGAGCAGCTCCCGCTCCGGTGCTTCGAGCCGCTCCGTCGCGACGCGGGCGGCCGCCGCGAGCCCGAGCCGCCGGTACTCGACGTCGGCGGGCACGGCCGCCCGCCCCCACACCTCGGCGAGCCGGCCGCTGCCGCTGCGCCGGACCAGGTCCAGCTGGAAGCCGCGGTCGCGGCCCATCGCGTGGCCGAGGGCCCGGACCGCGTCGAGCCGGCTCCCCGCGGTGATCCGGGTGACGCCGTCGCCGGTGCTCTCGGCCCGCACCGGGCCGGTGAGCCCGGGCAGCTCGACGTCTTCGTGGCAGCGCGGCGCCGACTCCCGCAGGGCCCGCGCCAGGCGCCGCTCGACGGCGACCCGGGCGCGGTTGCGGTACACGTACCCCGCGACACCGGCCGCGACGGCGGCGGCCACCGCCGCCGCGGCCCACGGCCAGACGAGCAGCCCGGCGGCCAGCGCCGCACCGGCCGCGGCCGCGCCGCCCACGACCCGCGCCGTGGGCAGCAGCCACAGGCGGCGAAGCCGCGGGCGGTGGGCCGCGCAAGCGGTCACGGGGTCTCCAGGAGCGCCGCCGCGGTCTCCCGCACGGCGGTCGTGATCGCGGTCAGCAGCTCGCCGGCCAGCTCGGCCGGCGTGGTCGCGGGCTTGTAGCGCAGCTCGCACAGCAGCTCGCCGTCGACCGGGGCGATCCCGAGGACGAAGTCCGACGCGGTGGCCACGACCCGGGCCCCGAGCACATCGCGCTCGGACCGGTACGGCGCGAAGACCAGGCCGTCGCCGGGGGCGGCGGCGGGGGTCTCCTCCTGCGCGACGAGCATCGCCTCGAAGACCGGGCCCGCGTCCGGGTGGCGCTCGCGGATCTCGGTGAGCACCTCCTCGAACGGCAGCTCCTGGTGGTCGAGCGCGGCGACGCAGACCTCGCGGGCCTGCCGGCTGACCGCGACCGGGTCGGTGTCGTCCAGCCGCAGCCGCAGCACGACCGTGTTGGCGACCAGACCGACGACCTCGTCGAGGCCCGGGTCGACCCGGTTGGCGAGCATGGTCGCGACGCGGATGTCGGACTGCCCGCTCCAGGCGCGCAGCGTCGCCGCGTACGCGCCGAGGACGAGCATGAACTCGGTCATGCCGTGGCGGCGCGCGGCGGCCCGTACGGCGGTCATGTCCTCGGCCGACAGCGTCGCCCTGGCCGAGGCCGAGCGCAGCCGCTGCACGAACGAGGCCGTGCCCAGCTCGGCGAAGCGGCTGCCGGGGCCTTCGGCGAGCGGGCGCCACGGCGGGGCGAGCCGGTCGAGCCAGAACGCGCGCTGCCGGGCGGCCTCGTCGGTGCCGAGCCACGCGGCCCGGTCCCGGGCGAGCCAGCCGCTGCCGCGCGGCGCCGGCCTGGGCGCGAGCACCCCGCCGTCGGCCAGCTCCCGGTAGATCCGGGCGGCGTCGGACAGGAGCAGCGTGAGCGACCACCCGTCGCAGACGATGTGGTGGATGTTCAGGAAGATCACATGGCGGTCGGCGGCCAGCCGGTGCACCACGACCCGCATGAGCGGGGCCCGGTCGAGCGGCATCGGCTCGCGCGCGGCGGCGGCCATGAGCTTCTCGCAGGCCCGGACCGGGTGCGGCTCCGCGCTCAGGTCGTTGACGTCGACCGTCACCTCGACCCGTGGCTCGACCACCTGGACGGGACCGTCCGCGGTGTCCTCGATCCGGGTGCGCAGCGCCTCGTGCCGGGCGGCCAGCTCGGCGAAGGTGCGTTCCAGGACGTCGAGTTCGAGCGGCCCGTCGGCGCTCAGGGCGCCCGCCATCCCGAACAGGCCGACACCCGGCAGCTGTCCGGCGATCTCCCACATCTGGCGCTGGGCCAGCGAGAGCGGATAGCGGGCCGCCGCCGCGAGTGCGGCCGGCGCCGCCTGGGTCTCGGTCCGGCCCTCCGTCCGGGTCTCGGTCCGGCCCTCCGTCCGGCCCTCCGCCTGGGTCTCCGCCTGGGTGCCGCCGCCGAGGGCCTGCGCGAGGCCCGCGATGGTGGGGGCCGCCATGAACGTGCGCATGGACAGGGCGCCGTGGCGGGCGCGGAGCCGGCTCACCACCTGCATCGCGGTGAGCGAGTCGCCGCCCGCGTCGAAGAACGAGGTCGTGGCGTCGAGGCCGGCGACGCCCAGGACCTCGGTCCACACCGCGCGGACCCCTTCCTCCAGCGCGGAGCCGGAGGAGGCGGACGGAGCGGGGCGCGGGGCCGGGACCACGGGAGCGACGGCGTGCGGAGCCACAGGGGCGGCGGCCACGGCGGCCACCGCCGGATCCGCCCCCGCCGACGCCATCAGCCGCGCCAGGTCCGCGATCCCCGGCAGCGCCGTCTCGCGGAACGGGCGCTCCGGGGCGGCGACGATCGCCGCGAGCGCCCTGCGGTGCACCTCGGCCGCGAGGACCAGGGTGCTCTCGGGCAGCGCCGCCGCGTCGTACTCCATGAGGAGCCGCAGCTCCTGGGTGCGCACGTCGACGGTGAACGCCGAGCTGTAGGCGTAGTGGGTGGACTCCAGCTCGTCCGCGTCGAGCAGCTGGAGGGCGCCGTCCCGGACCATCTGCCGGGTGTTGTGGTAGTCGGTGAAGTTGAAGCTGGAGTCGAACATGGGCTCCGGCCCGTACGCGCTCTGGATCGCGGCGTTCGGGTACCAGCGGTGCCGCATGACCGCCTGCTCCTCCTCGTGCGCCTGCGCCGCCAGCTCCGCCCAGGTCTGGCCTTCGAGGGCGAGCCGCAGCGGGAGCTGGTTGAGGAACAGGCCGAGGACGCGGTCGGCGTCCTGGGTCTCGGGCCGGCAGGCGACCACCATGCTGGTGGCCACCGCGTCGGAGCCGGTCAGCCAGGACACGACCCTCAGGTGCGAGGCGGCGAGCAGGGCCTTCAGCGGCACCCCGAGCCGGGCGGCGGTCGCCCGCAGCGCGTCGAGCTGTCCGGTGAAGTGCGCGTGGTGCTGGCGCATCACGGGCGCGCCCGAGCGGTCCGGGGCGACGAGCGCGGCCCGCGCGGCCGTCCGACCGGCCCAGAACTCCCGGTGCCCCTCGTCGGCCACGGCCTGCTGTTCCAGGGCCACGTAGTCGCCGAACGCGGTGCGCGGACGGGGCAGCGGCGGCGCCGTGCCGGTGGCGAGCAGCGCCAGGTACTGGGCCTGGAGGTCCTCGAAGAAGATGTTCACCGACCAGCCGTCGAGGATGGCGTGGTGGTGGGTGAAGACCAGCTGGTAGTCGTCGGCCGAGGTGGTGAGCACGACGAGCCGGAGCAGCGGCGCCGCGGACAGGTCGAAGTCGGTGGCGGTCTCGCGCGCCACGACCTGTCGGATGCGCTCCTGCTGCTCCTCCTCGCCGAGCCGGGTGAGGTCCTCGAACTCGACCGGCACGGTGACCCCGCTGTGCACCCGCTGCACGGGGCCGAGGGCGTTGGCGAGGTCGAAGCTGGTGCGCAGGATCGGGTGGGCGTCGGTGACGGCCTGCGCGGCGGCCCGGAACGCGGCCGGGTCCATCGCCCCGCGCACCCGGTAGCTGAGCATGATGTGGTAGACGCGGGCGCCGGGCGCCATCTCCTGGTGGTAGATCATCCCGGACTGCAGGGCGGTCATCGGGAAGGCGTCGACCACGTCCGGCGGGAACGGGGTCCCGGCCGGGAGCAGCGCGAACGGCTCGCGGACGGCGGCCGCCCCGCCGCCCTCGGCGGCCAGCGGCGCGAGGGCGGTGACCGTCGGCGCGGCGTACACGTCCTGCACGGTCAGGCCCAGGCCCCGGTCCTTGGCGAGACCGACCAGCCGGATGGCGCGCATGGAGTCGCCGCCCGCGTCGAAGAAGTCGGTGCCGGTGGTCACGGTCGGGTCGCCGAGGACCTCGCGGAACAGCTCCAGGAGCACGGTCTCGCGGGCGCCGACGGGCTGCGCCCCGGTGTCGGGCGGCGTGACGGTCGCCGAGGCCGCCGCGGCGACCACCGCCGTACGGTCGAGCTTGCCGTTGTTGGTGAGCGGCAGCGCGTCCACCACCACGACGGTGCGCGGCACCATGTAGCGGGGCAGCGTGGTGCGCACCGCGGCGAGCAGCTCCGCCGGTTCGGGCGTGGCGCCGGCGGTGGGGACGACGACGGCGACGAGGTGGGCGCCGGAGTCGTCGGTGGTGACGGCCGCGCCGGCCGCGTCGACACCGGGCCGGGCGGACAGCGCGGCCTCGATCTCGGCGAGCTCCACCCGGAAGCCGTTGACCTGCACCTGCCGGTCGCGGCGGCCGAGGTAGGCCAGGGTGGTGCCGTTGCGCCGGGCGAGGTCGCCGGAGCGGTACATCCGGGCGCCCGGCACGTCGGTGAACGGGTCAGGCAGGAAGCGCAGGGCGGTCTCCCGGGGGCGCCCGAGGTAGCCGTCGCTGACCTGCGGGCCGCCGACGTAGATCTCGCCGACGCAGCGGTCGGCGACCGGGACGCCGTCGTCGTGCAGGACGTGCAGGGCGGTGCCGGGCAGCGGGGTGCCGATGTCCGACTCGGCGGTGCGCACGTCGTCGGGCCGCAGCAGCCGCCAGGAGGCGTGCACGGTCGTCTCGGTGATCCCGTACATGTTGACGAGCTGGGTGCGGTCGCCGACCTCCTCGTACCAGCGCTCGACGAGCCTGCGGTCGAGGGCCTCGCCCGCGAACAGGACGTAGCGCAGGTGCGCGGTGGAGTCGGGGCGGGCGGCGAGCGCGGGGAGCATCACGGTCAGCGCGGACGGGGTCTGGCTGAGCACGGTCACCCGCTCGCGGGCGCAGAGCTCGGCGAACTCCTCGGGCTCCCAGGTCGTCAGCTGCGGGACGACGACGAGCCGTCCGCCGTGCAGGAGGCAGCCGAACATCTCGTACATCGACACGTCGAACGAGCAGGCGTGGAAAAGGGTCCACACGTCGTCGGGGCCGAGGCCGTAGCCGCCGGCGGTCGCGTCCAGCAGGCTGAGCACGTTGTGGTGGGTGACCCGGACGCCCTTGGGCCGGCCGGTGGAGCCGGAGGTGTAGATGACGTAGGCGGCGGCGTGCGCGGGCACGGGCGCCAACGGGGCTTTCTCCCGCGTCAGTTCGGCGAGGGTGGCGCGCGTGCCGGGGATCTTGGCGTCCTCGGTGACGGTGAGCCGGGCGCCGGAGTCGTCGAGGACGTCGGTGATCCGCGCGGTCGGCCAGGACTCGTGGAGCACGAGGGAGGCCGCGCCGGAGGCCATCACACCGAGGATCGCGACGACGAGGTCCAGGCCGCGCGGCAGCGAGACGGCGACGACGTCACCGGCCCCGATGCCGCGGGCCCGCAGCCCGCCGGCGGTCGCCTCGACGCGGGCCTGGAGCTCGGTGTACGACAGGGTGCCCTCGGGCCCGGTGACGGCGATCGCCTCCGCGCGCGCACGGGCCTGCTCGGCGAGCCGCCCGGTCAGCGACTCGTCGGCGCGCGGCACCCGGTCGGGCGCGGCGACGGCGCCGGGCGCGGCGACGCCGAACGCACCGGTGGCCAGCGTCGTGACCGGGGCGGACGGCTCGGCCGCGGCGGCGGTGAGGACGGCGACGACGGTCGCGCCGATGGCGGCGGCGTCCGCGTCGGCCACGACGGCCCGGTCCGCCTCGATCTCGACGGTGAGGGTGTCGCCGTCGTCGCGGACCAGGAAGTTCAGCCCGTACTTGGCGCCGATCTGCTCGACCTCGACGTGCTCGATCTCCAGGCCCGGGAAGCGGGGCGCGGGCGGCGTGGCACCGAGGTCGGTGAGGATGACGTTGAACGTCGCACCGGAGCCCGCCACCCCCTCCGGTACGGGCGCGTGGCGTACGGCTCCGAGGACGGCGGTCCTGGTGCGCCGGACGAGCTCGGTGAACGAGGCCGTGGCCTGGGCGTCCAGGCGCACCGGCACCATGTCGAGCAGCAGCCCCACGACCCGTTCGAGACCGGTGCGGTCCCGGCGGGAGGTCGGCATGCCGACCACGAGGTCCTCGCGTCCGGTGGACCGGGACAGGGCGACCGCGACGGCCGTGGACACCACGGTGAACAGGCTCGCCCGGGTCTCCTCGGCGAGCCGGCGCAGCGCGGCGGTGGTGTCGGCCGGGACGAGCGCCCGGTGGGCCGGACCGCGTTCCGGGGCGGCGGCCTCGCGCGGCGGCGGCAGCGGCAGCGCACCCAGCGAGGCGTCGTCGAGCCGCTCGCGCCAGTAGCGCCGGGCGGCGCTCAGGTCGGCGTAGGCGAGCCGGTCGGCCTCCCAGCGGGCGTAGTCGACCATGGCGACGGCCGGCTCGGCGGCCGGCGGCTCCTCACCGGCGACCCGGCTCGCGTAGCAGCGGGCCAGGTCGTCGAGGAGCGGCCCGAAGGAGGAGCCGTCGGCGATGACGTGGTGGAGCACGAAGAAGAAGACGTGGTCGTCGTCGGCACCGGTCTTCCCCAGCCGGAACAGGCGCATCGCCACCGGCGGCGCCGTGTCCAGGGCGAGCGGGAGGTCGGCCAGGCGGGCGCACTCGGCGGCGCACTCGTCCAGGTCGGCCGCGTCCACCACGACGAGCGGCGGCTCCACGGACGCCAGGACCTGCTGCCGGGGCTCGCCGGCCGTGACCGGGAAGAAGGTGCGCAGCGAGGGGTGCCGGTCGTGGATGTCGCGCAGGGCGGCGGCGAACGCAGCCCGGTCGAGCCGGCCCCGCAGGCGCAGCGCCGCGCACAGGTTGTAGGTGCCGTCCTCGGCGAAGTACGTGGTGGCCCAGAGGGAACGCTGGGCGGCGGTCAGCGGTCCGGTGTCCCCCGCGGGCACCGGGGGCCAGGCCAGCCGGGCGCGGCGGCCCACCAGCTCGACCAGCTCGTCGCGGTGCCGCTTCATCTCGGCGAGCAGCTCGGGCGGCAGCGCCTCGCCCCGGCCCTGGTACCGGAGCCGGTCGTCGGCGAGCGTGAGCGTCACGCCGAGGTCGTCCAGGCGGCGCAACAGGTCCCGTGCGGTCACAGCTCTCCCTCGAAGACCGGTTCGGCGGCGGGCCGTTCGGCGATCAGGCGGTCGAGCTCGGCGGCGATCTCCTCGACCGTGCCGAGCTCGAAGAAGTCCGCGAGCTCCAGCTCGACGCCGGTGAGCTCGGAGAGCCGGTAGAGCGCCTGCACGGCGAGCATCGAGTGGCCGCCGAGCTCGAAGAAGTCCTCGTCGACGGGCACCGTCTCCAGCTCCAGCACTTCACGCCAGACCGCGGCGACCTGTTCCTGAGTCGACACCTTCATCACCTCTCACCGAAAGCCAGTACCGCGTGGGGGTTCGCCGCGCCGGTCCGCAGCACCTCGGCGAGCGCCCGGGTCCAGTCGCCGACCGTCGGCGCGTCGAGCACCTCGGGCCAGTACAGGACCTCCAGGCGCAGCCGGTCGTTCTCGCCGGAGACGTCGATCATCAGGTCCAGGTCCATGACGGGGTCGGCCAGCTCGCGCGGCACGACCTCCAGGTCCTTGAGGGCCATCCCGGTGCGCCAGGCGCCCTGGTGGGTGACCTTGACCTGGAACAGCGGGAAGCGGCCCGCCTGCCGCGGCGGGTTCACGGCCGCGACCAGCTTGTGGAACGGCAGCCGGTCGTTCTCCTGGGCGCCGAGCACCCGCACCCGGGCCAGGTCGAGCAGTTCGCCGAAGGTCGGCGCGTCCCCGGGGGCGAGCCGGACCGGCAGCTGGTTGACGAAGGTGCCGATCAGCTCCTCGCTGCCGGGCCAGGAGCGGTTGACCGAGTCGATGCCGAGCACCAGGTCGGTGGTCGAGGTGGCGTCGCGCAGCACCACGTACGAGGCGGCGAGCACCGCCATGAACGGCGTGGCGCCGTGCGCGCGGGCCGTCGCGGCGAGGGCGGCGGTCTCCTCGGCCGTCAGATGGGTGACCACGTGGTCGGTGACGAACGCCGGCTTGGCCGGGCGCGGCCGGTCGAGCGGCAGGTCGATCGCGGGCGGCGCGCCGTCCAGCTGCTCCTTCCAGTACCGCGTGCACTCCTCGGCGTCCGGTCCGGCCAGCCAGCCGCGCTCGGCGTCCACGTACCGGGAGAACGAGGTGCGCGGCAGCGGCACTTCGGCGTCGCCGGCGAGATACCGCTCGTAGTACTCGGCGATGTCCCGCTTGAGGACCTCCAGCGACCAGCCGTCGGCGACCAGGTGGTGCATCGCGAAGGTCAGTACGTGGTGGTCGTCGGCGATCCGCTCCAACCGGGCCGTGGTCAGGGGCGGTTCGGGGGTGCGGGCGGAGATCGCGAAGTCGCCCGTCGTGCCCTCCTCCAGGACGATCTCCGCCTTGGGCCACACGACGGCCTTGGGGACGCCGCGCTCCTGGGTGAAGACGGTGCGCAGCGGCTCGTGCCGGGCGACGATCGCGGCCAGCGCGTGGCGAAGCGCGTCCCGGTCGAGCCGGCCGCGCAGGTCGAGCGAGAGGATGAGCAGGTTGGGCGCCTTGTTGCGGTGCAGCTGCTCGAAGAACCACAGCCGCTCCTGCCCGGAGGACAGGGTGCCGGCCGGCCCCGCCTCCGACGGTGCGGCGACGGGCTCCGCGGCCTCGACCGCGGCGAGCAGTCCGCGCGGGGTCGGCCGGGACAGGAACGCGCGCAGGGAGGTGCCCTCGGCGTCGAAGCGGGAGCGGGCGGTGGAGACCAGGGTCATCGCCGTCAGCGAGTCGCCGCCGGAGATGAAGAAGTCGTCGTCGGGGCCGATCGAGGCGAGGCCCAGGGTCTCGGCGACCAGGGCGCGCACGGCGTCCAGGCCGGCGGCCGTGACGGCGGGCGGGGTGCTCGCGGGAGCCGTGTCCGGGGAGGGCAGGCCCTCCAGGGTCCGGTAGTCGATCTTGCCGGAGGTGTTGACCGGCAGCCGGTCGAGCACGGTCACCTCGTGCGGCACGAGGTAGCGGGGGGCGGCGGCGCTCACCGCGGCGAGGACGTCGGCGTCGGCGTTGAGCGTGACGAAGGCCCGCAGCCGCCCGCCGGTGTACACGCAGGCGGCCGACTGCACGGCCGGTACGCGCAGCAACTGCGCCTCGACGTCGCCCAGTTCGACGCGGTGGCCGCGGATCTTCACCTGGCGGTCGCGGCGCCCGTGGAAGTCGATCGTGCCGTCGGCGGCGCGGCTCGCCCGGTCGGCGGTGCGGTAGAGGCGGGCGCCGGGCGTCCCGGACAGGTGGTCGGGGACGAAGGTGAGCGCGGTGCGCACCGGGTCGCCGATGTAGCCGCGGCCGACGCCGTCGCCGCCGACGAGGAGCTCGCCCTCGGTGCCGGTGGGCAGCTCGCGCCCCTCGGCGTCGACCACGTACAGGCGCGTGTTGAGGACCTCGCGGCCGATCGACGGCCAGGGGCGCCGGGCGCTCTCCTCGGCGGTCACCACGTGGTGGGTGACGTCGTCGGAGCACTCGGTGGGGCCGTAGGCGTTGACGATCGGGATGTCCGGGCAGTGCTCGTACCAGCGGCTCGCGACCGCGCCGGGCAGCGCCTCGCCGGTGGCGACGAGGTAGCGCAGGGAGGAGAGTCCGGCCCGCATCTCGTCGTCGAGCTGCGCGGTGAGCACGGCGAGGAAGGACGGGACGATCTCCAGGACGGTCACCCCGTGCCGGCGGACCCAGGCCACCAGCTCGGCGGGCTCGGCGATGTTCTGCGGCGAGGCGACGGCGACCCGGGCGCCCACGGTGAGCGAGGTGAGCGTCTGCCACACGGAGATGTCGAAGGAGAGCGGGGCGGTCAGGCCGATGGAGTCGGCCGGGCCCAGGTCGAGGTCGACGATCTTGGCGGCGATGTGGTTGTCCATGCCGCCGTCCTGGACCATCGCCCCCTTGGGGGTGCCGGTCGAGCCGGACGTGAAGATCACGTACGCGAGACCGTCCCGCGGGCGCTCCACGGCGGCCCCGGACCCGGCCGGGCGCTCCTCGGCGACGAGCACCGAGGGCGCCGGGTCCAGACCGTCCGCGATCCGCGCGGCGAACTCCTCGTGCCCCGGCGCGACGAGCAGGGTCCGCACCCCCGCCCCGGCGCACATCTGCCGGGCGCGCTCCACCGGCACGCTCGGCTCCACGGGCACGAACGCCGCCTCGGCGAGCAGGACGCCGAGCATCATCGCGACATAGCCGGGGCCGCGGTCGGCGACCAGCGCCACCACGGTCTCCCGCCCGGCACCGGCGGCCCGCAGCGACTCCGCGTGCCCCCGGGCCACCGCGTCGAGCTCGGCGTAGCTCGTGGTCACCCCGTCGGCCACCACGGCGGGCGCGCCGGGGTCGTCGGCGAGGGAGGCGGCGAACCGCGACAGCAGGGGACGCACGACCGGCTCGGTCATGTTCAGCTCCTTTCGACCGCGTTGCCCGCGGGGACCAGCTCGGCCAGGGGTGCGGCGCCGCCCGAGACCAGTGCGCGCACCGCGGTGTGCACCCGGCCCGCGAGCTCCTCGATGCCCGCCGCGTCGAACCGGTCGGTCCGGTAGCGGTAGGACACCCGGTAGCCGCCGTCGTGCTCCTCGATGTCGACGAGCAGCGGGTACGGCGCGGACGCGGCGTCCAGGTCGGTCGGTTCGACGTCGAGGCCGTTCAGTTCGACGGGGGTGCCGGGCGGCTGCATCACGAGCATCACGTCGAACGGGGAGCCGTCCCCGTCCGGCGTCGGCGTGAGCAGCGGCACCAGCTCCTGGAAGGGCACGTTGGCGCACCGGTAGGCCCGCAGCGCACCGGCGCGCACGGCGGCCAGCGCGTCGGCCACCGGGTCGGCCGGGGACACGTCCACGGCCAGCACCGAGACGTTGAGCAGCGGGCCGACGACCCCGCGCCACTCGGGCCGGTCGCGCTGGGCGATGAGGGTGCCGAGCATGACCAGCTCGCGCTCGTCCGAGCCGCTGTGGGTGAGCGCGGCCAGGGCGGTCGCGAACACCATGTACGGGGTGACGCCGCTGCGTCCGGCCAGCTCGCGCACCGCCGAGCCGAGCCCGGCGTCGAGGAGGTCGGTGTGCTTGCCGGCCTCGTCCTCGGCCGGGGCGGGCGGCGCGGCCCGGTCCGGCAGCGGGGAGCGCCGGGCCTGGCGGCCCGTCACGTCCTGCCACAGCGCGGCCAGTTCGCTCCGGTCGCGGCCGGCCCACCAGGACCTCTCGTCGTGGCAGTAGTCCGCGAAGCCGTATCCGGCCGCCGGGGGCCTGAGGCCGTTGTAGCGGTCGGCGAGGTCGCCCAGGAACACGGTGAGGGACCAGCCGTCGCACACGATGTGGTCGATGTTGACGAAGAGGCCCCAGTCGCGCTCCCCGAGCCGGGCGAGCAGGGCGCGGAACGGCAGCTCCCGCCGCAGGTCCGCGACGACCGTCGCCTCGTCGGCGACCAGCTGGTCGAACACCTCGTCGCCGAGCTCGGCCACCGGGCCGCGCAGATCGAGCCGGGAGAGCTCGAACTCCTCGGCCGGGCGGGCCGTCCAGGTCAGCTCGCCGCCGTCGGTGGCGAACCGGGCCAGCAGCACCGGGTGCGCGGCGAGCGTCTCGCGCAGCGCGCTCTCCAGCGCGTCCTCGTCCAGCTCGCCGCGCAGCCGCAGCACGCCGGGCATGTTGTACGTCGGCCGGTCGGGGTCCATCTCGCGCAGGAACCAGAAGCGCTGCTGGGCGGCGCTGGCCGGCACCGGCAGGGCCGGGTCCGCGGCGGTCCGCTCGGCGGCGCGCTGCGCGGTCGCCGGGTCGGCCGCGCGCACGGCGGCGACGAAGTCGCGCAGCCGCGGCCGGGCGAACACGGCGTCGACCGCGAGCCGCACCCCGAGCAGCGCGTTCACCCGGTCGATCATGGTGAGCGCGAGCAGCGAGTGCCCGCCCAGCTGGAAGAAGCTGTCGTCCCAGCCGACCTCGTTCCGCTCCAGGAGCTCCGCCCACAGGGCGCGCACGGTCGCGGCCAGCGGGTCGTCGAGCCCGGAGCTCGCCTGCGTGGTCACCGGCGCGGTGAACTCCAGCGAGCGGTAGTCGACCTTGCCGTTCTTGGACCGGGGCAGCCGCCCGAGCTCGGCGATGATCGTGGGGATCATGTGCCGGGGCAGCAGCTCGGCGAGCACGGCGCGGAAGCGCTCGTCCTCGTCGAGGTCGAGCACCGCCGCCGGGCCCTCGGGACCGCCGGGCCGGGACACGTAGCCGACGAGCGAGGCGCCCGCGGGACCGTGGTGGACCTTCACCGCGGCCTCCACGACACCGGGGCAGCGCCGCAGCGCCGACTCGACCTCGCCGACCTCGATCCGCTGGCCGCGGATCTTGATCTGGGTGTCGGCCCGGCCGAGGAACTCCAGCTCCCCGTCGGCGTTGACCCGCCCGAGGTCGCCGGTGCGGTAGAGCCGCCCGCCGGGCTCGGCCGCGTACGGGTCGGGCACGAACATCTCGGCGGTGCGCCGCGGGTTGCCGCGGTACCCCCGGCCGACCGCGCCGCCGCCCACGTACAGCAGTCCGACCACACCGACCGGCACGGGCTGCAGGTGCTCGTCCAGGACGTGCACGGTGGTGTTGGCGAGCGGCCGGCCGACCGCGGTGGTCAGGTGCCCGTCGGGACCGGCGGCGCACAGCCCCGCCGTGACGTCGTCGGTGCACTCGGCGGGCCCGTACGCGTTGTGCACGGGGATCCCCGGCAGCTCGCGCACCCAGCGCCGCAGCACGTCCCAGGTGAGCGACTCGCCCGTGGACAGCATGACGCGCAGCGCGCCCGGGCTCGCGGCGAGACCCGCGTCGAGCAGGGCCACGATGTTCGACGGCACCAGCTCCAGCATGGTCACCCCGCCCTCCCCCACGGCCTTCAACAGGCTCGCGGGCGACTGCGAGTCCGGCTCGGGCACGATCCGCACCCGGCCGCCGATCATGATCGGGGTGAGCAGCTGCCACACGGAGATGTCGAACGACACCGGGGCGGTCTGCGCCACGCAGTCCCGCTCGGTGAGCCCGAAGTGCTCGGCCATCTGCCACATGTGGTTGGTGACGCCGTAGTTCGTGGAGACGGCGGCCTTCGGCACCCCGGTGGAGCCCGAGGTGTGGATGATCGTCGAGGTGGCGTGCGGGTGGCAGAGCCGCGGCGGGCGGACGGTGCTGCTGCCCGAGGCCAGCTCGGCCAGGTCGAACACCTCGCGGTCGCCGAAGAGATGGCGGCCCGAGGGACTCGCGATGATCGCGGCCGGCTGGACCGCCTCGACCATCGCCGCGGCGCGCAGCGGCGCCTCCCGGGGGCTGATCGGCACATAGGCGCCGTCGGCCTTGTGCAGGGCGATCAACGCGACCAGGTAGTCGGCCGAGCGGTCCCCGCTCATCACGACCGTACGGTCCGTGGCCACCCCGGCCGCCCGCAGCCGCTCGGCCGCGTGGTTGGCGCGGGCGTCGAGCTCGGCGTAGGTCAGGGTGACCGTGCCGTCGTCGACGGCGACCGCGTCCGGGGTGCGGTCGACCCAGCGCTCGAAGGAGTCGAGGTAGTTCTCCGGCCGCGGTACGTCGGGGCCGACGGCCCGCTCGACGAGGCGGGCCGCCTCCTCGGGGGTGAGCAGCGGCAGCGGTCCCTCGCCGCCCGCGCCGATCGCGTCGAGCAGCGTCGGGAAGGTGCGCACCACGAGCTCGGCCTGCGCGCGGCTGACCCGGGCCTCGTCGTACTGGAGCTGGAAGTCGAGCACGTCGTCGCGGACCGCGACGTTCAGCCCCAGGTCGGACTGCGTGGTGTGGTCGGGCACCCGGTGCCCGTGCAGGGTGGCGGCGCCGGCCGGCAGACCGGCCTCCTCGTCGCCCATCACCACGGCCGCGGCGCCGGGCAGGGAGGTGGTGTAGCAGGTGAACATGGCCTGGAAGACGGTGGCCGTCGCCGAGTCGCGGTCCGGGTTGACCAGCCGCACGATCTCCGACAGCGGCTGGTCGGCGTGGTCGAGCACGTCCAGGACGTGCTCGTGGGTGGCGGCGGCGAAGGCGCCGAACGGCGTCTCGGGCCGGTACGCCGAGCGGACCGGCACCACGTTGACCAGGTAGCCCACCCAGTCGGCGCGCGCCCGGTCGGTGCGCCCCGCGTAGGGGACGCCCACGAGCAGGTCGGCCTGTCCGGACAGCCGGTGCAGCAGCACCTGGTAGGCGGCGAGCAGCAGGTTGTGCAGGGTGAGGCCGTGCGCGCGGGCGTACCCGGCGAGCGGTGCGGCGGGCACGGAGAACGACAGCGACTCCCGGGCGGCGCCGGCCGCGGCACCGGCCGCACCGGACCCGGCCGCACCGCCCAGGTCGGGCAGCGTCAGGGTGGGCAGCTCGCCGTCCAGCTCGGCGCGCCAGAAGGCGCTGTGGTCGGGCGCCGGGACCGGGGCGGGCTGCGCGGCCTCCGCGAGCACCTCGCCGCTGAGCGCGGCGGCCAGGTCGGCGACGACGATCGCGAAGGACGACACGTCGCAGACGATGTGGTGCAGGGACAGCGCGAACAGCCAGTCGCCGTCCCGGCGCAGCAGCGCGGCCCGCAGCGGGACGCCACTGGCCAGGTCGAACGGCCGGGTCGCGAACTCCCGGTACCAGTCGCCCTCCTGGGCCGCGTCCCAGCCCCGTGCGTCGACGGTCTCCACCGTGACGCCGGACCGCTCGCTCAGCTCGGCGTGCGGGGCTCCGTCGCGGGTGGTGAGCGCCAGGCGCAGGCTCGGGTGCCGGTCGGCGACGGCGGCGAGCGCGGCGCGGAACGCCTCCGGCTCGACGCCGCCGGTGACGCGGAAGGCGCGGGTGACGTTGTAGTCGCCGCCCGGCGCGGCGCGGTGCAGGAACCACAACGCGCGCTGGGAGGCGTTGAGTTCGTAGCCGCCGGCCCCGCCGTCGGTGGAGCCGGGCGCGTCGGAGGGGGCCGCCTCGGCGAGCGCGGCGAGCTCGGCGATCGACTCGGCGCGCAGCGCGACCGTCGGCGCCAGCTCGACGCCGAGGGCGTCCGCGAGCTCCTGGCGGACGCGTACGGCGGTGAGCGAGTCGGCACCGAGGTCGGCGAGGGACGCGTCCGGCGCGGGCGCCTCGGGCAGCCCGAGCAGCTCCCCGATGTGGGCGCACAGCGCGGCCGTCAGCGGGGCGCTCGCCAGCCGCTCGGTGAGCGAGGAGCTGCGGCCGGTCAGGGTGTCGTCGAGCAGCACGGGCAGCTCGCCGCCGAGGTGGCGCTCGCGCGCCGCGTACCGCTGGACCTTGCCGCTCGAGGTCTTGGTGATGGTGCCGGGCGGCACCAGCAGGACCGTGCGGGCGGTGACGCCGTGGATCCGGGACAGCGTGGCCCGCAGCCGCGCGGCGATCTCGCCGTACCGCTCGGACGGGGTGCGCGGCTGCACCTCCTGGCACACCACGACCGCCTCGTCCCCGTCGCCGGCCTCGTCCGCCACGCCGAAGACGGCGGTGCGGCCCGGCCGGACGTCCGGGTGGCAGACGCCCGCGTCGGCCTCCAGGTCCTCCGGGTAGACGTTGCGGCCGCGCTGGACGATCAGGTCCTTGCTGCGGCCGACGACGAACAGCTCGTCGCCGTCGCGGAAGCCGAGGTCGCCGGTGCGCAGGAACTCCCCGAAGGGCTCCCGGCCCCAGTAGCCGGTGCCGTTGCTGCCGCCGGCGACGGCGATCTCGCCGACCTCGCCGGCGGCCAGCTCGGTGTCGCCGTCACGGTCGAGCACCCGCACGTCGGCGTGGTCGGGCAGCCGGTACGCGGTGAGCTCCCGGCCGTCGTCGAAGGTCCGGGAGACCCCGGGGGCCACCGTCGTCACGAGCAGCGTGGACTCGGCCAGGCCGTAGCACGGCAGGTGCGCCTCGGACCGGAATCCGGTGGCGGCGAAGGCCTCCGTGAAGGCGCGCAGGGTGCGGGGGTAGACCTGGGCGGCGCCGTTGAACGCCACCCGCCAGCGGGACAGGTCGAGGCCGGCCTTCTCCTCCTCGGTGACCTTGCGGACGCACAGGTCGTACGCGAAGTTGGGCCCGCCGCTGATGTCCGCGCCCTCCTCGCTGATGGTGCGCAGCCAGCTCGCGGGGGACCGCAGGAAGGACAGCGGGTCGAGGATGACGCCCCTGGCCCCGGCGTACAGCGGCTGCAGCATCGCGCCGATGAGGCCCATGTCGTGGTGGAGCGGCAGCCAGCTGACGATCGTGGAGTCCTGGCGCACCCCGAACGAGCGCTGGATGGCGGTCTCGTTGTGCATCAGCGCGCCGTGCGTCACGACGACACCGCGCGGGACGCTGGTGGAGCCCGAGGTGTACTGCAGGAAGGCGACGTCGTCGGCGGTCGCGCGCGGCAGACCGGCGCCGTCGTCGCCGGCCGCGGCCTCGACCCGGTCGGCGAGCAGCCAGTCGTGCGCCTCGGCGAACGCGCGCAGTTCCGGGTCCTCGCCGGCCAGGACGAAGTCCCGTACGAACGACAGCGAGACGACCAGCGAGACCTCGCAGTCCCGGGCCACGTTCCGCACCCGCCGCTGGGCGCTCTCGTCGAGCGGCAGCGGCACGGGCACGGCGATCACCCCGGCGGCGAGGCAGCCGAGGAAGGCGGGCGCGAACTCGGGCGCGGTCGGGAACAGCAGCAGCACCCGCTCGCCGGGCCGCACCCCCCGCTCGGCGAGCGCGCGGGCGACGGCGCGGGAGCGCGCGGTCAGCTCCGCGTAGGACAGGTCGACTCGGGGTCCCCCGCCGACGGGCGCGACCGAGAGCGCCACCTTCTCGGGGGTGCTCTGGGCGTGCTCGGCGAGCCGGGCGACCAGTCCTCCGGGAACGAACCCGGTCATCGTGCGTCCTTCCAGTCGAACCGTACGGCGGCCTCGCTCGCGCCGAACATGAGCCGGGGGTCGAGCAGCCGGGTGCCCGCCGGGTCGATCGTGAAGCCCGTCGTGGCGTCGAGCAGCTTGGTCAGGGCGAGCCGGATCTCCACCCGCGCGAGCGGGGCGCCCAGGCAGTAGTGGATGCCGTGGCCGAAGGCGATGTGCGGGTTGGGCGTCCGCTCGATGTCGAAGACGGCCGGGCTCTCGAAGACCCGCGGGTCGCGGTTGGCCGCCGCGATCCACACCGAGACCGTCTGGCCCGCCGGGATCTCGTGCCCGCCGACGACGACGGCCTGGGTGGTCTTGCGGTCCACCCGGGTGGTCTCCGAGCGGTAGCGCATGACCTCGTCGATGGTCTGGTTGAGCAGCTCGGGCCGGGACCTCAGCAGGGCCTGCGACTCCGGGTGCCGGGCCAGCACGATCATCGAGTTGACGAGGGTGAGGGTGGCCGCCTGGCCGGTGGACATGAGCAGCGCGATCAGTCCGGCGATCTCCTCGTCGCCGAGCCGCTCGCCGTCCACCTCCGCCGCGATGAGCTTGCTGGTGAGGTCCTCGGTGGGGGCGGCCCGCCGCTTGGCGACGAACCGGTGCAGGAACGCCTCGGCGATCTGCGTCTTGGTGAGCACCGTCTGCAGGCCGTTCTGCTCGGCGCCCGGGTCGGCGAGCGCGAGCAGGGCCTGCGACCACTCCTGGAAGAGCTTGAGGCCGCCGCCGGGGATGCCGAGCATCCGCGCGATGACGGTGGCCACGACCGGCGAGGCGAACTCCCTGACGAAGGACACCTCGTCGCGGCCCCGGACGCCGGCCAGGATCGTGTCGACGGTCTCGTTGACCATCGGCTCCAGGTCGGCGACGTACCGCGGGGTGAAGGCCTGGCTGACCAGGGCCCGCAGGTTCCGGTGCCGCGGCGGGTCCATCCAGGTCAGGTTGCCCTTGCGGTACAGGCGCATCGGCGAGTCGTCGGACACCGGCCGCACCACGGCGTTGGAGAACGCGCCGTGGTTGGCGAGGACCTCCTTGACCTCCTGGTAGCCGAAGACGTGCCAGGCCCCGCCGGGGGCCTGCTCGACCGGCTGCCGGACCCGCAGCCAGTCGGCCAGTGCCGCCTCTTCGGCGGGCGGTGGCGTCCAGACGCTCGTCGTCACGCTCATGCTCCCTTGGTTGCGACCGGTGTCAGGTGTTCGGCGACCCAGTCGTCCGCGTAGACCGTGTCGGCGTACGGTTCGCCGTTGTCGGCGCACAGGAACGCCACCACGGGCTCCGGGCCGCTGTGCCCCTCGAAGTGCCGGGTGATCGCGGCGTAGACGCAGCCGGTGGAGCCGCCCGCGTAGATGCCGTGGTCCTCCAGCAGGGCGCGGCAGCCGGCCACCTCGTCCCGCTCGGACAGCACGACCACCTTGTTGATCCACGCCGCGTCGACCAGCGGCGGGCGGATGCTGGAGCCGATGCCGGGGATCAGCCGGCGGGCCGGCGGGGCGCCGAAGATCGCCGAGCCCTCGACGTCGACGGCGACCACGACCGCGTCCGGCTGGTCGGCGCCGAGCCGGTGCGAGAGGCCGTTGATCGTCGCGCCGGTGCCGACCCCCACGAACAGGTAGTCGAGCTGCCCGACGTCGGCGAGCAGCTCCCCCGCGGTCAGCTCGTAGTGGCCGCGCGCCCCGTCCGGGTTGGCGTACTGGTCGGGCCAGTACACGTCCGGCAGTTCGGCGCGCAGCTCGGCGACCCGGCCCAGCCGGCTGAGCAGATAGCCGCCCGTGCCGTCCGGCTCGGTGACCTTCTCGACCCGGGCGCACAGCCGTCGCAGCGTCCGCTCGGTGGCGGCGTTGACGTTCGGGTCGAGGACCGGCACGAACGGCACCTCGAGCTCGTTCAGGAACGAGGCGAGGGACAGCGCGAAGTTCCCGGAGGACGACTCGACCACCGTGGTCTCCCGGGTGATCTCACCGCGCCGCACGGCCTCGCGGAGGATCCAGATCGCCGCCCGGTCCTTGGCGCTGCCGGTGCGGTTCTCCGACTCCATCTTGGCGTAGAGCCGGATCCCCGGGTGGGGCAGCCGCACCACCCGGGTCCTCGGGAGGTCCCGCAGCAGCGCGTCCACACGGTCGAGCAGCGTCCGGTCGACCGGACCCGTCCGCGCCGGGTGCTGCGGGTGCTGCGGGTGCTCCGGGCCCTCCGGGCCGCTCGGCTCAGCGGGCGGCGACACGGAACCCCATGTCGTAGCAGCTGTAGTCGGGCAGGTTGTAGATCCGCACCCACGCCAGGCAGCCACGGGGGTCGTGGTTGTTGTAGAAGGAACCGCCGCGGATCACGCCCAGCGGGATGGTGCCGGCCTTGGTCTTGATGACCCGGCGCGGCTTGCTCTCGTCGAACGGGTAGTGGTGGAAGCCGTTGGACATGATCTCCCACACGTTGCCCGTGATGTCCTGGACGCCGTACGGGCCGGCGGCCTTCGGGAAGGCGCCCACGGGGCTGGTGTCGGCGACGACCATCGTGTGGTTGCAGTGCTCGGCGGTCGGCTCCTCGTCGCCCCACGGGAAGCGGCGCCCGTCGGTGCCGCGGCACGCCTTCTCCCACTCGGCCTCGTTGGGCAGGCGGGTGCCGGTCCACTCGCAGTAGGCGATGCAGTCCTCGTAGCTGACGTGGGTGACCGGGTGGTCGTCCTTGCCCTCGACGGTGGAGCCCTCGCCGCGCGGGGTGCGCCAGGTGGCACCGTCGATCGGCTTCCACAGGTAGTCCTGGTCGGGCTTGACGACGGCCGGGTCGCCGATCCACACCCAGCTCTTGCCGGCCTTCTCGGCGGTGGTCACATAGCCCGTCGCCTCGACGAACTTCCGCCACTCCGCCACGGTGACCGGGCTCTTGGCGATACGGAACTCGGGCACGTCGACCCGGTGCTCGGGGGCGGCGGCGCGGGGCTTGCCGTCCTCCCGCAGCTCGTCGGACCCCATGATGAAAGGTCCGCCGGGGATGGTGACCCAGTAGTCCGCGGGGAATGCCTCGGCGGGCATGACTTCGGCCGTCACCTCGGTCACGGGTGCTCCTTCTCAGAGATCGTGGATGCGGAAGCGGTGCTTCGGTCGTCGAGGCAGTAGCGCCGTACGGTGGAGAGCGGCGCGCTGCCACAGCGGACCAGTCGGTCGTGGAAGGCCTTCAGGGCGGTGGGCGAGTCGCCTGCTCCGGAGAGCTCGCGCCACCGTCTGATGTGCAGTTTTCCGAGCGTGTACATCGCGCGGGCCGGCTGGGACGCCGTGGCCAGCACCTCGCGGCCGGCGCGCTCCGGCGACCACGCGCAGAGCGTGGCGGCCTCGGCCGCGGCCGCGCCGAACTTGCTCCGCCCCGAGTGGACGGAGAGGAAGACGAGCAGACGGGTGGCGGCCTCCAGGGCGAACCGCAGGGCGGCCACCTCCACGAGCGGGCGGTCCTCGGCGAGACCGCGCTCGATCGCCAGCTCCTCGGTGTAGTGCGCCCAGCCCTCGGTGACCCCGGGGAACCACGGCACGCAGCGGCGGATAAGGCCCGCCTGCGCGGGGGTCGCCTCGTGGTGCAGATAGTGGCCGGGCATGACCTCGTGCACGGCGATCATCTCGAGCATCGGCTCGTTGAGGTAGTCGCGCAGCGCGGCGGGGTCGCGCGGCTCCGGGACGTGCAGCACATGCGGCTGCGGCACCTTCTCCAGCGGGCCGCCCGTGTCGAACGTGACCACCGCGGTGGTCGACAGATCGCGTACGGGGCGGATGTCGAGCCCCTGGGTGCCGGTCGCGGTGACGACGTCCTGCTCGGCCCAGAACTTCTGCAGCCGGTCGATGATCCGCGCCAGCGTGCCGGTCACGGAGCCCTCCGGGAGGCGGGTGCTCAGCAGGCCGTACAGCTCCTGCCGGGTGCTCGCCCCCAGGCGGGCGGAGAGCGCGTCGAGGCGGGCGGTGAGGTCGCGGACCTCGGCCTCCGCCTCGGCGATCAGCTCGTCCACCGGGATGTCGACGCCCTCGGCCGCCTCCAGATAGCCGGCCAGCAGCTCGGGACCGAGCACCGCCCGGACCGGCTGGGTGGCCGCGACCGCGTCCGCGAAACCGGTGAACGCGGCGCTCGCCCGGCCGGCCTGCTCCAGCAGCGGGCCTTCGGCCAACTCGGGGCGCGCGGCCACGAGTCGGCTGATCATGTTGCGTACGGACACGGCCCTGGCACGGGCGTTCTCGACGCCGCCGATGCGCTCGCCGGCCGGCAGGGTGCGGCCGAGCGTCCTCGCGGTGGCCGCGAGGAAGTCCGGGAGCGCGCCGAGGTGGCGGGAGAGCGCGCCGATCCGCTCGTCGAGCGGGGCGTAGTCGCCGCGCAGATAGATGTGGAGGTCGGTCTCGGCGAGCCAGGCGTCGGGCCCGCGGTGGGTCCGGCCGGCTCCGGTGATCCGGAACCGCTCGTCGGTGAGGACCCGGTGCGCCGTGCCGAGATCGGCGCGGACCTCGGGGTCCGCGTCCTCGGGCAGCGCGTCGAGCCGTCCGGCGACGGCGCCGAGCAGCCCGTCGAGCTCGGCGAGGGAGTCGGGCGCGACCTCGGGCAGCCGGCCGTCGAAGTCATGACGGCCCGCCCGTCTGGCGACCTGCGGATAGTGATCGAATACGTAGTCGACCACAGCGGAAACAGAACTCAGGGCACCAGACGTCATGCCACTCCCCGTCGTGCCGCTCCAGGGGCGACAATGGCGAATCGTTCAGAGGTCAACTAGCCGGCGCGCCACGCGGATGTCCGGGTCGGCCGGACCGAGCTGTCCGCACGATCCGGCAGAATCCGCTAAACCGTTTCGCCACCCGGGTTGGGCTCGATGACGTCGCCGTCCTCGCCGTAGATCACGTCGTCGTCGAGGCTGGCCAGCATCTCGCGCAGCTCCTCCGGCGACATGGCCTTGAGTTCATCGGCGTCCACAAGCTGTGAGAGAACCATTCGACTCCCCTGTCCGATAAGAGATCCGGCATTTTCGAGGGCCTCGCGCACGCTCTTCGGGCGCATGTCGGTCCAGACCAGTTCGATGTGATCGAGGCACTCGGTACGGGAGCGGGGGCCGCCCACCGCGGTCCAGCCGGCCGGCAGTTCGCGGGCCGCGGGCCAGATCGAGTACTGCTCCTCTTCGTTGATCACGACCAGGTATTCGGCGTTCTCGTCGTCGAACATCAGATCTGAAATCCCCCATACAGTCGTTACCGACCGGAGCGGTGCAGGATGCGCCACTGACATGTCTCACTGCGGGAACTTTCGACCGTGTTCCCGGGGACTCCTCGGCAAACCGCCTCCCCCGCAGCTCAACGGGCCTCAAGCTAGATCGCGGCGTCTGGCACTGTCAAGAGTTTCCGGCCGCCACGGACCCAACATCCGTACGTTTCAAGGAACTTGACGAACTCTGCATCAATGCAGGTCAGCGCCTTTCGGCAACCCATCCAGGACAACAGGGCTATCCCTGCTCGATCTTGACCGTTCCCCCGGGAAACGGCCGATCCCAATGGCATCGAACTCCCCTATATGGACGCCCTGTTGGACGACCCCCGCAAACCGCCGACACGAACACCGGACAGAAGATCACCTCTCGCCAACCCGTCGATCAGCGGGTAGTGTCCGACGGTGCCGGAGTGGAGCGAGGGGGGCGCGCACACCACGACGCCGGCCGACCGCGACCCGCCCTTGCCGGACACCGCGCACCACCGGTGCCGACCGATTCACGACCATGAACCGGTCCCGACCGATTCACGACCACGACACGCGCGCAGCCGCCCCCGGTCGTCCCTGCCCGCGTACGCCCGCCCACGCGTGATGACGTGATGACGAGTAGGAGATGGCAGTGACGACAACGGCCCGACCGGTCTCCGTCGACGTGCGGACCAAGCTCAGTCCCGCCGAGTTCCGCGCCGAGTACATGGGGCGCAGGCCGGTGGTCGTCCGCGGTGCCGTCGCCGGCATGCCCGCGGTCTCCACCTGGTCGGCCGACCACCTCGCCGAGGTCGCCCCCGACCAGCGGGTCCAGCTCAAGGTCGGCACCGTCTCCGCCGGCCGCACCGCCATCGTCCGGCTCGCCGACTACGCCAAGGAACTCGCGGAGTGGGAGGCCCGGCTCGCCGAGGACCCCACCCTCGCGGGCGACCCGCCCGGCTATCTGCACGACGTCCCGCTGCTCTCGATGATCCCGGCGCTCCGCCGCGACCTGGAGCCCTTCCCCGTCGCGTTCTTCCCGCCGTTCTTCCGCCGGGAGTGGTGGCAGTTCACCCAGTTCTTCGTCGGACCCTCGCGCGCGCAGACCCCGCTGCACTTCGACACACTGCTCACCCACAACCTGTTCTTCCAGGTCCAGGGGTCGAAGCGGTTCGTCATGGTCGCCGACGCCGAGCGCGACAAGTGCTACACCTACAACTGGCGCTGGGCCGCCGTGGACCCGGACGCCCCCGACCTCGACAAGCACCCCCGCTTCCGGGACGCGACGGTCATGACCGCCGACGTCGAGGCGGGCGACATGTTCTACATGCCGCCCGGCACCCTCCACAAGGTCACCTCGCCCAGCGCGTCGATCTCCTTCAACATCGACTGGCACGACCGGACCAGCGCCCTGCGCGGCATCGCCGCCGTGCGCGACGGCATGCCGCTGACCAACCTCCGGTACAACCTGCTCTTCGCGGCCGGGGTCGTCGCCGGACTGCCGCGCGGCCTGGTGATGCCGGGGCTGCGCTCGTACTACTCCTACATCTCCTAGTACATCTCCTGGCGGGGTAAGGACTCCCTTGAACATCTTCGAGCAGCGCGAGTCCGGCGTACGGTCCTACAGCAGGCGCTGGCCGGTCGTCTTCGCCCGGGCCACCGGAAGCCGGCTGTACGACGAGGACGGGCGAGGCTGGCTCGACTTCTTCGCCGGGGCCGGCTCCCTGAACTACGGCCACAACAACCCGGTGCTCAAGCGGGCGTTGCTGGACTACATCGAGAGCGACGGCGTCACCCAGGCCCTCGACATGTTCACCAGCGCCCGGCGCGACCTGCTGGAGACGCTGTACGAGCTGGTGCTGCGGCCCCGGGAGCTGGACCACAAGGTCCTCTTCCCCGGGCCGGGCGGCGCCAACGCCGTCGAGGCCGCCATGAAGCTGGCCCGCACGGTCACCGGCCGCACCGGGATCGTGCACTTCACCAACTCCTTCCACGGCGCCACCCTCGGCGCGCTCACCGTCACCGGCAACCCGCTGCACCGCGGCTCCGCCGGCCTGCCGCTCTTCGGCACCACCCCGGTGCCCTTCGACGGCTACGACGAGCACGCCCGCCCCGAGTACCTGGCCCGGATGCTCGCCGGACCCGCCAGCGGGCTCGACCTGCCGGCCGCGGTGATCGTGGAGACCGTGCAGGCGGAGGGCGGGGTGAACGTGGCGAGCACCGAGTGGCTGCGGGCCCTCGCGGAGCTCTGCCGCGCGCACGGCATCCTGCTGATCGTCGACGACATCCAGGCGGGCTGCGGCCGCACCGGCGCCTTCTTCAGCTTCGAGGACGCCGGCGTCGTACCCGACCTGATCTGCCTGTCGAAGTCCATCGGCGGATACGGGCTCCCCCTCACCCTCCTGCTCGTCCGCCCCGAGCTCGACGTCTGGCGCCCCGGCTCGCACAGCGGCACCTTCCGCGGGGTGAACCCGGCGTTCGTCACCGGGGCGGAGGCGCTGCGGCACTACTGGAGCGACGACGTCCTGGAGAAGTCGACCCGCGCCAAGGGCGAGTGGGTGGCCAACGCGTTGCGGGGCATCGCCCACGCCCATCCCGGCGCGGGCCTGTCCACCCGGGGGCGGGGCCTCATCCAGGGACTCGTGGTCGGCCCCGGCCGCGCCGACGCGGTGTCCGACGAGGCGACCGCGCGAGGCCTGCTGGTGGAGACCGCGGGCCCGCACGACGAGGTCGTGAAGCTGCTGCCCCCGCTGACGGTCACGGACGCGGAGCTGGCCGAGGGCCTCGGCATCCTGGAGGAGTCCGTACGCGTGGTCCTCGACCGGACGGACTGAGCGGAGGGCCGCGGACGGACCGAACGGAGACCGCCCCGCGCCCTGCCGCCGGCCCACGATCCCGCACGCCCCGGCCCTCCCGCCCGCCCACCGGCAGGTCCCACCGGGCCTGCCCACCGGCCTGCCCACCGGCCGCCCCACCGCCGCACCCGCCCGGCCCACCGCCCTGCCCGCACGCCCGCCCAACTCACCGGTCCGCCCGCACGGCTCACCGCCCTGCCCGCACGGCTCACCGCCCTGCCCGCACGGCCCACCGCCCTGCTCGCACGGCCGACCGCGCCCGGACGGCGCGCCGGCCTGCCCGCGCGCCCGCCCAACTCACCGGTCCGCCCGCACGGCTCACCGCCGCGCCCGGACGGCGCGCCGGCCTGCCCGCACGGCCGGGCCTCTCCGCCCGCCCGCCCGCCGGGCCCACCGGGCCTGCCCGACGCCCGCACGGCTCACCGGCCTGCCCGCACGGCGCGCCGGCGCGTCCCGCCCGCGCCCTCCGAGCCGCCCGCGCCCTCCCCGTACCGTCACAAGACCGGCCCGACCAGGAGTCCCCTCCCGGTCGGGCCGGTCTTCTCGTGGCCTCGGCCCCGGTCAGCCCTTCTGCGGTGCCAGGTCGGCCGCGTGCCGCTTGATCACCGCGGCGACGTCCTCCCACTGGCTGTTCAGATAGAAGTGCCCGCCGGAGAAGACGCTCAGGTCGAACGGGCCCGTGGTGTGGTTCGCCCACGCGGCGGCGTCGTCGACGGAGACCCGCTCGTCGTCGTCGCCGACCAGCGCCACCACCGGGCACGCGAGCCGGGCCTCGGTGGGCCGGTAGACCGCGAGCGCCGTGTAGTCCGCGCGCAGCGCGGGCAGGAACAGCACCCGCATGTCCTCGCTGTCCAGGAGCCGCTCCTCGGTGCCGTCCAGCGCGGCGATCTCCGAGATCAGCTCCTCGTCGGTGGCCTGCTGCGGCAGCTCGATGTGGTGCCGGGACGGCGGGCGCTTGGCGGAGGCGAACAGCGCCAGCGGCGCGATCCCCTCGGCCTCCAGACGCCGGGCCACCTCGAACGCGAGGAGCGAGCCCATGCTGTGCCCGAACAGCGCCACCGGCCGGTCGATCGCGGGCCGCACCGCGGCCAGCGTGCGCTCGGTCAGCTCCTCGAAGTCGTCGATGCACGGGTCGTTGAAGCGGTCCTGCCGGCCCGGGTACTGCACCGCGAGCACCTCGACCTCGGGGAACAGCGGCAGCGCCAGCGGCCGGTAGTAGCTCGCGGCCCCGCCGGCGTGCGGAAGGCACAGCAGCTGCACCGGCGCGTCGGGCGCGGTCCGATAGCGCCGGATCCATCTGTTCGGCTCGTCGGCCATGGTTCCTCGTTCCTTACGGTCGGTCCGCCACGGGCTCGGGCTCGGACGCGGGCTGCGGCACGGTCGCCGCGCCCCGCGGCTGCGGGCCGACGGTCCGGCCGTCGGGCAGCTTGTGCACCGCGCGGACCCCGGGGATGAGCACGGTGAGGGAGAGCGGGACGACGATCGCCACGGCGGCGATCAGCAGGGTCGACGTGTTGCTGGTCGACTCGGCGAGCGGGCCCACGAGCGCCAGGCCGATCGGCGCCGCCACCGTGGAGATCATCCAGTCGTAGGAGTCGACCCGCGACAGCACCTCGTCGGGGATCAGCTGCTGCAGCGAGGCCCGCCAGACGGCGTCGAGGAACATGCCGCCCGTGCCGCCGACGAACGCGGCCGCCATCACCGCCCACACCGGCATCGGCACGGCCAGCGCGAGCAGCGGCAGCGCGGTCAGGGCGAAGGCCAGGTTGCCGGCGATCAGCGGGCGCTTCGGGTCGATCCGCAGCGCCACCACACCACCGGAGATCGAGCCGGCGGCGTACGCGGCGGCGATCAGACCCCACGAGGAGGCGCCGCCCAGCGACTTGTCCGCGATGGTCGGGCCGAGCACGAAGTACGCGACGATCGCCAGGTTCTGGAAGCCGTGCGCGATCATGTTGAGGAAGAGCCAGCGCCGGGAGATGAGCTCCTTCCAGCCCTCCCCCAGGTCCTTCCAGAAGGAGCCGGAGAGCTGCACCGTGCGCGGCGCGAGCTTGAGGATCGCCAGCGAGATGGCGTTCACCACGAAGGTGACCGCGTCGATCGCGAGGACGAGACCCGGGCCGACCAGCGCGATGGCGACACCGGCCAGGGCCGGGCTCACGACGCTGAAGAAGCTGAAGCAGGAGGTCATCAGCGCGTTGGCGCGCTGGAGCTGCTCCGGCGGCACGATCTCGGCGATCAGTCCGCTGGAGGCCGGGCCGAAGAACGCCTGGGCGGAACCGAAGACGACACCGCCGACGACCAGGTGCCAGACCTCCGCGTGACCGGACAGCAGGAGCACGGCCAGCACGGCCTGCGCCCCGGCGCGGATCAGGTCGGCGGTCAGCATCACGACGCGCCGCTGGAGGCGGTCGGCCCAGACGCCGCCGGCGAGGGTGAAGACGACCTGCGCACCGACCTGTCCGGCCATCACCATGCCGATGTCGGTGGCGGAGCCGCCGATCGACAGGACGGAGAAGACCAGCGCGATGCGGGTCATGCTGCTGCCGATGGCGGAGATCGCGTTGCCCGTCCACAGGATCCGGAACGGCTTCATCGCGAGTGGGGCGAACGCCTGCCTCAGGGTCTTCCGTGCTCCGGACCCGTCCTTCGACTGGTCATCCATCACATGCTCCCCTTGGACGGTTCGTTCCAGCGCACGCGAGCGCCCTTCCCCTGGCAAGGCCCCTGGCAAGATGACATGAGCACAGCGCTGAAGATCGTAACGATGCCCGCTCACGCCAGGCAACAGGTCGAGTCCGCCGTCTTTCGGCCTTTGATCGACGCCGATGACCACGAAATGGCCATATCAGAGCCCTAGTTGGCACCCCCGCCGACGTGACTCAGGAAGATCGTCGCTCTTCCCCGACCCCCCTGAGGCCGGGTTATAGTCGGCGCCGCTGTCCACAACCGTGGTGCCAAGACTGGGGGTTGAGCATGCGGTGGACCGGTATCCATGTGCTGTCCTGCGCGCTCGCGACAGGCCGTCTCGAGGACGTCACGACGGCGGTGGCCGACGGACGGTACGACCCCGAGCTCGCCGAGGCCCACGAGTACGTGTCGGTGTCGTCCGCCGAGGACACCGAGCCGGTGGACCTGGCCGCCCGCGCGGGCAGCACCGCCCTCGGCCGGGCCGCCGTGGACGAGGCCTCCCTCGTCCTGCACGCCCACGCCGGCAGCACCCCCCAGGGCCCCGACGACGTGGTCCCCGCCTCCTACGTCCAGGGCAGGACCCTCGGCCGGGGCGCGTTCACCGTCGACGTGCGCCAGTCCTGCAACGGCGCCCTCGCCGCGCTGCAGCTGTCCGCCGCCTACCTGACCGCGGCGGGCGCCGGCACCTCGGCGCTCCTGACCACCGCCGACCGGCACGGCGGCCCCGGCGTCAACCGCTACCGGCTCGACCCCGGCAGCGTGGACGCCGACGGCGCCTCGGCACTCGTCCTGCACCACGGCCCCGGACCGCTGCGGCTGCTGTCGACCGCCGTACAGGGCGACGGCCGGTTCACCGCGACGCCGCCGCCCGACCCCCAGGACTTCCCCGACCGGCGCGCCTTCCTGATGGCGCACCGCAAGCGGCTCCTGCCGATGCTGCGGTCGATGGCCGAGACCGAGCGGGACACGATCACCGAGGCCCTCGCCGACGCGGGCGCGGGAGCGGACGACGTGGCCCGCTGGGTGTTCCCCAACATCGGCGCCAACATGGTCGACCAGGAGTTCCGCAAGAGCCTCGGCATCGGCCGGGAGCGGACCACCTGGGAGTGGGGCCGCACCGTCGGCCACATGGGCACCACCAACCAGTTCGGCGGCCTGACCCACCTCATGGAGACCGGGGCCGTGCGCCCCGGCGACCTCGTCGCCCTGTGCGGCAGCGGGGTCGGCTTCAGCTACGGCTGCGCCGTCCTGGAAGTCGTCGACACCCCCGCCTGGACACCCGAAGCCCGCACGCCCGCGCAGTGAAGCAGCGAGGAGACGGCATGCCCACCCGCCCCGTACCCGACCGGGTCGCCGAGGCCGCCGTCCGGCGCCCGGACGCCCTCGCCGTACGCGACCGCACCCAGGCGCTCAGCTACGCCGCACTGGACGCCCGGGTCTCCCGCACCGCCGCCGGTCTGGCCGCGCGCGGCGTGGGCCCCGGCCAGGTGGTCGGCGTGTGCGTCGAGCGCGGGGCCGACCTGGTCGTGGCCCTGCTCGCGGTCTGGCGGGCGGGCGCCGCGTACCTGCCGCTCGACCCGGGCCACCCGGCGGAGCGCCTCGCCTACGTCCTGGACGACTCCGGGGCGTCGCTGGTGCTGACCGACGAGGCGGGCGCCGCGATCGCGACCCCGCCCACGATCGGGACGGCCCGCCTGGCGGACCTGGAGGACGCACCGGTCGCGCAGCCCCCCTCGGGCGCCTCGCCCGCGGGCCTCGCCTACCTGATGTACACGTCCGGCTCCACGGGCCGCCCCAAGGGCGTGGCCGTCCGGCACGCCGCCGTCTCGGCGACCCTGGCCTCGCTGGCGGCCCGCCCCGGGCTCGACGCGGACGACGTCCTGGTGGCGGTGACGACCGCGGCCTTCGACATCTCGGTCGTCGAACTCTTCCTGCCGCTCGTCGCCGGCGGCACCGTCGTCGTCGCCGGCCGCGCGGACGTGACCGACCCGGGCCGCCTCGCCGCCCTCCTCGCCGACGGCGCCACGCTGATGCAGGCCACCCCGGCGACCTGGCGGCTGCTGCTCGACGACGGCTGGACGCCGCCCGCGGGCCTCCGCGTCTGGTGCGGCGGCGAGGGCATGCCGCCGGACCTCGCCAAGCGCCTGGCCGACACCGGAGCGCCGGTCTGGGACCTGTACGGCCCGACCGAGACGACGATCTGGTCGGCGGTCTCCCGCCTGGACCGGACCGGGGCGCTCACGGACTGGGCGGAACTCGCGGGCGAGCGGATCACGGTCCTCGACGACACGGCCGCGCCCGCCGCGCCCGGCGAGGTGGGCGAGGTGTACATCGAGGGCAGCGGACTCGCCGACGGCTACGTCGGCCGGGCCGGACTCACGGCCACCCGCTTCGTCCCCGCGCCGGGCGGCGCCCGCCGCTACCGCACCGGGGACCTGGGCCGGGTGCTGCCGGACGGCCGGGTAGAGATCCTCGGCCGGGCCGACCACCAGGTGAAGATCAACGGACACCGCGTGGAACTCGGCGAGATCGAGGCCGGGCTCGCCGCCCACCCCCGGGTCCGCGCGGCGGTCGTCCACCCCCGCCCGACGCCGGCGGGCGGCCGCCGCCTGGTGGCGTACCTGACGGGCGAGGCGACCGCGGCCGACGCCCTGACCAGCCACCTGCGCACCACCCTGCCCGACTACATGCTCCCGTCCGACTACGTCTGGCTGGACGCCTTCCCCCTCAACGGCAACGGCAAGGTCGACCGGGGCGCCCTGCCCGACCCGGCGAGGCGGGCCGCGTACGTGGCACCGGCGACCGAGGACGAGGCACTGCTCGTCCGGGTCTGCGAGGAGGCCCTCGGCCTGCGGGGCATCGGCACCGCGGACGACCTGGTCGCCCTCGGCGTCGACTCGCTCACCGCGGCCCGTCTGGTGGCGGCGCTGCGGCAGGCGACCGGAGCGGCGCCGACCCCGGCGGCCGTGCTGCGCGCCCGTACGGTCGGCGCCGTCGCCGCCCTCCCCCGGCACCGCGCGACCACTCCCCCGCGCACCGCCGCGACGGCCCCCCTGACGACCTCCGGCCAGCGCGCCCTGTGGTTCCTGCACCGGCTCGCCGAGGGCCGCGACGCGTACGTGGAGCCGTGGGCGGTCCGGCTGCGCGGCCCGCTGGACGTGCCCGCCCTGCGCGAGCGCCTCCGCGGCCTGCTGGACCGGCACGAGCCGCTGCGGACCCGCTTCCCCGAGGTCGACGGGGCACCGGCCCCGGTCCTGGACCCCGTCCCGGACGAGCCGTTCACCACCACCACGGCCGACTCCCCCGACGCCCTGGCGGAACTCCTCGCGGCCGAGCCGAAGCGCCCCTTCGACCTCGCCCGGGAACTCCCCTTCCGCGCCCGCCTCGTCCGCCTGGCCGAGGACGACCACGCGCTGATCGTCGCGATCCACCACATCGCGTGCGACGGCCTGTCGTACGAACTCCTCGCCAGGGAACTGGCCTCACCCCCGCCCGCCCGGCTCCCCCTCTCCTATCGCGACTTCGCGGCCTGGCAACAGGACTGGCTGGCCTCCCCGGAGGCCGCCGCGCAACTGGACCACTGGCAGCGGGCGCTCGCCGGCCTCGACCGCCCCCGCCTGGCCACGGACCGCCCCCGCCCGGGCGTCCGCGACAACACCGGCGCCGCCGCCCGCTTCACCCTCCCGGCGGACCTGGTGGCCCGCCTGGACGAGCTGGGCACGGCGCGGGGCGTCACGGGCTTCGTCCTCTACCTGGCGGCGTTCCAGGCCCTGCTGGCCCGCCACGCCCCCGGCCGGGACATCGTGGTCGGCACCCCGGCGGCGGCCCGCCCCCACCCCGAACTGGGCAGCCTGATCGGCTACTTCGCCAACCAGGTGCCGATCCGCACCGCCACGACGGGCAACCCGGCCTTCACGACGTTCCTCGACCGCACCCGTACGGCCGTCCTCGACGCGATGGACCACCAGGACGTGCCCTTCGACCGCGTGGTGGACCGCGTGGCCCCGGACCGGGCACCGGGTGAGAACCCCCTCTTCGACGCGTCGTTCACGTACACCGCGGAGACACCGCCCCCGCCGCGCATCGCCGGCGCCGCCGCGGAGGAACTCCCCCTCCCCCGCCGCACGGCGAAGTTCGACCTGACCCTGGACCTGGTGCGCCGCGCCGACGGCACGGTGACGGGCGAACTCGAATACGCCACGGCCCTGTACGACCGGTCCACAGCGGACCGCCTGACCGCCCGCTTCCACACCCTGTTGACGTCGATAGCGGCGACCCCGGACACCGCCCTCACGGACCTGCCGCTGCTGGCCGAGGCCGAACTGGACGAACTGGCGGCGCTGGCGTCCGGCCCCGCGACCACTCCGGGCGCCACCCTGCTGCACGAACTGGTCGAGCAGGTGACCCGTACCCGCCCCGCCGCGGTGGCGGTGGTCGACGCGGACGGCCGGACCCTGACCTTCGGCGAACTGAACGCCGAGGCCAACCGCCTGGCCCGGCACCTGGTCGCCCACGGCGTCCGCCCCGAGGACGTCGTCGGCGTCTCCCTGCCGACCGGCCCGTCGCTCCTGACCGCCCTGCTGGCGGTCCTGAAGGCGGGAGCGGCGTACCTCCCGCTGGACCCGGCGGATCCGGCGGCACGCAGAGCGGCCCTGCTGAAGGCGGCGGGAGCACGCCTCCTGATCGCGGACGAGGACACCCCCGGCCCCCCGGACACCCCGAACACCCCGGTCCGCCGTCTGCCCCCGACCGCCCCGGACCTCCCCGCGACCGACCTCGGCATCCCCCTCCCCCGCACCGCCCTCGCCTACGTGATCTTCACCTCGGGCTCGACGGGCGCTCCGAAGGGCGTGCAGGTCGAGCACGGCAACATCGTCAACTACGTGACGTGGGCGCGGGACGCGTACCGCTCGACGCGGGGCGCGGGAGCGCCGCTGTACTCGCCGTTCGCGTTCGACCTTCCGGTCACCTCGGTCTTCCCGGTGTGGGCGGCGGGCGAACCGGTGGTGTGCGAGGCGAAGGGCCGCAGCGCGGAGAACCTGGTGGCGGCGGCGGCCCGCGGCGGCTTCGGCCTCCTCAAACTGACGCCGTCCCACCTGGCGGTGCTGGACCAGGCGCTGACACCACCCCAGATCACGGCCGCCGCCGACCGGCTGGTCATCGGCGGCGAACAGCTGCACGGCCTGATGCTGGCCCGCTGGCGCGAGCACGCCCCGGACACGGTGATCGTCAACGAGTACGGCCCGACGGAGACGACGGTCGGCTGCACCTGGCTGTCCGTCCGGGCCGGCGACGTTCCCGACGAGGTGGTCCCGGTCGGCACCCCGGTGGCGAACACCACCGCGCGCGTCCTGGACGCCGCCCTGCGCCCGGTGCCGCTCGGCGCGTACGGCGACCTGTGGATCGGCGGCGCGCAGGTGACCCGCGGCTACCGCTCGGCGCCCCGCCAGACGGCGGAGCGCTTCCTCCCCGACCCGTACGCGGCCGAGCCGGGCGCCCGGATGTACCGCACGGGCGACGTGGCGCGGCTGCGCGCGGACGGGTCGCTGGAGTACGCGGGCCGCTCGGACACCCAGCTGAAGGTGCGGGGCTACCGGATCGAACCGCACGAGGTGGAGGCGGCGATCGTCGCGCAGCGGGGCGTGGACGAGGCGGTCGTGGTGGTCCGCGACGACGTCCTGGCGGCGTACGTGACTCCGGCGACGGCGGACCCGGCCGCGGTCCGCGCGGCCCTGGCGGAACACCTCCCGGCCCACCTGATCCCGTCCCGCTGGGCCCCCGTGGCGGCACTGCCCCGCACCCCCAGCGGCAAGACCGACAAGAACGCCCTGCCGCCCCTGCCCGGCCCCGCCCCGGTGGCCTCGCACCACGACTCGGCGGTGGCGTCCGAGGTGGCGGGGGTGGTCGGCACCCTCCTCGGCTTCGAAGACCCGGACCTGGACGAGAACTTCTTCGACCTGGGCGGCGACTCACTCCTCGCGATGAAGACCGCCGCCCGCCTGAAGGCCCGCTTCGGCGTCCCCCTGACGGTCATGGACCTCTTCGCCGGGACCCTCGCCGACCTGGTGGCGACGATCGAGTCCGCCCTGCCCCCCGATCACCAGGAGAACCAGCCGGGGGTGGCCGAGTAGACCTGCGGCGCGTAGTCGCAGGAACGCTCGTCGAGCGGCGCGGACGCGAGCTCCGCCGCCCGCCGCTCCCCGCCGGCGTCCACGCGGTCGGCCGCCACCACGAGCCCCAGTACGGCGAGCATGCAGACGAGGAGGAACAGGGGCCGGGCGGGCCGGCCCCCCAGGCTCCCGGCGGCCGCCCCGGCACAGGCGACCCCGAAGGCACCCGCCACCAGCCCGAGCGCCAGGAACGTGCCGTGGTCCAACGCGGCCGACGCATGGCACAGGACGTACTGCCGCCCCGACCGGAACCCCCACACCCGCTCGAAGAGCGCGACCGCCACCAGCACCGAACCGAACGCGAAGACGTACCAGGGCCGCACGGCCCCCCTGTCACTCACCGCGATCGCGGCTGAACTCGTCCGAGCACCCCGCGTTCGCGGAGGCCATGTCCTGGGTGAAGCAGGCGACGAAGGAGCTCGGCGAGCCGTGGAAGGTGAGGTTCATCCCGTCGCATTCCACGCCGTCGAAGGTGACCTCGGCATACGTACCGGACAGCGAGACGGACCCCTCCTGCCGAGCGGCGATCCCGGAACACGAGACCCCGACCACCGCCTTGTCCAGCCCGGTGCCCGTGAACGTCCCGTCCCCCTTGAACTCGACGGTCCGCCCGGCATGGTCCGACCACACCCCGGTCAGCTGATCGAACGAGTCGACCTGAACCGCGTACTCGGAGCAGCCCCCCACCGCCAACACGACCGCACACCCCCCAGCAACCCCCCAAAACCCCCGCCACCCCCACCGAAGCCCCCCGACAGCCATACGCTCCAGCCCCTCGTGTCTCGCACCCCGGATCGACCTTCCAGGCCGCGGGGCCTCGAAGAAGGGCCGGCACCGGGGAAACCCACCCGGTGCCGGCCCTCTGCCACGAGCCCCCTGTCGGGTTCGAACCGACGACCCCCGCTTTACAAGAGCGGTGCTCTGGCCAGCTGAGCTAAGGAGGCAGCGAGTGCAGTGTAACGAACGGCCGAGCGGGGGTGGTCGGAAATCTCACGTACCCCGGGGTGCTGACAGATGCCGCGGCGCCGGGTAGCGTCACCCCCGGTTCACCCAGGTGGACTAGACCTCAATCCTTCCTTTACTCGGATCGTCCGGCACGTTCCTGCCGGTGAAGGGACACATCACCATGGCTTCCGTCACCTACGACAAGGCGACCCTGGTCTACCCCGGCGCCGAAAAGCCCTCCGTCAACGAGCTGGAGATCGAGATCGCCGACGGCGAGTTCCTCGTTCTCGTCGGCCCCTCCGGCTGTGGCAAGTCGACCTCGCTGCGCATGCTCGCCGGCCTGGAGGACGTCACCACCGGTGCCATCCGCATCGGCGACCGCGACGTCACGCACCTGCCCCCGAAGGACCGGGACATCGCCATGGTGTTCCAGAACTACGCGCTCTACCCGCACATGACCGTCGCCGACAACATGGGCTTCGCGCTCAAGATCGCCGGCGTCAACAAGAGCGAGATCCGCGCCAAGGTCGAAGAGGCCGCGAAGATCCTCGACCTCACCGAGTACCTGGACCGCAAGCCGAAGGCGCTCTCCGGCGGTCAGCGCCAGCGTGTCGCCATGGGCCGCGCCATCGTGCGCGAGCCGCAGGTCTTCCTCATGGACGAGCCGCTGTCCAACCTGGACGCCAAGCTCCGCGTCTCGACCCGTACGCAGATCGCGAGCCTGCAGCGCCGCCTCGGCATCACCACCGTGTACGTGACGCACGACCAGACCGAGGCCCTCACCATGGGCGACCGTGTCGCCGTCCTCAAGGACGGTCTGCTCCAGCAGGTCGACACCCCGCGCAACATGTACGACAAGCCCGCCAACCTCTTCGTCGCCGGCTTCATCGGCTCGCCCGCCATGAACCTGGTCGAGGTCCCGATCACCGACGGCGGCGTGAAGTTCGGCAACAGCATCGTCCCGGTCTCCCGTGACGCCATCGCCGCCGCCTCCGCCAAGGGCGACACCACCGTCACCGTCGGCGTCCGCCCCGAGCACTTCGACGTCCAGAGCGCGACCAGCAAGGACGGCCTCGCCGTGACCGTCAACGTGGTCGAGGAGCTCGGCTCCGACGGCTTCGTCTACGGCTCCACCCGCGTCGGCGGCGAGGACAAGGACCTGGTGGTCCGCGTCGGCGGCCGCGACGTCCCGGCCAAGGGCTCCACGCTCCAGGTCGTGCCCCGCTCCGCCGAGCTGCACGTCTTCTCGACCTCGACCGGCGAGCGTCTCTCCGACTGACGCCCCGCCGGCCGCCGACGGCTCCCGACGGCTCCGACGGCCCCGTCCCCGCTTGCGGGGGCGGGGCCGTTCGCGTACTGGGGGCATGAAACCGCGACTTGGTGAAAACCCCGGCAGAACTGGGCAAGCGGGCCCCCGAACACCCCCCGGCGTCAACACGGGATTCGAAAAGACGCCTCGAACCATCCCTCGCGAGAGTGACTAAATGTCGCCATATCACTACCGGCCGCTACGCTCGCCTGCGTGACGCACACTGCCCGCCGAATCGGCCGCTCTCTCGCCCTCGTCCTGCCCGTTGTCCTGGTGCTCTCCGGAACGCTCGCGGTGTCCGCCGTTCCGTGGGCCGGCCACGGGTCCGACTCCACGCTGCTGACCGCCGCGTCCGCGGACGTCTCCACCCGCGCCAAGTCCCGCGCCCCGCAGGATATTCTGCGCGACCAGCTCCTCGCAGAGCTTCAGGAGAAGGACCCCGGCACGGCCCTCACCCACCTCCAGCGCGAGGTGGAGCAGCGCCCGTCGCTCGCCCGGCACTGCATGTCCATCGCCAAGTCCCTCGGCGCCGCCGCCGTGCGCCACTACGGCCCCGCGCGCGCCCAGTCCTACTCCCGCCCGGTCTGCGACACCTCCTTCGCCTCCGGCGTGATGCACGCGAGCTGAGGGAGCCCGGCACCGCCCGTGCGCATATCGTTCCCGGTATGCATACCTCCCCGACGCAGGCCGTGGTCCTGGCGGGCGGCCAGGGCTCGCGGCTGCGCCCTTACACCGACGACCGCCCCAAGCCGATGGTCGAGATCCCGGGCACCGGGACCCCGATCATCGGCCATCAGCTGTCCTGGCTCGCCGCCGAGGGAGTGACGGACGTCGTCATCTCCTGTGGCCATCTGGCCGAGGTGCTCCAGGAGTGGCTGGAGGGCACCGAGCTGCCGCTCAAGGTGACGACCGTCGTCGAGTCGGAACCCCTGGGCCGCGGTGGCGGCCTGAAGTACGCCGCCGAACACCTGCCGGAGCCCGGCAAGCCCTGGTACGCCACCAACGGCGACATCTGGACCCGCTTCTCGCTGCGCGAGATGGCCGAGTTCCACCAGGAGCGCGACGCCGACGCCACCCTCGCCCTCGCCCGCCCCCGGATCCCGTGGGGCGCCGTCGAGACCGACGCGTTCGGGCACATCACCGACTTCATCGAGGCGCCGCCCTCCCCGTACCTCATCAACGCGGGCGTGTACGTCTTCTCCGCCGCCTTCACCGAGCTGCTGCCGGAACGCGGCGACCACGAGCGCACCACCTTCCCCCGCCTCGCCCGGGAACGGCGCCTGGCGGGCTTCCCGCTGCCCCACGGCGCCTACTGGCGGGCCATCGACACCGCCAAGGACCTCACCGAGGCGGCCAAGGAACTCGCCGCCCAGGCGTAGCCGTACGCGAAGGGCCCCTGGTGTCCCTCGACACCAGGGGCCCTTCCGTACGCCGTACGGCCTTGCGTACGGCTCCCTCAGCCCAGCAGCCCGCCGATCGGGTTCCGCGGCCCGGCCGTCGACGAACCGTCCGTCGAGCCGCTGCCGCTGCCCGTGCTCGGCGTGCCGCTCGTGCCGCCCGAGCCCCCGGAGCCGCCGGAGCCCGAGCCGGAGCTCGTGGTGGACGACGGGGACGTCGTACGCGTCTGGCTCGGCGTGCGGGTGCCGCTGCCCTGGGTCGCCGTCGGGCTCGTCCGCTCGCTGCGGCGGGTCTCCCGGCTCGACTGCGACGGCTCCGCCGTCTTCTCGTCCTGCTCGTCCTCGCCGCTCGCCCCGGTCGTCGCCGAGGGCTCCGGGCTCTTCGACTGCTTGCGGGACGGGCCGGTCGCGCCCGGCTCCTTCGGCAGCGGCTGGCCGGGCAGGTGGTTGATCGGGTCGTCGTCCGGACCCGGCACGGTGACCATCTGCGTCGAGCGCACGGCCCCGCCGAGCATCGAGCCGACGAGCAGCGTGAGCCCGACGACCACGGCGGCGAGGATCGAGCCGCGCCGCAGCACCCGGCGGCGCAGCTGCCACAGCTCGGAGCGCGGCCCGAGGGTCCGCCAGGCCTCCCCGGCGAGCCGGCCGTCGATCGAGTAGACCGGGGCGCCCGCGATGATCAGCGGCGACCAGGCGGCCAGGTAGATGATGTCCGCCGAGTCGTAGACCGGGACGGTCTTCCAGCTGACGGTCAGGATCAGTGCGGCCGACAGCAGCGCGCCGACCACGGCGGCGACCCGCTGCCACAGGCCGAGGACGGTGAGCACACCGACGACGACCTGGAGGAAGGCGACGGTGAGGCCCGCGCCCACCGGGTGCTGGAGGGCGAAGTCGCGCAGCGGCTCGGCGAGCGCCCAGGGGTGCAGCGAGTTGAGCCACTTGACCATCGAGCCGCGCTCGCCGCCGTCGAAGTAGACGGGGTCGCAGAGCTTGCCCATGCCCGCGTAGATGGAGATGAAGCCGAGGAAGACCCGCAGCGGGAGCAGCACCACGCCGAGGTTCATCCGGCGGCCCGGGTAGTAGGCGTGCCGCACCGGGTCCGCGCCGTGCCGGTGCGACGAGCGGGCGTCGGGCCCGGCCTCGTCGTGGGCGTCCGGGTCGAGCGCGTAGACCTCGTCGAACGCGCCCTCGGCGCGCCGCATCGGCGGCAGCAGCGGGGCGGCGGGACCGGCGGGCACCACCGGGGTGGGCATCGTGTCGTCGATGCGGGGGATGGTCTGCGTGGTCGGCTCCAGGGTGGAGACCGACGAGGCGGCGGCGCCCGAGGACTCGCGCACCGCCTGGAGCAGACCGGTCGCGCCGGGCGCGGACTTCCCGCTCCATACGACGGGCCGGCGGCGCGGGGCGCCCGCCCCGGCACCCGCCGCCGCTCCGGCGAGGGCGGCGATACGGGGGTTCGCGGCGAACTTCGGCTGTTGGGCCGGCGCGAGCCGCACACGGAAGCTGGCGTGGTTCACGATCACCTGGGCGGGATCGGAATCCACCTTGACCATGCTCAGCGCGGGCTGATCGTCGAACCCCGGCCGGGGCGTTCTGGTGTCCACACTCATCTAACCGAGTGATGTGCGTTTAGGACACTGCCTTGACGGCTCGCAAATGTCCGAGGCCCGTCAAGATCACGGCCGGGGCTTGTCCCCCGTTCGGGTCAGCGCATCCGGCGGCGCGCCGCCTCGTAGAGCACGACGCCCGCCGCGACACCGGCGTTCAGCGACTCGGCGCCGCCCGGCATCGGGATGCGCACCAGGTAGTCGCAGTTCTCGCCGACGAGGCGCCCGAGGCCCTTGCCCTCGGAGCCGACGACGATGACGACCGGGCCGGCGAGCGCCTCCAGGTCCTGCACCTCGTGCGTGCCCTCGGCGGCGAGACCGACGACGGTGATGCCGGCCTTCTTGTACTCCTGCAGGGCGCGGGTCAGGTTGGTGACCCGGGCGACCGGGGTACGGGCGGCGGTGCCGGCCGAGGTCTTCCAGGCGCCGGCGGTCATGCCGGCGGCACGGCGCTCGGGGATGACCACGCCGTGGCCGCCGAAGGCGGAGACGGAGCGGACGATCGCACCGAGGTTGCGCGGGTCGGTGACGCCGTCCAGGGCGACGATCAGCGGGTCCTCGCCGTTGTCGTACGCGGCGTCGGTGAGGTCCTCGGGGTGCGCGTACTCGTACGGCGGGACCTGCAGGACGAGGCCCTGGTGGTTGAGACCGTTGGTCATCCGGTCCAGCTCGGGGCGCGGGGCCTCCATCAGGTTGACGTTGCCGCGCGCACCGGCGAGCTGGAGGGCCTCGCGGACCCGCTCGTCGTTGTCGATGAACTGCTGCACGTACAGCGTCGTCGCGGGCACGCCGTCGCGCAGCGCCTCGAAGACCGGGTTGCGGCCGACGACCATCTCGGACTGGCCCTTGGGGCCGCCGCGGCGCGGGGCGGGACGGCGCTTGGCGGCCTGCCGGGCCATCGCGTTGGAGACGCGGAAGGCCTTGTGGCCCTTGCGGTCCTCGGCCTTGGGCGTGGGGCCCTTGCCCTCGAGGCCCTTGCGCCGCTGGCCACCGCTGCCGACCGTGGCGCCCTTCTTGTTGGACGTGCGGCGGTTCCTGCGCTGGCTGTTCCCGGCCATGACTACCTGTTTCCTCTGCCTGCGTGCGTACGCAAGCCTGCGTTGCGTACGTAAGTCTGTGTGTCTGCTAACTGAAGTGTGCCGCCCGGAGGCCCGGACGGCACATTTCACAGCGTCTAGCGGTTGCCGAGCGACCAGCGGGGGCCGTCGGGGCTGTCCTCGATCGCGAGCCCGGACTGGGTCAGCTGGTCGCGGATGGCGTCCGCGGTCGCCCAGTCCTTGCGCTCCCGCGCCGACTCGCGCTGCTGGAGCACGAGCCGTACGAGGGTGTCGACGGCGCCGTGCAGCTCCTCGCCGCCCCCGGACTCCTCGGCCCAGTGCGGGTCGAGCGGGTCCAGACCGAGGACGCCGAGCATGGCGCGCACCTCGGCGAGGCGCGCGATGGCCTCGTCCTTGTCGTCCGCGGCCAGCGCGCTGTTGCCCTGGCGGACGGTGGTGTGGATGATCGCCAGCGCGTGCGGCACGCCCAGGTCGTCGTCCATCGCCTCGGCGAAGGCGGGCGGCACCTCGGCGGCGGGGGCGACGGGCGCCCCGGCCTTCTCGGTGGCGCGCTGGACGAAGCCCTCGATGCGGGCGAAGGCCGACTCGGCCTCGCGCAGGGACTCCTCGCTGTACTCGATCATCGAGCGGTAGTGCGGGGTGCCCAGGTAGTAGCGCAGGACGATCGGGCGCCAGTTCTTCACCATCTCGGAGACGAGCACCGAGTTGCCGAGCGACTTCGACATCTTCTCGCCGCTCATGGTGACCCAGGCGTTGTGCACCCAGTACTGCGCGAACGAGTCGCCGAAGGCCTTGGCCTGGGCGATCTCGTTCTCGTGGTGCGGGAAGATCAGGTCGAGGCCGCCGCCGTGGATGTCGAACGCGGAGCCCAGGTACTTGTGGGCCATCGCCGAGCACTCCAGGTGCCAGCCAGGACGGCCGCGGCCCCACGGGGTCTCCCAGTCGGGCTCGCCCGGCTTGGTCGCCTTCCACATGGCGAAGTCGCGCGGGTCCCGCTTGCCGGAGACGCCCTCGTCGGGCTGGCGCAGGTCGTCGATGTCCTGGTTGGACAGCTCCAGGTAGCCCGGGAAGGAGCGCACGTCGAAGTAGACGCTGCCGTCCGCCTCGTAGGCGTGGCCGCGCTCGATGAGGCCGCGCATCATCTCGATCATCTCCGGCACGTGGCCGGTGGCGCGCGGCTCGTAGCTCGGCGGCAGGCAACCGAGGGCCTGGTAGCCGTCGTTGAACGCGCGCTCGTTCTCGTAGCCGATGGACCACCAGGGGCGGCCCTGGTCGGCGCCCTTGTTGATGATCTTGTCGTCGATGTCGGTGACGTTGCGGATGAACGTGACGTCGTAGCCGCGGTACGCGAACCAGCGGCGCATGATGTCGAAGTTCAGCCCCGAGCGGATGTGCCCGATGTGCGGGGCGGCCTGCACGGTCGCGCCACAGAGGTAGATCGAGACACAGCCCGGCGTGAGCGGGGTGAAGTCACGGATCTGCCGGGCGCTGGTGTCGTACAGGCGAATGGTCACGAGACCAGGGTAGTGGGCGGGCGGCAGTGCCCCGCGCCCGATTCCCGGACGCGGAGCGCCTTTTTTCCGCCCGCGCGGCCGATTACGGAGTGCGTACGGGGTAGACGAGGGCGGTCGCGAGGGCGGCCAGGCCCTCGGCGCGGCCGGTGAGGCCGAGCCCGTCGGTGGTGGTGCCGGAGACGGAGACGGGCGCCCCGGCCGCCTCGCTCAGCGCCTTCTGGGCCTCGTCGCGGCGCTTGCCGATCTTGGGGCGGACGCCGACGACCTGGACGGCGATGTTGCCGATCTCGTACCCCTCGGCGCGGACGATCCGGGCCGCCTCGGCGAGCAGGGTGACGCCGGAGGCGCCGGACCACTCGGGCCGGGAGGTGCCGAAGTGGGCGCCGAGGTCGCCGACGCCGGCGGCGGAGAAGAGGGCGTCGCAGGCGGCGTGGGCGGCGACGTCACCGTCGGAGTGCCCGGCGAGCCCGTACCCGTCGCTGTCGGCGCCGTCCCAGAGCAGGCCGGCGCACCACAGCTCGCGGCCCTCCTCGAAGGCGTGGACGTCGGTGCCGATCCCGGTGCGGGGAAGGACGGGGAGCTGGGGGCGGGTCTCAGAACCCATCGTTGGCCCTCCTGCGGGCGAGTACGGCCTCGGCGAGGACGAGGTCGAGCGGGCGGGTCACCTTGAAGGCCTCTTCGTGGCCGGGCACGACGACGACGGGCGCGCCGAGCTTCTCGACCATGCCGGCGTCGTCGGTGGCGCCCTCCCCGGTGAGGGCGACGGTCGCGTGGGCGTTGACGAGCGTGTCGCGGTCGAAGCCCTGCGGGGTCTGCACGGCGCGCAGCCGGGCGCGGACCGGGGTGGCGACGACCTGCTCGGGGTCGCCCGGCTTCTCGGCCGGCTCGACCTCCTTGACGGTGTCGGCGACGGGCATGGCCGGGACGACGGCGACGGCCCCGTCCCGTACCGCCTCGATCACGGCGTCGACGGTGTCGACGGGCACGAGGGGGCGGGCCGCGTCGTGGACGAGGACGATGCCGACGTCGTCGGGGACGGCGTCGAGCCCGAGCCGCACGGACTCCTGGCGGGTGTCGCCGCCGGGGACGACGACGTAGTCGGTGCGCTCCGGCAGGGCGTGGGTGTCGAGGAGGTTCTTGACCTCGGCGGCGCCGTCGGGGGGTGCGACCACGACCACCAGGGACACCGCGCGGGAGGCGGCCATCGCCCGGACGGCGTGGATGAGGATGGGGGTGCCGTTCAGCGCGCGGAGCGCCTTGGGGGCGCCCGGGCCGAGCCGTACGCCCCGGCCGGCCGCGGGGATCACCACGGCGGTGCGTGAAGGACGCGCTTCGTCTGACATCGGTTGCACTCCGGCAGGTTTGTTTCCGCGGGCGACGTGGGTATGGCGTCAACTAGCTTGTTGCGACGCCTCGACCGGGCCCTTTCCGTGACGACGGTCGGGGCGTCGCCTTGCGAAAGCGGCACGGGCGGGTGCCCGGGTACGGGTAGGTGCAGGGGGTCGGGAGAAGAGAGACGAACATGCCGCGGTGCCCGGCGACGGCACTGTGGCACCGATGAAGTCATCGATGGGATTCACAGCGCGTCGGCGGGCACCGCGGCATGGGTGATGAGCATGGCTGTACGCCGGCGCTCAGAGCGCAGGCGTCAGGAGGCGAGCACCTCGTCGAGCAGGGCCTCGGCCTTGTCCTCGTTGGTATTCTCCGCGAGAGCGAGCTCGCTCACCAGGATCTGGCGAGCCTTGGCGAGCATGCGCTTCTCGCCTGCGGAGAGGCCACGCTCCCGCTCGCGGCGCCACAGGTCGCGCACCACTTCGGCGACCTTGATGACGTCGCCGGAGGCGAGCTTCTCCAGATTTGCCTTGTAACGGCGCGACCAGTTCGTGGGCTCCTCGGCGTACGGCGCACGCAGCACCTCGAAGACCCGGTCAAGCCCATCCTGACCGACCACATCGCGAACACCGACGAACTCCGCATTGTCCGCCGGCACACGAACCGTCAGGTCGCCCTGCGCGACCTTGAGCACCAAGTAGGTCTTGTCCACGCCTTTGATCTGGCGAGTTTCGATGGCCTCGATCAGCGCGGCCCCGTGATGGGGATAGACCACGGTGTCGCCAACCTTGAACGTCATGTGACAGGTACCCCTTCCGTGGCTATCCAGGGTAACACGGATACGGCTTCTTCTGAATGGCGTTTTCGCAGGTCAGGGCATATCTCGGGGCTTGACAACAGCGCGGCGGACGTGCTGCGGCGGGCTTCCGGAAGGCGGTATTCGCAGGTCGGAGCGGCTGCGCGGACGCAGAGAAACGCGCACGTTACACCTGTCGGGGAGGCCTCGACGGAGGGTCGATGCCCCGTTTTGACCGGTTCGGTGTGGCCCTCTTCACGTACTCCGTTCGAGGATCGGCCACCCGTACGGATGCATCCCAGCGTACTCAAGCGATCGATTCCCGGAATTGATCACCGGGCGCCGCGGCGAATTTTCCGGAGAGCGGGCGGACGGAATGCGGGGCGGCGGCCGAATTGATCACGACGGTTATGTGAACGGCAGGTCAATGGGGCGTGATCCGGCCATGTCGGCGTGTTCATGACGGTACGGAGAGGGGCGGCGCGGGGACCCCGCCGACGCCTAGGGGCGGGTCGGGTGCGGGACGGAGAGTGAGGCTCGGTAACCTAAGCCCCGCTGACACACCTTTAGCCCGTCCTTAGCCTGTCCGTTCGTCCTAGGAGTTGCCGCCGCCGTGAGCCGCAGCCTTCGACGCGGCGCCCTCGCCGCCACCGCCATCGTGATCTCGATCGCCTCGCTGTCCGCCTGTGGCGCGGGCAACGACGCACAGACGCTCGGCATCCGGCCGGACAACGCCGCCGTCACGGTGGACGACGTCAAGATCCAGAACGCGCTCGTGATCACCCAGCCCGACCCCGGCGCCGTGGGCCCCGCCGTCGTCTCCGCGACGGTCTTCAACAACGGCCTCACCCGCCAGACCCTCGACTCGATCACCCTGCCGGGCACCGTCGGCACCGTGAAGCTGAAGGCGGCCGAGGGCAACGGCCCGATCGTCGTCCCGGCCGGCGGCTCCGTCGTCATCGGCGGCAAGGGCAACGCGTCCGCCACCATCGAGGGCGGCCTGCGCGAGGCCAAGAACGGCGACGCCCAGAAGGTCGTCTTCAAGCTGAGCAAGACCGGCGACGTGGGCCTGAGCGCCTTCGTCGTCCCGGCGCACAGCTACTTCAAGGAGTTCGGCCCCACCGAGCTCCCGCAGGCCCCGGCGACCCCGCCGACGGCCTCCGCGACCACCACCCCCACGGGCACGGCCACGCCGTCGGGCGAGGCCACGCACGCGGCCGGCCACTGAGCCACCGGAGCGCACGAAAGGGGCGCCCCCTCCGCCAAGGAGGGGGCGCCCCTTTCGTTTACCGTGCAGACGCGACACCGGGGGTCCGGGCCCCACGGCTCGAACTTGTAGCCCAGACCGCGCACCGTCACCAGATACCTCGGCGCACCCGGGTCCGGCTCGACCCCCCGCCCGCACCGCGCCCCTCGCACCGCTCGGCCCCTGGGGGCCTCACAGGCTTCGAGACGCCGCGCCGGACTCCGTCCGCCGAGAGGGGCCGACCAAGGCCTACGGCTCGAACTTGTAGCCCAGACCGCGCACCGTCACCAGATACCTCGGCGCACCGGGATCCGGCTCGATCTTCGCCCGGAGGCGCTTCACGTGGACGTCGAGGGTCTTGGTGTCGCCCACGTAGTCCGCGCCCCACACGCGGTCGATGAGCTGCATGCGGGTGAGGACGCGGCCCGCGTTGCGCAGGAGCATCTCCAGGAGGTCGAACTCCTTCAGGGGCAGGTCGACCTTGCCGCCCGCGACGGTGACCACGTGGCGGTCGACGTCCATGCGGACCGGGCCCGCCTCCAGGGCCGCGGGGGTGACCTCCTCCGGCTCGCCGCGGCGGCGCAGGACCGCGCGGATGCGGGCGACCAGCTCCCGCGAGGAGAAGGGCTTCGTCACGTAGTCGTCGGCTCCTATCTCCAGGCCGACGACCTTGTCGATCTCACTGTCCTTGGCGGTCACCATGATGACCGGGACGTTCGAGCGGCCGCGCAGCTGGCGGCACACCTCGGTACCGGGCAGACCCGGCAGCATCAGGTCGAGGAGGACGAGATCCGCTCCGTTGCGCTCGAACTCGTCGAGGCCGTCGGGCCCGGTCGCCGCGACGGCGACCTCGAAGCCCTCCTTGCGGAGCATGTACGACAGGGCGTCGCTGAAGGATTCCTCATCCTCGACGACAAGCACTCGGGTCACGGAAGGACCTCCGGGGCGGGGAGCGGTTCGGTCATGAGATCGGGGGTGGGGGAGGCGGCGGGGCCGCCGGGAGCGGCGTCGAACGCCGAGTCGAAGTCCGGGTCGAAGTCGGAGTCCAGGTCCGCCTCGGCTCCGGCGTCGGAGCCGCGGCTCCGCCGTGCGGAGCCCGCCTCGGGCAGCCGCAGGGTGAAGGTGGAGCCCTGGCCTTCGGTGCTCCAGACCGTGACCTCCCCGCCGTGCGAGGCGGCCACGTGCTTGACGATGGCCAGGCCGAGCCCCGTGCCGCCGGTGGCACGGGAGCGGGCCGGGTCGACGCGGTAGAAGCGCTCGAAGATCCGCTCGCGGTCCTTCTCCGAGATGCCGATGCCCTGGTCGGTCACGGCTATCTCGATCAGGTCCCCGCCGGGGGCCGCGACGCGGCGGGCGGCGATGCCCACCCTCGTACGGGCCGGCGAGTAGTTGACGGCGTTCTCGACGAGGTTGCCGAGGGCGGCGGCGAGCTGGCCGCGGCTGCCCCAGACGTGCAGGTCGGCGGTGCCTCCGGAGGCCATGGTGATCTGCTTGGTGGACGCGGTGTGCCGGGAGCGGTCGATCGCCTCCGCGACCAGCTCGTCCACCCGTACCGGCTCGGAGTCCTCCAGCGGGTCGTCGTTCTGCACCCGGGAGAGGTCGATGAGCTCCTGTACGAGGTTGGTGAGGCGGGTGGCCTCGATCTGCATCCGGCCCGCGAAGCGGGTGACCGCCTCGGGGTCGTCCGAGGCGTCCATGACGGCCTCGGAGAGCAGCGAGAGCGCACCCACGGGCGTCTTGAGCTCATGGCTCACGTTGGCCACGAAGTCCCGCCGCACCGCTTCGATGCGGCGGGCCTCGGTGAGGTCCTCGACAAGGAGCAGCACGAGCCGCGAGCCCAGGGGCGCGACGCGCGCCGAGACCGCGAGGGCCTCGCCGCGGCCGGTGCCGCGCCGGGGCAGATCCAGCTCGACCTGGCGTATCTCCCCGTCCCTGCGGGTGTCGCGGGCCATGTTGAGCATGGGCTCGACGGCCAGCTTCCCGCCGCGGACCAGACCGAGGGCGTACGCCGCCGAGCTGGCCTTGACCACCGAGTCGCTCTCGTCGAGGACGACCGCGGAGGAGCGCAGCACGGACAGCACGGTGTCGACGCCGGGCGGCAGCACGGCGTCGGTGTGCAGGGAGCTACGGGTGGGTCTCGCGTGGTCGCGCTCGCTCCAGCGGAACGCCAGCATGGCGATCACGCCGGTGCACACTCCGGCGATCGCGGCCAATGCGGCAACCGCCGCGTTCACGTCCATGGCATCCAGGTTATGCGGGTCCGCCGACACTCTCCCAGCCGTCCGAGTGGCTGCTCGAACAGTCGTCGCCCAGAGTTCACCGTGGGGACGGTGCTGGTTCATTTGCGCTGGTGGACACCGCGGTGTACGTCGCCCAGAGTTCACCTGGGGGAAAGTGCCGGTTCATGTGAGGGGGTGGATCCGGACGCGTACGGCACCGAACGTGGAAGCGTGGGAGTCCGAGCCCACCCCGATCCCGGAACCCACCCGGATCCCGGACCCCGGAGCATGACGTAGAGGTAGAGAGGGACACCCATGCGGGACGCGTACCACGAGGAACTTGACTCGATCGGCGAGGGCCTGGTCGAGATGGCCCGCCTGGTCGGGTCGGCGATCGGGCGCGCCACGACGGCGATGCTGGACGCGGACCTGAAGCTGGCGGAGAGCGTGATCGCCGCGGACCAGAAGGTCGACGACCTCCAGCACGACCTGGAGGCCCGGGCCATAGCACTGCTCGCCCGGCAGCAGCCGGTGGCGACGGACCTGCGGATCGTGGTCACCTCGCTGCGGATGAGCGCCGACCTGGAGCGCTCGGGCGACCTGGCCCAGCACGTGGCGAAGCTGGCGCGGCTGCGCTTCCCGGACCGCGCGGTGCCGAACGACCTGCACGCGACGATCCTGCAGATGGGGCAGCTGGCGCAGCGCCTGATGGCGAAGGCGGCGGAGGTCATCATCACCAAGGACGTCGACCTGGCGCTCCAGCTGGAGCAGGACGACGACGAGATGGACCTGCTGCACCGGACGCTCTTCCAGCACCTGATGGACGACCGCTGGCGCCACGGCATCGAGACGGCCGTGGACGTGACGCTGCTGGGCCGCTACTACGAGCGGTTCGCGGACCACGCGGTGTCGGTGGCGAAGCGCGTGGTCTACCTGGTGACCGGTGAGCACGCGGACGAGCTCCAGCCGGCGGAGTCGCCGGTCGAGGGCGCGTAAGCCGTTCGGATCAGGGGTTCGCACAACAGTGCGCCGCTGATGCGCCCTGTGGAGGGTGCATCGCCTGGGCATCCAATGGGAAGAGGCGAGGTACGCCTTCCAGGGAGGGACCCCATGGCCGAATCCGCTCCGATCACCGACCCCCAGCAGGAGACCCCGCGCGACGCGGCCTTCCTGCCCGTCCTCGGCGCCTGCGGCTGCGGCTCGGGCTGCGGCTGCGGCTGCCAGTCCGGCGGACCGTGCCAGTGCGGGGGCTGCTCAGGCTGACCGGGTGGGGCGGGCCCCGCGGAAGCGGGGCCCGCCTCCCGGCTACGCGGGGCCGATCGCCAGCATCCCGACGACCTGCTCCCCCGCGGTCTCCCCGGTCTCCCGGAACCCGAGCCGCCGGTAGAACTCGCCGGGCCCGTCCTCCCCCGGCTCCCAGCACACGTACATCTCGCCGGCCCCGCGCCGCACGAGCTCCTCCCGCACGGCCTCGACGGCGAACCGTCCGTACCCCTTGCCCTGGCACGCGGCCCCGATGTTGAGCCGCCACAACCCGCTGCGCCGGTCGTCCGGGTCCTTCTCCGGGTCCCACTGGATGTCGACGAACGCCATCACAAAGCCCACGAGCTCCTCGCCGTCGAACACCAGCCGCGGCCAGGCGGTCTCCCCGTACGCGTACGCCTCGGCGAGGGAACGGACGACGGGGGCGACGTTCTTCGCCTGGTGCGGGTGAACGCGCAGCTCGAGGGCGGCGTCGATGGTGGCGGGGGTGATCGGCTCGAGGCGCGGTGACGTGCTCATGGCCTGGACGGTAACGAATCGCGCAGGCGTGCGAGAGGGGCGGGGGGCCGGCCTCAGACCGACTGGCGGCCGGTGAAGAAGACCGAGCGGAGCTTCAGGCGGTCCGAGGCGGGCCTGCCGTGGGGGCGGAGGGTCCAGGAGTCGCCGGTGCAGTCGGGCTCGGTGAAGACCATCACCCACTCGTCCGTGTCGTTGTGCGGGGCGAAGGCCGGCTCGGAGGCCCCCGGGTCGGCGACCTCCGGAAGCGGGACGCAGCCCGGGCTCTGGGGATCGTGGAGGGTGACGGCGATCGGCCGGCCGTCCTGGCCCACGAACGTGTAGGAGAAGTCGCCGGTGGCGGCGTGGGCCGGGGTGGCCAGGACGGCCGTCAGCGCGAGGGCGCCGCAAGCGGCGGCGAGGGAGTGCCGGATACGCACAGGGGTGCTCGTTTCGTGAGTTCGCAAGGGTCACCAGCAGCTCTACTCACCCGCCGCGCCCCGCACGCGCAGCCACGAAGCCGGAAGGTTTCACCCTCACCCGCCCGGGCGCACCCCCCGGTTACGGCACGAAGACCTGGTCCAGGCGGTGGATCGCGCCGTCGTCGCCCCGCTCGTACCGGAACACGAGCCCCGAGTCGGGGTGCGCCTTCACCCAGTCGATCAGCTCCTGGACGCCGATCCGCTGGTTCTCCGTGCTCGCGACGATGGGGTCGGTCGCGGTCACGTACGCGGCCTGGTCCATCGCCCAGCGGCTCTCCTCACCGCTCACCACGAAGGGGCCGCCGTCGGAGTCGGCCGCCCCACAGCCCCAGGCGCCGTTGCGCAGCACGAGGTTGACCTTGCCGGTGCCGGCCGGGAGCTCCTCGATGCGGTAGAGGGCGAACTCGTCGGGGTCCCAGGCCTCCGGCGCGGGCGGGGCGGTGACGCAGCCGGCCTCGGCGGCCGGCTTCTCAGCGGCGCTCGCCGGAGGCTCGGACGACTTCACCGCGGGCTTCGCGGGCTTCACCGCGGGCTTCACCACCGGCTCCTCCGCGGGCTCGCCGGTCGGCGTCCCCGTCACAGGAGCCCGGCTCGTCGGCGCCTCCGTCACCGGCGAGGCCGGCGCCCCACCCGCCGAGCCGCCCTTCTGGCACCCCGTCAGCACAGCCGCCACCGCCACGGCCGCGAGCACGACGCCAACGGGTCCGAAACGCGTGAGGTCCATTCCGCCACTCCCCTTCCCCCACCGGCGACCCACCCGGCCGCCCACCGGAACGGAACGTAGCAACGCCCCCACCCATACGCGATATCCAGCCACCAGATCTCACCGTTTCGGGACACACGACGAAGCCCCCTCCCGTCGCGAGAGCGACAGGAGGGGGCTTCGAGCGGGGGGAAGGTTACTTCTTGCCGTGGTGCCATCAGACGGACAGACCGCCTTCGTCAGGCACGGCTTCGATTACGTCGGCCCACACACGGGTGGTCCAGGGGTTGCCTTCCTCACCAAGCCTGGCTGCCACGACATCATCCAGGAACAACGCATTGGCGATGTCCGTCCTCGTCTGCGGCCACCAGAGCGAGTCGCACTCGGTGCACAGGGAGAAGGTCGCCCCATCGCTCTTGAAGCGGTAGCGGTGGAGCCGGTCCTGGTCACAACGTGGGCAGATCGGTGGCGTGCTCATGGCTGTCACCCTAGGTCCGCCCCTCGATGGTCCGCTGCCGGGCGGATTCGGCAGCCGGCACCCGCCCGCGGGCCGGCCCCTCCAATCCCGGAGCCTGAGCGGCCCCCTGCCGGAGGCATCATCTGGAGCCGCACGCGCTAGCGGAGTGCCTGGGACACTCCGACCCTGGTCTGACGCTGCGCGTGTACGCCCATGCCGAGCAGCCGGGAGCGGACGAGAAAAGCCGTGGCCTCCATCTTCGAGGGCGCATACGCTCCGCGTCGCTGAGGAACGGGGGCGAGATGGCCGACGAAGAGTCCACCGAGTACTTCACGCTGCTCTGCGATGACCCATCCCATGAGGTGGTGCTCATCGACTGCGGGCCGCGCTCGATGGATGTGATCCGAGCAGTGCACCGATTGACCGGGCTCAGCCTGTGGCACAGCCGGGAGCTGACACGACAAGCTCCGGTAAGGATCCTTGAGGGGCTGTCGGCCAACCGGGCCCAATCCGCCGTCTCGGTGCTCCAGGACGCTGGGGCCAGAGCAGCGTGGAAACAGGAGCCGGAGTTCGGAGATCGCACGGCCCCGCCCCGCTGACGGCCCACAGACGGCCCACGGACGGCCACTGAACACGAAGAAGCCCCCTCCTCGCGGAGAAACCGCAGGTAGGGGGCTCTTTCGTGGGTAAGGACTACTTCTTGCCCTGGTTCTTCACGGCCTCGATCGCCGCCGCCGCGGCGTCCGGGTCGAGGTAGGTGCCGCCCGGCTTCAGCGGCTTGAAGTTCTCGTCGAGCTCGTACGCGAGCGGGATGCCCGTCGGGATGTTCAGGCCCGCGATGTCCGCGTCCGAGATGCCGTCCAGGTGCTTCACCAGGGCGCGCAGGCTGTTGCCGTGGGCGGCGACCAGGACCGTGCGGCCGGCCAGCAGGTCCGGGACGATGCCGTCGTACCAGTACGGGAGCATCCGCTGGACGACGTCCTTCAGGCACTCGGTCTGCGGGCGCAGCTCCGGCGGGATCGTCGCGTAGCGCGCGTCGTGGGCCTGCGAGAACTCGCTGTCGTCCGACAGGGCCGGCGGCGGGGTGTCGTACGAGCGGCGCCACAGCATGAACTGCTCCTCGCCGAACTCGGCGAGCGTCTGCGCCTTGTCCTTGCCCTGCAGCGCACCGTAGTGGCGCTCGTTCAGGCGCCACGAGCGGTGGACCGGGATCCAGTGCCGGTCGGCCGCCTCGAGGGCGAGCTGCGCCGTGCGGATGGCGCGCTTCTGGAGGGAGGTGTGCAGCACGTCGGGCAGCAGGCCGGCGTCCTTCAGCAGCTCACCGCCGCGCGCCGCCTCCTTCTCGCCCTTCGCGGTGAGGTTCACGTCCACCCAGCCGGTGAACAGGTTCTTCTCGTTCCACTCGCTCTCGCCGTGGCGGAGGAGGATCAGCTTGTACGGTGCGTCGGCCATGCGTCCGAGCCTAGACGACGCCCGACGATTGACGCGCACCGTCAATTCGCTGGCGTCCGGCGTATGAGATACGTAAGTTTCAAGACCGGAAAGCGGGACTTACCAACACCCAGGGGGCGGGCTCACGTGCGCATCTATTCACTCATCCGATCGGCTCGCGCCCAGACGGCGGGACTTCCGCCCGGTTTCTGGTGGCTCTGGCTGTCGACCTTGGTCAACAGGACCGGGGCTTTCGTCCTGACTTTCCTCTCCCTCTACCTCACCACCGAGCTCGGGCACTCCGCCTGGTTCGCCGGCCTCGTCGTCGCCCTCCACGGCCTCGGCGGCGTCGCGGGCTCCCCGCTCGGCGGCTACCTCACCGACCGCTGGGGCCGCCGCCCCACCATGGTGAGCATGCACCTGGCAGCCGCCACCTGTGCGCTCCTGCTCGCCTTCGTCACCAACGCCTGGGGCATCGCCGCCGTCATCCTCCTGATGGGCGTCGCCATGCAGGGCGTCCGGCCCTCCATCAACGCCACCATCGCCGACCTCGTGCCCGCCCACGACGTCCGCCGCGCCTACGCCCTCAACTACTGGGCCCTCAACCTCGGTTTCGCCATCGCCGCCATCGGCGGCGGCGCCGCGATCGTCCTCGGCTACCGCACCCTCTTCGTCGTCGACGCCACCGCCACCGCGCTGTGCGCCCTGATCGTCTTCCTGCGCCTGCCCGAGACCCGGCCCGAGGCCAAGGTCGACCAGACGACCGGCGACACCGTCGCCGAGGCCGAGGTCAGCGTCCTCACCGTCCTGCGCGACGCGCCCTTCCGCACCCTGGTGCTGCTCAACCTGTTCGTCTGCCTGGTCTTCACCGCCCCCTGGATCGGTCTGCCGCTCACCATGGCCGGCGAGGGCCTCACCACCTCCGCCTACGGTGCCGTCATCGCCGTCAACGGCATCGTGATCGTCGCCTTCCAGCTGCTCGTCAACAAGCTGACCGACAAGCGCTCCCCGGCGATGCTGCTCAGCCTCTCCTCGCTCCTCTTCGCCCTCGGCACCGGCGCCACCGCGCTCGCCGGCTCCTCCTTCGCCTTCGGCGCGACCGTCGTCGTCTGGACGATCGGCGAGATGATCCACGTCCCCACCAACGCCGCCGCCACCGCCCGGCTCGCCCCGGAGCACGCCCGCGGCCGCTACCAGGGCGTGATGGGCATGTCCTGGGCCGTGGCCGGCTTCTTCGCCCCGATCCTGGCCGGCTGGGTCGTGGACGGGCCCGGGCCCGACGTCCTGTGGCTCGCCTGCGCCGTGATCGGCGCCCTCGCCGCCGTCGGCTACCAGACCCGGCTGCGGTCCGCCCTCGCGGACGCCGAGGAGGAGACGGGGCAGAGGAACGGCGAGGAGACGCCGGTCGAGGAGGGTCTTGCCGGGGAGGGTCTTGTCGAGGAGACGCTGCTCGCTACGAGGCCGGCCGCTCCCGCGCCGGCCGTCGACAAGGTCGGCTCCTCCTGAGGGGATTGCCCGCCTCGTACCCGTACTCGTACGGAAGACGGGGGCGTACGGTGCCGAGCGCGCCGTGCGTCCGCCGTCGCATCCGGCCGACCCCAGCTCGTCCCGCTCCGGGCCCGGCCCGCCCCGCTCCGAGCCCGCGTCAGTTCGCGGGCTTCTGCGTCAGGTTCTTGAACGCGTCGAGGTTCCGCGTCGACTCGCCGCGCGACACCCGCCACGCGTACTCCCGCCGGATCGCCGTCGCGAAGCCCAGCTCCAGGAGCGTGTTGAAGTCGCCGTCCGCGGCCTCCAGGACGGAGCCCAGCAGCCGGTCCAGCTCCTCCGGGGTGACCGCGGCCAGCGGCAGCTTGCCGGCCAGGTAGATGTCGCCGAGGCCGTCGATCGCGTAACCCACCCCGTACAGCTTGAGGTTGCGCTCCAGGAGCCAGCGGTGGACGCCCGCCTCGTTCTCGTCCGGGTGGCGGATGACGAAGGCGTTGAGGGAGAGCGAGTGGCGGCCGATGCGCAGCGACAGCGTCGTGGACAGCTTGCGCGTGCCCGGCAGCTTGACCACGTAGGAGCCCCGCTCGGGGGACTCCCACTCCAGTTCCGCGTCCTTGAGCGTCTCCTCGACGATCTCGATGGTCCGCCGGACGTCCTCAGCCTCAGCCATGGTGCGAGCGTACGCGACGGCGCCCGTCGCGCAGCCGGTGGTCGTGCATGGCGGCCGTGTAGACGTCCGCCGTCCCGGAGGCCGCCGTGTCCCAGCCGAACGAGCCGGCGTGCCGGGCCGCCGCCGCGCCCATCGTGGCGGTCAGCCGCGGGTCGTCCGCGAACCGTCCGAGCGCCCGGGCGTAGTCCACCGGGTCGTGCCCCTGCACGAGGAAGCCGGTCACCTCGTCCCGTACGGCCACGGGCAGACCGCCCACGGCCGCCGCGACGACCGGGGTGCCGGCCGCCTGCGCCTCGATGGCGACCAGGCCGAAGGACTCGCTGTACGAGGGCATGACCAGCACGCTGGCCGCCCGGAACCAGTCCGCCAGCCGGTCCTGGCCGACCGGCGGGTGGAAGCGGACCACGTCGCTGATGCCCAGCTTGGCGGCGAGCTTCTGCAGCCCCTCCGGCTTGGCCAGGCCGCTCCCGCTCGGCCCGCCGACCACCGGCACGACCATGCGCGAGCGCAGCGAGGGGTCGCGCTCCAGGAGCAGCGCCGCCGCGCGCAGCAGGATGTCGGGGGCCTTCAGCGGCTGGATGCGGCCGGCGAAGACGGGGATGAAGGCGTCCGCGGGCAGCCCGAGCCGGGCGCGGGCGGCGGCGCGCCCGTCGGCGGGGCGGAAGTGGTCGAGGTTCACACCCGGGTGGACGACGGCGATCTTGGCGGGGTCGGCCTCGTAGAAGCGCGCGAGCTCGTCCGCCTCCTCGGCCGTGTTGGCGATCAGCCGGTCGGCCGCCTCGACGATCTGCGTCTCGCCGATCACCCGGGCCGCGGGTTCGGGGGTGTCGCCCTCGGCGAGCGCCGCGTTCTTGACCTTGGCCATGGTGTGCATGGCGTGCACGAGCGGGACGCCCCAGCGCTCGGCGGCGAGCCAGCCGACGTGGCCGGAGAGCCAGTAGTGGGAGTGGACCAGGTCGTAGTGGCCGGGCCGGTGGCCCGCCCAGGCCTGCATCACACCGTGCGTGAAGGCGCACAGCTGGGCCGGCAGCTCCTCCTTGGCGAGCCCCTCGTAGGGGCCGGCGTCCACGTGCCGCACGAGCACGCCGGGCGCGAGCTCGACGACCGGGGCGAGGCCGCCGGTGGTGGCCCGGGTGAAGATCTCGACCTCGATGTTGATCGCGGCCAGCCGCTTGGCGAGCTCCACGATGTAGACGTTCATGCCGCCCGCGTCGCCGGTGCCCGGCTGGTGCAGGGGGGAGGTGTGGACACTGAGCATGGCCACGCGGCGCGGGGTGCGGTGCCGGCCGGGAAGCCGGAGCCGGGGCGGCGCCGCCAGGGTGCCGGCGAACCGGGACACGTACTGGCTCACGTCGGCGGTCCTTCCGCTGTCGGGCATGGCAGAAGGAGGGCGTGCCACACCCTCCAGCCGCGACAACACCGGAATGCCCGGTTTCATTTCCGGGCCGCCAGCCGCTTTGCCAAACCATTACGCGTGGGGGCGGCCGGTCCCGTGCGGGGAGGGCGGCCAATGCGGTACGGGGAGCGCGGCCGACGCGGGGCGGGCCGACGCGGGGCGGGGAAGGCGCCCGATGCGGTATGGGGAGCGCGCCCGGCCGCGTGGAGCGGGGGCCACCCGTCCGCACCTGTCGTCCTGCCCGGGGGCCGCCCATCCGCACCTGCCGTCCTGCCGGGGGCGGCCCATTCCGTACCCCCTCCCCGGTCCTGACCCCCGTCCTGCCGGGTGCCGCCGAACCCGCGCGCGCCCGAGTGCCGCCGCGGCCCGCCCCCGCCCCCGAGCCCCCGGGCCTCCCCCCGTCACCCCTTACGCTCGTTCCATGGCCCCCCGCACCACCCGCCCCGTCGGCACGATCACCCGCGGGACCACCAACCCCAACCGGCTCCGCCGCCAGGACCGCTGGATCGCCGCGCTGCACGGTCCCGCCCTGCGCCGGTCCGTGCTGCCGCCCGTCGCCGTCGACCTCGGTTACGGGGCCGCGCCCTGGACGGCGGTGGAGCTGCTCGCGCGGCTGCGCACCGCCGACCCGCGCGCCACCGTCGTCGGGATCGAGATCGAGCCCGCCCGGGTCGCCGCCGCGCGGCCGTACGAGCGCGAGGGGCTCGCCTTCCGGCACGGCGGCTTCGAGGTGCCGGTGGCCGGCGAGGTCGCGCTGATCCGGGCGGCGAACGTGCTCCGCCAGTACGACGAGGACCAGGTCGCCGCCGTCTGGGAGCGCCTGTGTGCACGACTCGGGCCCGAGGGGCTGCTCGTGGAGGGGACCTGCGACGAGATCGGCCGGCGGCACGTGTGGGTGGCGCTCGACCGGAGCGGGCCGCGGACGGTCACCTTCGCCACCCGGCTCGGCTCCCTCGACCGGCCCTCCGACCTGGCGGAGCGGCTGCCGAAGGCGCTGATCCACCGCAACGTGCCGGGCGAGCCGGTGCACGCCTTCCTGCGGGACTTCGACCGGGCCTGGGCGGCGGCCGCCCCGTACGCCTCGCTCGGCGCCCGGCAGCGCTGGATCCGTTCGGTGCGCGAGCTGGCGGCGGACTGGCCGCTGACGGACGGTCCGAGGCGGTGGCGGCAGGGCGAGGTGACGGTCCGGTGGGAGGCACTGGCGCCGCGCGCCTGAGCGCCCGCGCCTCCGGATCCCTCCGACCCCCTTCCCGGACCCCTGCCCGCCCCCGCCGCCCGGCGCCCTGCCCGGGTTTTGTCCGCCGCTCGCCTTTCCGGATCCCTTAACTCCCCCTGAATTTCCCGCGCCTGGGGAACGCGACAGGCGGAACGCTCGTCCCCCCTGGGGGGATGTGACCCGACAGCACCCGCTTTCCCCTGTTGCTTTCGTGTTTCGCGTGGCACCATCACCAAGGTCACGACCAAGTTACTGACGGTAAATCAGATAGAGCCATCGATGTGGGTCACTTGAGGGGGAGCCCGTGAACCGACGCCGCCATGCCATCGCCACGATCACCGTGGTCTGCGCCCTGACGGTGCTGGCCTCACCCGCGCTCACCCTCCAGGCCGCCGCGGCCCCGCTGCCCCCGCCGGCCCCGCAGTCGAAGAAGAGCCTCGAAGAGGTCCGCAAGGAGATCGACGGGCTCTACCGCCAGGCCGCCGCAGCCACCGACGCCTACAACCTGGCCGAGGAGAAGGCGGACGAGCAGTCCGACGAGATCGTGAAGCTGGCGCAGATGATCGTCGCCGGCAACGAGAAGATCGACGACCTCAAGGCGCGGGCGGGCGCCGCGGCCCGCGCGCAGTACCGCAACGGCGGGCTGCCCGAGGGCGCGCAGTTCGTGCTCACGGACGACCCCCAGCTGTTCCTCGACAACGCGGGCCGTCTCAAGGAGGGCCAGAAGGCCACCCGGGACCTGCTCGCCGAGATGACCCGCACCCAGGGCGAGCTCACCACGTACGCCAAGGACGCCAGCATCAACTGGACCAAGCTGGAGGCCAACCGGCTCAAGCAGGCCAAGGCGAAGAAGGAGATCAACGACAAGATCGCCGCCGCCAAGAAGCTGGAGTCCACCCTCGCCGCCGAGGAGCGCGCCCGGCTGCTGCGCATGGAGGAGCAGGAGCAGTACCGCGCGCAGACCGCCTGGCTCGACACCGGTGTCCTTAAGGGCCTGGACGAGAAGGCGACGCCCGCGGGCAAGCGGGCGGTGCAGTTCGCGACGGCGCAGATCGGCAAGCCGTACGTGTGGGGGGCCGAGGGCCCGGCCTCGTACGACTGCTCGGGGCTCACGCAGAGCGCCTGGGCCAGCGCCGGCCGTCCGATCCCGCGCACCTCGCAGGAGCAGTGGCGGCTGCTGCCGCACGTCGCCATCAAGGACATGCGGCCGGGCGACCTGATCGTCTACTACAGCGACGCGAGCCACATCGGGATGTACGTGGGGAACGGGGCGATCGTGCACGCGCCGCGACCGGGGCGGAACGTGACGATCGCGGGCGCCGGCTCGATGCAGATCCTGGGCGTGGTCCGCCCGGAGTAGCGACGCGACGCGGTCCGCCGCCCTGAGTAGCGACGCGGTCCGCCGCCCGGAGTAGCGACGCGGTCCGCCGCCCGGGGGGGCGATGGGCGGGTGGCCCGCCCTGGATCCGGGGCGGGCCCGGCTCCAGACCGCGGCCCCGGCCAGGCCAGGCTCCGTATCCGGCGCCGGGCCGGGCCCCGGCCCGGCCAGGCCCCGTATCCGGCGCCGGGCCGGGCCCCGGCCCGGCCCCCACTCCCGCCCCTACTCCCGCCCCCACTCCCCGCCCCCACTCCCGCTCCCGCTCCGGAGTGACCTTTGTCATCGCCCCCGAGGCGGCTACCTCCCCATCCGCGGCATATGCCAGCGCCGATCCCCGGTCCACCGTGTGATCACCGTTCCGCTGCCCCGCGCGGTAACGCTATGGTCGGTCCCCGGCCCTCGGGGGGAGGGAAGGAAAACCAGACCGATGCCCGTACCCGTACCGCGGCAGAGAATCGATTCTCTCGCGGCACCCGGCACCGCCACCGATCTCACGCTCCTGGTCGTCGAGGACGACCCGGCGGGCGCCCTCGCCGTACCCGAACTGCTCGACGCGGCCGGCACCCGGGTCCGTATCCGCACCGCGCGCAACCTCACCGAGGCCGAGCGGCTGCTCACCGACGACGTGCACTGCGTGCTCGTCGACCTCGCCCTGCCCGTACCGCGCACCGCCGACGACGACCCGCTCGCGCCGCTCCGGCACATCCTGCGGCTCGCCCCGCGGCACGCCGTCCTCGCGCTCGCCGCCTCCGCGGACGCCGAGCTGGCGGCCGAGGCGGTACGCGTCGGCGCACAGGACCACCTCTTCCGCGAGGAGCTGGACGGCAGGCTGCTGAGCCGCGCGATCCGCTACGCCGTCGAGCGCAAGCGTGCCGACGTCGTCCAGGTCAAGCTCGCGGAGTCGCGGCTGCGCGCCCAGGAGAACGCCCGGCTGGAGCGTGGACTGCTGCCGACCCCGCTGCTCGATGGCTCCGACCTGCGGTTCGCCGCGCACTACCGCCCCGGCAGGTCCCGGGCGCTGCTCGGCGGCGACTTCTACGACACGGTGCGCACGCCCGACGGCACGGTGCACGCCATGATCGGCGACGTCTGCGGGCACGGGCCCGACGAGGCCGCGCTCGGCGTGGAGCTGCGGATCGCCTGGCGGGCGCTGACCTTCGCCGGCCTGTGCGGGGACGAGCTGCTGTCCACGCTGCAGCAGGTCCTGGAGCACGAGCGGGAGAGCGAGGAGATCTTCGCGACCCTGTGCACGGTCGACATCGCGCCCGACGGGCGCCGGGCGGGCCTGTGCCTGGCCGGGCACCCCTCGCCGCTGATCGCCCGGCACGGCAGGGCGGCCCAGCTCCTGCCGTACGAGGACAGCGGCCCGGCCCTCGGCCTGCTGCCGCGGGCCCGCTGGCCGCGCCGGCAGGTGGAGCTGGGCGCGTCGTGGAGCCTGCTCATGTACACGGACGGGCTGATCGAGGGCCGCTCGGCGGGGCCCGGTTCGCCGCGGCTCGGCCAGGACGGGATGGTCGAGATGATCAACCGGCAGCTGGCGGAGGGGCTGCGCGGCGAGGAGCTGCTGGCCGCGGCCGTCACGGAGGCGCGGACGCTGAACGGCGGGGAGCTGACGGACGACGTGGCCGTCCTGGCCCTGGAACGGGACAGGCCCCGGGGCTGAAGCGCCCGGGGCCTGTGGGTCGTGTCTGGGTCTGGGTCGTCCGCGGGATCAGCGCCCGCCGTTGTAGGGCCCGTACGGCCCGTCGCTGCTGGAGCCGCCGCGCCTGCCGCGGCCGCCGCCCGAGACCTCGCGGAGCGCGGGGCGCACGTCGACCATGAAGACGATGGCGGCGATGAGCCCGGCGATCTGGAGGAAGAGCATCGGCAGCAGCAGGTTCAGGGCGAGGTTGATGCCCAGCAGGATCAGCCAGAACTTCTTGGTCTGCTTCTCCGCGGCACGGTAGGCGTCCTCGCGCGCCATCGCGGCGAACACGAGGGCGGCGACGGCGAAGCCCAGGAAGACAAGACCGACCACCAGCCACAGAATCGAGTCGAATCCGTCGCGCAACATGCAGAGCACCGCCTAGGTGAGTGGAGAAAGCGCCTCGCGGCCAACGTACCCGTTACAACGCTCCGGACACCGGGATTGGTGCCCGGCCCGGCGACGGCCTACTTCTCTGCGCCCTCGACGGCGGCGGCCTTCTTGGCGGGCGCCTTGCGGGCGGAGGTCTTGCGCGCGGGCTTGGCCTCGGCCTCGGCCTCGGCCTGGGTCTCGGCCTTCGGCTCGGGGTCGGGCTCGACGGCGATCGCGATCTCGGTGATCTCCTCGGCGGCCTCGCCGCGCCAGGCCTTCACGGCCTCCTCGCCGTGGGCGGCGAGCTCCTCGTACTTCTCGCGCGCCTTGACCGCGTACTCGGCGGCGACGCCGACCCCGCGCAGGGCCAGGTCCTGGGCCTGCTCCCCCAGCTTCTTCAGGTCGGTGTCGAGACCGCCCACGAGCTCGGCGAACTTCGCCTGCGCCTTCTCCTGCACCGCCTTCGGGTCGGTCTTCTTGACGGCCTCGATGCGCGAGGGGGCCTCGGCGGCGATCTGCTCGATGAGACCGGGCACCTTCTTGGCCTGCTGGACGGCGAGGTCGGCGGTGCCGGCGGCGAAGTAGAGGGGGGTACGGAGTTCGTCGATGATGGCCATGGTCGTGGTCCTCCCGGAGGTTTACGTCTCGGTGGGCTGCGGCGGCTGCTCGGCGGCGTTCTCCTTGCGGAAGGAGTCGTAGATCTGCAGCAGCACCTGCTTCTGCCGCTCGTTGATCGAGGGATCGGCCAGGATGACGGCACGCGTCTCCAGCTCGTCCCGCTCCTTCTCGTCGAGGATGCCGGCGCGCACGTACAGCGTCTCGGCGGAGATCCGCAGGGCCTTGGCGACCTGCTGCAGCACCTCGGCACTCGGCTTGCGCAGCCCGCGCTCGATCTGACTCAGATACGGATTCGACACGCCCGCGGCCTCGGCGAGCTGCCGCAACGACAGCTGCGCGGTGCGCCGCTGTTCCCGCAGATACTCACCAAGATTGCCGACGTTGAGCGATGCCATGCCCCGACCCTGCCAGCTGCCGCTAACTATTGCAAGCAGGCGCTTGCAATAGTTCTGTCACGGCGACGGCCGGTCACGGTGACTCGTCACGCCGACTGTCGTATTGGCGCGACAACTGTCGTCAGCCATGAACGCCTACGCCAAGTCCCAGAAGCTGAGCGCGCGGGCCGAGCTCCTCTGCCCCTCCTGCCCTGGCACTCCGCAGGTCGGGGCAAGCCCTTCCTCACCCCCAGCGGGACGAGAGAGATCGCTAGGCTCCTCCCATGGCCAACGATCTCGGATTCATCTGCACGTGCTGCGGCAGGCACCACGGCGAGCTTCCGATGAACCACTCCGCCGCTGCCCCCTACGTCTGGGACCCGAGTTTCGCCGACGCCCCCGACTGCCTGCTCTCCTCGGATCAGTGCGTCATCAAGGCGCAGCACTACTTCGTCAAGGGGCTCATCGAGATACCGGTCATCGCCAGCGACGAGGTGTTTACCTGGGGCGTCTGGGTCTCTCTCAGCCGTGAGAACTTCTCCCGCGCGGCTGACCTGTGGGACACACCTGGACGAGAGTCGGAGAAGCCGTACTTCGGCTGGCTCACCACCGACCTGCGGATCTACTCCCACAGCACCATCAACCTGAAGACCTATGTCCACACCCGGCCAGTCGGCGAGCGACCCCTGATCGAACTCGAACCCACCGACCACCCGCTCGCCGTCGAACAGCGCACCGGCATCACCATGGACCGCGTGCGCGAGATCGCCGGAGCCCTGTTGCACGGTGCCGGCACCGGCACCGGCACCGAATCCGGGTGACGACCAAGGCAGCTCGGGCCTAGCGTTCCGCGCATGACTCCCCCAGGCAGCCACCTCGACGACGAAGCCCGCGTGACCATCCGCTGCCAGGACAACTCGCCCGTGGGCGTGACGTTCTGCGACCGGTTCAGCTTCGACGCGGACTCCGTGCACTATGCCGTCGAGCTACAGGCGCCGGGCCTGACCGCTCGTGTCGACGAGGTCGTCGCCTGGATCCGGGACAGCGACCTCACCACGTTCCTGGAAGAGCTCGCTGCCGGCCACCGGGGATGGGACGGCGAACGGAGCTGGCAGACCGACGACCGGGACCTGACGGTGTCGGCCGTTTTCCGATCCGGTGGCTACGTCGGGCTGACCTGGACCTTGCGACCGTGGCCACAGGCCGCCGGCGGCTGGGGCGCCTCGGCGACCACCTGGTTGGAGGCCGGCGAGCAGATGGCCTCCCTGGCGGCCGACGTCCGGCACTTCCTCACCGGGGAGCAGCCGTGATGCCCGGCATCCGCATCACCCGGACGCCGGCGGGATCCGGGTGGGCCGACCGCACCCACTCCGCCACCGCCGCGTAATCCGCCCCCGTCAGCCCGCGGCAGGGATTTACGCGCCGCAGGAGCGTGGGCTTCGGGTGATGGGCGTCGGTCCAGGCGTGGTCGGGGGCCCGGATCTCGTCGTCCAGCCAGGCGTACGGGCGGCCGGTCGCCCAGGTGGAGAGGGCCCTGGTCTTCCAGTGCAGGCCGGCGGCGGCGTCGGCCGGGTCTTCGTCCTCGGACCACTCGACCACCGGCAGCGGGGGCAGGCCCAGGCGCGGGGCGAGGGAGTCGTTGGCGTCCGGCCCCCAGGTGGTCGCCCACACGAGCTCGCAGCCCAGGGCAGTCAGGCGGGAGCCGTGGGCGGGGTCGAGGCGGGCGAGGAGGGGGTGGGAGCCGGGAGGCGGCGCGGGGGCGTGCGTGCGGTGCGGGTCCGGGCCGCCGAAGGGGATCAGCGGGCCGTCGACGTCCAGGAAGAGGATGGGGCGGCCGTTCCAGGCGCCTGGCCCGCCCGCTTCACCCGCCGCACCCTTCGGACCTTGCCCGACCGCCGCAGCCTTCCAGCGCTGCCCGCCCGCCGCACCCTTCGGACCCAGCCCGCCCGCCCCGCCCTTCCGGTGCCGCTCGCTCACTTCGACTGCCGGGCCCTGCGGGCGGTGTGCGGGCCCTCCGCCGGGGTTTGCAGGTGGCCGGTGGCCAGGAGGGTCAGGGCGTGGAGGAGGGCTTCGCGGTCCTTCGCGGGGAGGGAGGCGAGGGCGCTCCCGTGGACCTCGTCGACGATGCGCTGGCTCTCCCGGGCGACCTTCGCGCCCTCCTCCGTCACCGCGATGATGCGGGCGCGTCGGTCCGTGCCGGAGGGGCGGCGTTCGGCGAGGCCCGCCTTTTCGAGGGCGTCGACGGTGACCACCATCGTCGTCTTGTCCATGTCGCCGATCTCGGCCAGCTGCGCCTGTGTGCGCTCCTCCTCGAGCGCGTGGACCAGCACGCAGTGCATGCGCGCCGTCAGCCCGATCTCACCGAGCCGCGCCGCCATCTGCGTACGCAGGACATGGCTGGTGTGGTCGAGGAGGAAGGAGAGGTCCGGTTCGTTGCGGGTGGGCGCCATCGAGGTCATACCGCCAGGGTACCCAGGAGACGGGACCGAGATAGATAGTCTGCAACGGAACTATCTGTTAGCGTTCTTTCTGTCGCCCCACCCGATCCCGCCCCACCCCGAAAGGGAGGCTTCGCCATGCGCACCTCACGCTGGACCGCCCTCGGCGTCCTCGCCACGAGCATGCTGATGACGATCCTCGACGGCTCCATCGTCACCGTCGCCATGCCCGCCATCCAGAACGACCTCGGCTTCTCCCCCGCCGGCCTCAGCTGGATCGTCAACGCCTACCTCATCGCCTTCGGCGCCCTGCTCCTCCTCGCCGGACGCCTCGGCGACCTCCTCGGCCGCAAGCGCATGTTCCTCGCCGGAACCGGCCTCTTCACCGCCGCCTCGATGCTCGCCGGCGCCGCCGCGTCCCCCGGCGTCCTGATCGCCGCCCGCTTCCTCCAGGGCGTCGGCAGCGCCATGGCCTCCGCCGTCAGCCTCGGCATCCTCGTCACGCTCTTCACCGAACCCCGCGAACGCACCAAGGCCTTCGCCGTCTTCAGCTTCACCGGAGCCGCCGGCGCCTCCATCGGCCAGGTGCTCGGCGGCCTGCTCACCGACGCCCTCGCCTGGAACTGGATCTTCTTCATCAACCTCCCCATCGGCGTCGCCGCCCTCCTCACCGCCCTCCCCGCCCTCCCCGCCGACCGCCCCGCCGCCACCGCCCGCGGCGGCGCCGACCTCCTCGGCGCCCTCCTCGTCACCTCCGGCCTCATGACCGGCATCTACGCCGTCGTCAAGATCGAGCAGTACGGCGCCGCCTCCGCCCACACCCTCGGCTTCGGCGCCCTCGCCCTCGCCCTCCTCGCCGGCTTCCTGGTCCGCCAGGCCACCGCCGCCCAGCCACTGATGCCACTGCGGATCCTGCGCTCCCGCGCCGTCGCCGGCGCCAACCTCGTCCAGATGCTGATGGTCGCCGCCCTGTTCTCCTTCCAGATCCTGGTCGCCCTCTACATGCAGCAGGTCCTCGGCTACAGCGCCGCCGAGACCGGACTCGGCATGCTGCCCGCCGCGGCCGTCGTCGGCCTCGTCTCCCTCGGCCTCGCCACCCGCCTCATCGCCCGCTTCGGCGAGCGCACCATCCTGCTCACCGGCATCGTCCTGCTCCTCGGCCTGCTCGGCCTGCTGACCCGCCTCCCGGTGCACGCCTCCTACGCCGTCGACCTGCTGCCCGCGATGCTCCTCGGCGCCGGGTTCGGACTCGCCCTGCCCGCCCTGACCGCGCTCGGGATGTCCGGCGCCCGCGAGGAGGACGCCGGTCTCGCCTCCGGTCTGTTCAACACCACCCAGCAGATCGGCATGGCCCTCGGCATCGCGGTCCTGTCCACCCTCGCCGCCGCCCGCACCGAAGCCCTCAGCACCGCGGGCCGCCCCGCCGCCGAAGCCCTCACCGGCGGCTACCACCTCGCCTTCGCCGTCGGCACCGGACTGCTCGCCGTCGCCTTCGCCGTCGCCTTCACCCTGCTCCGTACGCCGAAGCCCGCCGAGCGGGCCCTGACAATGGCGGCATGAGAGCCGACCGCCTCCTCGCCGCCCTGCTCTTCCTCCAGACGAGAGACCTCGTCACCGCCGCCGAACTCGCCGCGGAACTCGAGGTGTCCGAGCGCACCGCCCGCCGCGACCTCGAAGCGCTCGCCGCCGCCGGCGTCCCCGTCTACTCCCAGGCGGGCAAGGGCGGCGGCTGGCGGCTCGTCGGCGGGGCCCGCACCGATCTCAGCGGACTCACCGCCCCCGAGATCCGCGAGCTCTTCCTCCTCACCGGCCCGGAATCCGCGACCACCCCGCGGACCCGGGCCGCGCTGCGCAAACTGGTCCGCGCCCTGCCCGCCCCGCTGCGCCCCGGCGCCGAGGCCGCCGCACGGGCCGCGCTCACCGACACCACCGACTGGACCGGCACCGGCGCCGAACCCGCCCTGCTCGACGCCCTCCGGGAGGCCGTCGTCGACGCCGTCCGGCTCCGCATCGGCTACGCCCGCCCCGGCCGCGAGCCGGCCGAACGCCTCGTCCACCCGCTCGGCATCGCCGCCAAGGCGGGCGTCCCCTACCTGGTCGCGGACACCGCCGAGGGACTGCGCACCTTCCGCGTCAGCCGGGTCACCTCCGTCACCCCGACCGGCGAACCCGCCGTCCGCCCACCGGACTTCGACCTCGCCACCGCCTGGCGCACCCTCACCGCCCGCATGGAGGACCGGATGCTGGCCGCGACCGTGCGCGGCCGGGCCGCACCCGGCACCGAGGGCGTCCTGGAAGGGCTCTTCGGCGGGCGGATACGGTACGTGGCCGACGGGCACGACGAGGCCGACAGGGCCGACGGGGCCGACGAGGCCGACGCCGAAGGCTGGCGCACCATCGAGGTCGACGGCCCCTCCCCCGGGATCGTGGCCGCCCAGCTCGCCGGCCTCGGCGCCCGCGTCGAACTCCTCGCCCCGCCCGAGGCCCGCACCGCCCTCGCCCGCATCGGCGCCGAACTCGGCGCGCTGTACGGCCCCGGGAGTCCCGGGAGTCCCGAGGACCCTGTGAGTCCCGCAGGCCCCGCAGGCCCCGCAGGCCCCGAGGACCCCGCGGAAGGGAGCCCCTAGAAGATGTCCATGCTCCACGCCCGCAGCGCCCCCCGCAGCAGCCGGTCCGCCCGCGCCGCCGCGCCCGGCGTGGCCTCCTCGATCGTGCCGGTCGCCGCCAGCCGCAGCGCCGACTCGTCGCCCAGCGCCAGCCGCGCGAGCTCCGCCACGTCCAGGACCAGGTCAGGCGAGGCGTCGGTCCGCACGCACGAGGCGCCGGCCCGGGAGGCGTCCAGGCGGTAGCGGCCGCCCGCGAGGCCGCCCGCGTCCCGTACGTCCAGGACCAGCGTGTCCTCGACCGCGTACGTGCGCGGCTCCAGGACCTTCGGCACGTCCAGGATCCGCAGCCACAGCATGTCGGTGTGCGTCACCGGCTGCGCCGCCCGCGGGTCGGGCAGCAGCAGCGGCAGGATGTCGTCGGGGGCGCGATAGCCGGTGCGCACCGAGGTGATCCAGTCGATCGAGCACACGAACCGCCACAGCGCCCGCTCCGCGGCCGGGGTGACCGCGATCAGTTCGCGCACGGTCGCCGTCTGGCGCGGCTGCTTGCCGTCGGTCCACTTGTCGTCGGCCGTGTAGGCCACGTACCCCTCGGGCTCGCCCGACTCCGAGCGGTACATCGCGTAGAACGGCTCGGTCCACGGCCGGCCGAGGGTGCTGTTGCCGGTGCCGACGTCCCAGTTCCGGGGCGTGCGCGCGGTGATCCCGGCGCGCTGCGCGGCCAGCCGGCGGTGCAGTGCCGGGCCCTCCTCGCGGACCTCGGCGCCGTCGGACAGGTCGATCCGCCCGCCGTCGGCCTCGGCCCCGGGCCCCGGCCGCCGCGGGTCGAAGCCGGCGCGGGTCACGTCGACGGACCACTCGCTCACCCAGCTGGCCGGGCCGAAGCCGAACCGGCCGTAGATCGCGTACTCGGCGGCGATCAGCGTGGCGCACGCGGCGCCGCGCTCCTTCGCCGCCGCCAGGTCGTCCGTCATCATGCGGCTGAGCAGTCCGCGCCTGCGGTGCGTCGGCGAGACGGTGACGCCGCTGACGGCGTGCGCCGCCAGGTTCGCCCCGCCGACCGTGCTCAGCTCCTGGTCGAAGGAGCGGTACGTGGCGACGATCCGGCCCCGGTCGAAGGCGCCGACGGTACGGGCGAGGTCGGTGTGGGCGAGCCGGTCGGCCGCCTCGCCGTCCGGCACGACGGGCGTCTGCAGGAAGCCCACGCGGACGGCCCGCAGCCACTCGGGGAACTCGGACTCGTCGATCGCGCGCACCGCAAGGCTCATCCCGCCACGCTATGCGCCGTCCGCACGGCCCCGCACCCGGGTTTCCCCGCCACGGGCTGCCCCTCCCCCGCCGGCCCCTCAGGCCAGCAGGTCGTCGACCTGCGCCTCGCCCTCGCGGTACCGGCGGGCGATCTCCGCGCTGCAGTCGTCGGCGGTCCGCTGGAGCTCCTGCCGGCGCCGGGACACCTGCTGCTCGTACCCCGCGAGCCGGCCCATCGCCGTGTGCAGCTCGTCGTCCGTGCGCGCGGACAGGTCCGACAGCTCGACCTCCGACAGCATCTCGGCCGCCAGCCGCCGGTACTCCTCGCTGCGCGGCGTCGACAGGGTCACGTGCCGCGCCGACCGCGCCGCGGTCCCGCGCCCGGAGGGTGTGTCGGCCAGGATCTCCGAGAGCCGGTCGAGGACCGGCGCCTCCGGGTCGCTGCGCCGCGCCAGCTCGGCCCGCAGGATGTCGATCCGGCCCTGCAGCATCCGCCGCACATAGCTCAGATCGGCCTCGTCGCCCTGCGCCTCGCGGCGCAGGGCCCGCAGTTCGGGCAGCCGCAGCGTGCCGAGATCGGGCCGCGGCCGTTCCGCCAGCTCGTGCTCGGCGCCGCGTTGCACGGGCGGCCGCCCGACGGCGCCGCCGACACGGAACAGCGGAACGGGACCGGACGGCGTGTGCCCGGTGCCAGGTGCACTCATCAGATTCGTCCCCTCGACCGGTGCGGAGCCGCACCGCCTGACACGCATCGTGCCACTCGCGACCCGGCCGACGCAGGCGGTCTGCACCCGTTCGGCCCTCGATGCGTCGGCCGCGGGGCCGATCGGTAGGTTGGTCCGTATGCGAGCAGTGGTGCAGAGGGTCGACGGCGCGAGCGTCGTCGTCGCAGGGGAGACCGTCGGAGAGATCGTCGGCGAGGGGCTGTGCGTGCTCGTGGGCGTGACCCATGACGACACCCCCGAGAAGGCCGCGCAATTGGCCAGAAAGCTCTGGTCCGTCCGGGTGCTGGAGGGCGAGAAGTCCTGCTCCGACGTGAACGCGCCCCTGCTCGTCATCTCGCAGTTCACCCTCTACGGAGACGCCCGCAAGGGCCGCCGCCCCACCTGGAACGCCGCCGCGCCCGGCCCGGTCGCCGAGCCGCTCGTCGACGAGGTGGTCGCGCAGCTGCGGCAGCTGGGGGCGCGCGTGGAAACGGGCCGGTTCGGAGCGGACATGCGCGTGTCGCTCACGAACCACGGCCCGTTCACGGTGCTGATCGAGGTGTAGCGGTACGGATCAGGGCTCGACGACCGTCTCCTGCGCGGCGGCGGTCGTCCCCGCGATCAGGTCGGCGTCCACCGGCACGTTCCGCTTCACCAGCGCCAGGGCGATCGGCCCCAGCTCGTGGTGGCGGGCCGAGCTCGTGACGAAGCCCAGCTGGCGGCCCTCCTCGCCGTCGGCGGCGAGCCGCACCGGAGTGCCGTGGCCCGGCAGGTGCACCTCGCTGCCGTCCAGGTGCAGGAAGACGAGCCGGCGCGGCGGCTTCCCCAGGTTCTGCACCCGGGCGACGGTCTCCTGACCCCGGTAGCAGCCCTTCTGCAGGTGGACGGCGCTGCCGATCAGGCCCAGCTCGTGCGGGATCGTGCGGTGGTCGGTCTCGAAGCCGAGCCGCGGCCGGTGCGCCTCGACCCGCAGCGCCTCGTACGCGAGGATGCCGGCGGCGGGACCGTGCGAGGCGGCGAACGCCTCCAGGTCGGCGCGGGGCAGGAAGAGGTCCCGGCCGTACGCCGTCTCGCGGACGACCACGCCCTGCGGCGCCTCGGCGACCGAACCGGCCGGCAGGTGCACGACCGCGATCTCCTCGGTGCGGTCGGCGACCTCCACCCGGTAGAAGAACTTCATCGACTCCAGGTACGCGAGGAGTTCGCCGCGGGTGCCCGGCTCGACGTGCGCCCAGACCGTCTCGCCGTCGTCGACGAGGGACAGGGCGTGCTCGATGTGCCCGTTCGCCGAGAGGATCAGGGCCTCGGTGGCCTGCCCGGGCGGCAGGTCGCTGACGTGCTGGGTGAGCAGCAGGTGCAGCCAGCCGAGCCGGTCGTCGCCGGTCACGGTGATCACGCCGCGGTGCGAGAGGTCGACGAAACCGGTGCCGTCGGCGAGGGTCCGCTGCTCGCGGAACAGGTCGCCGTAGTGCGCGGCGACGCCTTCGTCACGGCCTTCGGCGGGGACGGCGCCGGGCAGGGACAGCAGAGGGCTCTTCATGCCCCCAAGACTACGACTCGGCGCCGGCGGCCTTCCGGGCGCAGTCCCGGCACTGTCCGAAGATCGCGAAGTGCTTCATGTCGGTCGTGAAGCCGAAGGTCTCGCGCAGCTTCGCGGTGAAGTCGGCGGCCACCTCCACGTCCGCCTCGATGACCTCGGTGCAGTCCCGGCAGACCAGGTGCAGATGGTGGTGCCGGTCGGCGAGGTGGTAGGTCGGTGCGCCGTGCCCCAGATGGGCGTGGCTGACCAGACCGAGCTCCTCCAGGAGCTCCAGGGTCCGGTAGACGGTGGAGATGTTGACGCCGGAGGCCGTCTTGCGGACCTCGACGAGGATGTCGTCAGGGGTCGCGTGCTCCAGCACGTCGACGGCCTCCAGGACAAGCTGCCGCTGGGGCGTCAGCCGGTAGCCGCGCTGCCTGAGGTCGCTCTTCCAGTCGGTGCTCACCACGCCCCCCAGTGTAGGAGGGCGCGGCTCGCTTGCGTCCTGCTCGCGTCCTACTTGAAGAAGGCGATGCCGTCGTCGGGCATGTCGGGGAGGTTGCGCGCCATCTCGGCGACCTCCTCGGGCGTGACGACCTTCTTCAGGTGCGCGGACATGTAGGGCCGCAGCGGGACCTCGGGGGTGGCCTTCTCGCCCACCCACATCAGGTCGCTCTTCACGTAGCCGTACAGGCGCTTGCCACCGCTGTACGGGCCGGAGGCGGCGGTCCGCGCGACGGCGTCGGTCGCGATGTCGATCTGCGGCTTCTGGTCGGCGAGCTCGCCGTACCAGACCTCGACGACCCCGTCGTCGCGGACCATGACGACCTCGACCTGGCGGTCCTTGTCGATGCGCCAGTAGCCGCTCTCGCTCTCCAGCGGACGGACCTTGTTGCCGTCCGTGTCCAGGACCCAGGAGTACGAGTGGTACTCGAGGAAGTCCCGGCCGTCGTGGCTGAAGGTCACGGACTGGCCGAAGTTGCACTTCTCGGCGCCGGGGAAGTCGGAGACGCCCGCGCCTTCCCACGTGCCGAGGAGGAACGCGAGGGGGACGAGGCCCGGGTTGAGGTCGGACGGAATCTCGATCATGAGCAGCTCAGGCGATCTGTGAAGGAGTGGTTAGCGCTGGCCCTGGTACAGCTTCTTCACGGTCAGACCGGCGAAGGCGAGGACCGCAACGCAGACAAGCGCCAGCAGGACTTCGAAGAAAACGATCACTTTGGTGCTCCTCGAATGAGCGGTGAAGGCGGAACGGGCCGGACCCCAGCTTAGTGGGCGGGGGTCCGGCCCTCTCGGTGAGGTGGGTCTCGGGGCGGCGGGTCAGCCGAGGAGCTGGTTCTGCAGGGTGACCGTCTGCCGGAACGGTACGTGCGCCGTCTCTCCCTCGCGGGACTGGACGACGAGGGCGAGCGTGTCGCCGGCCTGGATGTAGGCCCAGCGGGTCTGCTCGGGGCCGTACGGCTTCTTCTCGGCGACGGCGTACAGCGCCGTGTCCGGGACCCGGACGTCCTCGGCCAGGGGATCGGTCTCCACGTACTGCACCCCGTCCAGGGGCACGACCTCCGCCGAGCCGGCGTCGATCGCGTTGTCCTTGAAGTCCTCCGAGAAGCCCACGGACTTGAACCGCAGCAGGTAGACGGCGCTCTTCGTGCCGTCGGGCATGGTCCAGGCCCGCGCGACGATGTTGCGCAGTGCGGAGTCGTCGATGGCCTGCCTGAGCTCCGCGCGCCGGTTCTTCGGGTACAGGGCCAGGTACTGGTCCACGCCCACCCAGGCCCCGTCCAGCTTCGGGTCGACCGTCGCGCCGGCCGGGGCGGGCAGGAGCAGCCGCCGCGGGTCGGTGTGGTGGGTCTCCGTGTCGTTGCCGACGGTGAAGGGGCGCGGGGAGCCCTCGGGCAGGGCGGGCAGGCTCAGCTTCGGGTACGCCCAGCGGCCGTCGCTCTCGGTCGCGAGGCCGGGCACGTCGGTGCGCTCCATCGAGGCGATCCCGGCGGCGGTCCCGGCCCCGAGCCCGCCGCACACGACGAGGGCGGCGGTCCACCGGGCGACGGCGGCGAGCACGCGGCGGGGCTTGGCGGCCGCGGAGGGCCCGGCGGCGGGCACGGGCTCCGCCCCGGCGTGCACCCGGGCCTGCGGCTCGGCCTGGGCCTGCGCCGGGACCGGCGCCTCCGTCTGCTGCTCGGTCATACGTACTCCCCCGGGGACTCGATGTGGTCGAGCTGCTGCTGCAGCAGCTCGGCGACGGCGGACTTGTCGAGCGAGGGGCCGCCGTACCCGACCACGCTCACGAAGTACTCGGAGTCGTACGCGGAGCAGGTCAGCCCCTCCAGCCCGTACTCCCTCTCGTCCTCGTCCTCCTCCTCGTCCCTCGGTAGGACGAAGCAGGACGCGTTCGCGTGTCCCTCGACCTTCGGGCCCTTGCCGAGGTGGAGGAGCCCGGCGAACTCGCTGCGCAGCTCGTGCAGCTCGGTGACGAACCGCTTGTCCTTCATCCGGATGACCTGCACCTCGATCACGAGGTCGGAGTCGATCGAGGCGTAGGAGCGCACGGCGATGCCCTGCACGCCGAGCTTCTCGACCCGTCGGTCGTACTCCCGGCGCTTCTTGCCGGAGAGCCCCTTGCCCTGCTGCTTGAGCAGGGCGACGGCGTCGGTCGCGCCGAGCTCGCCGTCGTTGCCGTAGCGGTCGATGTCGGGGCCGAGGGAGTAGTCCCCGGGCACCGGCAGCAGGAGCTTGCTCAGCGGGGTCGAGGCCCTGCCGCGGCGGAGGTCGCCCACGGGGTCCTTGCCCGCCTCCCGCGGCTTCTCCCACGCGATCGTGGGCGCGTGCCGCTCGGCCGCCGAGACCGTGATGCCGGTGTAGGTCCCGGACCCCGCGACGCCCAGCACGAGCACGCCGGTGAGGACGTACGGGAAGAGCCGCCGCTTCCGGCGGGCCCCTCCCCGCCCGGCCCCCGGCTCCGTCGCGACCGCCGCGTCCGCCGTCACGTTCTTGCCCTCGTCCTCGCTCACAGGCGCTCCAGCTGTCGCTCGGCCAGTGAGGTGATCTCCTTCTGGCTGATCTTCTTGGTGTCCGTCACGAAGATCTCGACCATCACGTCGCCCCGGTGGAAGATCGCGCGGGCCTGGTAGGAGTCGAGGTAGCCCTCCTCGCGGTGCACGGGCATGAGGTAGGTGCGCCCCTCGGCGCTGCCCTTGATCGGGTTCCCGTAGCCGGAGTCGTCGGTCAGGTACCGGCGCTGGTAGTCGGCGTGCTCGGACGCGGACAGACCGCCGCCGCCCCGGAACTGGACCAGGTTGATCTCCGTCGTCTTGTACCGGCCCGTGCGCCAGCCGGTGGCGGCGATCCTGCGGACGTCGCTGCGCAGCAGGTAGTCGAACGCCTCCGAGGGGCGCTCGAAGGAGTCGGCGTAGGCCGCGACCGAAAGCCAGCCGTCGTCCGGCAGCCACTCGGCCTTCTTCGCCCCCGCCGGCTTCGCCGGCAGCAGCTTCCGCAGGTCGCCCTCCGTCTTCAGCCCCCGGTCCTGGGCCATCGACAGCGGCTCGGGCTCCTGCCCCCCGGGCAGGGGCTTCGCCGGGTGGACGAGGTCGGGCTGGTTGAGGGCGGGCAGCGCGGTGGGCTCGCGCTGGGCCTGGATGCCGTAGCCGACCGCCGTGCCGCCGACGATGCCGAGGACGGCGGCGACGGCGATCAGCGCGACCGTGCGGCCGGTCCGGCGGCGCGGTGCGTCAACCGGGGCGGGTGCCGGTTCCGGTGCCGGGTCCGCCCCGCCCGTCGCGGTGTCTTGAGCGGTTTGCGCCGCTTCTGTCGCTTCCAAAAGAGTCCCCCCACGAGACTAGAAGCGCGGATTCCGTTACCCGCGCACCCAGCTGACACGTGAGACCCGCCTGGGGTTGCGCCACCCCGCATTACAGTTCGGCATATGGCGAAGAAGCTCGTGATCAAGGTGACCGCCGGGGCCGACGCCCCCGAACGCTGCTCCCAGGCCTTCACGGTGGCCGCCGTCGCCGTGGCCAGCGGGGTGGAGGTCTCGCTCTGGCTGACCGGCGAGTCCTCGTGGTTCGCCCTCCCGGGCCGCGCCGCCGAGTTCGAACTCCCCCACGCCGCGCCGCTCCCGGACCTGATCGACTCGATCCTGGCCGCCGGCCGCGTCACCCTCTGCACCCAGTGCGCCGCCCGCCGGGAGATCACGGAGCAGGACGTCCTCAAGGGCGTCCGCATCGCGGGCGCCCAGGTCTTCGTCCAGGAGGCGATGGCGGACGAGACGCAGGCACTCGTCTACTAGCCCCCGAGGTCCCCGCGCCCGGGCCACCCGCTAGTCCCGGTCCCGGCGCTTCTTCCCGTCCAGCTCGTCCCACCACTCGTCCGACTGCTCGTCCCCCGAGGGGTCGTCCCACCACCGGTCGTCGGGGCCCCTCCGGTTCGCCGTCATCGCGGCGACCGGGGGGATCAGCATCGCGACCACGCACATGCCGATGGCCGCGGGGATCGAGAACAGGCGCACGACGGCCCAGGCGCCCACGAACAGGACCAGGCAGGCACCCATCATCCAGAAATAGACGCGCCGACGCCGTGCGTACACGCCTCCAGCGTACGTCCGCCCCCCGCGCCCGCGCAGGGTGCGGGGCCGCGCGAGAAGCGGGCGCCGCGCGAGAAGCGGAAAAGACCGCAGGGCCGCGCCTCAGGTCCTGGTGATGGCGTCCAACCCCCCAGGAGGCACGGCCCTGCGGCCGGTATGTGGGCCACTGCGCTGCGCCGGCTCCGGGGGCCGGCGCCGCGTTCGCGTAGCCCGACAGGCGCCCCCCGCGCCGAGCGGTGCGAGGGGCGCGTCGGAGACTCAGACCGCGATGGCGACCTCGGCCAGGCCGCCCTTCTGGGCCACCACCTGGCGGTCGGCGGTGCCGCCCGGGACCAGGGCGCGGACGGTCCAGGTGCCCTCGGCCGCGTAGAAGCGGAACTGGCCGGTGGCGGAGGTCGGGACCTCGGCCGTGAACTCGCCGGTCGAGTCCAGGAGACGGACGTAACCGGTGACGGGCTGGCCGTCCTTGGTCACGAAGCCCTGGATCGTGGTCTCACCGGGCTTGATCGTCGAGGCGTCGGGGCCGCCGGGCTGCGCTCCGCACATGTCAGGAATCCTTACGGTCGAGGAGGGGGAGGGATTACTTGTTGGCGCCGAGCTCGATCGGCACGCCGACGAGGGAGCCGTACTCGGTCCACGAGCCGTCGTAGTTCTTGACGTTCTCCACACCGAGCAGCTCGTGCAGGACGAACCAGGTGAGCGCGGAGCGCTCGCCGATGCGGCAGTAGGCGATGGAGTCCTTCGCCAGGTCGACCTGCTCCTCGGCGTAGAGGGCCTTGAGCTCCTCGTCCGACTTGAAGGTGCCGTCGTCGTTGGCGTTCTTCGACCACGGGATGTTGCGGGCGGACGGGACGTGGCCCGGGCGCTGCGACTGCTCCTGCGGGAGGTGGGCCGGGGCGAGCAGCTTGCCGGAGAACTCGTCGGGCGAGCGGACGTCGACGAGGTTCTGGGTGCCGATCGCGGCCACGACGTCGTCGCGGAAGGCGCGGATCGAGGTGTCCTGGGGCTTGGCCTTGTACTCGGTGGCCGGGCGGTTCGGGACCTCGGAGCCGTCGACCAGGTCGCGGGAGTCGAGCTCCCACTTCTTGCGGCCGCCGTCGAGGAGCTTCACGTCCTGGTGGCCGTAGAGCTTGAAGTACCAGTAGGCGTAGGACGCGAACCAGTTGTTGTTGCCGCCGTAGAGGACGACCGTCGTGTCGTTGCCGATGCCCTTGGCCGAGAGGAGCTTCTCGAAGCCCTCCTGGTCGATGAAGTCACGGCGGACCGGGTCCTGGAGGTCCTTCGTCCAGTCGATCCGGATGGCGTTGCGGATGTGGTTCTTCTCGTAGGCCGAGGTGTCCTCGTCGACCTCGACGAGGGCGACCTGCGGGTTGTCGAGGTTGGCCTCGACCCAGTCGGCGTCGACCAGGACGTCGCTGCGAGCCATGCTGTTCTCCTCCGGGGCAGTGTGCGGCGGTTCGTGCAGTTCGTGCGGGTACGCGCCATCGCATGCGGGCGATGGTGGTGCTGCTGCGCGGGGTGGCCCCGACGTCACGTCGTAGGGCCCGGGGAATACGGGAGCAGTGCGTCCCGCTCAGACCGAGCGACAGAGCATGGCGGCGACGCGGCACAGGTCTACTGCCCGCCGCTTCGTGAGATCCGCCTGTCGCTTCATGCCCTCGATCGTAGGGACGGACAGGCGGCCGTGTCACCGGTGTGTCGTATTTTGAGACGCGATCGTCCGGCATGCGGGATGGACCAGGGGCGCGGGCAGGCCGGCGCGGGTGCGCGTCGAGCTGTCCGGGTTTCGCTTCTGCGGATCGGACATCGGCGTCTCAGCATGTGATCACCGACGGTGTGATGTGCCGGTATGGGTCGGTATGCGGGCCCGGGGCGGCGCCCTTCGCCGGGCCCCGGGGCGGTCGGGCTCAGCCCGCCAGGACCACGTCCCTGCCGGTCACCGTCACCGCGAGGCCGTCCTCCCGGGCCTCCACCTTCGCCAGCCGCATCCCCTTCGGCAGCCCCTGGATCCTGCGGTCGAAGTCGGTGCGGGAGCGGACCAGGTCCTCCAGGCCCGGGATGCCCTCGCCGGGCACCTCGTCGGCGCGGACGCGCAGGGTGTCGCCGTCCGCGAGGGTCACCGTGGACAGCACGCTGCGGGTGAGGGTGCGGCCCAGGATGTGCACGCCGCCGGTGACCTTCAGCTTGCCGTTCCGGCCGTACTCCACCTTGACGTCCCGGCCCGCGGCGGCGCTGAGGTCCGCGTAGGACAGCAGCGCGACGCCGGTGGCGGTGGCCGCGCGGGCACTCGTGTAGTCCTCGTCGACGGTGACGTCGTGCAGGTCGGCCGTCAGCTCGCCGATGCGCACCGGCCGCCCGTCGGCGGTCGCCCGGACGCCGGTCAGCCGCACCTCGACCTCGTCGAGGCGCTTGTCGGCGACCTGGGTGAGGAAGGGGAAGCCCTTGATGTCGACGTCGGTGGACTCGGCCCGTACGGCCCCGAGCCGCACCCGGTCGGCCGCCTCCGACTCCGCGTAGGCGACGGCCAGGCGGTCCACGCCGACCAGGATCCCGCCGAGCACGACGGCCAGGATCAGCACAATCCGCAGTGCTCGCACGGTCCATTTCCCCCTGAGACGTTTCCGGTGGGACGGGTCGGCCCCCCGACACGAAGATCGACGTGTCGGAGGGCCGGTCGGTTCCCCCGCGGGCTGTGGCGACGGTTACGCCAGGGCGCGTCCCAGCAGGTAGACCGCGGGCGCGGCGGCCGTCAGGGGCAGCGCGACGCCGGCCGTCATGTGCACGAAGCGGGAGGGGTAGTCGTAGCTGGCCACCCGCAGTCCGATCAGCGCGCACACCCCGGCCCCCAGGCCGAGCAGCGCGCCGGAGGCGCCCAGACCGGTGAACCCGCCGGCGGCGATCCCGCCGCCCGCGGCCGCGAGCAGGGCCACCACCAGGGAGACCGGGCCGGGCAGCGGCACCGCGCGGGCCAGGGCGGCGGCGGCGACCGCGACCCCGCCGACGACCACGGCGTCCGGCTCGGCACCGAGGTGCCCGGCGGCCAGGATCGCGAGGGCCGCGGAGGCGACCGTCGCCATCAGGCCGTACATCCGCTCGTCCGGATCGGCGTGGCTGCGCAGCTGGAGCACGAGCGTGAGCAGTACCCAGACGCCGAGCGTGCCCAGGATCGCGGCCGGGGCGTTCTCGCGGCCCGCGGCGAGCAGCGCGACGTCGGCGGTGACGCCGCCCAGGAAGGCGAGGGCGATGCCCTGCCGGGCCGGCCACATGCCGTTGAGCCGGAACCAGCCCGCGGCGGTGACCGCCTGGAGCAGGAGCAGCGGGACGAGCAGCGCGTACGAGCCGACCGAGGCGCCCACGGCGAGCAGGACGCCCAGCACGGCCGTCAGGGCCGCGGGCTGCATCCCGGGCTCGATGACCGGCGACCGGCCCTCGGCGCGGGCCCGCTGGGCGTCGGTGATCCGGGCGTTGCCGGCGGTGGTGGGGCTGGAGTAGGCGGGAGCCTCGGGCGTCGCGGCCACGGCGGCAGCCGCCGGAGCGGACACGGCCTCGTACGCGGGCGTCTCGTACGCGGGCGCGGGCGTCTCGTACGCGGGCGCGGGCGTCTCGTAGGACGACATGGGCGCCCCGTACACCGGCGGGTACGTCGCCGGGGTCTCGGGCGGCAGGGGGTGCCCGCCCGTGGTGTACGGGCCCGGGGCCTCCGGGGCCGTCTGCGGCGGCAGGTAGGCCGTGTCGGTGTCGTACGCGACGGGCTGCTGGGCCTGCTGGGCCTGCTGGGCCTGCTGCGGCTGGACCGTCGGCTGGAACTGGGTGTCCCAGGTCTGGCCCTCCCACGTCTGGGTGACGTGCGGGTCGTACGGCTGACCGCTGCCCGGCTCGTATGGATAGTGCTGGTCACTACTGCTCATGGTGTGCGGTTCACCCTCCTGCGAACGGGGGGAGCACCTCGACCGTGCCGCCCTCCGCCAGCCGTACCGTCTCGTGGGCGCGGGTCCCGACGGGGTCGCCGTCGACCAGGAACGAGCAGCGCCGGAGGACCCGGACCAGCTCGCCGGGGTGCCTCTCGCGGGCCGCGTCGAGCGCCTCGGCCAGGGTCTGCGCGGCGTACGGCTCCTCGGCCACACCGGCGGCCGCCTTCGCCGCGGCCCAGTAGCGGATGGTTCCCGCTGCCATAGCGGCACTCCCTTCGTTCGTGTGCGCGCCGCCCCCCATGATGGGCTATGGCCGGGCGAGCCACGCCCCGAGCCGGGCGAGCAGCTCCTCGCCCGCGGCGTTCTCCGCGTGCCCCATCCCGCGCTCCAGCCACAGCTCGACCGCGCCGTCCGGGGCCGCGGCGACCAGGCTGCGGGGGTGGTCGAGCGGGAAGTACGGGTCGCGGTCGCCGTGCACGACCAGCAGCGGGGTCGGCACGATCAGCGGCACGGCCTCGACCGGCGAGAGCGGCACGGGGTCCCAGTCCTTGTGGTGAATCCGGGTGCCGAGCCCGTAGCGCCCGACGAGCCGGCCCACCGGCCGGGTCACCACCCAGTGCACGCGCCGCATCGACGGCGTCCCCCGGTAGTACCAGCGGGCCGGGGCGCTGACCGCGGCGACGGCGTCCGCGCGGGCGTCCGTGCCGCGCTCCAGGGCGGCGTGGCGCAGCACGACGGAGCCGCCCATGGAGAAGCCGACCGTCGCCACGCGCGGGTGCCCGAGTTCGCGGGCCCAGCGGACGGCGGCGGCCAGGTCGAGGACCTCCCGGTCGCCGACGGTCGACAGGCCGCCGGAGCGGCCGTGGCCGCGGAAGGAGAAGGTGACGACGTGCGCGTGCTCCCGCAGGGCGCGGGCGGCGCGCCGGAGCGCGGGGCGGTCGACCGAGCCGGTGAACCCGTGCGCCACCACGACCGCCGTATCGGTGACACTTGCCGAGGACGGTTCGTAAACCGCCTCGATCCGGACACCGTCATCGGTACGCAGCATCGCGCGGCGGGCGTCGCCATCGTGGACGGACGGGGGTCCCGCCACGCCCCCTGGGGCGTAGGGGGAGAGCGAGGAAACATCCACCATGTGAAATCGCCCCTCTGCCTCGGAACTCATGTGAGCTATTCTGCTTGCCAGAGGATCCGGGCAACGCAGCCCCCGGGTCCTTTTGTGTTTTCCGACCGTTGTTACGGATGGATTACCGAAAGCTCTCAGGGCGCGAGAGCCGCAGGTGAGTACAGAAAGCAGTGCCGCAGACGTCCTCGCAGGGACCGAGGAGGAACCGACGTCATGGACGAGCGAACGAAGCACGACCGACCGACGACACAGGCGACGCTCCGGGCAGGAGGAGCGCGATGAGTTCTCTGCTGCTCCTCACCAACGCCCTCCAGCCGTCGACCGAGGTGCTGCCCGCCCTCGGTCTGCTGCTGCACAACGTGCGCGTGGCCCCCGCCGAGGGCCCGGCACTCGTGGACACCCCCGGCGCCGACGTGATCCTCGTCGACGGGCGGCGCGACCTCCCGCAGGTGCGCTCGCTGTGTCAGCTGCTGCGCTCCACGGGGCCCGGCTGTCCGCTGATCCTGGTCGTGACGGAGGGCGGTCTCGCGGCCGTCACCGCCGACTGGGGCATCGACGACGTGCTGCTCGACACCGCGGGACCGGCCGAGGTCGAGGCCCGGCTGCGGCTCGCGATGGGCCGCCAGCAGATCGTCGCGGACGACTCCCCCATGGAGATCCGCAACGGCGACCTGTCGGTCGACGAGGCCACGTACAGCGCCAAGCTCAAGGGCCGGGTCCTGGACCTGACCTTCAAGGAGTTCGAGCTCCTCAAGTACCTCGCCCAGCACCCGGGCCGGGTCTTCACCCGCGCCCAGCTCCTCCAGGAGGTCTGGGGCTACGACTACTTCGGCGGCACCCGAACGGTCGACGTCCACGTACGGCGTCTGCGGGCGAAGCTCGGGCCCGAGCACGAGTCGCTCATCGGCACCGTCCGCAACGTCGGCTACCGCTTCGTGACGCCCGAGAAGCCGGAGCGAACGGAGGCCCGGGCGGAGGCGCGCACGGAGGCCCGGGCGGAGGCCCGCGTCAAGGAGGACACGCGGGAACTCACTCCGGTGGAGGACCGTTAGCGTGGCGTATGCCACAAGGTGACCTGCCGGTAGGCAGGTCACCCCGCGTAGACTGCCGCGCGTGGCCAAGGTGACGCGGGATGACGTAGCGCGACTGGCGGGTACTTCGACCGCGGTCGTGAGTTACGTCATCAACAACGGACCCCGGCCGGTCGCCCCGGCCACGCGCGAGCGTGTCCTCGCCGCCATCAAGGAGCTGGGCTACCGCCCCGACCGGGTGGCCCAGGCGATGGCGTCCCGGCGCACGGACCTCATAGGCATGGTCGTCCCCGACGCGCGCCAGCCCTTCTTCGCGGAGATGGCGCACGCGGTCGAGCAGGCCGCAGCCGAGCGCGGGAAGATGGTCCTCGTCGGCAACTCCGACTACCGCACCGAGCGCGAGATCCACTATCTGCGCGCCTTCCTCGGCATGCGGGTCTCCGGTCTGATCCTGGTCAGCCAGGGCATGAGCGAGCAGGCCGCGAGCGAGATCGAGGCCTGGGACGCGCGGGTCGTGCTGCTGCACGAGCGGCCCGAGGCGATCGACGACGTCGCCGTCGTCACCGACGACATCGGCGGCGCCCAGCTCGCCACCCGGCACCTCCTGGAGCACGGGCACCCGTACGTGGCCTGCATGGGCGGCATCCCGAACACCCCGGCCGTCGGCGACCCGGTCGCCGACCACGAGGAGGGCTGGCGGCGGGCCATGCTGGAGGCCGGGCTCTCCGTCGAGGGCCGGCTCTTCCAGGCCCCGTACAACCGCTACGACGCCTACCAGGTGGCCTTGAAGCTGCTCGCCGGCCCCGACCGGCCGCCGGCCATCTTCTGCTCGACGGACGACCAGGCCTTCGGCGTGCTGCGGGCCGCCCGCGAGCTGCGCATCGACGTGCCGACGGAGCTGGCCGTGGCCGGCTTCGACGACGTCAAGGAGGCGGCGCTCTCGGACCCGCCGCTGACCACGGTCTACTCGGACCGTCCGGCCATGGCCAGGGCCGCGGTCGACCTGGTGCTCGACGACTCGCTCCGGGTGGCGGGCTCGCGCCGCGAGCGGGTCAAGCAGTTCCCCTCGGCGCTGATCGTGCGCCGCTCCTGCGGCTGCGGCTGAGCCGCGGGACCCCGCGCCCGACGGGTCTTTATATCGGGCATACACGCTTCTGTCGGGCTTCTCACCGCGCCCTCAGGCCGTTCTCATGAACGGCCCCGAGAGTCATAGCCATGACGGACAACCAGCAGCCCCAGCAGCAGCCGTACTACCCGCCGCGGCCGCCGTACGACCCCACGGAGCCCATCAGCACCGAGCCGGGCACCACCGTCTGGCCGTCCGGCGGGCACACCGGGTACGACGCCCACTCCGCGTCCGACGGGTACGCCAGGACCGGCGGGTACGACGCCCCGCCGCCGCCCCCGCAGCAGCCGGCGTTCGCCGCCGCGCCCGCCCCGGCGCCGCGCCGCCGGGCCAAGCGCGGGGTCGGCCTCATGGCGGCCGTGGCCATCGCCGCCGCGGCGGTCGGCGGCGGCACCGCGACCCTCGTCCAGCAGTGGAGCTCCGACGCCACCGCCACCGCCGCCGCCGGCCCGGTGAGCGGCACCAACGTCTCCGCGAGCAACAAGGGCACGGTCGCCGGGGTCGCCCAGGCCGTCTCCCCCTCCATCGTGGAGATCTCCGCCAGTTCCACCTCCGGCAAGTCCACCGGCTCCGGCGTGATCATCACCGGGGACGGCGAGATCGTCACCAACAACCACGTCATCGCCGGCGCCTCGACGATCAAGGTGCAGACCTCCGACGGCAAGAGCTACGACGCCAAGGTCGTCGGCACCGACCCCGACAAGGACCTGGCACTGATCAAGCTGGAGGGCGCCTCCGGCCTCAAGGCCGCCACCCTCGGCGACTCGTCCAAGGTGCGGGTCGGCGACGAGGTCGTGGCCATCGGCTCCCCGGAGGGCCTGACCGGCACCGTCACCAGCGGCATCGTCTCCGCCCTCGACCGCGATGTGACCGTCGCCAAGGAGGGCGGCCAGGACCAGGGGCAGGGGCAGGGGCAGGGCGGCCAGGGGCAGGGCGGCCCGGGGCAGTGGGACCCGAGCCAGGGGTGGCCCTTCGAGTTCGGCGGTCAGCAGTTCAACGGCGACACCGGCTCCTCGAAGACCACGTACAAGGCGATCCAGACCGACGCCTCGCTCAATCCCGGTAATTCCGGCGGCGCGCTGATCAATATGAACGGCGAGATCATCGGAATCAATTCGGCCATGTATTCGCCCAGTTCCTCGGGCGGTTCCACGGCCGGCAGCGTCGGCCTCGGATTCGCCATCCCGGTCGACACCCTCAAGGCCGACCTCGACAGCCTGCGCTCGGGCGGTGCCGCCTGAACGCATGGGACGCTGGGCCCATGACTGGCCAGCAGAACGAAGCCGAGCGCGCCGAGCGCATCCTCATCGTGGACGACGAGCCCGCCGTGCGGGAGGCGCTGCGGCGCAGCCTCGCCTTCGAGGGCTACGGGACCGAGGACGCCGTGGACGGACTCGACGCGCTCGCCAAGATGGAGTCGTACGGCCCCGATCTGGTCGTCCTCGACGTCCAGATGCCCCGCATGGACGGCCTGACCGCGGCCCGCCGCATCCGGGCCTCCGGCTCGACCGTGCCGATCCTGATGCTGACCGCCCGCGACACCGTCGGCGACCGGGTCACCGGCCTCGACGCGGGCGCGGACGACTACCTGGTGAAGCCCTTCGAGCTGGACGAGCTGTTCGCCCGGATCCGCGCCCTGCTGCGGCGCAGCGCCTACGCGGCGCCGCAGTCCGGACCGCGGCCCGAGGGCGACGTGCTCTCCTTCGAGGACCTGCGGATGGACCTGACCACGCGCGAGGTGACCCGCGGCGGGCGGCCGGTGGAGCTGACCCGTACCGAGTTCACGCTCCTGGAGTTGTTCCTGGCCCACCCGCGGCAGGTGCTCACCCGCGAGCAGATCCTGAAGGCCGTGTGGGGCTTCGACTTCGAGCCGAGCTCGAACTCGCTGGACGTGTACGTGATGTACCTGCGCCGCAAGACCGAGGCGGGCGGCGAGCCGCGCCTGGTGCACACCGTGCGCGGGGTCGGCTATGTGCTGCGCGGCGGAGGCGCCGAGTGACGAGTCCGGTGACCTGGTTCCGCTCGCGGCCGCTCCGCTCGCGCCTCGCGCTCCTCACGGCGCTCGCGGTGGCCGTGGCGGTGGCGGCGGTCTCGGTGTCCTGCTGGTTCGTGACCCGGGCCCAGCTGGAGGCGGAGCTGGACGACTCGCTGCGCTCGGCGCAGCTCACCCCGCAGGACGCCCAGAAGCTGCTGAGCTCCTGCGGGGCGACCACGGCGAACCGGCCGCCGCCGGCGCCGCGCGGCGCGCAGACGCTGCAGATCGTGTCGACGGACGGCGAGGTGGTCTGCTCGACCGGCCGCTCGGTGATCCCGGCACAGGCCTCGGACACCGCGGTGGCGCAGGGCCGGCTCGACTCGGCGCTGCACACGACGAACGCCGAGGACGGCACGGAGATGCGGGTCTACACGTACCCCATGAACCTGATCCGGCAGCCGATCTCGCAGCCGGTCGCGGTCTCCGTCGCCCGCCCCACGTACGAGATCGACAACTCGATGTCCACCCTCGCCTGGGTGCTGCTGCTGGTCTCCGGCATCGGCGTGGTCGGGGCCGGGGCGGCCGGGCTGTGGGTGGCACGGACCGGCCTGGAGCCGGTGCACCGGCTGACCGGGGCGGTCGAACACGTGGCGGCGACGGAGGACCTGACGGTCCGCATCCCGGTCGAGGGCGAGGACGAGATCGCCCGGCTCTCCCGCTCCTTCAACGCGATGACGGCCGCGCTGGCGACCTCCCGGGACCGCCAGGCGCAGCTGATCGCGGACGCCGGCCACGAGCTGCGCACCCCGCTCACCTCGCTGCGCACCAACGTCGAGCTGCTGGCCCGCAGCGAGGAGACGGGCCGGGCGCTGCCGCCGGAGGACCGGCGGGCCCTGATGGCCTCGGTGAAGGCGCAGATGACGGAGCTGTCGGCGCTGATCGGCGACCTCCAGGAGCTGTCCAGGCCGGACGCGGCGGCGCCGGGGCCGCTGGAGGTGGTGCCGCTGCACGGCATCCTGCGCGCGGCGCTCGACCGGGCCCGGCTGCGCGGTCCTGAGCTGACCTTCGTGACGGACCTGGCGCCCTGGTACGTACGGGCGGAGCAGGCCGCCCTGGAGCGTGCCCTGGTGAACGTCCTGGACAACGCGGTGAAGTTCTCGCCGCCGCGCGGGACGGTCGAGGTGACCCTGATGCGGGGCGAGCTGACGGTGCGGGACCACGGTCCCGGCATCGCGCCGGACGAGCTCCCGCATGTCTTCGACCGCTTCTGGCGCTCGCCGTCGGCGCGCGGGATGCCGGGTTCGGGACTCGGTCTGTCGATCGTGGCCCGCACGATCGGCCAGGCGGGCGGCTCGGTCGCGCTCACCCCGGCGGAGGGCGGCGGCACGGTGGCGACGGTGCGGCTGCCGGGGGCGCCGACGCCGCCGCCATCGGCCGTCGGGCCCTCAGTTGTGCCGGATGAGGGACTCGACCAGTCCTGAGCGGGTGTTGGGGAAGTCCATGGGCACGATCCCGAGGCCCTTCCAGCCCGCCCCCTCGCCGTCGACGAGCGAGTGGACCTGCGGGTTGAGCCGGTCGGCGTTCCAGCGGGGCGGGAGGCCGGCGGCGGTGGAGACGAAGTTGACGTAGAAGGGCCCGGGTGCGCCGGCGGCCTGGCGGAACTGGTCGCGGATCTCGGGCCACTTGGCGAAGGGCTCGGCCTGGTAGGCGTCCTGTACGTCGAAGTACCTGCCGTCGGCCCACCGCAGACCGGGCAGTCCGGCGTTGTCGGCGAGCAGGACGACCCTGCCGCGGGACTCCCCGAGGGTGGGGACGCCGTCGCCGATGCGGAAGAGGGACCGCCAGCCGCGGTTGTCGAGGTAGTCGTCGAAGACGGCGCGGAAGGTGGCGTCGGACTCGGTGGAGTACTCCTGCTTGACCCGCATCAGGACGGTCTCGGTGGGGTGGGCGGCGAGGAAGTCCCGGCAGGCGCCGAGGACGTCTCCGAACATGAGGTTCTGGTAGAAGGCCCCGTGGTGGATCGCGAACGACCCGCCGGTCACCCGGCACCGCACGTCCAGGAACCGGATGCCGCTGTCCAGTTGCTGGGCGATGGTGGTGTTCTGGCACTCGGTCCAGAGTCCGCCGTAGCGGGCTCCGGAGTCGTGGGTGCCGGGGATCGTGAGCGTCCGGAGCGGGGTGGGGTCGCCGTGGGCGGCCATCCAGTCCCGCGTCCCGAGGGCGTTGGCCGCCCGGGCGGAGGGGGCGCCCAGGAGCAGGGCGCCGGAGGCAGCGGCGGCGCCGGCGAGGAAGCGGCGCCGGTCCAGGCGCCGGTCCAGACGGCTGTCCGGAGGGCTGTCCGGACGCCGTTCCGATGATCGGTCCAGTGGTCGGTCCATGGGACGGACTATGGCAGGACTTGACGTGCTCCTGCCATAGTCCGTAAGGGCCGGGAGGATCGGCCGAGTCAGCGGGTGTAGTACCCGAAGACGTCCACGATCACATCCGTCGAACCGGCGTGGTTGTAGAGGTGGAACGTCCCGTCCACGACCGGCACGACCACCAGGTTCGGGACGGTCTGCCCCGGCAGCAGGTTGATGTTCGAGACCGTCGGCGTCCCCGGCACCGTCGTGGCCGCCACGTACGTCGCCCTGGTCGCGTTCGTCGCCGTCACGTTGAGCACCACCGCCGAGGCACCGGTGGCCGGCACCCCGCCGATCCCCGCGACCGGCACCGCCAGGCTCCCGGCCGGGCCGAGCGTCCTGCCGCCCACGGCCCTGCGGGTGTCGACGATCCGGGCCGGGGCCGCCGGATGGAACCGCGCGCCCTGCTCGCCGGCGGTGAAGTAGCCGGACACGTCGGCCAGCAGGTCGACCGAGCCCGCGTGGTTGTAGAGCGTGACCTTGCCGTCCTTCACGGGGACGATCACGGCGTTGGCGACGGTCCGACCGGCCGTCACGTTCAGGTTCGAGGCGCTGGTCCGCTGCGTCCCGTACGGGTAGACCGACACGTACGTCGACGCCGAGACGTTCGTCGCCGTCACATTGAGCACCACCGCCGACACCCCGCTCGCCGGGAGCCCGCCACGGCCCGCGAGCCGGACGCTCACCGTGCCCGCCGCGCCCACCTTCGCCCTGGGCGCGCCGAGCCCGCCGCGGGTGTCGAGGACCCGCCCCGGGGTCACCGGCGTGAACCGGTCGCCCCGGCCCTCCATCGTGTAGGAGCCGGCCACGTCCGCGATCAGGTCGAGCCCGCCCGTGAAGTTGTACAGCGTCACCTTGCCGTCCCTGACCGGCACGGTCACCAGGTTGGACGCGGTCCGCCCGGCCGCCACGTTCAGGTTCGAGGCGCTGGAGCGCTGCGTCCCGTACGGGTAGACCGACACGTACGTCGACGCCGAGACGTTCGTCGCCGTCACGTTGAGCACCACCGCGGACACCCCGGTCGCCGGCACCCCGCCGCGCCCGGCGACCTGCAGGGTCACCGTGTCGCCGGTGTGCACCTGCCGCTTCGGCGCGCCGAGTCCGATGCGGGTGTCCAGGAGGCGGGTCGGCGTCACCGGCCGGTACGTCCCGATGCCGCCGTGCGTCAGGAAGGACTCGTGGGTCCGGCGCAGCGTGCTCCCGGCCCCGTCGGCCGGCACGGCGCTCAGCTCGAAGGCGTAGCGCGTGTCGGCGACCTCGGCCCCGTTCTCGTCCTTCCCGTCCCAGACGGCCCTGACGAGGCCCCGGGTCCCGCCGCCGCGCAGGGTGCGGACGACGGTCCCGGTCGCCTTGTCCCTGATGCTCAGCGACCAGGAGGCGGCGGGCTTGGACAGCCACCACTCGGCGGCCCAGCTGCCGGCCTCGACGTCGTGGAGGTCGCCGGGGAGCTCGGAGTCCAGCACGGAAAGCTCCGCGGCCGGAACGCCGCTCGGCACCACGTGCAGCTGCTGCCGGTCGTCGGCGAAGACGGTGTGCCCGCCGAACCGGTCGACGCTCCAGCCGCCCTCCGGGAGCGCGTCGGCGGGCCGCCCGATCTCCCGGGTCGGGCCGCCGCCGCGCAGCGGGGTGAGGGAGAGCAGCCCGTCCTTCTGGTGGGTGACGTAGCCGTCGCCGAGGCGGGCCGAGACGTGCGCGGGCAGGGCGGTGTTCACCTGGGTCACGGTGTTCAGGACCCCGGACTTCGTGTCGCACTTCCAGTAGACGTCGGCGCCCACCGCCTGGACGTCCTTCAGGACGCAGTCGGCGAGGGTGGCCGTCCGGGTCTTCGCACCGGTGCGGATGTCGTACGCCGTGACCGCGCCGGGCGTGGCGTTCGCGGCCCACAGGGTGCCGCCGTTCAGGGCGGTCGGGGCGCCCTTGACGAGGCCGGGCGGGGTGGCGTCCGCCTTGCCGTCCAGGTCGAAGACGCGCCGGGCGCCGGCCACGTCGGTGTACGTGACGTAGCGGCCCGAGGCCTCGCGGATGCCCTCGGCGCCCAGGTCCCAGGCACCCGTGTAGACGGGGGGCAGCTTGGCCCCGGACTCCAGGACGTACATGCTGAAGCCGCTGCGGAAGACGGTGCGGCCGTCGCCGGTGGGCAGACCGAAGTACCGCTCGTCACGGGGGTCCGTGCCCCGGTCGACCCGCTCCCCCGCGGCGAGCGGTCCTGCGGTCGTCGTCTCGATGGAGCGCAGCCGGCGCTCGCCCCCCTGGGGCACCTCGTCGACGGTGTTCAGGACGCCCTGCGCGGCGGAGATCCCGACCACCCCGGTCCGCCGGGCCGGGACGGCGGCCACCCGGGTGGCCGCGAACTCGCCGTCGGCCCCCAGCGCCACCCGGTAGACCGGGCGCGCGAGGGAGCCGGGGTCGCGGACGACGCCGAGCACGCCACCGCCGCCGCTCCTCGGCTCGGAGAGCAGGTCGTCGAGCAGCACCTTCTGCGTCCCGCCCCCGAAGGGCCGGGAGAGCAGCGTCCGCCGCCCGTCGGCCCCGCCACGGGTGCTCAGGATCCGGTCGCCCTGGACGGCCACCGGGGTCTCGCCGCCGGTCCAGCCGGTCTCGCGGGCCGGGGCGGAGAAGTCGCCCTTGAGGTCCCAGACGCGCAGCTTCCCGGTGCCGGTGACGTCGATCAGCTCGTCGCCGAAGACGGTGGAGGACCCCGTGTCGCCGAGGGGCCTCGCCACCGGGGCGTCGCCGGAGAGGTCGACCCAGGCGCGGGCGTTCACCCCGCCGGCCTCGTACGCCAGCAGGAAGCCGTACGCGGTCCTCCCCTGGACCACGAACTCCCCGGCGCCGGCCGGCAGTCCGGTGACCGGGCGGTCGACCAGGGCGCCGTTGACGAGGGAGTACGTGTGCAAGCCGCCGTCGGCCGGCGTCGACTCGGCGATGACCGTGCGCCCGGCCAGGCCGATGACATCCCGGCCCGCTCCGATCAGGAGCGTCTCCTCGGGGCCGCCGCCGGCGTCCTGCAGGACGACCTTGCCCTGCCCGGCGAAGAAGCGGGCGATGGTGTCCGTGCCGTTGAAGTGGAGCTGCGCGCCGCCGTCCGCGAACGGCGTGGAACCGCCGTCGGCGTAGGAGTACCAGCGGTACGCGCCGGGCGCGAACCCCTGGAGGAAGCCCGTCGTGCCCGGCTGCACCTGCGCCGCGTCCTGATCGGGCGTCTCCTCCGCCGGGATCACCAGCTCCGCCGGTGCCTCCCCGTCCGCGGCGTGCGCGACCCCCGCCCCCACCGGCGTCAGCGCGACCAGCGCCGCCGTCGCCGCGGCGAGCGCGAGGGCGCCCCCGCGCCGCTGTCCCCACCCTGTGTCCACTCCTGAACCCCTCCCCAGAAGTTCCGATTCGAGTGAGCGTAACAAGCACTCGACCGGGTTCAGGAGACAAGGAAGGAGGGGCGGGTCCGCCGCTGCGGACCCGCCCCTCCCGTACCGCGTGGGCTTACTTCGCGATGACCGTGATCCGGTTCGCCGCCGGCACGCCCAGCGGGGCGGACGGCGAGGAGTGGGCCGCCAGGTACGCGTTGAAGACGTCCAGGTCCGACGCGCCGACGAGCTTGTTGGTGCCCTTCGCCAGGGCGCCGAAGCCGTCGCCGCCGCCCGCGAGGAACTCGTTCATCGCGACGCGGTAGGTCTTCGCCGGGTCGATCGCCTCACCGTTCAGCTTGATCGTGCCGTCGACGACGCGGTCCGCGCCCGTCTTCGTCATGTCGAGCGTGTACGTCAGGCCCTTCGAGACCTGGAGGATCTTCACCGCCTCCTGGTTCGAGCCGCTGACCTGCTGCTTCAGCGCGGCGATCAGGTTCGCGCCGGACAGGTCGACCACGTTCATCATGTTGGTGAAGGGCTGCACCGTGAAGGCCTCGCCATAGGTCACCACGCCGTCGCCCTCGGCGCCGGACGCCTTGTAGACGAGGTCGGAGCGGATGCCGCCCGGGTTCATCAGGGCGAGCTGCGCCCCGCCCTTGTCCGCGGGGGCCAGGCCCTCCAGCTGCGCGTCGGCGATCAGGTCGCCGAGCGGGCGCTCGTACGCCGTGGAGCCGCGGCCGTTGATGTCGGCGGAGATGTAGCCCTGCGGACGGTTGGCCACGGGGGCGGCGAGCGTCTTCCAGTCGTTGATCAGCTGCGTGATGTCCGCGGCCTTCTCGACGTCACGGGAGACGACGTGGTTGGCCGAGGCGACCGCGGTGCGGACGATGTCCTTGGTGCGGCGGTCGTAGGTCAGCGTGGTGTCCGTGTAGAGCTTGCCGAACGAGGACGCCGAGGTGACCAGGCGCGGCTTGCCCGACGGGTCGGGGATGCTGCACACGTACGCCTGGTGGGTGTGGCCGGTGACCAGCGCGTCGACCTGCGGCGAGACGTTCTTCGCGATGTCGACGATCGCGCCGGAGACGCCCTCGCCGTCGCCGTCCCCGTCACCGTCGCAGTTGTAGTTGTACGAGGCCGAGGCCGGCATGCCGCCCTCGTGGACCAGGGCGACGATGGACTTGACGCCCTTGCGCTCCAGGACCTTCGTGTACTTGTTGATCGTCTCGACCTCGTCGCCGAACTTCAGGCCCTTGACGCCCTCGGCGGTGACGACGTTCGGGGTGCCCTCCAGGGTCACGCCGATGAAGCCGATCCGGACGCCGTCCTTCTCCCAGATGAAGTACGGGTCGAGCAGCGGCTTCCCGGTCTTCTCCTCGGTCACGTTGGCCGCGAGGTAGGGGAAGTTCGCACCGTCGAACTTCTTGTCCTCGGTGAAACAGCCGGCGGTCGGGTGACAGCCGCCGTTCTGCATGCGGGCCAGCTCGACCGCGCCCTCGTCGAACTCGTGGTTGCCGACCGAGGTGACGTCCAGGTCGAGCTTGTTGAGCGCGCCGATCGTGGGCTCGTCATGGAAGAGGCCGGACAGGAGCGGCGAGGCGCCGATCAGGTCACCGGCGGCGGCCGTGATGGAGTAACGATTCCCCTCACGGGCCTGGCGCAGGTGCGTGGCGAGGTACTCGACACCGCCGGCGTCGATCTTCTCGGTGGTGCCGTCCGGCTTGGTCCGGGTGACCTGGCCGGAGGAGCCGGCCGGGGGCTCCAGGTTGCCGTGCAGGTCGTTGAAGGAGAGCAGCTGGACGTCGACCATCCGCCCCCAGCCCTTGCCGTTGGTGCTGTACGACGCGCCGTCGGCGGTCGCGTCGTCCTGCGAGGCACCGGCGGGGATCGCGGCGACGAGCGCACCGATGGTGGCCAGCCCCGCTCCGGCGACGAGAATCCGCCGCCCCGCCCTGTTCTTCCTCGACCGCTTCGCTGCCATCCGCTCCCCTTGAGTCCCGATCTGTCCTGCGAGCGGCAGCCTAGGGTCAACGCGCGTAGCGCAACAGGGGGTGGCTGGTTACGAGCTGGTTGCCTTTGATCTGCCCCGAGCCGGAGCGCCCCGGTCGTAGGCTCGTCACCATGACTTCTGACGCGGCGCCGGCCCTTGAACCGGGACGGCAGATCACCAGTTACGACGAGCTGGACCCCGAGCAGGTCTCGGAGGTCCTCGACCTCCTGGAGGCAGCCGACCGCGCCGACGGGATGCACGCCGTGTCCGAGCAGGGCCGGCTCTATCTGCGCCACGGCCGCCGCGAGGGCGTCCGCCACTTCCTCCTGACGGTCGGCTCGCACCTCTACGGCTACGCCCAGCTGGAGGAGACCGACCCGGTCGAGGCGCCCGCCGCCGAGCTGGTCGTGCACCCCTCGCACCGCGGCCGCGGCCACGGGCGGGCACTCGGCACCGCCCTGCTCGACGCCTCCGGCAAGCGCCTGCGGGTGTGGGCGCACGGCGGCAAGTCGGCCGCCCGGCACCTCGCCCAGGTGCTCGGCCTGACCCTCTTCCGCGAGCTGCGCCAGCTGCGCCGGCCGCTGGTGCCGCTGGACATCCCGGAGCCGGTGCTGCCCGAGGGCGTCACCGTGCGCACCTTCGTTCCCGGCCAGGACGACGCGGCCTGGCTCGCGGTCAACGCGGCCGCCTTCGCCCACCACCCCGAACAGGGCTCGCTCACCCAGCGGGACCTGGACGACCGGATGGCGGAGCCGTGGTTCGACCCGAAGGGCTTCTTCCTCGCGGAGAAGGACGGAAAGCCGGTCGGCTTCCACTGGACCAAGGTGCACGCCGAGGAGCAGCTGGGCGAGGTGTACGTCGTCGGCGTCCTGCCCGACGCCCAGGGCGGCGGCCTCGGCAAGGCCCTGACCGCGATCGGCCTGCGCCACCTGGCGGCCCAGACCCTGCCGACGGCGATGCTCTACGTGGACGCCGACAACACGGCGGCGGTGACGGTCTACGAACGCCTCGGCTTCCGCACCCACGAGGTCGACCTGATGTACCGCACGGAGTCGTAGCAGCAGGAGGCCGCACAGGCCTTGCGGAAGGGGGCGGTTGACACCGCCCCCTTCTTTCCACCACCCTTTCACTACTTGATTAGTGAAAGGGTGGTGGAAGGCCGCGTGCTCGCCTACCGCATCGACCGGCGCAGCGGCGTCGCCACGTACCTCCAGATCGTCCAGCAGACCAAACAGGCCCTCCGCATGGGCCTGTTGCAGCCGGGCGACCGCCTGCCCACCGCGCGCGAGGTCGTCGAGGCCACGGCCATCAACCCCAACACGGTCCTCAAGGCCTACCGCGAGCTGGAACGCGAGGGGCTCGTCGAGGCCCGCCGGGGCCTCGGCACCTTCGTCCGCGCCACCCTCGGCACCGGCCCCGCCGACTCGCCCCTGCGCGGCGAACTCGCCGACTGGACCCGCCGGGCCCGCGAGGAGGGCCTCGGCCGGGAGGACGTGGCCGCCCTCTTCACCTCCGTACTGGACACGTTCTTCAAGGGGGACGACGCATGACCACCACGACGGCGCTCGGGGCCGAGGGCCTCGGCATCCGGTACGGAGGGCGCGCCCGGCCCTGGGCCCTGCGCGACTGCTCCTTCGCCCTGCCCGCCGGCCGCGTCTGCGCCCTCGTCGGCCCGAACGGCGCCGGAAAGTCGACCCTCCTCGCCCTCGCCGCCGGACTGCTCCGGCCGACCGAGGGGAGGCTCCAGGCGCCGCCGCGCGAGCACCTCGCCTACGTCGCCCAGGACAAGCCGCTGCACCCCCGGCTCACCGTCGCCGACACCCTGCGCATGGGCCGCGAGCTCAACCCGGGCCGCTGGGACGAGGCCGCCGCCCGCGCGGTCGTCGGCGACCGCCTCGACCCCCGCACCCCCGTCCGCGAGCTCTCCGGCGGCCTGCGCACCCGGGTCGCACTCGCGCTCGCCCTCGGCAAGCGCCCCGGGCTCCTCCTCCTCGACGAGCCGATGGCCGACCTGGACCCGCTGGCCCGCAACGAGCTGATGGGCCTGCTCATGGCCGACGCCGCCGAACGCGGCACCACCGTCGTCATGTCCTCGCACATCCTCACCGAGCTGGACGGCACCTGCGACCACCTCCTGCTCCTCGCCGGCGGCCGGATCCGCCTCGACGGCGCCGTCGACGACCTGCTCGCCGCCCACACCCTGCTCACCGGCCCCGTCGCCGACCTCGCCCCGCACACCGTGGTCGACGCCCGCACGACGGGTCGTCAGCTCACCGCGCTCGTCCGCCGCGAGGGTCCCCTCGACGGCCCCTGGCAGGCCACCGAGCCCTCCCTCGAAGACCTCCTCCTCGCCCACCTCCGCACCGCCGAAGGAGCCGCCGCGTGAGCACGCCCGCCCTGAAGGGCCCTTACTGGGTGACGGCCCGCCAGTACCGCCGCACCCTCTGGGTGGTGGCCGGCGCGGTCGCCCTCTCCCTCGCCGTGATCGGCGGCCTGCGGATCCGGGACGCCCGGACCCCCGACGTCCACCTGGCCGACGGCTCCTGGGCCCCCGCCGACGAGAGCCACGGCTACGAGGCCCTGCGCCTGGCCATGGAGTACACGGGCACGGCCCTCCTCCTCCTGCCGCTGCTCGTCGGCGCCTTCGTGGCCGGCCCGCTGATCGCCCGCGAGTTCGAGACCGGCACCTACCGGCTCTCCCTCACCCAGTCGGTCCGCCCGGCGGCCTGGCTGCGCGCCAAGGTCCTCACCGCCGGCGGCGTCGCCGTGGCGGCCACCCTCGCCCTCCTCGGCGTCTACCGGCTCGGCTGGAGCCGCGTCTCCGGCACGTACCTCTTCGGCTGGGGCGACCGCGGCACGTACGAGGGCACCGGCATCGTCCTCGTCGGCTACGTCCTCGCCGCCGTCGCCGTCGGCGCCCTCATCGGCCAGCTCGTCCGGCGCACCCTCCTCGCGATGTCCGTCACCGGCCTCGTCATGGGCCTGGTGATGTTCGTCCTCGGCAGCCTGCGCTGGAGCCTGCTCGGCGTCGAGACGGTCACGGGCCCCGTCGGCAGGGACGCCGCCCCGCTCTCCCCATCCGGCTACTGGCTCATGATGGACACCGGAATGCTCGATGCCCACGGCAACCGCCTCCCCGAGTGGACCTGCTTCGCGCGCACCCAGAACCTCACCGACTGCCCGCCCGACCTGGGCATCACCGGCCAGTACCTCGACTACCACCCCCGGTCGCACTTCTGGCCCACCCAGCTCGCCGAGACGGGCATCCTGCTCGCCCTCGCCGCCCTCGCCCTGTTCGCCGCCTTCCGCGTGCTGCGCGCCCGGCACCCGTAACCCCGGCCGGCGGGGCCCGATGCGGCCCCGCCGCCGATTCCCGCACGTCACGTCCTCGTTACCGAACATTCAGACGCGCTTGCGACGCTCACGCAATGAAGCGCTCCGTGTCCGCGTCCGCCCGGGCCCTCCCGCAGGGAAGACTTCCCAAGGGGAGACTCCCCGCCCCCACGGCCCGCTCCGACGCGCCCCACCAGCCCTTCGCGCGGAAGAATGGGACCATGAGCCAGCAGCCCGCCGAGGTCCCGGTCCAGTCGTCCACGAAGACGCCCGCCCAGCCGTCCCTGGGGTCCATAGCCGCCCACCGGCCGCACGCCGTCAACGGCGCGCCCGTGAGCGACCTCGAACCCGACCTGGACGCCGATCTCGACGCGTACGAGGAGGACGACAGCGCCGGGGAACTCCCCCAGGGCCGCTTCCTCGACCGGGAGCGCAGCTGGCTCGCCTTCAACGAGCGGGTGCTCGAACTCGCCGAGGACCCGCACACGCCACTCCTCGAACGAGCGAACTTCCTCGCGATCTTCGCGTCGAACCTCGACGAGTTCTTCATGGTCCGCGTCGCCGGCCTCAAGCGCCGCATCGCCACCGGGGTCGCCACCCGCTCCGCCTCCGGCCTCCAGCCCCGCGAGGTCCTCGACCTGATCTGGACCCGCTCGCGCGAGCTGATGGCCCGGCACGCCGCCTGCTACCAGCAGGACGTGGCCCCCGCCCTCGCCGACGAGGGCATCCACCTCATCCGCTGGCCGGACCTCACGGAGAAGGAGCAGGCCCGCCTCTTCACCCTCTTCCGCCAGCAGATCTTCCCCGTCCTGACCCCGCTGGCCGTCGACCCGGCGCACCCCTTCCCGTACATCTCCGGGCTCTCCCTCAACCTCGCCGTCGTCGTCCGCAACCCCGTCAGCGGCCACCGCCACTTCGCCCGCGTCAAGGTCCCGCCGCTGCTCTCCCGCTTCCTCGAGGCCTCCCCCGAGCGGTACGTCCCCCTGGAGGACGTCATCGCCGCGCACCTGGAGGAGCTCTTCCCCGGCATGGAGGTGCTCGCCCACCACATGTTCCGGGTCACCCGCAACGAGGACCTCGAAGTCGAGGAGGACGACGCCGAGAACCTGCTCCAGGCGCTGGAGAAGGAGCTCATGCGGCGCCGCCTCGGCCCGCCGGTGCGCCTGGAGGTCGAGGAGTCCATCGACCCGTACGTCCTCGACCTCCTCGTCCGCGAGCTGAAGATCTCCGACGCCGAGGTCTACCCGCTGCCCGGCCCGCTCGACCTCACCGGCCTCTTCGGCATCGCCTCCCTCGACCGGCCCGAGCTGAAGTACCCGAAGTTCGTCGCCGGCACCCACCGCGACCTCGCCGAGGTCGAGTCCGCCTCCGCGCCCGACATCTTCGCGGCCGTACGCGAGCGGGACGTGCTCCTGCACCACCCGTACGACTCCTTCTCCACCTCCGTCCAGGCCTTCCTGGAGCAGGCGGCCGCCGACCCGGACGTCCTCGCGATCAAGCAGACGCTGTACCGCACCTCCGGCGACTCCCCGATAGTCGACGCCCTCATCGACGCCGCCGAGTCCGGCAAGCAGGTCCTCGTCCTGGTCGAGATCAAGGCCCGCTTCGACGAGCAGGCCAACATCAAGTGGGCCCGCAAGCTGGAGGAGGCCGGCTGCCACGTCGTCTACGGCCTGGTGGGCCTCAAGACCCACTGCAAGCTCTCCCTGGTGGTACGCCAGGAGGGCGAGGTCCTGCGCCGCTACTCGCACGTCGGCACCGGCAACTACCACCCCAAGACCGCCCGGCTCTACGAGGACCTCGGCCTGCTCACCGCCGACCCGCAGGTCGGCGCCGACCTCTCCGACCTGTTCAACCGGCTCTCCGGCTACTCCCGCCGCGAGACCTACCGCCGGCTGCTGACCGCCCCCAAGTCGCTCCGCGACGGCCTGGTCTCCCGGATCAACAAGGAGGTCGCCCACCACCGCGCCGGGCGGCCCGCCTACGTCAAGATCAAGGTCAACTCGATGGTCGACGAGGCCGTCATCGACGCCTGCTACCGGGCCTCCCAGGCCGGCGTGCCGGTCGACATCTGGGTCCGCGGCATCTGCGCCGTGCGCCCCGGTGTCGAGGGCCTCTCCGAGAACATCCGGGTCCGCTCGATCCTCGGGCGCTTCCTGGAGCACTCCCGGGTCTTCGCCTTCGGCAACGGCGGCGAACCCGAGGTCTGGCTGGGCAGCGCCGACATGATGCACCGCAACCTGGACCGCCGCATCGAGGCCCTGGTCCGGGTCGCCGACCCCGCCCACCGGGCCGCCCTCACCCGGCTCATGGAGACGGGAATGTCCGACACCACCTCCTCCTGGCACCTCGGACCGGACGGGAACTGGACGCGCCACGCGACCGACCCCGAGGGCCAGCCGCTGCGGCACGTCCAGGAGATGCTCATCGACGCGCGGAGGCGCCGGCGTGCACAACCCTGACATCACCTCCGAGGTCTCGGCCGGCGAGGTCCTCGCCCCCTATCTGCACGCCCGGGCCGCGGACTTCCTCCGCGGCCTGCGGCTGCACGGCGACAGCGGAGCGGACACGGCGGGCGCCGAGGAGGCCACCCGCACCCTGCGCTCCGCCGCCCGCCGCATCAGCGGGACCCTCCACACCTTCCGGCCGCTCCTCGACACCGCCTGGGCCGACCAGCTCCGCACCGAGCTCGCCTGGCTCTCCGGCACCCTCGCCCTGGAACACGCCTGCACCTCCCGGCTGGTCCGGCTGGTGGACGCGCTGTCCCGGCTGTCGAGCGGCGGCGCCGGACCGGCCGTCCCCGCCGCCCGCCGTACGGAGAGCCCGGGCGCCGGCCTCACCGTCGGCGCCGCCCGGGCCGGCGCCCTCCTCGAACGCCAGCTCACCCTCGCCCGCACCCGCGCCCACTCCGCCGCCCTCCAGGCGCTCGGCTCCTCCCGCTTCCACGCCGTCGCGGACGCGGTCGCCCTGCTCGCCTCCGAGGTCCCGTTGGGCCCGGCGGGCGCCGCCCCGGCCGTCGAGGTCCTGGACGCCCCCGCCGCGGTCGTCGAGGCCCGCCTCCTCGACGCGGTCGCCACCCTGCCGCTGACCCGGGCGGCCCACCCGTACAACGCCGAGGCCCTCGCGCTCGCCGGCGAGAACCAGGACGCCCCCTGGCACCAGACCCGCGCCCTGCTCCGGCTGCACCGCTACGCCGGCGAGGTCCTGCACGCCGGCGCCGAGCCGGACCCGGTCCTCTACGAGGCCGGGCGCGCCCTCGACCGCCACCGCGACGCCGCCGAGGCCGCCGCCGCGGCCGCCGCGGCCGCGCGCACCCCCCGTATCGCCCCGGCCACCGCGTACGCCCTCGGCGTCCTCCACGCCGACCAGCGCCATGACGTCGAAGCGGCCCGCTTCGCCTTCCAGCACGCCTGGTCCCGCGCCACGGCGGGCGTGTCGTGATCCTGGCGGCGGGCTGTGTCCTCTGGCGCCCGGCCGCCTCCGGCCGGGGCGTCGAGATCGCGCTGGTCCACCGCCCCAAATACGGCGACTGGTCCCACCCGAAGGGCAAGCTGAAGCGGGGCGAGACGGCACGCGAGTGCGCCCTGCGGGAGGTGCACGAGGAGACCGGCCACACCTGTGAGCTGGGCCGCCCCCTCCCCACCGTCCACTACCCGGTGAACGGGCAGCCCAAGGAGGTCAGCTACTGGGCCGCCAGGGCCCTCGGCGGGACCTTCACCCCCAACCGCGAGGTCGACGCCCTCGCCTGGCTGCCGCCCGCCGCGGCCCGCGCCCGCCTCACCCAGCCGCGCGACCGCGAGCTGCTCGACGCCCTCCTCACGGCAACGACGAGATAACGGACCGCACCTCACCTTCCGGCACGGTTCACTTCCCGTTCACTCTCCCCCGCCGACCACTTCACCTGTTCTGCCTAATTTCGGCCGTACGAGGTGCTCAGCCCCAGCGCTGCACCCACCACCCCGACACGCGCCGCCGTACAACGTTCAGGACAGCAAGGTCCACGGCAGGCGGCTTCTGGAAGGAACACCCGAAAGTGAAGCTTTCGCGTAAGAACGGGCTTCGCGCCTCCGCGATCGGTGCCCTCGTCGTGTCCGGCGCGCTCGTCCTCTCGGCGTGTGGTTCGGACAACAACAGCGACGCGCCCACCAAGGACGGTGGCAAGACCTCCGCCGCCGCGTCGAACATCAAGTGCGACGGCGCCAAGGGCCAGCTCCTCGCCGCCGGCTCCAGCGCGCAGAAGAACGCGATGGACCTGTGGGTCAAGAACTTCCAGGCCGCGTGCTCGGGCGTCGAGGTCAACTACCAGGCCATCGGCTCGGGTGGTGGCATCACCAAGTTCAACCAGGGCCAGGTCACCTTCGCCGGCTCCGACTCCGCCCTCAAGGACGAAGAGGTCGCCGAGTCGCAGAAGATCTGCAAGGGCGGCAAGGGCGTCAACCTGCCGATGGTCGGCGGCCCCATCGCCATCGGCTACAAGCTGGACGGCGTGGACAACCTCGTCCTGGACGCCCCCACCCTGGCCAAGATCTTCGACACGAAGATCACCAAGTGGAACGACCCGGCGATCGCCAAGCTGAACCCGGGCGCCAAGCTCCCCGACTCCACCATCCAGGCCTTCCACCGCTCGGACGAGTCGGGCACCACCCAGAACCTGGGCAAGTACCTCTCGGCCACCGCGAAGGCCGACTGGAAGTACGACCCGAAGACCAAGTCGTGGCCCGCCCCGGGCGGCCAGGCCGCCAACGGCTCCTCCGGCGTCGCCACCGCGGTCAAGGACGCCGAGGGCTCCATCGGCTACTTCGAGCTCTCCTACGCGACCGCCAACAAGATCTCCACGGTCTCCATCAACACCGGCGCCTCCGCCCCGGTCGCGGCCACCACGGAGAACGCCTCCAAGGCCATCGCCGCCGCCAAGATCAAGGGCACCGGCTCCGACCTGGCCCTCTCCCTCGACTACACGACCAAGGCCGAGGGCGCCTACCCGCTCACCCTGGTCACCTACGAGATCGCCTGCGACAAGGGCAACAAGGCGGACACCCTGCCGACCCTGAAGGCGTTCCTCACCTACACCGCCGGCGAGGAGGGCCAGAAGGTCCTCTCCGACGCCGGCTACGCCCCGCTTCCGGCCGAGATCGCGGCCAAGGTCCGCGAGATCGTCCCCACCCTGTCCTGACCCCCGGCCGGGCCCGGCCCCTCACCTCCCGTGGAGGGGCCGGCCCCGGCATCCGGTGCACCGCCGCCAGGAGCCCGTACGCCCCCGTACGAGCCCCGCAGACCGGAGAAGCAGATGGCTACGACAACACCCGACACACCCGACATACGCAGGAACCGCCGCGCCAAGAGCGCGGGCCGCGCCGGGGACCGCGTCTTCAGCGGTCTGTCCCGCGGTTCCGGCATCACCCTCCTCGTGATCATGGCCGCCATCGCGGTCTTCCTCACGTACCGCGCCGTCCTCGCGATCTCCCAGGACAGCACCAACTTCTTCACGACCTTCGAGTGGAACCCGGCCGCCAACCCGCCGGTCTTCGGCATCGCGGTCCTCGCCTTCGGAACGGTCGTCTCCTCGGTCATCGCCATGGGCATCGCCGTGCCGGTCGCCATCGGCATCGCGCTGTTCATCTCGCACTACGCCCCGCGCAGGCTGGCCAAGCCGCTCGCGTACGTGGTCGACCTGCTCGCCGCCGTGCCCAGCATCATCTACGGCCTGTGGGGCGCGATCTTCCTCGTCCCGTACCTGGACGGCCTCAACAAGTGGCTCGACCAGTACATGGGCTGGACGTACGTCTTCGACAAGTCCAGCGACGGCGTCGCCCGCAACCTCTTCACCGTCGGCATCCTGCTGGCGATCATGATCCTCCCGATCATCACCAACGTGACCCGCGAGGTCTTCCTCCAGGTCCCGAAGATGCACGAGGAGGCCGCGCTCGCCCTCGGCGCCACGCGCTGGGAGGTCATCCGCATGTCGGTGCTGCCCTTCGGCCGCTCCGGCATCATCTCCGCCTCCATGCTCGGGCTGGGCCGCGCACTCGGTGAGACGATGGCCGTAGCCGTCGTCCTCTCCCCCAGCTTCGTCATCTCGGGTCATCTGCTCGACCCGGGCGGCGGCACCTTCGCCCAGAACATCGCCGCGAAGTTCAACGAGGCCAACGAGTTCGGCCGGGACGCCCTGATCGCCTCGGGTCTCGTCCTCTTCGCCATCACCCTGCTGGTCAACGGCGCCGCCCGCATGATCATCGCGCGCCGCAAGGAGTACTCGGGGGCGAACGCATGAGCCACGCCGTCCAGGAGCGTCCGATAACCATGACCCCGCGCCGCTCCCTCTCGCACGCCCGGCTCCCGCGCTGGACGCCCGCCGCCGTCGCCGTCGGCTCGATCGCCGCCGGCTGCGGCATCGGCCTCGCCGCCGGCTGGCACAGCAAGGTCCAGTGGGGCCTGATCGCCGCCCTGCTCTTCGTGATCGCCACGTACGCGATCACCACCAAGGTCGAGGGCTCGCGCCAGGCCAAGGACCGCGTCGCCACCAGCCTCGTCTGGGTCTGCTTCGTCCTCGCCGTGGTCCCGCTGCTCTCCCTCGCCTGGGTCACCATCAGCAAGGGCCTGGAAGTCCTCGACCCGTACTTCCTCACCCACTCGATGAACGGCGTCCTCGACGCCGAGGCCGGCGGCGGCGTCTACCACGCGCTGCTCGGCACCATCGAGCAGGTCGCCATCGCGACCCTGATCGCCGCGCCCATCGGCCTGCTGACGGCGGTCTACCTCGTCGAGTACGGCGGCGGACGGCTCGCCCAGGCCGTCACCTTCTTCGTCGACGTCATGACGGGCATCCCGTCGATCGTCGCGGGCCTGTTCATCCTCGCCACCTGGAACCTGATGCTGGGCTTCGGCCCCTCCGGTTTCGCCGGCGCGATGGCCCTCGCGATCCTGATGATGCCGGTCGTGGTCCGCTCCACCGAGGAGATGCTGAAGCTCGTCCCCAACGAGCTGCGCGAGGCCTCCCTGGCCCTCGGCGTCCCCAAGTGGCGCACCATCCTGAAGGTGGTCCTGCCCACCGCGATCGGCGGCATCACCACGGGCGTCATGCTCGCGGTCGCCCGCATCACCGGTGAGACGGCCCCCGTGCTCCTCCTCGTGTTCGGTACGAAGCTCATCAACCCGAACCCCTTCGAAGGCGCCCAGTCCTCGCTGCCGCTGTACGTGTACGAGCAGTACGCGGTCGGCACGGACGCCGCCGTGGCCCGCGCCTGGGCCGCCGCGCTCGTCCTGATCGCCTTCGTCATGATCCTCAACCTGGTGGCCCGCGGCATCGCCCGCTGGAAGGCCCCGAAGACCGGCCGCTGAGCCGAACGGAAGTGAACTAGTTATGGCCAAGCGAATCGACGTCAGCGGCCTCTCCGCCTACTACGGCAACCACAAGGCGATCGACGACATCTCCATGACCGTCGAGCCCCGCTCCGTGACCGCCTTCATCGGCCCGTCCGGCTGCGGAAAGTCCACCTTCCTGCGCACCCTGAACCGCATGCACGAGGTCACCCCCGGCGGCCGCGTCGAGGGCAAGGTGCTGCTGGACGACGAGAACCTGTACGGCGCGGGCGTCGACCCGGTCGCGGTGCGCCGCACGGTCGGCATGGTCTTCCAGCGCCCCAACCCCTTCCCCACCATGTCGATCTTCGACAACGTGGCGGCGGGCCTGCGGCTCAACGGCAGCTACAAGAAGTCCGAGCTGTCCGACATCGTCGAGCGCTCCCTCAAGGGCGCCAACCTCTGGAACGAGGTCAAGGACCGCCTCAACAAGCCGGGCTCCGGCCTCTCCGGCGGACAGCAGCAGCGCCTGTGCATCGCCCGCGCCATCGCGGTCGAGCCCGACGTGCTGCTGATGGACGAGCCCTGCTCGGCCCTCGACCCGATCTCGACCCTGGCGATCGAGGACCTCATCGGCGAGCTGAAGGAGCGCTTCACGATCGTCATCGTGACGCACAACATGCAGCAGGCCGCCCGCGTCTCGGACCGCACCGCCTTCTTCAACCTGGCGGCCGTCGGCCAGCCGGGCAAGCTCATCGAGCTGGACGACACCGAGCGCATCTTCTCCAACCCGAGCGTCCAGGCGACCGAGGACTACATCTCCGGCCGCTTCGGATAAACACGTCGTACGGCGCTGCATGGCGGTGCCGCCGTATGACGCACAAGGGCCCGGCTCCCCCACAGGGGAGCCGGGCCCAACCACATGCCCCGGCCGGAGCCGAGCGGCACCGCGCCTCAGCCGAAGACGAGCTGCACCACGAAGTAACTCGCAGCCGCCACGATGGCCGCCGCCGGCACGGCGATACTGCATCACCCGGGGGATAACCCCCGGACCCCCAGCAGAGCCGGGCGGGCACCGCGCCTCAGCCGAAGACGAGCTGCACCACGAAGTAGCTCGCAGCCGCCACGATCGCCGCCGCCGGCACGGCGATACTGCATCACCCGGGGATAACCCCCGGACCCCCAGCAGAGCCGGGCAGCACCGCGCCTCAGCCGAAGACGAGCTGCACCACGAAGTAACTCGCAGCCGCCACGATCGCCGCCGCCGGCATGGTGATGAACCAGCCGAGCACGATGTTCTTGGCGACGCCCCAGCGGACCGCGTTCACGCGCTTGGTGGCGCCCACGCCCATGATCGCCGAGGTGATGACATGGGTCGTCGAGATCGGCGCGCCGAACATCAGGCCCGCGCCGAACATGATCGAGGCGCCGGTCGTCTCGGCCGCGAAGCCCTGCGGCGGGTCCAGCTCGATGATCTTGCGGCCGAGGGTCCGCATGATCCGCCAGCCGCCCGCGTACGTGCCGAGCGAGAGCATCACGGCGCAGACGATCTTCACCCAGACCGGGATCGGGTCGTCGGCCCCCTGGACGTCGGCGATGACCAGCGCCATCACGACGATGCCCATCGTCTTCTGCGCGTCCTGCAGACCGTGGCCGAGCGCCATGCCCGCCGCCGAGACGGTCTGGGCGATCCGGAAGCCGCGCTTGGCCTTGTGCGGGTTGGCCTTGCGGAAGAGCCACAGGATCACGCACATGACCAGGTAACCGGCGATCAGACCGACCACCGGCGAGACGAACATCGGGATGACGACCTTGTCGAGCACGCCCGACCAGATGACCTCCGTGCCGCCCGCGAGCGCCGCGCCCACCATGCCGCCGAACAGGGCGTGCGAGGAGGACGAGGGAAGCCCGAAGTACCAGGTGACCAGGTTCCAGACGATCGCGCCGAGCAGCGCGGCGAAGAGGATGCCCATCCCCTTGTCGCCGGTGGGCGTCGCGATGAGGCCCTTGCTGACGGTGTGCGCGACACCCTGGCCGAGGAAGGCACCGGCGAGGTTCATCACCGCGGCCATCGCCAGCGCCGCCCGGGGCGTCAGCGCCCGGGTGGACACCGAGGTGGCGATGGCGTTGGCGGAGTCGTGGAAGCCGTTCGTATACGTGAAGCCGAGCGCGACACCGATGGTCACGATCAGAGCGAAGGTGTCCACGAAGCTCAGGACTCCTTGACCGCGATGGTCTCCACCGTGTTGGCGACGTGCTCGAAGGCGTCGGCGGCCTCTTCCAGAACGTCCACGACCTGCTTGAGCTTCAGCACCTCGATGGCGTCGTACTTGCCGTTGAAGAGGTGCGCGAGGAGCTTGCGGTGGATCTGGTCGGCCTGGTTCTCGAGCCGGTTGACCTCGATCCAGTACTCCGTGAGGTTGGCCATGGTCCGCAGGTTCGGCATGGCCTCGGCGGTGAGCTCGGCGGCCCGGGCCAGCACCTCGATCTGCTGCTCGACGCCCTTGGGCAGTTCCTCGATGTTGTAGAGGACGACCAGGTCGACGGCCTCCTCCATGAAGTCCATGATGTCGTCGAGGGAGGAGGCGAGGGAGTAGATGTCCTCGCGGTCGAACGGGGTGATGAACGAGGAGTTCAGCTGGTGGAAGATGGCGTGGGTCGCGTCGTCGCCGGCGTGCTCCGCTGCCCGCATCCGTTCCGCGATCTCGGCCCGGGCGGAGGCGTCCGCTCCGAGCAGTTCCATCAGGAGCTTGGCGCCCGTGACGATGTTGTCCGCGGACGCGGCGAACATGTCATAGAAGCTCGTCTCCCTGGGGGTCAGACGAAATCGCACGTGGGGTCCTCGGGGTGCTGGGTTTCGGTCAGGCTGATGCTAGGCGCATCATCCGGCCACGGCTAACCGGCGTCCCTTCAGTGTCGCCCATCAGGCACAGTGATCTGCACGGGCCCCCGCCCGGTTCGGCGGGGATCGGTACCATATACCCACGAGGGGTATACACACCCTTTATGGACAACGGGAGGACGTCATGACGACCACCGAGGCGGACCAGCTCACCCCCACGGCCGCCGCCGACCCCTCGGTCGCGGCCGCCGCCGGCACCGACCACGACCACGGGGTGCACGGCTACCACAAGCAGAAGGACGAGCACCTCAAGCGGCTGCGCCGGATCGAGGGCCAGATCCGCGGTCTCCAGCGGATGGTCGACGAGGACGTCTACTGCATCGACATCCTCACCCAGGTCTCGGCCTCCACGAAGGCCCTGCAGTCCTTCGCGCTCCAGCTCCTCGAAGAGCACCTGCGGCACTGCGTGGCGGACGCGGCGACCAAGGGCGGCGACGAGATCGAGGCCAAGGTCGAGGAGGCCACCAAGGCCATCGCCCGCATGATGCGCACCTGAGCGGCCGACTAGTGCGGCCGTCCGGCGCCGACCCGGAGCACCTCGTCGATGCGGTCGGCGCTCAGCCGCTCCTCGACGGTCGCCGAGGCCGCGATGATCAGCTCACCGCACAGTTCGATCTCGGCCAGGGCGATGCGCTCGGGGTCGCTGAGCGCGGTCGCCGTGGGGGGCGGCGGAGCCATGCGCGTTCACCTCTTCCTGCCGGAGTCGCTCTCCCAGCGTAGGGAGCGGCCTACGGACCGCACATGACACGTCCGGACCATTTGACGATGGCCACGGCGGGAGCACGGCTCGGGACGCCGTGCGGGCCCGGGCAGGGGGCCGCTCAGACCTTGATCTTCCCGGCGTAGATGTCCTTGTGGTCCGGCAGCGTCACCGTCACCCGCGCACCGAACCCGTACAGCAGCGTGGTCGAGGCGACGGCGACCGTACGGCCCTGGTTGCTGAAGCTGAACTGGTGGCGGACCTTGCGCAGCCGCCCCTCCCGGTCCAGATACGCGTCGAAGGGGACGGTGTCGGTGGTGAACCCTTTCGCCGCCGCCGCCAGCGCGCCGCGCACCTGGGGGGAGGCCCGCCGGGCGGCCTCGCCGATGTCGGCGACGCCGCGGTAGTGGCGCACCTTCACCCCGGCGAGGTCGACCTCGCCCACGTACACCGCCGTGCGCACCCCGCGCAGCAGCTCGGCGGCGGCAGCCGGGTCGGTGGCGCCGCCGGTGACCAGATTGCCGTCGTCGAGGGCCGTGGTGTCGACCCGCACCCACTTGTCGGCGGGGACGCCGGCGCCCCGGTTCTTCATGTAGAGCGCGCCGGGCGCGAGCAGCTCGGTGATGGGCCGGTGCTCGCTCTCCCCCGCGGCGTCCTTGGGGAGGATCACCCGGAGCGTGCCGGTGCGGCGGCGGAAGTCGTAGCCGCCCTCGCCGCGGATGGTGACCCGGGTGCCTCCGGAGGCCATCTCCATGGAAGTGCTCGCCCGGGCCGAGCCGGCCCGGGTCAGTCCCTCGGCCGCGCCCCGTACCGTCTGGGCCGGGTCGCCACCCGGCTCGGGGTCGTCACCGGGGGCCGCGCACCCGCCTGCGGCCACCGTCCCGAGCAGCGCCGCGGCGACGGCCCACGCCCCGCCCGAGCGTCCGTTCCGCACCACCATCGCCCGCCAACCCCCAACGCCGTGCCGCTTGTCCGTCCGGATCCCACCCGACCGGATAACGACGGTCGAGGCGGCCCGTCACGCGCAGTACCGTGGTTGTCGTGCATCACACGGAGACCACGGAACGCGGGTCGTTCGCGATCGCCAGGTGCAGCTGCGGCTGGCGGGGCCCGGCCCGCAGATCACGCGATCGGGCCCGTGCGGACGCGGCGGAGCACTTGGCGTCCGCCGGAGCCTGAAGGCCCTCCGGCAGGCGGTTTGCCGGCGATTGCGGGCCCCCTCCGGGCCGCTCCGGGCCGCGCAAGCCGCACCGGAAGACGGCTCCAGGCGGCTGGAGGCGGCCCGGGCGCTCTAGGCCGCGAGGTCGTTCTCGCCCGAGCCGAGCCTGGGCTCCGGCATACCGACGGTTTCGGCCATCGGACGCCGCTCGGCGGCACGCCGGGAGCGGACCAGGACGGCGCCGCGCGGGGAGCGGGCGACGGCGGAGGCGACCGGGGTGAGCAGGGCGAGCGCGGGCGGGGCGAGCAGCAGGGCGACGGCGGTGCCGAGCGCGAGGCCGCCGACCACGTCGGTCGGGTAGTGCACGCCCATGTAGACGCGGCAGAAGCCCTCGAAGAGCGCGAGGCCGATGGCGGCGAGTCCGAACCTGCGGTGGGCGACGAAGATCCCGACGGCGAGGGCCATCGCCAGCGTGGCGTGGTCGCTGACGAAGGAGAAGTCGGTCTTGCCGGCGACGAGGACCTCGAGCCCCTGGTGGTCCTTGAACGGCCGCGGCCGCTCGACGAACCCGCGGATCGGGATGTTGACCAGCAGCGCGACACCGGCCGCGAGCGGGGCCCAGATCAGCGCGGCGAGGCCGGAGACCGCGTCGGCGAGACTTCCGCGCCGGCGGATGCTCCACCAGCAGCCGAGCCCGACGAGCACGAGGCCGAGCATGACGCCGTACTCGCCCACGAACTCCATGACGCGGTCGAACCACGGCGGGGCGGCCTTCGCCATCCCGTTGATGTCGTAGAGCAGGCTGACATCGGGGTTCGAGCCGTCCGATGCGAGTCCAGCCATCTGCTGCGGCCCCTTGCTTGTGTCGGTGTCCAACCCCCGTGGTCAGAGTGGTCGGATCGATGAACGATCCACCCGAAGGCAGCGTTCCGCTCTCCGCCCAAGATCACGAGGACGTTATCGAAAGGTGACGGGTCGTCGCAGCCGGAAAACGCGTCCCGGCGCACACTTCCGGCCAGCCGCTCCCCTACTGCGGCAGTCCGGTCGGCAGCGCCGCCGCCCCGTCCGCCGTCACCCGGGTCGCCCCGAAGTAGTCGGGCGTGTCGATCCGGTCGAAACGGATCACCGCCCCGGTGCGCGGGGCGTCGATCATGTAGCCGCCGCCGACGTAGATGCCGACGTGCCTGATGGCCCGCGAGTTGGTCAGGTCGTCGGAGAAGAAGACCAGGTCCCCCGGCAGCAGCTCGTCACGTCCCGGATGCGGCCCCGCGTTGTACTGGTCGTTGGCCACGCGCGGCAGCTCGATCCCGACGGACTGGTACGCGGCCTGGGTGAGCCCCGAGCAGTCGAACCGGCCATTCTGCGCCGCCGTGCCCGTACCGCCCCACAGATACGGCGTGCCGAGCTTCTGCTGCGCGTAGTAGATCGCGCCGGCCGCCTGCCGGGAGGGGTCGACCCGGCCCACCGGCCGGGCGAAGCTCTTCTCCAGCGAGCGGATGATCCGCACGTAGTTCTGCGTCTCGCTGATCCGGGGCACCCCACCGGATCTGATGACCCGGTAGGCGCCGGCGTTGTAGGCGGCGAGCATGTTGTTCGCCGGGTCGCCGGGCACGTCCTTCACGTACCGGGCGAGCTCGCAGTCGTACGAGGCGGCCGACGGGATCGCGTCCGCGGGGTCCCAGATGTCCCGGTCGCCGTCCCCGTCCCCGTCGATGCCGTGCCCCGCCCAGGTCCCCGGGATGAACTGGGCGATGCCGCGGGCGTTCGCGGGCGAGACGATGGTCGGGTTCCAGCCACTTTCCTGGTAGAGCTGGGCGGCCAGCAGCGCGGGGTTGATGGCCGGACAGAGGTTGCCCCACTTCTGCACGAGCCCCTGGTACGCGGCGGGCACGGCCCCCTTGGCGAGCGCGACGGTCCCGTTCCTGCCGTTCCCCGCACCGCCGATGAGCCCTGCGGCGGCGGAGTACGTCCCGACGACGACCAGGACGACGAAGCTGAGGCAGACCCCGAACACCCCGCCGGTCACCAGCCACGCCCTGCGCGCCTTACGCACCGTCAACCACCCCTCGGCTCCTGGCAGTACGCCCCGCCGCGCCAGTCTAGGCGCGGCCCCCCGCTTCCACCCCGGCAACGGCTCCGACGCCGCCCCAAAGGTGCCACAACGACAATCATTGCCCGGAGTCACCCTCCGTGATACACAGAGTGACCATACGCGTCTTCGCATACAAACCGGCAGCACCGTCGCAGGTCAAGACGGTCAGATCGGTCAAGTGTGCGGTGATCGGGTAAAGAGAGCCGTCAAGCCGTCACACGCGGGCGGTTTCATCAGCGAAGATAGGTCGACGACCCATGCTGTCCGGCAGGGGCGACGAACTACCCAACAGGGGCGGTGAGTTACATGTACCTGGCGGCCGAGAAGGGCGACATCACCACCATCATCGGTGGAATCGCCCCGAACTGGGGGCCTTTCGGGAGCCTGGGCGCCGAGGCCAAGGTGATGATCGAGGTCGTGATGGCCGTGGCCATCCTGCTCTGTCTCGGCATCGCCATCTGGGGAGCCGCCAAGCAGCGCATCGGCGCGACCGCCCTGCGCGACACGTTCAGCGCCGAACAGGGCAAGGGCCTGATCGTGGCCGGTCTCACCGGCGTCTTCATCATCGGGTCTCTGGGGACGCTCTTCACCATCGTGTACGGGATGGCCGTCTAACCCGTTTCTCACCACCGAGGTCGCGTTCCCTGATGTCCAGTCATTACGCCGCGTCCGCGCGGCAGCCAGCCCGGACTTTGTCGTACCCGCGAACGGCCGAAGGGGCGTACCCCGCATGAGCCTCGGCGACGAACACGACGGCCAGACCCGCACCCGCCTCCCCGAGACCGGCACCCCCCGCCCACCCGCCCGCAGCTCCCGCTCCATGGTCGCGGTCGTGGGCGTCGTGGTCCTCCTGATCGCCGCCATCGCCCTGGCCAACCGCGGCGACTCCCAGGACCCGGACACCAAGTCCGGCACCCCCGACCCCTCCGCCCACTCCGCCGCCCCCACCTCCCCCACCGGCACCCGCCCGGTCACGGGCCGCAACGGCGACATCCCCGCGGGCTTCGCGAGAGACGAACAGGGGGCCCAGAGCGCGGCGGCGAACTACGCGGTGGCGCTGGGCTCGGTGGACATGTTCCAGCGCGGGCCGCGCGAGAGCATCGTGCGCGGCACCCACGACCCCGCCGTCGCGGACGCCCTGGTGCGCAACCTCGACGCCTCCTACTCGGCCTCGTTCCTGACCACCCTGGGCCTGGACGCCCGAGGCACCGCGCCGGCCGGGCTGACGTTCGTGTCCCGCACCATCCCGGTCGGCACCAAGGTCAGGGACTTCACGGGCGACACCGCCACCGTGGAGGTCTGGTCCACCGGACTCGTGGGGCTCGCCGGCGAGGGCTCGACCAAACCGGTCACGTCCACCTGGTTCACCCTCACCGAGAAGCTCAGGTGGGTCGGCGACGACTGGAAGATCGTCTCCTCGGAACAGACCGAGGGCCCCACCCCCGTCAACGGCGACAACCGCGCGTCCCTCGCGGACGACATCGCCAAGGCAGTCGAGGGATACGGAGGCTTCACCTATGCCCGCTAGCCGAGGCTTGACCCTGCGCGCGCTGGGCGCGGGCGTGGCCGCCGTCCCCGCCGCCCTCGTCCTGCTCGGCGCACGGGCGTACGCGGCCCCGACGCCGACCCCGACGCCCCCCGGCGCGACCCCGTCACCGAGCGCCTCCAACAACCCGTGCGCGCTGATCGTGGGGCAGGCCCGCGAGCTGTGCGAAAAGGGCCAGTCCCCCGGCGGCGGCACCAACTCCCCCGCCGTCACCGACCCCACGTCCGCCCTGGACCCCCTCAGCTCCCTCGCCAAGGGGTGCGCCAGCGCCGCCGCCTGGGTCGTCGAAACCCTCTCCGCCGCCGTCAAGCAGACCGCCGAAGTCGACTTCACCAACATGCAGTTCCTCGGCCGCTACGCCATCGTCTTCGCGGCCGCCACCTTCCTCACCCTCCTCCTCTGGCTGCTCGCCGTCGCCAAGCGCGCCATCCGCGGCGTCCCGCTGACCACCGCCCTCTCCGAGGCGATCGGCTTCCTCTGGCTGACCGTCCTCGCCTCCGCCTTCACCCCGCTCATCCTCTACACCGTCGTCAACGCCACCGACGCCATCACCGAGGTCATCGCCTCCGGCACCGGCCAGCAGACCGACGTCTTCTTCGGCAGCTTCAAGCAGGCCCTGGAGAAGGGCGACAGCATCGGCGGCGGGCCGATCATGCTGATCATCGTGTCCCTCGTGACCGTCCTCGCCGCCGGCGTGCTCTACCTCGAACTCGTCCTGCGCGCCGTCCTGCTCTACGTCGGCGCCCTCCTCGGCGTCGTCGTCTACGCCGGGCTCGTCGACAAGAACATGTGGGGCCACGTCCGCCGCTGGGCCGGCATCATGATCGCGGTGATCCTGGTCAAGCCGGTCATCGTCATCGTCCTCGGACTCGCCGGCGCCCTCTCCTCCGGCACCGGCCCCGACTCCTTCTCCGCGGTCGTCTCCGGCCTCGCGATCATCCTGCTCGCGATCTTCGCCTCCGCCATGATCTACCGCTTCGTCCCCGGCTTCGGCGACGAGATCGTCGCCTCCCGCAACAACCGCCTCCACCGCGCCGGCGAGAACGCGGCGGCCGCCGTCATCTCCTCCCCCGCCTCCCTCGTCTCCCAGGGCATCAAGACCCACAGCACCCGCGACGCCGGCGGCGGCCAGTCCGGCGGCGCCCCCCGCCCCGCCAACCCGCTCTCCGGCGGCGTCGCCGCCCACAGCAGCCGCGGCACCTCCTCATCCGGTTCCGCCACGCCGCCGCCCCCGCCCCGCAGCGGCAGCCCCACCGCGGGAACCCCGCACACCAGCCGTAGCAGCAACAGCAAGAACTCAGGAGGTGGAGGGCGTTGACGACCCAGTCCCAGCCGGTCTCGCCCCGCCGCACGTATCTCATCGGCCGCGCCCGGCCGAACGCGATCGTCGGCAAGAACCGCGAGACCGGCGAGATCGCGCTGATCATCGCCGGTGCCTTCCTCGGCATGATGAGCGGACTGATCGTCCCCGTCCTGTCCCTGCGCATCGCCCTGCTCACGGGCTTCCCGATGCTCGCCCTCGCCGCGGTCTACGTCCCGTACAAGCACCGCACCTTCTACAAGTGGTTCGAGATCAACCGCAGCTACAAGCGCATGCTCAAGCGCGGCACCGCCTACCGCTCCGGCAGCATCGAGGCCGGCACCCGCCTCGACGGCCGCGAGGTCGAGGTCGGCCCGCCCCCCGGCATCGGCCGCATCAACTGGCTCTCCGCCCCCTTCGGCCCCGACGAGATCGCCGTCCTGCTGCACGCCGACCGCCGCACCGTCACCGCCGCCATCGAGATCGAGGGCCCCGGCGTCGGCCTGCGCGACTCCGAGGACCAGGAAGCCCTCGTCGACCGCTTCGGCACCCTCCTCAAGCACGTCGCCAACGGCGACGGCTTCGTCACCCGCCTGCAGATGCTGGCCCGCACCCTCCCCGCCGACCCCGACGCCCACGCCAAGGACGTCGCCCAGCGCGGCGACCACCAGGCCCCCGCCTGGCTCCAGGAGTCGTACGACCAGCTGCAGTCCATGGTCTCCACCTCCAGCGAGCAGCACCGCGCCTACCTCGTGGCCTGCATGCACTACACCCGCGAACTCGCCGCCGAGGCCAACGCCATGGCCCGCGCCGCCCGCCACGCCTCCGGCGCCCGCAAGCTCGACCGCGACGCCGGCCTCGCCGTCGTCATGGCCCGCGAGCTCACCGACATCTGCGCCCGCCTCGCCGAGGCCGACATCCGCGTCCGCCAGCCCCTCGGCCAGTCCCGCCTCGCGTCCCTCGTGCACTCCATGTACGACCCGGACCACCCGATCGACCACATCCAGGCCATGACGAAACGAAACGCTTGGCCGGCCGAACTCGACGCCATGGAGGCCACCTACCTCCAGGCCAAGACCCGCGAGTCCGCCACCCGCGCCCCCTGGTGCCACGCCACCGCCTGGGTCAAGGAGTGGCCGATGACCCCCGTGGGCGTCAACTTCCTCGCCCCGCTCCTCGTCCACACCCCCGACGTCATCCGCACGGTCGCCGTCACCATGGACCTGGAGCCCACCGAGGTCGCCATCGAGCGCATGCTCACCGAGAAGACCAACGACGAGGCGGAGGCCTCCCGCCAGGCCAAGATGAACCGCACCGTCGACCCGCGCGACATCGCCGCCCACGGCCGGCTCGACCAGCGGGGTGAAGATCTCGCCAGCGGCGCTGCGGGAGTCAACCTCGTCGGGTACATCACCGTATCGTCGCGCTCCCCCGAGGCCCTGGCCCGGGACAAGCGCACGATCAGGGCCTCCGCCGGCAAGTCGTACCTGAAGCTGGAGTGGTGCGACCGCGAGCACCACCGGGCCTTTGTGAACACCTTGCCGTTCGCGACCGGCATCCGCCGCTAGGGCCGAAGGGGCACAGACCGATGCGAGATCCGCTGTCCGTCCTCACCGAAGCCTTCACCTCCTTCCTCTTCGGCAAGGTCGAGACGACCCGCCTGCCCGTGCGCACCTCCACGGGCCAGGCCCAGGCCGTCTACCTGCCGACCGCGGCCCCCGGCCTCGGCGACTCCGGCGTGATCATCGGCCGCGAGGTCTACAGCGGCAAGGGGTACATCTACGACCCCTTCCAGCTGTACGGCCAGCAGCTCCCCGCCCCGCACTGGCTGGTCCTCGGCGAGTCCGGCAACGGGAAGTCGGCCCTGGAGAAGACCTACGTCCTGCGCCAGCTCCGCTTCCGCGACCGCCAGGTCGTCGTCCTCGACGCCCAGGGCGAGGACGGCGTCGGCGAATGGAACCTCATCGCCCAGGAGCTGGGGATAACCCCCATCCGCCTGGACCCGATGGTCGCCAACGACGACGGCATCCGCCTCAACCCCCTGGACCCCTCGATCACCACGACGGGCCAGCTCGCGCTGCTCCGCACCATCATCGAGGTGGCGATGGGCCACGGCCTCGACGAGCGCAGCGGCTTCGCGCTCAAGGTGGCCCACGCCTACGTCAACGAGCACATCACCGACCGCCAGCCGATCCTCACCGACATCGTCGAGCAGCTCCGCCACCCCGAGGCGGAGTCCGCCGAGGCGATGAACGTCGACATAGACGATGTACGGGCCTGGGGCCTGGACGTCGCCCTCGTCCTCGACCGCCTGGTCGACGGCGACCTGCGCGGCATGTTCGACGGCCCCACCACGGTCGGCATCGACCTCGACGCCCCCCTCATCGTCTTCGACCTCTCCCACATCGACCGCAACTCCATCGCCATGCCGATCCTCATGGCGATCGTCGGCGTGTGGCTGGAACACACCTGGATCCGCCCCGACCGGAAGAAGCGCATCTTCCTCGTCGAGGAGGCCTGGCACATCATCAACAGCCCGTTCGTGGCGCAGCTGTTCCAGCGCCTGCTCAAGTTCGGCCGGCGCCTCGGCCTGTCCTTCGTGGCCGTGGTCCACCACCTCTCCGACGTCGTCGACGGAGCGGCGGCGAAGGAGGCGGCCGCGATCCTCAAGATGGCCTCCACGCGCACCATCTACGCCCAGAAGGCCGACGAGGCCCGCAACACCGGCCGCGTCCTCGGCCTGCCCCGCTGGGCGGTGGAGATCATCCCGACCCTCACCCCCGGCATCGCCGTCTGGGACGTCAACGGCAACGTCCAGGTCGTCAAACACCTCATCACCGAGAAGGAACGCCCGCTCGTCTACACCGACCGCGCCATGACCGAGTCGTCCGCGACCGACGCGGAACTGGAGTGGGAGACCGAGCAGCGCGCCATCCTCATCGAGCAGCAGATGAACGACCCGCAGTCGACGGTGGCGTGAGCGTGGAATGAGCGTGGAAAAGGAAAGGCGGCAGGGCGGCGGCATCCCGGACGGCCTGGTGGTCGGGCTCCTGGCCCTCCTCCTCGGCCTCGCCGTCCTGGTCTGGACGGCGACCGGCCTGTCCGCCCTCCTCGCCCACGGCGCCTGGCCGCCGGGCGTCACTTTCACCCGCACCCCCCAGGCCCTGCGCGCCCTGATGACGGCCCCCACCGACCTCGCCGCCGCCTGGCCCGGGACCCCGCCGACGGCCCTCCCGGGCTACGGCCTGTTCTGGGGCCTGACCATCGGCGAGGCGATGGTCCTCGCCGTCCTGACCGTCTTCACGGTGGGCACCCTCGCCCGCTGGAAGACGGTCCGCACCAACCGCCGGGCGGGGGCGTACGACAAGCGGACGCCACAGCCACGGCAGGCGCGGCGGACGACGCGGTCACAGCAGGCACAGCAGGCGCAGCAGGCACGGACGCTGCCCGCCCCGGCCCACGAGCCGGACCAGCTCCGGGTTCCGGAGCCCCCAGCCCCAGCCCCCGTCCCCGCCGTACGCGACGCGGCCACGCCCGAAACGGAGACGGCCCTCCCGTCCCCCGCGGCAGTCCCGAGCCCGGCCCTGACCCCGGCCCCGAACCCGGCCCCGATCCCCCCGCCCACCCCCCGAGTCGTCTACGCCCCCGCCCCCGGCCGCCGCCCCACCGCCGCCGCGGCCGTACGGGACGCCGAGGGCGCCGTCCTGGTCGTCACCTCCGACCCCGCCCTGTGGTCCGAGACCAAGGACGCCCGCGGCAAGCTCGGCCCGGTCCTCGTCTACGACCCCGGCCACCTCTGCGACACCCCCGCCCGGCTCCACTGGAGCCCGACCGAGGGCTGCGAGGACCCCGCGGTCGCCCAGGAACGCGCGGCCGCCCTCCTCGCCCCCGTACGCCCCCAGTCCCGTCTGGACGCGGCCCTGGCCGACACGGCGGAAACGCTCCTGCGCTGCTGGCTGCACGCCGCCGCCGTCGACGGGCGCCCCTTCAAGCAGGTCCACCGCTGGTCCCAGGGCGCCGACGCCCACACCCCCGTCCAGATCCTGCGCACCAACCCCAAGGCGGCCTCCGGTCAGGCCGGCCTCCTCGAATCGGCGCTCACCGCACACCCCGAACGCCGCCGCGCCGCGCAGGAACTGACGGCCCGATCCCTTTCGGCGCTCTCCTCGATCCACATCAGAGAGGCCTGCACCCCGAATCGAACGGACTCGCTCACGCTCGCATCATTCGTCGACGAACAGGGCACCCTCTACGTGGTGGGTGAACCCATCGAGGACCCGCGCACCCACCCGGGCGCGATGCCCCTGCTCACCGCCCTCGCCGCAAGCGTGGTCGAGCACGGCCGCCGCATGGCCGCACGGTCATCCGACGGTCGGCTCGACCCACCAATGACCCTGGTCCTCGACGACGTGGCCGCCGTCGCCCCGCTCCCCCGCCTGCCCGAACTGCTCGCCGACGGCGCCGCCCAGGGCCTGCCGACCCTCGCCCTGATGCGCTCCCGGGAACAGGCACGAGCCCGCTGGCCCGAACCCCTCCCGACCGCCTGAACCGGCCCTGGCTCCCCGGGAAGACCCGTACGGGCGCCGCCAACGCCCCTCAGGGGCGCGGGAGCTCGTACTCCAGCTCGCGCTTCCCGCTGTCCCCCGGCATCGGCACCGTCGTCCCCGTCGCCACGAAACCGAACCGGCGGTAGAAGGCTGCGGCCCGCGCATTGTCCTCGTGGACGTACAGCCGCACCCGCGCGATCGCCGGCTCCGGCAGCGTCCAGGACCACTCCACCGCCGCCCGGAACAACGCGTCGATCACACCGGCCCCACGCGCCTCGGGCCGCACGTACACCCCCACGAGGTGCGTCTGGTCGACCTTCGCCGCCTCACCGAACCGCACCTCGTCCGTCGGCCGCTCCACCAGGACCGTCACCGTCCCGGCCCAGCGCCCGTCCGCCGTCTCGGCCACGAACTGCCGCACCACCCCCGGCCCGCTGTCCGAACCACCCCGCGCGCGGTCCTGCCAGAACGAGTCGGGCCGGCCGAGGGCGTCCTCGTACGTCTCGAGGAAGGCGATGGCGGCCACCGGGTCCCGCAGGGCGGCGAGCCGCAGCTCACGGACCTGCTCCCACTCGTCGGCGCGGATCACACGTATCGAATAGTCCATGCCGAAGATCCTCGCGACCGGGCCCCGCCGCTGACAAGGCTTTTTGTCCAAGGCCACACCGCCCCGGCGCCGCACCCACCCCGATGCCGCACCCACCCCGGCGCAGACCCTCCCCGATGCCGCACCCACCCCGGCGCAGACCCTCCCCGATGCCGCACCCACCCCGGCGCAGACCCTCCCCGATGCCGCACCCTTCCCCACGTCGTATCCGCCCCCGCGTCGTACCGGGGTACGACACCGCCCCCCGCACCCCCACCCCCGGTCCGACGCCCCGCCGGCCCCCGCTCCCTACCGTCGAGGACATGATCCGAGCGGAAGAACTCACCAAGCGCTACGGCACCCGCACAGTCGTCGAGGACCTCTCCTTCACCGTCCGCCCCGGCACCGTCACCGGCTTCCTCGGACCCAACGGCGCCGGAAAGTCCACCACCCTGCGCATGCTCCTCGGTCTCGACGCCCCCACCCGCGGCCGCGCCACCATCGCCGGCCGCCCCTACGCCGAACACCCCGCGCCGCTCACCCAGGCCGGCGCCCTCCTCGAAGCCCGCTCCCTCCACCCGGGCCGCTCGGCCCGCCACCACCTCACGGCCCTCGCCCTCACCCACGGCATCCCGCGCTCCCGCGTCACCCACGTCCTCGGCCTCACCGGTCTCACCGAGGTCGCCGACCGCCCGGTGAAGGGCTTCTCCCTCGGCATGGGCCAGCGCCTCGGCATCGCCGCCGCCCTCCTCGGCGACCCGGCCGCCGTCATCCTCGACGAACCCGTCAACGGCCTCGACCCCGAGGGCGTCCGCTGGATCCGCACCCTCCTCAGGTCCCTCGCCGCCGAAGGCCGCACCGTCCTGGTCTCCTCCCACCTGATGAGCGAGATGGCCCTGACCGCCGACCACCTGATCATCATCGGCAAGGGCCGGCTCCTCGCCGACACCACCGTCGCCGAACTCGTCCAGCAGGCCGGCGGCACCACCGTCAAGGTCGTCACCCCCGACGCCGACCGCCTGCGCGGCCTCCTCCCCGGCGCCGCCCGCATCACCACCGAAGGCCCCGACACCCTCCACGTCACCGGCCTCGACGCCCCCGACATCGGCCGCGCCGCCGCCACCCACGGCGTACCGCTGCACGAACTCACCCCGCAGAGCGCCTCCCTGGAGCAGGCGTTCATGGACCTCACCCACGACTCCGTCGAATACCAGGGAGCAGCCGCGTGATCACCCCCGCCCGCGTCGTCCGTTCGGAATGGCACAAGCTGTGGACGGTCCGCTCCACCTGGGCGACCCTCCTCACCGCCGTCGCCCTCGTCCTCGGCGTCGGCATCCTGATGGGCGCCACCTACACCTCCGGCGGCGGAGACTCCGACGTCGACACCGTCCTGCTCACCCTCTACGGCTCGCAGCTCGCCGCCGTCGCCCTCGCCGTCCTCGGCATCCTCCTCACCGCGGGCGAGTACGCCACCGGCCTGATCCGCGCCACGCTCACCGCCGTCCCGCGCCGGCTGCCCGTCCTGTGGGCGAAGGCGGCGGTCTTCACCACGACCGTCTTCACCGTCTCCCTCACCACCGCCGTGGCGACCTTCGCACTCGCCCAGGTCTTCCTCGGCGACACCGACCAGGCGGCCTCCCTCACCGACGACGGCGTCCTCGCCGCCCTCGCCGGAAACGCCGCCGGCGTCACCCTCCTCGGCCTCGTCGCCCTCGGCCTGGGCGCGGCGCTGCGCTCGGTACCGGGCGCGCTGGGCGCGTTCATCGGCGGCGTGATGATCCTCCCGGAGGTCATCGGGATGCTCCCGTACGCGTGGGTCGACACCGCCGTCCGCTACTTCCCCACCCAGGCGGCCGGCGCCCTCGGCACCGCCACCCCGCTCCCCGGCGCGGCGACACCCGGCGCCGCGCTCCTCGCCCTGCTGCTGTGGGCGGGCGCCGCACTCGCCGTGCCCGCACTGTCGCTGCGCCGCCGCGACGTATGAGGATGGCCCGGTGACCACGGACCTGAGCGGCGCCCTGCACCGCCTGACGTCCCGGGTACGGGCCTTCGACACGGCCCGGCCCAGGGCCTGGGACTCGACGCTGACCCTGTTCTGGACCTTCGCCGCGCTGGTGGACGCGTCGGGCGGCTGGCGCAACACCGCCGCCGACCCGACCCTCCCGGCCTGGCTCGTGGCCGCCACGACCCTGGCCCTGGCCGTCCCCCTCTACTGGCGCCGCAGCAACCCCCTGGCCGCCCTCACCGTGATGGCCGCCGCGGCCCTGGTCAGCGCGGCCTCGGGAGCGTTCCTCCAGGCCGCCTACCTCCAGGCCCTCCCGCTGTTCCACCTCGCGCTGGGCCGCCCGGCCGGCACCCTGCTCCGCGCCGCCGCCCTGCTCGTGCCCCCGCTGGTCGTGGGCGCGGTCCGCTTCCCCCGCGGCTCCTGGGACCAGCACATCGTCCCCACCCTCCTGGCATACGCCCTGGTCGCCCTGCTGGGCATCACCGTCCGCTCCCGGAGGGACGAACGCGAGCGGGCGGTCCGCCTCGCGGCGACGGCGGAACGCGCCCGGATCGCCCGGGAGATGCACGACATCATCGGCCACAACCTCGCGGTCATCACGGGTCTGGCCGACGGCGGCCGGTACGCGGCCGCCAAGAACCCCGCGCGCGCCGCCCAGGCCCTCGACGCCATCGGCACCACGAGCCGCACGGCCCTGTCCGACCTGCGCCGCCTCCTGGGCGTCCTCCGCGAGGAGTCCGATCCCGCGGTACGCGACCCCCAGCCGACCCTGGCGGACCTGGAGCCCCTGATCGCAGGAGTACGCGAAGCAGGCCTCCCGGTCCACACCGAACTGGCTCCCGCGGCCCACGCCCTCTCCACGGGCGCCCAGCTGACGGTCTACCGCGTCGTACAGGAGGCCCTGACGAACACGCTGAAGCACGCGGGCGAGGAAGCGACGGCGACGGTCACGCTGTCGGTCACGGAAGACGCGGTGGTGACCACGGTGACGGACACGGGCACCGTCCCGGCCACCCCCGGCCAGGGCCAGGGCCTGACCGGAATGCGCGAGCGCGCGGCCCTCTACGACGGCACACTCGAATGCGGCCCGCCGCCGAACGGCGGCGGCTGGCGCGTACGACTCCGCATCCCCCGGGAGGACTCCCCCTCGTGACGACCGTTCTCATCGCGGACGACCAGGCCATGCAGCGCTTCGGCTTCCGCATGCTCCTGGAGAGCCAGGACGACATGACCGTCGTCGACGAGGCCGCCAACGGCTCCGAGGCCGTCCGCCTCGTGGACCGGCACCACCCCGACGTGGTCCTGATGGACATCCGCATGCCGGGCCTGGACGGCATCGAGGCCACCCGCCGCATCATCGCCGCCGGGGCCCGCACCCGCGTCCTGATCGTGACCACCTTCGACCAGGACGAGTACGCGTACGAGGGCCTGCGCGCCGGCGCGAGCGGCTTCCTGGTGAAGGACGCCCAGCCCGAGGAACTCCTCGCCGGGATCCGCGCGGTGGCGAGCGGCGACGCGGTCGTGGCCCCGTCCCTGACCCGCCGCCTCCTGGACGCCTACGTCCACCACCTGCCGAGCCCGAAGTCCGCACCCCGCCGGCCCGACGAGGACTCTCGCCTTTCGACCCTGACCGCCCGCGAACGCGAGATCTTGACGGTCATCGCCCAGGGCTGGACGAACACGGAGATCGCGGCCCGCCTGCACCTGGCCGAATCCACCGTGAAGACCCACGTGACCCGCGTCCTGGCCAAGACGAACTCCCGCGACCGCGTCCAGGCGGTGATCCTGGCCTACGACACGGGCCTGGTGAAGCCGTCCTGATCCGCTACCCCTCGAAAAGGGCGAAGACCCCGACCACCCACACCGCGAGGAACGCGAGACCCGCCACCCCGCACCCGAGCCCCGCCAACACCCCTCCGACCGTCCACGGTTCGACGGGCGGTCCTTCGTACGGCGGCTCCAGACCGTCCCGGTAGGACTCGGGATCGTCCCAGTCCACCGGGTGCCCCAGCTCCTCGGCACAGGCGGCCCGCACCGCGGCCAGCTGCCCCTCGGCGAACGCACTGCCGGCCAAGCCCTCGGGCCCCCGCCAGCCCAGCGCCTTCATCCGCCACGCGGGAGACCCGTACTGCACCTCGAAAGCGGCGGTCTCCTGGGCGTCCCGGTCCTCTTCGAGGTACATCCAGCGACCGGCCTCGACGGAGTCGCCGTAGAGCCGGTAGACCTCGGCCAGCCGCCGTCGGACGGTCAGGTCGTACGGGAAGGACGACACCAGCCCGCGCAGACGCTGACGCGCGAGGGGGACCCGGCCGGCGGCAAGGTCCGCATCGACGCGGGCAAGGGTCTCTGTCAGAGGCATGACCACATCATGCAATGTCCCGCAAAAGCCTGTAAACGCAGAAAAGCCCCGCACCAGAGGTGCGGGGCTTTCCCACAATGATTGTTCGGCGGCGTCCTACTCTCCCACAGGGTCCCCC